>JBBIOU010000047.1:0-4225 GCA_037443205.1 Flavobacteriales bacterium | reverse complement strand
AAAATAGGCCGGGTATATAACGTAATAAAAATTTACCACTAAACCCTGATAGCCATCGGGCTAAAAAAAACACCTGCACTGCTATGCGGGGAGAAAGGTGGAGGGGTTTAAGAGCAAAATCCTAATTGTGGAAAACTTTTTTGGATTGCAGGGGCAGGAACAGGAAATACGGACGGAAAATGAATTATACTTATCTTAGTTTAAACTTTCCATTTTCATCAATATGCCAATTATCTGTTTTAAGAATTTTTGCTACGTGTGGATGTACAACCTTTTCAGTTGTGTCTAATGTATTTATGACAATAAACTCATCTGAAAAATAATAGTCAGAGTAGAACTTAGTGTAAATTCTTTTCTCATTTACTAATTCCCTTTTAGCTCCTTTGAATACAATATAATCTAATGGCTTTCCTTGTTCTGAAAAAGACACTAAAAAATCAATACTATATTCATCCGTAATCATTCTAAAAACGCCTTGAACCGAATCAATCCACCTGCAATAAAATTCAGAGTGTATAGTATCTTGGGATGTCAGCCTATACGCAATATCATTAGGGATAATATCTAATCTTTCAGGAAAGTCTTTAGTTATTTTCTGTAACCTTGTAAAATCAGCACAAGTAAAACCTGATGGTTCAAAACTGTCTAAATAAATGGTGTATTCTACTTGTTCATGAACAAGCTTTGCTTGTGCTTCTTGCTGAACTGTTGAAGTACATGCATATGTGAGTAAAACGACAATAAGTAAAAAACTCATTATTTTCATTCGGATTATTTCTTTTCTTTAACTGGTCTGACTTGTGTAATAGTCATCCCTCCTTTATATGTCGTCCCTCCTTGTAGTGTTCCGTCTGCTTGTGGATAGAACCTGTTTTGAGTTGTTGATGTTCCGTCTGCATTACTACCACCATCTACATTTTCAAAGCCAGTATAAAATAAATTACCATCATTATCAAATCCTCTACCTGTTAAAACTATGAAATGGTCTGTCGTTTTATCTGTATTTGGATTTGAATTTCCTGAATGATAATCAACTCCTATTAAAAGGGTCTTCCTGCTTCAAGTTCTGAATTTATTTTTTCAAAGCCTGCCAGTCTTGTTTTAGCTATATCAACATTTGGTGTATTACCCGCTTTGTACATTTGATACTGATAATCCTTATCACCCCAATAACTACCTGGTTCATAATTGTTGTTACTCAAAGTTGCACAAGCAGATTTGTAGCAATCTCCGTGAGTACTATAACTTTCTTGGGTTGATGTAGGAATAACGTGCCCTTTGGATATGGCGTTTTTGTCTGCTGTACTTGGTGAACGGCTTCCAGCAGCACCGGAATAGGAAAAAGTTATATTGCATCAGCTTTGGGTTATAACGCCTGTAGTCAGGGATACCGAGTGTTGTATTTTAATGTTCCAAAAATGTTTGCTAAACTTAAAATGGCAAAAGCAGATGGTACGTACTTACGTGAAATCACAAAAATGGAAAGACATCGATTATTAATACTCGACGATTTTGGCTTACAGCCATTGGATGCCATGAGTCGTTCTGCATTGATGGAAATCGTTGAAGATCGTCATGGAAAAGGATCGTTGATTATTACTTCACAAGTTCCTGTTACCAAGTGGCACGATATTATCGGCGAACAAACCGTTGCCGACGCCATACTCGACCGAATCATACACGAATCACACCGAGTGGAACTTAAAGGCGAATCGCTTCGTAGAAAGAAACCGAATACAACAGCTAAAGAAGAAAACTAATTTTGTTTAACCCTAATCCAACATGTATTTTTACCCCATCGTTCGCCAGCGTTTTGGTGGGTCAGTTTGCTCCGGCGAAAGTGGGTCAGTTTAATCGGCGTTTGCAATTACTTACAAATTCAATTTTCAATCCTTTTGTATGTACGATGAGTGTATTTTCAGTTATTTCTTGAATTATAAAAGGATGAGACCCCCATTGATTTGGAAGCCCATCCAAAGTAACAAAAATAAGTTCTTCACTATCAAACCTCCAATTGGTTTTATTTGTAAATGAAGTGTCACCAACATTTAGCTCATTGGAGTTCGTTTTAACGATGCCATAAATAAAGAGATTTTCATCTTCAAAGAATTTATAATAAATATCCAAATTAGGATCGTTCATCGCCTTTCCCGCAGCAAAATTATCCGAATCATTACCATATTGGAAAATTAATTCTTTTACTTTCCACGTCTTGCTATTACCATTTGTCAGAAGCCCACCTCTATTACTCCCATGATCGCAAGAAATAAAAATTATAGTAAAAAGAAATAGAATTTTAAACCTTTTCATTGAATAATAATAATAAAACCCTACTTGGAATATGCAACATGTCTTTCCTTTAGAAATGGAATCAACTCGTCAAAGGTTTTCTTCTTGCAGTAAAATGTCGCTTTCTTGGTTTTCCCTTTAATCTTGAATTTTATCACATAAACATGCCAAGGCAAAAATCCCTCCTGATTGAAGTATATCCTATTAATATCAGTGTAGGTCAAATCTAAATGGCGGGTTAAATAACTTACCCTAACCGACTCATTCAAAAAATCGACTCTCTTAATTACGTTCCTGATTGCATATAATGTTGCAAGCGAAAGAATAAGTATTCCGACAATGATTCCAATAGGTTTTCCGTTCACAATAAAAATAACAGGTAAAGCAAAAAACAAAATAAATGGGAAAATAAAGAAAGAAACTCTTGCCGCTTTACTTTCTCCGGGAAAGGAAAACATGACATTTTTATCAATCAGATTATTATCCATAAGTATAGCTATTAATTACCTCCTTCTTCTTCACAGCTGCCAGTTCCTGTTCCAGTACCAGTAGCTGTACCTGTTTTCTGCTGCATTTCTTCTGCAGCTTTCTTAACATCTTCAACTCCTTGTACCGTAGAAAAAACACTATTTACCGCATCCCAAACACCTGTAATTTGCTTGCCATCAGCTAAAGCTACAGAGACATCAATAAGCCCTTTCGTTGCATTTTTTACACTAATCCAGAGTTTAGCTCCTTTGAACAAAGCAAGTGCCTTTTCACCGCCTGCTTGTTCGACTAAATTCTCTAAAATCGTGTTTTCACCTGGCATTGCGGTTAATTCATCAATACTAAGTAGCAAACCTCCAGCGGCGGTAAAGGTAGCAAAAGTTCCTTCTGCAGCCAATAAAGTACCTCCTGACAACACTACTCCAACTGTTGAAAGCGCAAGTGTCACACCATTCCAAACTCCTTTTGGACCGTCTAATTTTTCATCATACGCATATAGCCATTCAGTAAAAGTTCTATCCCATTCGCTAAAATATGGTTGGCTATTTGGGCTATGAAGACTGGCTTTTGATGCATATTTTTTAATTTTGGTTCCAAGAGATCTGTTATAGGTATTCTTATAACTATCTACAGTCCAATATTCATCTTTAGCATTATTATCAAGCCAATCTGAATCAAAATTCACATTGTTTTCCGCGAATAATGCAGCGACCTGATCCGCAGTCATTTTTGAAATATCATGCCATTTACTGCCATTAAATGACACATATTCTAACCCTTCAAGATCAATACCATCAATCACCCTATTTTCACAAAACGCATACGGAGAATTGAACGGGTATTTTTTAGTAAGAGGATCAATACTTAGGAAACGACCTAATCGTGGATCGTGGATCGTGCATCCGGTAAGTATAATTATAACTATTCCCACTACCCTTCACTTCATCATCTTTCTCCTGTCCGTTAAAGCCATACCTATACTTTTCACTCGTAAATTCCCTTTCTTTTAATGTTACCCCGAACGGTGAGTAGTCTGTTGCAGATAGAATTTCTACAATGAAATATTCAACTTCACCAGTGATATTTATATTTTCTACAGGAATTTTCTTATCCGTAATCACTGTAAGCACATTACCTAAATGATTAGATAATTCATATTGCTTTTTGCCCAACTCGCGGTAAAACGACTGTTCCGTTATAGTTGGGGTTATCATATCCTTTTCTGCCACATCCATACCCACACGCGAACTGCCGTATATGTGTTTTTGTTTGTATAACATGTGTAGTAATTACCCAAAAATAAGAAAATTTTTGGTTTTAGTATTAGTTAATTTATTTTTCTAAGCGCGTAAGCCTGACGCAAATGCGGGCGTGTGCATGGCGTGAATAAAAACTTTAGCAAATGCAGATGTAATGCATTTGCGTTAAGAAGTTTTTAGAGCGCGCT
>JBBIOU010000046.1:0-12046 GCA_037443205.1 Flavobacteriales bacterium | reverse complement strand
TATATGCGCATCATTTTTAATTACTTCTTCGAGCACAAACGAAAAATGTGAACTTTTGGTACAATAACAATATGTATATTTGCCGTTGTAATCGGCCTTAGCCATTGCTACATTAAACATTTTCTTAGCCTTTTGTATTTGCTCGGCAATTTTGGGCAAATAAGTGAGTTTAATAGGCGTACCATATTGTTTAATAATATCCATCAAGGGGATACCGTTAAAGTATAGTTCGCCTTCGTTTACAGTAAACTCTTCGGTAGGAAAATCGAATGTTTGGCGTATAAGGTCGTGATAAGTAGTAACCATTTAAAATTATTATTTTAAGTTAATTACATGGCTTCATTTTAATCAAAGTAAGTTACTTACTTTGAAAATTGAGCTCAAAAGTAAATATTAAAACATTATGCGTATGTTAAATTTTATTGAAGTTAATTCAGAATTGTGTGCCGGTACCAGAGGAGCGAGTTTAGGGCCGGCAGCCATCAGAACGGCAGGTTTTAATAAGAATAATCCTTTGCTGTCAAAATATCCTTACCGGATAGTACCCACCGAAAATCACCTGCTTTATACACCCGTTACAACTCCCTTTGCCAAATACATTACTGCTTTAACCCGCATCTACAACAGAACCTGCGAAGAAGTGTATAAGGTTATAAAAGAGGGTTCATTTCCTCTGGTTTTGGCAGGCGATCATTCAACTGCTGGTGCTACGATTGCGGGAATTAAAAAAGCTTTTCCCGACAAAAGATTAGGGGTTGTTTGGATAGATGCCCATGCCGATTTACACTCGCCCTATACCACCCCTTCGGGTAATTTGCATGGTATGCCCTTGGCCACAGCGCTGGCTATAGATAACCCGGAATGTAAAATAAATAATATAGTAAACGAAACCAAAGAGGGTTGGGAAGCCTTAAAAAACACCGGAGGCATTTGCCCTAAAATAGATGCCGCAGATTTAGTATTTATATCGGTTAGAAGTACTGAACCGGCCGAAGAACACCTGATTAACACCCTGAAAATTAAAAATTTTACTACTGACGAAGTACGCCAATTTGGACCGGAGCAAATTGCAAAAAACACCTTGAATTACCTTAACCGCGTAGATTACTTATATATTTCGTTTGATGTTGACAGCTTAGACCACTCGGTTTCATTAGGCACAGGAACTCCGGCCGAACATGGATTAATGGTTAATGAAGCGCATTCCTTAATCAATTATCTGGTAAATAATGATAAAACAGTGTGCTTTGAAATAGTAGAAGTAAATCCCTGTCTGGACAACAAATGTAATACCATGGCCGAAACAGCTTTTGATATAATTAACGATGTTGCAACCATAATAAGCAAAAAGAAATGATGAATAACTTATTAATTGATACAATAAAATCAGCAATCAAAGATTTATACAAACAAGATATTCCGGATAACCTGATACAACTGCAAAAAACTAAAAAAGAGTTTGATGGTGACGTTACACTGGTTGTATTTCCGTTCTTAAAAATTTCAGGTAAATCTGCCGAAACAACTGCCGAAGATATAGGGTCATACCTGAGCAAAAACTTAAATATTTTGGCCCGGTATAATGTGGTAAAAGGTTTTTTAAATATAAGCTATACAGATGGTTATTGGCTAATCCAATTACAAAATTGCCTTCAACCCGATTACCTGAAGTTTACTTCTACAGGCAAAACTTATCTGGTTGAATATTCTTCGCCAAATACCAACAAACCTTTGCACCTGGGGCATTTACGTAATATATTTTTAGGTTATTCGGTAAGCGAATTATTAAAAGCCACCGGACACACCGTTATTAAAACACAAATAATAAACGACCGCGGCATACATATTTGTAAAAGCATGCTTGCCTGGCAAAAGGCGGGTGGCACCGAAACACCTGCTTTGGCTGCAATGAAAGGCGATAAATTAGTGGGTAAATATTATGTGGCATTTGACAAATTGTATAAAACACAAATTGATGAATTGGTGCAACAAGGAATGAGTAAAGAAGAAGCCGAAAAAAATGCACCGGCTATTTTGGAAGCACAGCAAATGCTGCGTAAATGGGAAAACAACGACCTCCCAACCATAGATTTATGGAAAACCATGAACCAATGGGTATATGATGGTTTTAATGAAACCTACAAAAAATTAAACGTTGATTTTGATAAATTATACTACGAAAGTGATACTTACCTATTAGGCAAACAAGTTGTAGAAGAAGGTTTACAAAAAGGTGTTTTTTATAAAAAAAGTGATGGCTCGGTATGGATTGATTTAAGCAAAGATGGTTTGGATGAAAAACTATTGCTGCGCGCTGACGGAACCTCTGTTTACATTACCCAGGATATAGGTACAGCTATTTTAAGATACAAAGATTATCCGAATGTAAATGGAATGATATATACGGTAGGCAATGAACAAGATTATCATTTTAAAGTGTTATTTACCATACTAAAAAAACTGGGATATAATTGGGCGCAGGAGTGTTATCACCTTTCGTATGGAATGATTGACCTCCCTACCGGAAAAATGAAATCGCGCGAAGGAACCGTGGTTGATGCAGATGATTTAATAGACGAAATGATTGCAGAAGCCGAAAAAAAAACCATGGAACTGGGCAAAGCAGATGAGATACATCCTGCTGAAAGAGAAAAATTATATGCTTGCATCGGATTAGGCGCACTAAAATATTATATTTTAAAAGTTGACCCCAAAAAACGCATGCTGTTTAATCCGGAAGAATCTATTGATTTACAAGGAAACACAGGTCCTTTTATACAATATACACACGCACGTATCAAATCATTGTTGCGCAAAGCAAATTATTTACAAATATCAATAGACACCACCTTAAATCTTGTGCCTGAAGAAATAGAAATAATAAAATCTATCAGCGAATATAAATCTGTTTTGCACGAAGCCGCCAAACAATACAGCCCTGCCCTGTTAGCTAATTACCTTTACGAATTGGTAAAAACGTTTAATCATTTTTATCAGGCTATACCTATATTAAAAGAAACCGAAAACAAGCTAAAAGACACCCGCATAGCTTTGTGCATGGCTACTGCCCGGGTAATCAGTCACGGTTTAAATTTATTGGGTATAGAAGCACCCGAAAAAATGTAACCTACAAAAGCGATAATATTTTCCGCGTATATTGCGTATATATGTTTACCTAAACTTTCTAACAATATTTTCCAAATTTTAGTAATTAACCCAAATTCAGCAATAGAAATTTGAAATAAATTCAAATTTTCCTCCAGAGGCGGACTGAGTGCTTTGGCAAAGGGGCGGGATTGGAGTTATCCGCCCTCAGGCGAGCATTACGCATGCTAATGCGTAATGTGGGATTAATAATAAAATAAACACCAAGCAATGCTAATTGATTTATTTATAATATTTCTCATTAGTAAGCTGATCAAACCTATATGAAGCCAACTCACAGTTTGAAAATTCCTGAAACGGGATTTTTTCAAAGTACTCACTCTTGTATCCTTCGAGTTTTTCTTTCAGTTTACCTTCCTGTGATACTAATATTTCTTTTAGAATGCTAAGATTAGTAACCTTACTAAAAATGAGATATCTAAAACTTATGGGTCTATGATTAGCCGGCCAATAAGCAAAGTGATCCGCATCAAAACTTGGTTCTAAAAGAAATTTGGGTAGAAAGTCTCCTGCCGTATAATTATTTAAAGAATCAATATACGGCTGAATAAATCGCTTAGTCAGGTCTTCCATTGTAAGTGTAACAGGGTTTGGCTTATACTTTAAGCTATCCTTCGATTTCTGAGAGTAAGCGGTTAATACAATTAGGATACAAACCAAAGTACAAAGTAGTTTCATAAAAATTCGTTTATATTATTCTTCACAACATTCTTCACCGCAAACCTCCTCTTCAGTAAAATAATTTAGTCTCCCCATTGGCACAGCATTTTCACCACCGATTACCTTTAATACCGCGTTCGCTCTATTATTTGCATCTTGTTCTTGATTCGGAGCTCCTGTAACCGGATCAGTACCCTGATACATTGCATTCTCTGCATTTTTTAGACTTTTTACGACTAAACCAAACATTAGTTGCATTGGAGCAGTTCCTACATCATTGGCATAGTATGTTTTATTAAATTCTCGTTGCTGGTCAAAAGTCCAATCATCCATATTCTCACTTAATCCATTATTAGCCGCATATTCCTTTTGAAAATCAGTATAGGCTTGATTCATTATATCATTTGCTGTGCCTGTATAAATTTTACCATTATACGAACCATTTAAAACAGCAGTTTGAGCCAAAAGTACTTTCTGTTGAATGTGTGCAGATTCATGTAGCCTAATATGCATATGTAGATTTGGGTGGTTCCGATCCAAAAATAAAGAATTACCCGGATGTGAATTGTCAAGTATGGGACTCAAATAGATATTAAAATTAATTGTGATGTCGATTGTGCCATTATCATTCGTTTGATATCCATAGCTCGGAACAGTCATGCCCATGTGGCTTGATTGTGAAGGCCAATAGGGAATACCGTAGGAAGAATTTGCTTCGTAATGGTAAAGTATCGTTGGAACAATGTCCCTTCCGTTTAAATCCATTAAGTTAATTGGATTATTCGCTACAAAGCAATAAGGACTAAATTCAGAGTATTTCCTTGCTAATGGGTCTACACTTAACCACCTACCTAACCTATTATCATACATCCTTTCACCAAAATCATAACTATTCCCTTCCCCTTTCACCCCATCATCTTTCTCTTGCCCATTGAACCCGTACAAGATATCGGCTTTTTCAATCAATTTATTTTCAATCAATTGACATCTATATATATGTACGATGTATTGCGTTTTTTGGTATGATCAACTTCATTTATTGATGATTAGATGTTATTTAAACAGAAAAAACTTACCAACGACTCCAGCTTGGAAGGATAAAGGAAGAATTGGAAGTTTTCGTAGTCATTCAAAATCCAAAACAATACTTATTTCGTCCTGATTCGATGATTTAGGTAAACCTCAATCCCCGCTAATTTTACAATGAGTTCGTAAGCGGAGGGAATGCTATCTTTATTTTGAGAATAAAATGCAACAAGCTCTTTCAGTTTTTTATCGGCCTCAGTAAAGTTTCCAACTGATAGATAATATTCTGTGTAATATAACTTGGCATATAATTTATCCAAATTACTTGTTGAATCACTGGATAATATTGGATCAAGAAGCCCTAAAACCAATGTATCGTCTTCAATCCGATCATTGAATAGATAATATTCAGCCAATGTGTGCTGACTTTCCTTACTTCGAGTTTCTTCTTCCTCTTTTGAATAAACATCCTTTCGATAAACGAGTTTATCACCCTTAATAAAATACATACGGACGAAAAGATTTTTATCGGATAAATCAGAGGTAAACATTTTAGTTTTTTGAATATAATTGATTTTCATCATAAGGATTTTACTGCCATCCTTTCCAAGAACTGAAAACTCCAAATGACCATCAGGCTTTTCTTTCCTCTTGATTTTTACAGTTACAGGATGAGTTTCAGAAAGTTTAGGCTGAACTTCTTTGATAATTTTTTCAATGTCACTGGTATCAACGTCCTTACTTAATTCCGTCATAAAAAAAGCATCTGCAAAAATATGATGGATAAAATAAAATTCGTTAATCCCTAATGCATTCTCATGCTTTTTATTCTTCGATTCGATTTCAATTTTATTCTGACCGTAGGAGCAATTATTCACCACAAATAATATTGTGCAGCAAAGCCAACCAAGTATATAATTTTTGTTAATCATGATAAAATCCTGTCAATTTTGGTAGACCTTCAATGCATTTTAGAACTGATTCAGGAATAACAAGAGAGTCATTTTTATTTAAGTATAATTCTTGTAATTTAGTTAGCTTACATAATTCCACAGGAATAGTTAATAACTGATTTTCACTAAGGCTTAATTTTTCAAGATTTATTAAAGAGCCGACTTCAGATGGAAGTTCTTTAATGCAGTTATTAGAGAGCCAAAGTTCCTTTAAGCATCCTAATTTTTTAATTTCCTTCGGAATTATTGAGAAACAATTTCCACTTAAATTGATGGTTGTCAATTTCGGCCACTTACAAATAACCTTCGGAAATACTTTAAGTCCGCAATTCTTAAACCAGACTGTTTCTAATTGTGGCAACTGGAGTTTTTCGTCAATCTTTGCTATTTCACACCAAACCCATAATGTATTTAGCTTCTTATATTTTGATAGGTCTTTTGAAATAGAAAATGGCTTACTTACAGAAATTTCAATCCGTGTTATGTGCTTTAGTAAATAAAGATCTTTTGGTAAGTCACTTACGTTCCCACCAACTATAAGATGCTCACTTTTTAATGCTAACGAATCTAAAAGTATACTTGCAACTAAGGAATCATTTGAAGCATTATTATCTGTAAACGTTACTTCAATAATATCACTATTCACCCGATATCTCGGCTGAGCTACCCCTAATTCAGAGATCAACAGGAAGAATAATATGCAGAGCCTCATAAGTACAAATTTACCTAAAATTTAATCCAAGAACAGCTTTATACCCCTGCCAAAAGTTATAGGTTCCCCCGTTGCTATAATTAAATTCAATTGTTGCTGTATAACTTTGATCCGTTCCACCCTTTGTAACTTGTTGCCAATAAGTCATACCAATTATCGCGCCATTTGCATCGTAGTTATAGTGAAGAAATATAGCAGCGTGCCATGATACTTTAAGTGTACCCGGACCAGGTGATTGTGAAAGCCTCAATAATGCACCCGGCTTCAATCCACCATTTTCAATCTCCTCTCTCGTTAAAAGAGTTCCCAGCCCCAATGCTTCCGATACCCCTGTACCAAATTTTCCACCCTTATAACTTTCATTTCCTTGCCATGCATTATAAGGGGTGCCTTTCCATCCACCGTATGCTCCTAAGAGGTCTTCTCCGTAAACAAATTCAACCGCAGCATCGACTCTCTTAAATGTTGTTGGAGAGCACCCGTTTCCTCCATCCAGAGTAAAATTCCAACTTGGTTTCTCCCTTTGTCGCGTTTCAAGGTATTTACCTACTAAATTATTAAATCCTTCAGTTCGAGATTGAATTCTACTTCCCTCAATTTCTCCTCCATTTCCATTTCGATTTGAAATTCCTTGTAGCATGTCAACCTGATCCTTATAGAAAGCTAAATCAGTTTCCGGAACATTTCCAGCACCATAAATACCTTCAAGATATGTAACCAAAGTATTATAATCGTCTCCTTGGTCGGCAACAAGAACTTGGTTCCCCGTACCAGTGCCATCATCTTCCGGATGCCATTCTAATGCTCCACTTGGGTCGGCAAAATAAATTGGATTACCAGCAAAAGTAGCATACGGTGATTGAAATGCTCTTGGCACTGGATCAGGATTCCACCTCATCGCAAGCCTTGAATCGTACTCCCAAAACTCTGCTGTATAGATGTTTCCATTTCCTGCTATCTCGTCATCACTCTCTTGCCCATTGAACCCGTACAAGATATCGGCTTTTTCAATCAATTTATTTTCAATCAATTGACATCTATATATATGTACGATGTATTGCGTTTTTTGGTATGATCAGCCGTTGTTATTGATGATTATGTACGGAAAGAACTTGCCAACCGGGGCTTGGACACAAACGGTAAATGGGTGGGGTTTGATAAGGCGAAAGAGATACACAGGGTACAATAAATTGATTTGATTACACTTAATTTTAGAATCCGCCCATTGTCAGAAATGCAATAAAACTCTACATTTAACTCAAATTTTGAATTATGGCAGATCTACGCACTTTTTGGATGGTAAGGGCAGGTGAAGGAGGATATATGTTGAACAAATTTATCGAAAATAAAATCATTGCTATTGGTTGGAAACAGATTGGCGATCTAACTAAAGTCCAGGATCAGAACGAAATAAAAGAATTGCTCCGAAAAAGTTACCCGGAATATTCGCAGGCACAAATCAACAATTTTGCTGCTCAAATGTTCAAGTTCAGGTTTACCATAGAGATTGGTCAGAAAATACTTTCATACGATGCTTCCGAACGTATTTATTGGATTGGAGAAGTAAAATCTGAGTATAAATTCAATGATACAAAGGATGAGGATTATCCACACTACCGGGAAATAAACTGGATAAAAAGTGTATCGCGTGATGAATTAACTCCTTCCTCCAAAAACTCTCTCGGATCGACATTAACTATTTTCAATGTCGCTCCTGAAATCATGGATGAATTGCTAAACGCAGAAACTTCGAGATTGTCAAGCATCTCGAATGAAAACTTAGAAGAACTGGAACGTGAAGCTCAGGAACTATCGTTGTTATTGAACGAAAAGAAAGAAATAGAAGAAAAGGCGCGGGAGTTCATTAAGGACAAATACATGAAATTGGATGCTTGGCAATTGCAGGATTTAGTTGCAGGAATTCTTCGTGCTATGGGCTATAAAACCCTTGTAAGTGCAAAGGGAATGGATCGCGGTAAAGATATTCTTGCTTCACCTGACGGATTAGGTCTTGAAATACCAAGAATTAAAGTCGAAGTAAAACATCGAGGGGTAAAAATTGGTTCAGAAGACATTCGTAGCTTTTTAGGTGGTATGCGTCCGGGCGAACGTGGTGTTTATGTATCGACTTCCGGTTTCACTAAAGACGGCAGATACGAAGGCGAACGAGCAAACAATCCTATAATGTTAATTGATAACGAGATTATTGCCGATTTGATTATTGAACACTATGATAAATTTGATCCTGAAACAAGGGCCTTGGTTCCTTTGAAGAAAATTTATTGGCCGATTTGATTTTCTTCGAATACATACATATCAACGAGGCAAGTCATAATCGATTGTTTCAATAATTTTTGATGTTTTATTTTTCATATTTCTTCGAGAATGTTTCTCTACAATTACCTTTGAGGAAACTAACTTAATATCGAAAAATTCTTTATCATCACAAATACCAATCGAAAATCGATAAGAAGAAGAATCAGTAATAAAATATTCTACTGAATTCCCTTCGTAAACTCCGCCTTTGTTTACAAATTTCTCAACGTATACGTTATTACCTAAGCTATCAGTCTTTAAATATTCCCAATTATCGTTGTTACTACATCCCCAAAAGAACCCAGCAACAAAAAAGGCCATACTAATTTTTTGAACAAGTGCTTTTTTCACGTTATTAATTTATTTCACTTTAACAACACCAACATATTTTCCTGGTTTCAAATCTAACAATTCTTTAATAAACAACGCATCTGACATCCCTTGGGTATTCCAACGATGATCGTCTTTTTCGTCCATAAATGCATTATCTTCCCAAAACTTGGCCATTTGCCAGTACTGTGCCCAAACTTGAGCCCAGTCACCGCTTTTGACATCTTTCATTTGCTCAACAAATCCCGCACCTATTTTCTGAATTGGAATTGGAATACCAAACATTGATCCTGTAAAACCTGCATGATAATTTCCGAAATCTGACGCATCTTCAAACAGGAGGAATGGAGTCTTGAAAGAAGTTGTTGTCTTGTTTTTGGCATCATAATCCCATGCAACACCCCAAATCGTCTTCTTGTTGTTTTTCAAGTCCCATTCTCCATTTTGTTTGACTTTATTATACCAATCACCAAATGTAAAATTAGGATTTAATGTCTTATTTGCGCTTTCGGCCAATTTGTTGGAGTAAATTCCAGTAGATTGAATATCAAGAGTTCCTCCTAATTCGCCAATATACCTTCCGTTGGCATCAGTATTAACATTTGTACAAACAGGGTCACAAGCATTTCTTCTATTATCAATTGTCTGCTTAGTCGTTCCGTTTGCGTGAACATAAACACCGTTATCCCCATCATCATACTCTGCAATAACATTACCTACTTCATCTATGTGGGTTGATTCATTCGCCCCTAATGGGTCAACCCAATAAATTGGATTATTTGCGAAAGTTGAATACCCACTTTGATGCGGCTTTACAACTGGGTCTAAATTATATCTACGACCAATCCGAGGATCGTACTCCCAGTACTCCGCAGTATAGTGATTTCCACTGCCACTCCACTCATCGGTTTTCTCTTGCCCATTGAAGCCGTACAAGATAAATACGTTTACAAAGAGTTTGTTTTCAACTATTTAAAAATCAAATACAGTTACGATGTATTGGATTTTTGGTATGATCAACTTCATTTATTGATGATTAGATGTTATTTAAACAGAAAAAACTTACCAACGACTCCAGCTTGGAAGGATAAAGGAAGAATTGGAAGTTTTCGTAGTCATTCAAAATCCAAAACAATACTTATTTCGTCCTGATTCGATGATTTAGATAAACTTCAATCCCTGCTAATTTTACTATACATGTTATTTTAGGGTTGTCTTTCATTCCACCTTTTAATGTCAGCATTTTTTTGTTCAATACGCCATCTATCACACATAGAGGGGCAATATTTAAAAATGATATGGGCTGGAACTTGTGTGAGATAATATAACAATATATTACATGTCCAATCATACTTTTCATCCACAATTAATTCAGTCAAAACAATAATAGAAAGTTTTTCGTTTTTCTCACATAATCGTATTAATGATTTGGATATTCCAATATTTAAGCTTTGCTTGAAACTAAGTTTGTCTAAAGTATCTGATGTCGGGCTAATGGAACCTGATCTACATTTCGTAGAGCAATTCCCTTGCTTTTCTATCAAAACTATTATATCATTTCTTAAGCTGACATATTCACTCGAATCAATCATAGATTGAGATAATAAATTATTGATAGAGAACAGCATGCATAACGAAAATATTAATATACACCTATTATTCACATTACTCCAAGACAACTTAATTATTTTGCAATTCTTCATATTGTTCGCCATATGCCTCTTGAATGGATTTAATTCCAGTTTCTGTTTCAGCAGTTCCGTTTTCATATTTATCAATTTTGAAGTTCTCGATAAAAAATTTCTTTTGCAAATCAATTCCCAACATTCTTGCTTCTTGAGGAATAAGCGCCTGTGCATTTGGATCAGAATATCCCAACTCTGTTTGAACCAAATACATATTCCAAGCAGCTTCTGCTTCCAAAGCAATTTTTCCTTTAATATATTCTTCTTTAGTGATGTGACCACGAGCCGCTTGAAAATCTAATTCAGCAAAGGAACCACTTTTTTCAGTAGCAACATTCGTAAATTCCCAAGTAACTCTCCCAACAGTATAAATTGTTGGCGGTGTACCTTGTTGGTATCGAATTTTCACATTTACAGTCATTTCTCCTGTTTCAAGGTCTTCTGTCGAATATGTACCGGTTCCTCGTGCACTGGGATTAACAACAACTCCATTAAATAAGTCGGCATCAGATACCACCTGACGGAAGTAATAGCTATTATCATTTGCAATGATAATAGTCTGTTGTATCCCATCTTCGGTTGTAATCTCATTAAAGTCCTTAGTTTCAAATGGGGATACTGCTGGAATTCCTTGAGAACGAATTGGGCCATACATGATATTGTTTTCACTCGTAATAACCATTTCTAAACCCTCTAATTCTCTCGCGTCAATTACTCGATTTTCAGAAAACGCATATGGACTATTATAAGCGTATTTTGCAGCAAGTGGATCAACAGCAAAGAACCTCCCCAACCTCGGATCGTGCATTCGATACTTAAAATTTAAACTATTACCTTCTCCTTTAAGTTCATCATCTTTCTCTTGCCCATTGAACCCGTAACGATACTTTGCAGAAGTAAACTCTCTGTTTTGCAGCAGCACCCCAAACGGAGAGTAATTGGTTATATGTGTTTTGCTCGTCATTAAACTGCTTAGCCAAATTTAAGGAAAAAATTTTAAACACAGAGGGCACAGAGTAACACAGAGATTTTTAAAGCGCGTAAGCCTGACGCAAATGCGGGCGTGCGCATGGCGTGAATAAAAACTTTAGCAAATGCAGATGTAATGCATTTGCGTTAAGAAGTTTTTAGAGCGCGCTGAAGCTTATTTGCGTCTTGAACTTTTCTTTGTTACTTTCTTTTGTTTCCAAGACAAAAGA
>JBBIOU010000045.1:0-4430 GCA_037443205.1 Flavobacteriales bacterium | reverse complement strand
AAATCAAAGAATACTCAAATTATCCCTTGCCATGAAAAGAAGAGAATGGTTTACCGGACTTTGGATGAACACAAACAATATCAAATCTCCACCTCTTTTTGTTTTCTAATGACAATTTTGGGATAAATTCAGATAGTTTGATAAACCAACCTATTGTTGTTAAAGGTGCTTACAACCTGCTTATGGCAATCAAAAACAATAGTAACAAATAACACAATAAATATTTGAGTTTAATTATCTAAACCAGAGCCTGTTAGCAATGATAATTAAGAACCTACACTTCCCCCGAGCGGGTAAAGCTATGCCAATTCGGCCATTTGCAATATAGCAAGCCAAATAAGTTGCATGTCATTATTTTACTCTCTGATTTAGAACTATTCTAAATATTTTTTGTTTTTAAAATAATTGTATTTAGAACCTTACATTTGTGCAAGTAAAAATAAAATAACTATGTCTAACTCAGCGTTCATTAAAACATCGTTGGCACGCAAATATTGGATGGCTGCTTCGGGGTTATTTCTAATCATTTTTTTAACCCAGCATTTCACTATTAACTTTTTGTCGGTAATCAGCCCCGATGCATTTAATACCGCATCGCATTTTATGGGCACCAACCCCATTGTACAATTCATTTTACAACCCATTTTACTGGCCGGGGTATTATTTCATTTTATAATGGGTTTTGTACTCGAAATTCAAAACCGAAAGGCACGTCCGCATAAATATGCTTACAACAGCCCGGCAGCCAATTCAAGCTGGATGAGCAGAAATATGATAATAACCGGAGTAATGATTTTGCTTTTTTTAGCGCTGCATTTTTACGATTTTTGGATACATGAAATAAATGTAAAATACATTCAGGGAGATATGAGCGGATTAAACAATTCCGGCAATTACAGGTATTATGAAGAATTGGTTGCAAAATTTGTTGACCCCATACGCGTAGCGATATATGTTTTATCCTTTGTGTTTTTGGCTTTACATTTACTGCACGGATTTCAATCGGCCTTTCAATCTTTGGGAGCCCGTCATCCTAAATACACGCCCGTAATCGTAAAACTGGGCAACTTGTTTGCAGTTTTTATACCTCTGGGATTCATTGTAATTGCATTATATCATCATTTCGGACATTAATCAAAAAATTATTTGCCATGAGTAAATTAAATTCAAAAATACCCGCAGGTCCTCTGGATAAAAAATGGTCTGATTACAAATCGCACGTTAAGCTTGTTAATCCGGCCAATAAACGCTCATTGGATATAATCGTAGTTGGCTCCGGTTTAGCCGGTTCATCGGCAGCAGCCTCGTTGGCAGAATTGGGTTACAGCGTAAAAGTATTTTGCTTTCAGGACTCTCCCAGGCGTGCTCACTCTATTGCTGCACAAGGAGGCATAAATGCCGCAAAAAATTATAAGAACGATGGCGACAGCGTTTATCGCTTGTTTTATGATACCATAAAAGGCGGAGATTACCGTGCACGCGAAGCCAATGTATATCGTTTGGCAGAGGTATCAGCAAATATTATTGACCAATGCGTGGCTCAGGGAGTACCCTTTGCCCGCGAATATGGCGGACTATTAGACAACCGCTCTTTTGGCGGAACACAGGTACAGCGCACTTTCTACGCAGCCGGACAAACCGGACAACAATTGCTCTTAGGTGCATATTCAGCCCTATCTAAAGAAATTGCCAAAGGAAACGTGCAAATGTATAGCCGGCATGAAATGATGGATGTAGTGATAGTTGACGGTAAAGCCAGAGGTATCATTGCGCGTAATTTGGTTACCGGACAAATCGAAAGACATGCTGCTCATGCGGTATTATTATGCAGCGGAGGATACGGAAATGTATTTTTTCTATCTACAAACGCTATGGGCAGCAATGTGAGTGCAGCATGGAAAGCCTACAAACGTGGAGCCTTTTTTGGCAACCCCTGTTTTACACAAATACACCCAACTTGCATTCCGGTTTCCGGAGACCATCAAAGTAAACTCACCCTCATGTCGGAATCGTTGCGCAATGACGGAAGAATATGGGTGCCCAAGAAAATAGAAGATGCCATAGCCATACGCGAAGGTAAAAAAACAGGAAATGATATTCCCGAAGAAGACAGAGATTACTACCTAGAAAGACGTTATCCGGCATTCGGAAACTTAGTTCCCAGAGATGTTGCCTCGCGTGCAGCCAAAGAAAGATGTGATGCAGGCTTTGGGGTAAATGCTACCGGACAAGCCGTGTTTCTGGATTTTGCTTATAACCTTAAATACAAATACGGAAAAACCGAAGCTACCAAAAAAGGAATACTAAACCCTACCGAACAACAGCTTTACGAATTAGGAAAAGAAGTAGTAAAAGAAAAATACGGAAACCTTTTTGATATGTATATGCAAATCACAGGAGAAAATCCGTATGAAGTACCCATGAAAATTTATCCGGCCGTACATTATACCATGGGCGGTTTATGGGTTGACTATAATTTAATGACAACCGTGCCCGGTTTATATGCCCTGGGCGAGGCCAACTTTAGCGACCATGGCGCAAACCGCTTAGGGGCCTCAGCTTTGATGCAAGGATTAGCCGATGGTTATTTTGTTATACCCTACACCATTGGCGATTATCTGGCAGATGAAATACGTACCGGTAAAATTTCGGCTAATTTGCCCGAATTTGAACTAGCAGAAAAAGAAGTGAAAGAAACAATAACCCGTTTTATTCACAATAAAGGCACCAAACCGGTTGATTATTTTCATAAACGCTTGGGAAAAGTAATGTGGGATAAATGCGGTATGGCACGCAATGAAAAAGGACTAAAAGAAGCCATTGAAGAAATCAAACAAATTCGCGAAGATTTTTGGAAAGATGTGCGCATTCCCGGAAGCTATACCGAATTTAACCCCGAACTGGATAAAGCCGGTCGCGTAGCCGACTTTTTAGAGTTAGGAGAGTTGATGTGTATAGATGCACTGCACCGAAATGAAAGTTGCGGAGGGCATTTTCGCGAAGAATACCAAACCGAAGATGGCGAAGCACTGCGCGATGATAAAAACTTTGCATACGTTGCCGCATGGGAATACAAAGGCCCCGACCAGGCACCCCAACTTCATAAAGAAGAATTGGTATATGAAAACATTAAATTAGTACAACGCAGTTATAAATAATCAGCACTATGAAATTGACATTAAAAATATGGCGACAAAAAAACGCAAAAGAACAGGGTAAACTGGTTGATTATATAGTTGACCATATCTCACCCGATATGTCGTTTTTAGAAATGTTGGATGTATTAAACGAATCATTGGTAGAAAAAGGCGAAGAACCCATAGCCTTCGACCACGATTGCCGCGAAGGTATTTGCGGCATGTGTTCTCTATATATTAATGGCCGCCCGCACGGACCCCAAACCGGTGTTACTACCTGCCAATTACACATGCGCTCTTTTAAAGACGGAGATACCATTTATATTGAGCCATGGAGAGCAGCTGCTTTTCCCATTATCAAAGATTTGGTGGTTGACAGAAGTGCATTCGACCGCATTATACAAGCCGGTGGTTACATATCGGTAAATACCGGTGCAGCACAAGATGCCAACGCTATACCCATACCCAAACCCGATGCTGATAAAGCATTTGCAGCAGCTACTTGCATAGGCTGCGGAGCCTGTGTGGCAGCTTGTAAAAATGCCTCGGCTATGTTGTTTGTATCGGCCAAAGTATCGCAATTAGCCTTATTACCTCAAGGTAAAGTCGAAGCCAAAGACCGCGTATTAAATATGGTAAAACAAATGGATGAAGAAGGTTTTGGTAATTGTACCAATACCGGTGCCTGTGCCGTTGAATGTCCTAAAGAAATTTCGCTCGATAACATTGCACGCATGAACAGAGAATACCTGAAGGCAACTATTAATAACGATAAGTAAAATAATTCCAAAAAATTTCATTTAAGCTAAAACCAAGTATTAAGCAGTAGAAAACACCATATACTACTGCTTAATGTTTTAACCGGTTTAAGGTACAATATCCCTGTTTACTCCCATAAAACCTAATCAGTATTGCCCTTGACTTCCGCATTTTTTAGTGGTACCTTCTGAAACCCTTAATTTTACTGAGGTAATTTTTTGTTTTGGGTGTTAATTTGTGTTTTTATTTTTGATTTGTGTTTATTAGGAAGCTAATATCACCCAATGGAAAAACTTATGTTCAGGTTATTGACAAAAGCAAAGGCCGGTACAATGTATGCTCACTAAAAAAAGTACAGTTTAAAAGTAGAAAAAAAGTAATATTAAACTGTAAAAACCTATGAAAAAGAGCATGATTCGTTAAACACAAACAAGTATGAAATTTCATCATGCGAGTTCCATCCGACCTATTTAAAATAAATTATTTACGGATGAAAAAGAGTAAATTTCACCCGAACAAATGCAAAGATTCTCA
>JBBIOU010000044.1:0-4449 GCA_037443205.1 Flavobacteriales bacterium | reverse complement strand
ATTTTCATTCCATATAATTTACTCGCAGCATTGCGACCCAAAGAGTGATTTCCTTGCTGCACGCTGCGGAACTTCTCTTTGGGTGCCCCGCATTCCGCTTCGTAAATTACATTCCATGAAAATAGGCCGCCTGATTTACAAAAATTTGTGGGTGCATTATCCGGGCAACCTTCCAAAAAGGGAATTTTTATTACTACCTCTTATTTTTCACAGGAGGCTACAGATTATATCGAAAAGGTAGATGCAAAAATAATTTTAATAAACAATAAGCAACTTGCGGACTATATGATTGATCACAATCTTGGAGTTACTCCGTCAAAAATGTTTGAATTGAAAAATATTGATTCGGATTATTTTGAGGCAGAGTAAAAATTAAAAAAATAATTATCATAATGCTTCCTTTGGAAAATCAAATCTAAATGTTCCATCAAATATTTTCAAGTCCTTATTCTTAAGCGGGAACTCAATAAGATGACCTTTAGAAAAAACTGGATTATCGTCCTTATCAACAACAAATAGGTCAATGGTTATAGCTGTATTCTCATTAATATTCAATTTAAAGTCATACTCGTTCTTAAATCCATTTCCATCAATTATTTCGGCATATATCTTCCTCAGTATTTTTGTTTCCCCTCCTTTTGTTCTTATACCTGAGTAAGTAAACTCGTTTTTTTTCAAAAACTCATCGATATTGCCATTAATAGTGGTATCAATGGCCTGAGAAAAATATACAACATTTTTATACGGATAAAAGTTCGGGGCATAAAATCTCAATGATACCTTTCCTGTATTACTAAAATCGTCAGCGTATTTTACCATTACAAAAAAACCAAGCCCCGAATTATGAATACCCTGCTTTTTCTCTTTATCGTAAAAGTATCGATGCAAAGTATCTCCTGTTGATATTGGTGAGAGCAGATAGCTTTTAACAATAGCACTTCCTGTTGTATCAAATAGCGAATATGAGTCAATAAGACTAACAGTTTTATTTGCGCTGTCGGTTTTGTCTTCAACTTCGTTCTTAATTGAATCTTTGCCGTTATCTGAGCATGAAGAAAGCAAAGCCCCAAAAATAATTATATTCAAAATGATTTTTTTCATACTTATCTGTCTATTTTTTTTTGAACTACACCTTTATATTTTGTGTAAATCATAGAAGTACTAAGTGGATTTTCCTGATCAAAATGTTGCAACGAATCAGGTTCAATATATCTCATGAATTCACCGGTGGAATCATTAATTGGTCTATATAGAGCAGCTTTTGCGGTATTTGTGCTAAAGCCATAATTATAAGTATAGGGACCAGCTGGAACCTTAACTTCTTGAACGTGATTCATAGTACGGGATTGTTCGTAAGAAGTTCTGGAACTAATATCATCTGCTGTCATCTTTCTGAACATCTTACCCCAAGCATAACCACATTCTCTCGACCCATTAGCTCCAGTCAAACTCCTATATAAAGCTCTAATATCCTGCGTTGCCCAAGCTTCCGCCATTTCTTTACGATCTCTTAATAATCCTTTTCTATTTGGGTTGGTTCTTAAATGCTTTCCAATTAGATCAATAATATCAAGTATTTCATTTACATCCCTTGTAATATATGACCCTTTATTCATAGGAGATGATTTCAACCAACTACTACTTCCATTACCCCAAAAATGTATACCGGAATGTTGAGATGCATTCCCAATCATTTTTTTCTCAAGGTTATCCAATCCTCGACCTACCCAACTCCAAAATCTTGACCATCCACTTGGTCTTTTTGCTGTTACTTCCACTTCGTCCAACATAATCGCATTTCCAAATTCCTTTATATAATTCATTGCAGAATTTAGCATTCCATATAATCCACCGGGTGAAGATGTTGTATTGGATGATGTTGTCTGTTTCTTCTCATCATCACCATGAACAGGATCGCAACCACTTGGGTCAGTAAAATATATTGGATTATTTGCAAATCCCGCATACGGTGATTCCTAAGGTTTAATTATTGGGTCAATACTTAGCCATCTTCCCAACCTACTATCAAAAATCCTCGCCCAAAAATCATAGGAGTTATTTGCTCCAGACCACTCGTCATTCTTCTCTTGCCTCTGAAACCCAAACCTATACCCCACACCCGTAAAATTGCGGTTTTGCAGCAGCACCCAAAACGGAGAGTAATTTAATATGTGTGTTTTGCTCGTCATTAAACTGCTTAGCCAAATTTAAGGAAAAAATTTTAAACACAGAGGGCACAGAGAAACACAGAGGTTTTTAAAGCGCGTAAGCCTGACGCAAATGCGGGCGTGCGCATGGCGTGAATAAAAACTTTAGCAAATGCAGATGTAATGCATTTGCGTTAAGAAGTTTTTAGAGCGCGCTGAAGCTTATTTGCGTCTTGAACTTTTCTTTGTTACTTTCTTTTGTTTCCAAGACAAAAGAAAGTAAAATAAAAACAATCAATGTAATGTAATAACGTATCTATTACTTTTCTTTCTTGACAAAGAAAAGTAACAAAAGAAGTCAAGGCTGATTTTCATTCCATATAATTTACTCGCAGCATTGCGACCCAAAGAGTGATTTCCTTGCTGCACGCTGCGGAACTTCTCTTTGGGTGCCCCGCATTCCGCTTCGTAAATTACATTCCATGAAAATAGGCAGGGTTATAACAAAAAAACAAATTTAGTACTACCCCGGATAGCTCGGGGCAAAAAAATCTCATGCACTGATATGCGGGGGTAAAAGGTGAAGGGGTTTAAGAGCAAAATCCTAATTATGGAAAACTTTTTTGTATTAAAGGGGCAGGAACAGGGAAAAACGGACAGAAAAGGACATAAAAAAAGCCCCGACAAGTTCGGGGCTTTTCTCATTTCTTAATCTTTAATAAAGGGGTTTTAAATTTGTCTGTTTCTGATTTACAATGTTGTTTTAGAAAGGTTTTTTCAATGCTACCAACACCGATATAAATTAATGTCTGGCAACCGTCTTTGGAAGAGTTTATATACTCATTCATTCCATACACATTTTCGTTTTCGTCTTCAAAAGTTCCTTCTGCACCAAAATAAAAAACTGGCTCAAGGTCAGCTTGTCCTTGCTTTTCATTTTTCTTATTTTCATTAACCGTTTCAAAGTAATTGTATTCTAATGTAGAAAAGTTTATCCGCTTGACTGTCAAAATGTATTTTATTCCTTTTGCACTTTCTTCATAGGTTATTGGCTGGTTAAGTGGTAAATCGGTTGGGATTAGAATAATATTCTCTCGGTCGTTATTTATTATTATGGTATCGTCAATTAAAGCAACTGTTTCATAAATGCTGTGTTTTGCTTTAAACTCTGCTAAAAAAGTTTCTGAATATTGTTTTTCGTCCTTAATATAAAATTGTGTTGGTTGGGATTGGTTTTTATTTTGACTTTCATCTTTATCAATACTTACTATATCAGAATTACCCTGTTCTTTGACGTTGGTATCAATCTTATTTCCGCAAGAAATAAAGAGAAGTGTCAATATGATTGCTAAATGTCCCAAATTTTATAACGCAATTAATATTATTTAAAAGTTCCTAAAGGTGGTGCATTGTATCCAGTAGGGATAATATATGAGCTTACCAATGAACGCTTGTATCTTGTAATATTAACTTCTGTTCCATCTCTGACAACAGCACCATTTGCAGGCTGATTTCCTCCTAAAATCCAAACGTATGTATCATCATAACCAACCACCATTGCAACGTGTCCATAACTCATAACGGCAATAGCTCCATAGGTCGGGGTCTTTAATACCGTTCCTTCATTCCAATTTTTACTATAAAAGGTATTTAATGCAGGTGTTTGCCAACTGTTTGAAGTAACAGGCTGTCCAGTATTGACTAAACAATCATAAACGAAAACTCCGCACCAGGGTTCTGCATCACTTGAAATTGGTGTTTTCCCATCCGAACGCGGAAAAGCAGCGTTCATATTGTCTATCATAGCTTGTATTGTTGGGTTGCCTCCTTCTGTCAATCCAATATGCTGCCTACCTTGTTCAACCCACATTGGATAATCATAAATAGCGGTGTTGCCGTCAGGCCCATAATATTGAGTATATAAACCTGCTGTTGAACCTAATGACCAAGCTCTTTGTAATTCCTGACCAGCGTATGAAAATTTATCTTTATCATATCCGCTTTTTTCAAAATCCTCTTGGCTATTTACCTTTTCATCCCAAGTCAATTCGCCTGTTTTTTTATCTTCTATCCATCCATCATTAGCACCGTTAGGGTCAATTCTTGAAATAGGGTTGCCCGACATAACAGAATAATTACTTAAATGATGTTTGTAAACAGGGTCAATGTTCCAACGTCTGCCGGTTCTTGGGTCATACTCCCAAAACTCTGCCGTGTAGTGATTGCCCGCCCCGCTAATCTCGTCCACCTTTTCGTGGCTACCCCACCCATAACTATACTTTGCAGAAGTAAACTCTCTGTT
>JBBIOU010000043.1:0-7246 GCA_037443205.1 Flavobacteriales bacterium | reverse complement strand
TTCCTGCGCATCGCGCTTCAACTCGCCAATTTCCGAATATGAGTAATTGTTATTTTGGTTTATCAGTGTTAAATCGTCTTCAAACAACCCCATATCATCAATATCGTTTGCGTCATAATCCGTATCATCGTTTACATGATACAGTCTGTTTTGTATGGTTTTACCATTGGCATCTTTGTGCTGTTCATTTAAAAGCAGTCTTATCATGCACGTAGGGAAAAACATTAAGAAAATCAGGAGAAAAAAAGCTGATGCAGAAGGAAGTGGCCGCAGCTGCCGGGCTACATCCTGCCAATTACAACAAGATGGAAAAGGGCGAACGGGAACCCTCTATTGATGCCCTGGATAAGATTGCAAAGCTGTTCGGAATGACCGTTGATGAGATTATCCATTTTGAGGGCAAAGTTCCCAAAGAGGTTAAAATTGAGGATAAGACAACCAATGAGAAGCTGCGTCTGATTGAGCAGCTGGACGAGGAAGATAAACAAGCCCTTTACCGGATGATTGATTGCATGCTGACCAAAAACAAGTTCAAAGACTTCTTTAACAAAAACATTGCTGCACTCTGATGGAAAGTAAGGAGCTTGTTTTACCTGCTGCCAACTCTCTGGAAGAAAACGCCCGGCTGTGGGCCGAACATTACAACAACCTGATCGAACCCGGACACGGTATGTTTTTCGATTTTAAAGCCACTCCTGAACTGGAAAAACCTGCTCTTGATTGCTTGGTAAATTCCTATGGCTGGATTCTGGAAAAGCCGTTCTTTATCCGCAAGCCTGTAAAGTAAAAACGCCAAGCTGTTAGCCTGGCGTTTGATAATTTCCTTTTAAATAAAATCATTTTTGAGAACACCAAGAGTTTGTACTGCTAATAACTTTCGATTCTCCGTTGTCAATTTCATTTAACTCAATTTTAAAATCGACATTATCCCAATCCCTTTTCCAAAAAAAGTATTCTCCATAAGTAAATCGGACAAAGTTTAGTTTACTGGTTTCTTTGTTAAAATATATCAGCCTATGATTTTGTGCCAAGCTTTCAAATTCAAAAACCGTGTTTGATTTTGGAATGATAATTAGCCAAGATGTAAAGTTTGAACCAAGTCCGGTTGCTTGCTTAATAAAAGAAGAGAGTATATAACTCTTATATTCAGCATTCTTTAACTCATACGCTCTAATACTGTCTTTCTCAACCTTATCTATCCAGGAAAGAACTTTTTCTTGCCCAAAAGTATCTCGTGTATTATCCCCTTTTAAAACCGCCTTCTTTCCTGTTATTTTAACTTTTACAGGTGTATAAATTGTGTGCGTATGTGAGGCATTTATAACAGAATCAACGCAAGGAAAAATACCCCCTATCTTTTCTTGGGCTACAACGGCACAAGAGGAAAAGGTTAGAAGCAAAACCAATAATATTTTAATTCCTCTCACCATTTTCCTTTGAATTTATTGGCTTTAATCCATTCGTCAGTTAGTTTCATAAACGTTGTTTGTCCTGCCGCTCCTGTTGATTGGTACTTGTAATCCCAACCACTATTCCCAGATTTAACGCTTCCTAAATTCCAAATATCATGGCCTGAATTTGTAAAATTGAATCCTACCTTGTAAAAACTCTCATGAACGGTTGAACCTTTTGTTGTTTTAGCAAAGTCTGAACCGTGCCAATAAAATCCACCTCCTGAATAATCTTTACTATTGGTTAACCCCTCTATTGTACCTCTAAACGCATTTTTAACAGACGGTTGATGTGCTCCTGATAAACTTATTTTATCTCGCTCAGACCAACCATAAATTCCACCGCCTCCGGCAATATCAAAAACAGATTTACCTGAAGCATTTGCACGATTTCTCATTACCGAATAAATTCCTGCAGCTTCTTCAAAAGAAAGGTTCCAAGGTGTTCCCTCCGCATAAATTGTACCTGCTATTGCTTTAAACTCTGAATGCTTAATAGGCAATAATGTTGCTGACGGATCTGTTGAACCTGCGTGAAAATCTTTGTCTCTAAGAGCTAACAAATCTGAACTGGACATTCCCTTTGATGCTGTTTCAGGGTCAATGCTGTTTACTACATAAACTTTATCGTCATTGATTCCATCAGAACCTAAATAAGTACCGTCATAATTGTAATAATCTCCATCTAAAGCCCCTGTCGGGTCAACTCTTAAAATAGGGTTGTTGCTGCAATAATTGTACGGTGATAAGGATTCCCGAAGATGAGCCAGTGGGTCAACATTCCAACGTCTGCCTAATCTCGGATCCATTTCCCAAAACAGGGCTGTATAGTGGTTTCCGGAGCCGCTTATCTCGTCTACTTTCTCTTGTCCTCCTGCACCATAACGATACTTTGCTGAAGTGAACTCTCTGTTTTGCAACTGCACTCCAAAGGGAGAATAATCACTTGCGCTTAAAATCTCTACCACAAAATAATCAACTGTGCCGGTGGTGGTGGTGCTTTCTACAACTTGTTTTTTGTCGCATACTACAGCTAACACTTTTCCTATATAGTTTGTAAATGAATAATTTTCATGCCTAATTTACGAATAAAATTCGATGTGTCAATTACTTCTTTTATTTACAATATTTCAATAATATTTCATATTTATTAAATTCAAAACTGTTATAACTATAATAAGGGCAAAAGTCTGAATATTGTTCATTAATAGTCGCAACATGTGTTATATTTTTTGTTAATACATTATACAAAAAATATAATTTAATATATTCGTTATAGTATTCATCTACATATTTCTGGTCAGTATTTTCATTGTAAATTATTAAACATCCAATGGTATTGTTAAAAAAATAAAAATCTCGATAAAATTTTTGACTAAATAATATATATTGATTATTCGAAAATTCATTTTTGAGAACAATTTGCTGTTGTATAACTGTATCATTAGTTAGTACATCTAATATATATTCATTAATAATACTATCTCCTACTTTTAAGTTTGGATCAAAGAAAATAAAATTACATAATGATAATACATATGGCTCAGGTAAAAATGTATTATAATAATTTACATAATATAAATTATTAATTAACTTAATATGACCAACAAAATAACACAAGTTATCACAATTAAAATCTTCGCACATATTACTCGCTTTGCTGTATATTGTATAATAAGTAGGGTTATCCTCATAATAGCTATATTCAATTTGAATGTCACTTTCTATATTTGACCTTTGCGTGCAAGAGCTAAAAAAAAGAAATATTATATTAATTTTTATCAGGGCTTTTATTATCATTTTTTTCTGAATTGATTTTATTAACAGCATCTTTTATGGCTTTATATATTTTTCCAGCTGGGCTTTCGGGATCATATCTAGTTGGAGAATAAGACTTTCCATATTTACCTAAGATCCCATCAATCTCTTTTTTAGTATAAAATTTATTTTTATAAGGATCTTTTTCATTAATGCCATAAAATTTAAGATGATCCTTTACCTCATTATCATCAGAAGATACTTTTTCATAATAATGAGCAATTAATTCATGCATAAATGTCATGGTTAAATCTACTAAAAAATCATTTTCTTTATTTAGTTTCTTTATTTGTTCAATATCTAATACAATAGCAAAAGTGTTTTTATTTCCTCCACCATATTTTTCAACCATATTGATATCTGATATGCCTGCTTCTTCTAAAGAACTAATATCATTTTTTCTTTTTTGCATTAATTTTAAATCTATGGAAGAATTATTTTTAGTATTATTTAAATTTTTTGCTTTAGTAGTAATATCAATCAATTGGACTTTTTTACCATAAGTACCAAGCTTACCATCCATGATTAAAATTCTATCTTTTTCGGCTCTTTCTGCCACGTCTTCTCTTTCAAAAGTTAAACTAGATAAATATTCACTAGATTTAATAACTTGAAGTACTTGAGTTGCATATTGTGAAATTTTGTCTGAAATATGAACCACCTCCAACCCCTCCAACTCAACTCCATCAATCACCCTATTTTCGCTAAACGCATAACAGCTGTTATATGGATATTCATTACTAACAGGATCCACACTAAAAAACCTCCCCAACCTCGGGTCATGCATTCTATATGTGAAATTAATCGAATTCCCATTGTCTTTCAATTCATCATCACGCTCCTGATTTTGAAAACCATAGCGGTATTTTTCGGAAGTATAATCTCTATTCTCTAAAATCGTTCCAAATGGAGAGTAGTCAGAGGCCGTTAATATTTCAGCTTCAAAATATGCAACTTCTCCGGAAACCAATGAGTTTTCTATTGGAATTTTCTTATCCGTAATCACTGTAAGCACATTACCTAAATGATTAGATAATTCGTATTGTTTTTTGCCCGACTCGCAGTAAAACGACTGCACGGTTACGCTTGTGCTTATCATATTTTTTTCTGCCACATCCATACCCACGCGCGAACTGCCGTATATGTGTTTTTGTTTGTATAACATGTGTAGTAATCACCCAAATATAAAAAAAATGTAATTTAGTTTAAATTGATACGTTGTATTTTTTTACTTTTCTTTCTTGACAAAGAAAAGTAACAAAAGAAGTCAAGGCTGATTTTCATTCCATATAATTTACTCGCAGCATTGCGACCCAAAGAGTGATTTCCTTGCTGCACGCTGCGGAACTTCTCTTTGGGTGCCCCGCATTCCGCTTCGTAAATTACATTACATGAAAATAGGCCGGGGATATAATGAAACACTTAATTTGTTGCTCATAATTCTCAAAAACTCGTAAAATGTAGAGTGATACTGTTGTTACTAATGAAAAACTTAAAGATACCCTTACTAATACTTTGAATATTGCGACTTGATTTTATTTTTTTATACAGCGTACAGAAAAACCGTTTCCTTTATTTCTGTAATCATCTGGAAATATACCATTTGTATAGGCATCACCAGCAACTCCGACACCACCAGAAGGAAATATTGATAAAACATATGCATTATTATCATCTTTAGACGTATTTGTCCAAAATACAGCTAAACTGGTCAAACCCTCAAAATTACCATTTTCAAGTCGTTTTCCACATGGACATGCATTAAATCCGTTTTCATTAACTCCATCCCAATATTTGTTTAAAAACTCTAATGTGAAATTTACACGCCAAGGATTACCATAATGTTTTTTAAGTTGCTCAAAATCATCTCTTGTTGGAATAGTCCATCCTTCCGGAGATAAACCTCTGGGGTCATTTACGGCATACCAATTATATAATTTCCTGCAATCTATTATACTTTTGTTTTGTTTTTCGTAAAACTCTCTCGCCTTTTCAATCGTTAGCTCACTGGTATCATAAGGTACTTCTTCATGCCTAAATTTTTGTTTTCTAAATTCAACCATACCTTGAGCCAGTTCCTCTACATTGGTTATTTGATTTATCTCGTTGTTGCCATAATAACACCATGCAGGTCTTTTATTTTTGGCAGCATTAATCCACTCTTCATTCGTTTTTGCATGAAATATTGTATCTCCATTTCTAAAAACACAAACATCTAAATTTTTTGTCATCCAAACATGCTTGCCAATTATTACAGTATCATATTTAAAATCGTTCTCTTGCATCTGTAAACTATCATTTTTATTATGATTCATAACTTGTTCTGCATTATCATAATTTACGCATGACACAAAACTCATAAGGATAAAAATGTAAAATTTGAATGAAAATATATACCACATATTATTTACTTATTTTTTCTTTGTTGTAATAGTAAATGTAGGTAATGTTTTTGGTATAGGCTTATCTAGTCTCGTGTTTTTATTGTATGTACGATATTTGCCATCCTTTGAAGTATATATTTTAAACACTGTTGTGCCTAGTCCCTTTTTGTTATAATATACATGATTAGCAAACCATACATCACCCCATTCACCAGCTTTTTTAACTGTTTCATCATTATCCCAAGCTCCTGATGGATTAGATGAATTACTTGGATGATTGTGAATATGCTCCCTAATTGTATAACCATATTTTAATTGTGTATCAAAAAGCCAACGTGCACCTCTATCTGTAATTTTTTCATGAGAAGTAGTTATAAAATTCAAACCCGACTCGCCTTTTTCCCCAGTTTTAAATAAACTAAACTCAACTTTAATATTGTTTGCGTACCATTCAAAAAGTTCTTGAGAGTTTTCATCACCACGTAATTTATAAATATCCGATCCTCCTTTTCCTTCTCCTTTTCTAATATCTAAAATAGTTCCTTCTTTAAATGTTTTTTGCTCGCCTCTTACTATATTTCGACTCTTATCTTTTGAAACAAAATAGAACACATCATCTCCTTTATCAGTTTTTATATAATTATTTATTTTTCCTGAATTTTTAAATACTTCAACAGTATCTAAACCATTTATATCTACAAACCATATAGGATTATTTGCAAATACAGCATAAGATGATTCATGAATCTTAATAACTGGATCCAAATCCCACCTCCGCCCCAGCCTCGGATCATACTGCCAAAATTCCGCAGTATATGAATTTCCATTACCGGCAATTTCGTCATCCCTCTCCTGCCCCTGAAACCCATACCTATACTTCTCACTTGTAAAATTGCGGTTTTCTAGGAGGACGCCAAAGGGAGAGTAATTGGTTATATATGTTTTGCTCGTCATTAAACTGTTTAGCCAAATTTAAGGAAAATTTTTAAACCACAGAGAGCACAGAGTAACACAGAGGTTTTTAAAGCGCGTAAGCATGACGCAAATGCGGGCGTGTGCATAGCGTGAATAAAAACTTTAGCAAATGCAGATGTAATGCATTTGCGTTAAGAAGTTTTTAGAGCGCGCTGAAGATTATTTGCGTCTTGAACTTTTCTTTGTTACTTTCTTTTGTTTCTAAGACAAAAGAAAGTAAGGTAAAATATACATTAGCAGAAAAATAGTAAATAAAATTACTTATCTTTCTTTTTCCAGCATTCCGCTTCGTAAATTACACTCCATGAAAATAGGCCGGATTATAACAAAAAAACAAATTTACCACTAACCCCGATAGCTATCGGGGCAAAAAATCGCCTGCTCTGATATGCGGGGTGAAAGGTGGAGGGGTTTAAGAGCAAAATCCTAATTATGGAAAACTTTTTTGGATTGCAGGGGCAGGAAAGGGGAAAACGGACGAAAATGGGCAGAAAAAAGCCCCGACAAGTTCGGGGCTTTGGTTATTCATTTAAACACTCTTATTTTATTTTGATAACATCATACCCACCACATCTAACCGCAAATGCTTGATTGTATTTACTGTTTGTTTTCACGCAA
>JBBIOU010000042.1:0-8510 GCA_037443205.1 Flavobacteriales bacterium | reverse complement strand
ACCCTGAAATTTTGGATGGCTTATATCGAAGCTATTGGCCTGGTTTTATGCCCTAATAAAAAATGCAACGAACTTCCTGCTCTTTGATCACTTTTTGGCAGGGCTATCGCTATAGATTGGGCTTTGTTGCGGTCGAATTTTAAAAGCTTTCTCAGGTTGTATGTCTTTGCGTCCTTGTATGTAGTAAATGAAAAGGATAAATTTTTAATTACACTGGCAGAAAATGAAAAGTTATTTACTATTTTTGGTGAGTTGTGCACTTGTCCGCCTCCGGTGGAACAAGCACAGCCGTTTGCCACAATGGGGGCTGACGTGGTTAAATCAAGTGCAGTGCTCCTATCAAACTTTTGTGCTGGTTGACAGTGAAGTACTCCGAAATCGCCAACTGCGGCAACACGCCAACCGTTAGCGGTCATTTTAACGGACGACAGTGCAACCAAAAACAGACAACATTGAAAAACATTTAAAACAGAAAAGTATGAGTAAAGTAGTAAAAATAAAAACTCAACAAACGACAGCAAACGTTGAAGACTTTGTTAACAAAGTGGACAACGAACAACAACGTGCAGACAGTTTTGCCATTATTGAAATGATGAAAAAAATTAGTGGCGAAGAACCAAAAATGTGGGGAGCTTCAATCATAGGTTTTGGCAACAAAAGATATAAAAGCCCAAAAACAGGCAGAGAAGTAGATTGGTTTCTCATAGGCTTTTCGCCACGGAAAGCAAACCTATCATTACATCTTGCTATTGACATTAATAAACACGAAGACACTCTTCAAAAATTAGGCAAGTTCAAAACAGGCGTTGGTTGCCTTTACATAAACAAACTAACAGACATTGACCAAAAACAGTTAGAAAAACTTATTAAAACAGCATTGCAAAACAAATAACACAATTGAATATGAAAAATATAAAAATTGAAATTAAATGGTCAATCATCTTTTCCATAATGGTATTACTTTGGATGGTGTTAGAAAAACTGTGCGGACTACATGGAAAATATATTGACTATCATCTTTACTTGACTAACCTTTTTGCAATTCCTGCAATTATCGTAATGGTAATGGCGTTGAAAGACAAAAAGAAAAATTTTTATGACGGACAAATGAATTACAAACAAGGACTTATTTCGGGGATTATTTTGTCCGTTATCATTGCTTTGTTAAGTCCATTGACACAATGGGTAACTTCTTTTGTCATTACACCCGAATATTTTCCGAACGTAATAAAACGTTCCGTAGAAATTGGTTATTTCAAAACGACAGCAGAAGCAGAAGCCAATTTCAATTACCAAAACTATGCGATACAAGGTGCAATCGGAGCTTTGGTTATGGGAATTGTAACGACAGTAATCGCAATGATTTTTATACGGACAAAAAAGACGAAATAAAAACGAACCGCTAACACGGGTAGCCGTTCCACCGGAGGCGGACAGGTGCACAACCACCTTTTAAAAACTAAAAACACCCAAATACGACTTCATTAGAAGCGTTTTAAGCGTACTTGTTTTTTTGATTGTGTTTTTACCCTGAAATTTTGGATGGCTTATATCGAAGCTATTGGCCTGGTTTTATGCCCTAATAAAAAATGCAACGAACTTCCTGCTCTTTGCTCACTTTTTGGCAGGGCTATCGCTATAGATTGGGCTTTGTTGCGAATAAATTTGAATACTTGTATAATTTTAAATTTTTGCGTCTTGTAAGCTCCCCAAAAAAAATACTGTTTAAAAACAGATAAAATTTATTTTTTTTCAATTTTTACTTGGCTCAATTTTCAGGGTAGCCTAAACCTTCACAAAGGGGTTATGCAGTTTTTCATGCCCGATGGTAGTTACAGGTCCGTGTCCGCAGTAAACAACATAATCATCCGGTAAAATATATAATTTATTTTGAATACTGTTTATAAGCGTATTGTAATCGCCCCCGGGCAAATCAGTACGACCGATGCTTTCGTAAAACAACACATCGCCATTGATAACAAATTTTTGTTTATGGCAGATAAAGGCCACATGACCCGGAGCATGGCCGGGCACATAGATTATCTCCAAAACATCCTCTCCTAATGTAATAATTTGACCTTCTTCTAAAAAAATTTCAGGCTCAGGGCTATCCAACACAGCCGATAAACCAAATAAATGTGCGTAACTGCTTAATCCTTGTAATGTAGGTAAATCAGCCCGGTGGATGGCGGGTTTTAAACCATAAGTTTCTGCAATGTATGCGTTACCTAATACATGGTCAATATGGCAATGGGTGTTTAGTAAATAAACAGGCTTAAGATTATTTTCGCGGATGAAATCCCGAATGGTATTTTTTTCGAATAACTCATAACATCCGGGGTCAATAACGGCACATAAACCTTGTTCGTTGTATAATATATAGGTATTTTCCTGAAAGGGATTAAAAACAAAGCTCTTAATAGTTAACATATTATAATTTTAGGCCTAAAAATAATAACTTTAAGTTGTTTTAGTTATTTTTACAAAATTGTACAATTAGTCATGAGTAATTTATACAAAAGCATATTCGTATCATTTTTTTTTGTATTTGCAGCGCTATGCGCACATGCACAATTTTACTATGGTTCGCAGCAAGAGTTTGGTAAAAACCGCGTACAATACAACGGATTTTTATGGCAAACCATGAACTATGAGCGATTTAAAATATATTTTTATCAAGGTGGTAAAACCCATGCTATATACATAGCTCAGGCAGCGCATAAACAATTAAAAGAAATTGAACGGCTTTTTGATTATTATATAGAAGATAAACTGGAATTTATCATATACAACACGCAAGAACATTTTAAACAAAGCAATATCGGATTGAGTAATGACGAACAATTTAATGTTGGCGGGGTAACACGCATCGTAGGAAATAAAGTATTCTTGTTTTACGAAGGCGACCACAATAAATTAGATAAAAATATTCGTGCAGGTATTGCCTCGGTACTGTTAAACCAAATGATGTACGGGGGTAACTGGCGCGAAGTGTGGAGAAATTCAACCCTGCTAACTTTACCCGAATGGTACTCACAAGGTTTTATTTCATTTATATCCTCACCGTGGGACATTGAAACCGAAAACATTGTAAAAGACGGAATCCTTTCAGGAAAATACAACAAGTTTAATCTCCTTTCAGGAGACGAAGCCAAATATGCCGGCCATGCTATATGGCGATACATTGCCGAAGTGTATGGCGAAAGTGTTATCCCCAATATTTTATATATGACGCGTGTAAGTCGCAATATTGAAAGCGGATTTTTATTTGTTTTAGGTGCCTCGCTGAAAACTATTTCATATGATTTTATTGACTTTTGGGAACGCAGATTTAAAGAAGACGAAAGCCTGTTTCAAACCGTTGAACTCAATAAATTAGACATAAAATTTAAAAAAAGACAATTAAACGGCACTGTATTTTACCAATATAAAACAAGCCCCAACGGAAAGTATGCCGCATTTGTAAGCAATCAAATGGGCCAGTATAAAATATGGCTATACGATAAAAACAAGAAAAAACTAAGCCTTATTGCCAAAGGCGGTGTAAAAATTAATCGCATTAACAATTACACGCAACCGGTATTGGGTTGGCATCCCAATTCATCAGCGCTAACTTATATTGAAGAAAAAAAAGGCAACCTAAACTTTTGTGTTTACGAAACAGAAAGTAAAAAAACAAGCAAACGGCCCTTACAACGTTTAGAAAAAGTATTAAGCTATGATTACTCAGAAGACGGGAAAAACATTGTGTTTTCTGCCGTTAATATGGGGCAAACCGACCTTTTTCTTTTTAAACCACTCAGCAATAACATCGAACAACTCACCAATGATATTTATGATGACCTGCATCCTAAATTCATACAAAAAGATAAAGCAATCGTATTTGCCAGTAATCGCCCGAACGACAGCACCGAAAGAAAAGTAAGCATTAAACCCTTAGATAATAACAACAAAGATATATACACCTTAACCCTTACCGGAAATTATAAAAAACTTACCCGAATTACCAATACACCATTTGCAGACGAATCATATCCTACGCAAACTGACAGCATCAACTTTACCTACCTCAGCGATGAAAACGGAATTATTAATCGCTACAAAGCCTACTATGACAGTGCTATAAGCTATGTAGATACTGCCATTCACTACGAATACTTTTCGCGCAGTTCTCCGCTTACAAACTTTAATCGCAATATTTTAGAATACGATTTAAATGAAAAAAACGGTAATTACGGCTTGCTGATTTTACATAACAATAAATACCATTTTTACGAAGGGCAACTAAAAAATGATGTGCAATTATCCTTGATACCTGATACACGTTTGCGTTGGCAGGAAAAAAATATCCGCAAAAAATCACTTATAAAACAAGCTTTAAAAGATTCGGTAAAAACTGAAAAAATAAACATAGAAATTGAAGAAAAGAAAAAAACTGATACCACCAGAATTATTGACATAAATAATTACCGTTTTGAAGATGATGAAAAACCTAAATACGAAAAACAACAAATAAATATTTCGGCCACCGACAACAAAACCGACACTTTAAAAAACAACAACAACGAAAAAAATAAAACAAAACCCGATGAATTTGTCGTGGCTCCACTGGGTTTATATAAAGTAAATTTTGCTACTGAATATGTTGTTACACAAATAGACAATTCATTTTTAAATCCTACTTACCAGCGTTTTACAGGTGTGGCAACACCCTATTTTAATCCGGGCATCAGCCCCTTACTTAAACTATCGGCCAGCGATGTTTTTGAAGATTACAAAATAACAGGCGGTATACGGTTTGCTGGCAACTTTAGCAACAACGAAATATTATTAGGTTTTGATAATTTACGAACCCGCCTCGATAAACGAATAGTTTTTTATCGTCAGTCATTAAACTCATACAGTCGCGATTTTAATATAACCAAAACCCATACACACGAAGCACGATATATTTTAAAGTATCCTTTTAGCGAAGTTTTTGCCTTACGCACCTCTTTTAACTACAGAAACGACCGCATTGTATATTTATCAACCGACTTTAACAATTTACATAAACCCAACGAGTACTATCATTTAGCCGGAGCTAAGGCAGAATTAATTTACGACAATACCATACGCAGGGGAATAAACACATTATTCGGTTTCAGAGGTAAAATATTTGGCGAATACTACCGCGAAATAATCAATAACAATGGTAATTTTATTGTGCTGGGACTGGATTTAAGACACTACCAAAAAATCAGCAAAGACTTTATTTGGGCTAACCGCTTAGCTGCAAGTGCCTCTTTAGGCAACAGGCGATTGCTATATTATTTAGGCGGAGTAGATAACTGGTTTATCCCCCAATTCAACAACCAATTGCAAATTCCGGTTTTAGACAGTGGCCAAATATTTACCCATCAAGCCATAGCAACACCTATGCGCGGATTTATACAAAACTCTCGCAACGGCACAAACTTCCTTTTATATAATTCCGAACTGCGTTTCCCTTTATTTAAATACTTTAGCGAAAAACCACTACGTTCAGATTTTCTGGAAAATTTTCAGTTGATTGGATTTTTTGACCTGGGATTAGCCTGGACCGGCTGGAACCCTTATTCGGAAGATAATTCTTTTAACACAACCATCATTTATAAACCCGGCAGCCCCATTTATGTTACGCTTTATAACCAAAGGGAACCTATTATTTTTGCATACGGTTGGGGCTTGCGCTCACGTATCCTAGGCTATTTTGTACGCTTCGACTGGGGTATTGGCTGGGATGACGGAGTAAAACAAACACGGAGATTTTTCTCATTTTCGCTCGACTTTTAACACAAATAACTACCTGCTTGCAATTTAATAAACCAAAATCTATGAACGAAATAATAATTTTACTGGCTGTAGGATTAATTGCCGGTATATTGAGCGGTTTGGTAGGTATTGGCGGTGGTATTGTAATTGTACCGGCACTCATCTACTTTTTAGGATTTACCCAACACCAGGCCCAGGGAACCGTATTATTTATGTTTTTATTACCTATTGGCATTTTAGGTGTAATGAATTATTATAAAAATAGTTATGTTGATTGGCGTGTAGCCCTCATTATGGCATCAACTTTTGTTGTTGGCAGTTTTTTAGGTTCTAAAATTGCTATCAGTTTAGATAAAAGTATGGTACAAAAAGTTTTTGGAATTATTATATTGATTATTGCCATTAAAATGATATTTAGTAAATAAATGCATCACCTTATACAAAAATTATCCGATAAATATTTTTTACTTGCAAAAGAAGTCAGAAATCATTTACATCAATACCCCGAATTATCATTTCAGGAGTTTAACACCGCAGCATACATTTCCGACAAACTGCGCTCATACAACATACCCCATAAAACAGGCATTGCAAAAACCGGAATTGTTGGAGAGATTAGCGGGAAAAAACCAAACCATAAATTAATTGCTTTACGTGCTGATATTGACGCTTTACCTATCGAAGAAAAAAACAACCACAGTTATTGTTCCAAAAATAATGGGGTTATGCATGCCTGCGGACATGATGCTCATACAGCCATTTTACTGGCAACTGTTTGTTTACTTCATGAATTAAAAGAACAATGGGAAGGCACAATAAGATTTATTTTTCAGCCCGGAGAAGAAAAATTACCCGGAGGCGCCAGTTTGATGATAGAAGAAGGTGTATTAGCAAATCCTAAACCTGATGCCATTGTTGGTTTACACGTATTCCCCGAAATGGAATTCGGACATGTAGGTTTTAAAAAAGGAATGTATATGGCCAGCACCGATGAATTGTATTTAAAGGTTATCGGTAAAGGCGGACATGCAGCCCTGCCTATGCAATACAATAATCCTTTAGTTGTTTCAGCGGCAATTATCACAGCACTAAACAACTACTTTATGAACGATGAAATAAAAAAAATACCCGATAATATTCCTACGGTGCTGGCCTTTGGTAAAATTAACTCGCTGGGAGGCGCAACAAACGTTATTCCTGATACTGTTGAACTACAAGGAACATTTAGAACCATGAGCGAAGAATGGCGTGAGCGTGCGCATCAAATATTACAAGATATTGTTACAGAAACAGCTAATCAATTTGGCGCCCGGGCAGAACTAAATATTATAAAAGGATACCCCTTTTTGGTTAATGACGAAAAGATAACTGATATAGCACAACATGCAGCAGCAAAAATTTTGGGGGCAGACAAAGTACATGAACTAAACATCAGAATGACCGCAGAAGACTTTGCCTGGTACACACACCATGTACCTGCATGTTTTTTCAGACTAGGTGTTGCCAATAAAGCAAAAGGTATTACCGCAGCGGTACACACCCCAACATTTGATATAGAACCACTGTCGTTAAAAACAGGGATAACCACCTTAAGCGCCATTGCCATGGCACTGTTAAACACAAATTCAGCATTAGAAATTTAACTAAAATAGAGCGGCACTTATGCTGGTTAAATTTCAGATAAACATTTTTAAAACAAGCAAAATAATTGTAAACTTGTATGTAAAAAATTTTAGCTAAAACTATATATATCTACCCCAAAATGAGTGTATATAAATACAATAAGTAGATGTATATATAAGTTATAGGCAACCCTAAGACGACAACTAAGAATGAAACTTTGGACAACAATATTGACTTTTATTATACTCGGACTTCTCTTGACAGACTGTGCAAGGAAACCTATTTACACTTGTGGGACAGGTGCATTAATGAACAGACCACCTATTGACAGTAAAATTATTTCTTTAAAGACGGTTGGCATTGGTGACACAATTACGGCATTTGTAAGTGGGGCGACTTTCGGTAAAGACAGTTCAGATAAAAAAGCGACAATAGATACTTTAATGTTTACGGCTATAGGCTTCATTAGTAAAGACCGTAAAGACACGGTTGGAGTAATTTCTGATATGCAGGGTAAATTTGAAAAACACCTTTCAGCAGGAACTTACGACATTTTTGTAAGCCACGTTGGCTATAATAGACTTGAAATAAAAAATGTAAGGTTCGGAACAGGCGAATTGAAGGAACTAAAGGTTCTTTTAGGACAGCAAGGACAAGGAAGCAATAAAACAATTGTTGACGCTGCAAATTATAATTGTAGTTCATTTTACGACAAAGAATTAAAAAAACAGGTTTATACTTTTGTAGACAAAATGCCTGAATATGGAGAAGGTGTAAGCTTCCCCAAAAATAGTACAGTTTAAAAGTAGAAAAAAGAATAACTTTAAACTGTAAGAACCTATGAAACGAGCATGATTCGTTAAACACAAACAAGTATGAAATTTCATCATGCGAGTTCCATCCGACCTATTTAAAATAAATTATTTACGGATGAAAAAAAGCAAATTTTCACCCGAACAAATTGCCCGCATACTCAAGGAGTTTGAGCAGGGCAAAAAAGTAGAAGAGATTACCCGGCAATATGGCATTAGCCGGGCGGCATTTTACAAATGGCGTCAACGTTATGGAGGACTGGATGCCAGTGAACTAAAGCG
>JBBIOU010000041.1:0-9099 GCA_037443205.1 Flavobacteriales bacterium | reverse complement strand
TTGGGATAAGGAAAAGAAAAAAATCCGCACCGAAGGACGTTATATAAATACTAATTCTAAGGTTTTTAGTGGTGTTGGGCTAGAAGATGGAGAATGGAAATACTGGTACGAAAACGGTAACTTAGAAGGAGTGGTAAATTTTAGCAGAGGAAAACTAAATGGTAAAGTTGTAAAATACCACTACAACGGCAAAAAAATGCACGAAGGATATTTTATCTATGATGTACAAGACAGCTTGCACCAATCCTGGTACGATAACGGTAACCTGCGCGAAAAAGGAATGTATGATAAAGGTAAAAAAACAGGTTTGTGGCAATATTTTGATGAAAACGGCAAGCCCTTACTCGAAGAAAAACACGAAAACGGCAAAGAATACATACTTGCTTTTTGGGACAAAGAAAAACAAACCATCAGTCAAGGTAACGGATACATGCAATTTTATTTTACTTCGGGTGCAGTAAAAGAGGTGTATCATTACCGCGAGGGTTTAAAACACGGCCCTTTTTACGAAAAAAATGCTCTGGGCAAAATAGTTGTATCGGGCGAATATTTATACGGCAAACGCCATGGAAAATGGGAATACAAAAGAGCCGACCTGCGTATTAAAAAAATTATGAATTACAAAGAGGATAAATTACATGGCGAATTTTTAGAATATCACGAAAACGATACACTTAATATTAAAGGCCAATATACCGAAGGTAAAAAATCGGGCTTTTGGATATGGTATTTTGACAACGGCACGGTTGATATGAAAGGTAATTTTGTTGATGATTTACAAGAAGGCGAATGGTATTTTGGGTATAGCAACGGAAAAATAAGTTTTAAAGGTAATTACATAAAAGGCAACAGAGAAGGCGAGTGGTTATACTATTATCCCGAAGGACAAGATTATATGAAAGGTAATTTTTTAAATGATAAAAAAAACGGGGAATGGATTACCTGGTTCGAAAACGGACAGGAACTGAGCAAAGGAAAATTTATCAATGGAAAAGAAGAAGGATTCTGGACTTCGTGGTATGAAAAAGGAAACACAAAAGACGAAGGTTATTTTAGTAACGGCAAGCCCGATGGCGTATGGAAAGGCTGGTATCCTAATGGCGCATTAAATTACGAAGGTAAATATACACAGGGTTTTAAAACAGGTAAATGGACATACTGGTTTGACAATGGCAAAAAACGCGAAGAAGGAGCATATAAAATATTGAAAAAAAATATCAATGATAAAAATACAGTAATCGTTAATGCTGAAAATACAGTCGAAAGCGTTAAACAAGGTAAATGGATTGCCTACAACGAAAGAGGCGAAAAAACCTCGGAAGAAAATTTTAACAATGGTATGCTGCACGGAAAAAGCCTCTATTACCTGCCCGGAGAAATACTGCTGGCACAGGAAATTAACTATCGCAACGGCAAATTACATGGCCGCAATATCAGCTACGATAAATCGGGCAACATTATAAGCGATATAAATTATAAAAATGGTCGTTTACATGGCGATTATATTTTATATGATACCAGAGGCAAAAAAAAATTACATCTGATTTATAAAAACGGTAAAAAAGAAAAAGAAATAGTAAATATTAAATCAGGTAATCCGTAATCTTTTAACTATATTTTTATCAATGCCCACTCAACGTGAAATATTTTTTAAACATTTAGCACAAACAAGCGAATTTCCTTTATCAATTGAAATAAATAAAGCCGAAGGATGTTATCTGTATGACGCTACAGGAAATAAAATAATGGATTTAATTTCGGGTATTGCCGTGAGCAATTTAGGACATTCGCACCCCGAAATTATTAAAGCAGTTACCGAACAGGCGAAAAAAAATATGCATCTGATGGTGTATGGCGAACTTATACAAGCACCACAAACATTACTGGCAGAACAATTATGTCAATTTTTACCTGATAAATTAAATAATATTTATTTTGTAAACAGCGGCAGCGAAGCTGTTGAAGGTGCTTTAAAGCTTGCTAAAAGATATACAGGCCGTACAGAAATAATTTCTTTTAAAAATGCCTATCATGGCAGCTCCCATGGAGCACTGAGTGTTTTAGGTAACGAAACCATGAAAAACGCATTCAGACCTTTATTGCCCGATATTAGAATTTTAAATTTCAATCAACCGCAAGAACTTAAGTGCATTACTGATAAAACTGCTTGTGTAATTATTGAACCCATACAAGCCGAAGCAGGAGTTCGGATTCCCGACAAAAATTATTTACAGGAATTAAGAAACAAGTGTACAAAAACCGGAACCTTGTTAATATTTGACGAAATACAAACCGGTTATGGACGTAGCGGTAAATTATTTGCCTTTGAACACTTTGACGTGATACCCGATGTGTTGCTATTAGGCAAAGCCATGGGAGGAGGAATGCCTTTAGGCTGCTTTATTACGAATAAACAAATTATGCATTGCTTAACGCATAACCCCGTACTCGGTCACATTACTACCTTTGGTGGCCATCCGCTATCCTGTGCCGCCAGTTTGGCAACACTAAAAATTTTAAATCAATCAAAAATTTATCAAGAGGCTACTAATAAAGGTGATAGGTTCAAACAACTGCTAAGGCACCCCAAGATAAAAGAGGTGAGAGGCATAGGTTTGATGCTTGCAGTTGAAATCGGTAATTTTGAACAAGTACAGCAAATAATAAAATATTGCTTAAATCAAGGTGTGTTAACCGATTGGTTTTTGTTTTGTAATACCGCCTTACGCATAGCTCCGCCCTTAACTATTACCGAAGACGAAATTGAATTTTCTGCCCGTATTATATTAGCTGCCGTAAATAAATTTCTTTTATAATTTTGAAACATAAAATTTATCAACTATGAATATGCGTTTTTTTACAGTCGTAATTGTATTTTTATGTGCTTGTAATTCTAAAGTTAACGACCCCAAAGCCGTTTGGCTTAAAAGCATTGATTCATTAGAACAAATATTAAAACAAAGTGAGGGCTTGCCGGATGTAAAAATAGCCCGCAAAATGATTTCGATGTATTGGGATTTTGCTCAATACCATAAAGACGACCCTATGGCGCCTGAATATCTGCTTAGAGCAGGCGATATAGCCGGTGGTATAAACGACCCTTATTTGCGTGCTGATTGTTACAAATTTTTAAGCGATAGTTTTCCGAAATTCAACAAAATTGAAAACGCATGGTATTTGCTCGCTTTTACTTACGATGCCGATTTAAATAATCGCGAAGCTGCTAAACCATACTACCTTCAGGTTATTCAATCAGCCAAAGACACCAACCTTGTTGCCGACTCTAAAGCACGTATGCAAACCATTGATTCGCTTACTTATGATGAGCTGGTACAAAAAATTATCGGTAATAATTTAAAATTACAATAAAGCTATAAGCAGCATCAGGGATTAGATCTTTTAAACATTCGATTAAAGTCAGGCTGAGTATAAAATACATGGTAATTGAGCTATATGCCCTCGGGTGAGATTAAGAATGAAAAGTAATTTGTATTTACAACATTTGCTAAGGTTATTATTCACGCAATTCGCACGCCCGCATTTGTGTGTGCCTGATGCGCTTTAACCCACATTACGCATACTAATGCGTAATGCGGGTTAAAACCCGACCTATTTATATAGAATGTAATTTGCGATGAGGAATGCTTGATCAAGAAAGAAAGGTAAGTTTTATTTACGTGCTTATCCATAGATTACGCATTTTCAGATGCGTAATTTGGGTTTATCGTATTAAAGTCAGCGGATACTGGCGTTTAATATTATTACCGGCATAAATACCATCTATAATAACAAAGTAAACACCATCGCTCATGGGTTTACCATTTTTATTTTTTCCGTCCCATTCAAAATTTATGTTATTGCTTTCAAACACTTTGTGTCCCCAACGATTGTATATGCTAACGGTTACTGAATCCAGACAAGGATCAGAAATACCGGCAATTTTAAAATAATCGTTTACCCCATCGTTATTGGGCGAAAACACATTTGGAATGGTTTCCAATTGTGATACAGGAGGATCTACAAGCACGGTAGGATTTTTATATACAGTGTCAGATCCGCACGAGGTTGAATATGCCATGTAATTTAATACATATCTTTCCTGAAATACGTCATCACAGTCGGCTACCATACAATATCTTACGGGAACATTTACCATAGCACCTACAATTCCGTTGTTATAACTGTAATTTGTCAGCCAAACAGTGTCAGTACTCATAAAATTGGTGTAATAATATTGTGTTTGGTTATTAATTAAAATGCTGCTTGGTGCCACGTAAGTGCCTAAATAGTCAAAATTTGATCCATAAGGATGAATAAACAAGGTGTCGTTTACATTAATAGTATCAGACGCAAACAATTCGAAGCAAAGCTGATCACCATAAGTTACCGATACGGTATCAGGAATATTAAGGTTTATTTGGGGTTGAGTACCCACAACATTAATAGTAACATTCGTTTGTACTGTATCTGAGCCGGCACATCCCAATGAATAAGATATTAAACTCAAAGAAAAGGTTTCGTTCACATCCTGGCAGGTGGGCGTAAAACAAAAGCGCATAGGAATTTGTCCCACCCCTTCAAAATTGGTTCCGTTTTGCACAAAATGATTAACGGTTAAATTACCACTGCCCTGAAAATTGTTGTAAGTATATGTACCATTACCGTTGTTGGTTGGCGGTATAAAACTTTGAGCAATATTAATATCAGGTGATGATACATCTAAATAAATGGTGTCTTGTCCATCAGTATCTAAGGCTAAGATGTCGAAGCAGGCATTTTGATCAACATATACATTAATCACAGATTGTTGGTTGATAAATTGCGGAGGAGAATCAACAGTGCAATTTAATGAACGGTATTGAACGTCTCTTCTTACTTCGCCTATTTTAATGCCGTTTCTGTATTCTTCAACTCTAACGGCAAACACAAATGTTCCAAGTACGGAGGGGGCAGCGGTAATAGTGCCGGTAACCGGGTTTATAGACATTACGGGTGTTCCGCCTACAATATCTGCCAGGCTGTAAGGTGCTTGCCAGGTAACATCAGGGTAAGGGCCGGGTTGGGTTAAATTACCGGTACCTACCGAAGCTAAAGGTGTTACTAATGAATATACCAAAGAATCTCCATCAGGGTCGGTAACATTAAAATTAATAAGTTTGGTATTGCTTATACATAAATAACCATCACTGGGATAGGGTCCGAAATCAGGACTGGAATTCATGCCGGGTATGGCAGGATCGGGTATTTCGGCATAAAAAGACATACCGGTACTTCCCGGATTTTGAATGTTTAAGATAATTCCGTTTCGGGCATAAACCTGCGTTTGCAGATAATAACCGTTGGGATTATTAGGAATGTTTACATTGGTTAATGTAAATAAGCCTTCCTGTACGCATATTCCGGTTGGGGTATAACAGGCATCCCCCAAGGCAATATTGGTTATAACCGGATTCGTCATAGTTAAATTTTGCACCAATGCATTGGTTACTTTATCATAAACTCCTACCGATAGGCTGGTAGGCATAGCTGCATTGCCTGCACCGCAATCTCTGTAAAACCTGCAAACTATGTTAAATGTATTCGGACCGGTTTGGGTAATAACAAAATTACCACCTACTACGTGGGTTGCAAATAATTCTGTATTAACTACTAATACAAAAATGATTAATAAGATTTTTTTCATTATGCAAAATTTTATATTGACTTGACGAATTTACATAAAATATAGTTGCATGACATCGGTTAAATAAGTATTTTTAACGAGTTTGGGTTGATTTTTACATTTTGTTTTCCGCTTACAGTACCCAAATATTCGCCATCTATTTGTAAATCGCTGTTTTTTAAATCTATTTCTATAGCTCCGGAGAACTTAATGCACTTGTATTCTTTAATGTGTTGGATTTTACCTTGTGTAAATTTATGCCAGTTTGCCAATATTTTCCAAAAAGGTATTTTACGAATGGCTATCAGCTCAAAATGCGCATCGTTTGCATTGGAGGTGGGACTGATAATTAAATTATTTCCGTATTGATTAATATTAAATACATTAAGTATAAAATAATCTATACTTTGACTCTTGCCGTTTAGGCTTATTTGTGTCGTAGTATTATCAAATTTTTTATATTCAGCGGCAACAATTTTTGCATAACCCCAAAAACCTCTTTTTTGTCTGCCGGTAAAACATTTGGCTATATGTGCATCAAACCCAAAGCCGCAAAAACCGATAAATTTATGCTCATTTACCATACCTGTATCCATATAATTGGGCTTAAAATGATTAATTGTTTTTATAGCCTGCGAGGTCTTTAACGAAATATTAAAATGCCGCGCAATACCATTACCCGAACCAACCGGAATGATTCCCAAAGCTGTTTTTGTACCTATCAGTTCGCAACCCACCTCATGTACTGAACCATCACCACCAACTGCCACAATGGCATCGCAATCATTTTTATATTGCGCACTTAATTGTTTTGCATGCTTTGCATATTTGGTATATTGTATTTCGTATTCTATGCGCTCATTGTCAATGTGTTGTTTGATAAAAGTGCTTGTTTTAGCGCCTTTACCATGCCCGGACCGCGGGTTAATAATAAATAATACCTTTTTTTTATCCGACATTAAAAAATCTCATGCTTGAAACAAAGCTACAAATTATAAATACATTGCATGAATTTTGATAATCATTCGGCACTTGTTTATGCGATACGCCATACTTATTTTTGTGTTAATACAAACAAATGTTTTTGCAAACACGCATCATTTCAGCTACAAGCTAAGTGATAGTTTGAATCTAAATTTTAAATTGTTTGATTTTACTCCCCAAGAAAACACCACCCAAAAATACCCCTTAATCATTTTTTTACACGGCAAGGGCGAATGTGGGCAAGATAATAAAAAACAAATGCATCATCTCAATAATTGGTTGCCCGATTCTTTAAAACTTTCAAAATATAATTGCTATTTATTAGCTCCGCAAATACCTGTTAACTACACCTGGAGCTATTACAACAAGCACGAGCAAATATTAAGTTTTACAGATTCATGTCCTCTGGTTCAACAAATTTTATTGCAGGTAACAGATAGTATTATCAATCAATTTAATATTGATGTCAATCGCATTTATTTGATGGGAATATCTATGGGAGCATTTGGTATAACAGATATAGTTTGCCGAAATCCTACAAAGTTTGCAGCAGCAATAGCTATTAGCGGTGGAGGAGCACCTACAGGAGTAAATCAGCACATCCAAACAATTTTTTGGCTCATGCACGGTAAAAAAGATGCCACCGTGGGGCTTAGGCATACCCTGAATTTTTATCATAAAATTTCACAAAATAATCCCAATAAACACATACTTACGATATATGAAAATACTAATCATGCAGCGTGGATAAAAGGATTTAAAGAAAAAGAATTATTATCCTGGTTATTCTCTGTTAAAAGACAATAACAAAGAAAGATTTTTGCTACTTTCGTAACGAAAAAAAAATAACAACGCGATGAAAGAAGTATTTATAGTTTCGGCTGTGCGTACTCCCATGGGAAGTTTTAATGGCGCATTAGCAACCGTTTCTGCTACACAACTGGGTGCGGCAGCAATTAAAGGAGCCTTGCAAAAAATAAATTTAGATGCCAAAGAAGTACAAGAAGTTTATATGGGTAATGTGCTGCAGGCAGGCTTAGGACAAGCACCTGCCCGGCAGGCAGCAAAGTTTGCAGGATTACCCGACTCGGTAATTTGTACTACTGTAAATAAAGTATGTGCATCGGGTATGAAATCTATTGCACTTGGCGCGCAAAGCATTATGCTTGGCGAAAATGATGTGGTTGTAGCAGGAGGCATGGAAAATATGAGTCAGGTACCGCATTACTTACCCGGTTCACGCAACGGATTTCGTCTGGGAGATGCCAAATTAATTGATGGTATGGTTTATGACGGATTAACCGATGTTTACAACCGCCAGCACATGGGTAATTGTGCCGAACTTTGTGCCAAAGAAAAAAATATATCCCGCCAGGAGCAAGACCAATTTGCTATCGAATCATATAGACGCGCTGCGGCCGCATGGGATTCGGGAAAATTCAACAACGAAGTAATACCGGTGTCGGTGCCTCAGCGTAAAGGAGATCCTGTTATAGTTTCAAAAGACGAAGAATATACCAACGTAAAGTTAGACAAAATACCTGCCTTAAATCCGGTATTTCAAAAAGACGGAACAGTAACTGCAGCCAATGCTTCAACCTTAAATGACGGGGCCAGTGCCGTAATTTTAATGAGCAAAGAAAAAGCCGAAAAACTAGGCATAAAACCTTTGGCTAAAATAATAAGCTTTGCCGATGCCGAACAAACTCCCGAGTGGTTTACTACTGCTCCTTCGGTAGCTCTGCCCAAAGCGCTGCACAAAGCCGGACTTAAAACAAACGACATCAGTTTTTGGGAATTGAATCAGGCTTTTTCTGTGGTTGGTTTGGCAAATATTAAAGAGTTAGGATTAGATCCTGATAAAGTTGATGTTAACGGAGGTGCTGTAGCATTGGGTCATCCGCTGGGTAGTTCGGGTTGCAGAATTATTGTTACGCTGATTAATGTTTTAAAACAAAACAACGGCAAATACGGTGCAGCAGGTATATGCAACGGAGGAGGTGGTGCCAGTGCTATGATAATTGAGAATATCAACTAATGTTATGAAACTTGTGCTTATAACTATTGGCTTGCTTGCTTTGGCTATAGCAGGCATTGCCGTTAAGATATGGGTAAAAAAAGACGGTAAATTTGCCGGTACCTGTGCAGGTAATAACCCTATGCTGCGCGAAGAAGGTATAGCTTGCAGCGTTTGCGGTGCAAAACCCGAAGAACAATGTAAAAAAGATAATAATTAGAACAGTTATTACCCTTCTATATTTTACTTTGCATTTCATGGTAGGCAATTTTTTAACCCTGATTGCCATCGGGGTTAGTTGTAAAGTTGTTATTACGTTATATACCCGGCCTATTTTCATGGTATGTAATTTACGAAGCGGAATGCGGGGCACCCAAAGAGAAGTTCCGCAGCGTGCAGCAAGGAAATCACTCTTTGGGTCGCAATGCTGCGAGTA
>JBBIOU010000040.1:0-22237 GCA_037443205.1 Flavobacteriales bacterium | reverse complement strand
TCAAAAACAAGGAAATAATAATAATGCTGAAGAAGACGCGCGCAAAAAAGCAGCCGAAGAGGCAGCTAAAAAAGCGCAGGAAGAAGCACAGCGCAAGGCAGCCGAAGAAGCCCAACGCAAAGCACAACAGGAGGCTCAGAAAAAAGCAGCCGAAGAGGCAGCCAAAAAAGCGCAGGAAGAAGCTCAACGCAAGGCAGCCGAAGAAGCTCAGCGCAAAGCACAACAGGAAGCACAGAAAAAAGCAGCCGAAGAGGCAGCTAAAAAAGCGCAGGAAGAAGCTGAAAAGAAAAAAAATGACCAAGGATCGGGAGATAAAAAAATGTCTGCACCTGCCGGCACAAGGCCGGGAAAACCTAATAAAGAATCCGGTAAAAGCGGCATAACAGTAAACGAAGAAGGCATAGAATAACCTTAATCAGCATAAATTTTTTTAACTATAAGATTGCCCCGCAATTTAGCGGGGCTTTTTTTGATGATATTTTAAAAAAATCACGTCTTAATGATATTTATGCTAAATTCGCAACCTTAAAGTTTATAACATGAAAAAATCGCTTCTTGCAACACTCATACTGCTTACAGTATCATTTTATACAAAAGCTGACGAAGGCATGTGGTTATTGATGCATCTTAAAAAGATGAATTATGAAGACATGCAAAAGAAAGGACTAAAACTTACACCCGAAGAAATATACGACATCAATAAACCCGGATTAAAAGACGCAGTTGTGCAATTAGGAGGTTTTTGTACCGGAGAAATAATTTCACCCAATGGCTTAATGCTGACAAACCATCACTGTGGTTATGATGCGATACAGGGTTTCAGTTCGTTAGAAAACGATTATCTGACCAATGGTTTTTGGGCCATGAAAAAAGAAGAGGAAAAACCGGTACCGGGTTTATTTGCCATGTTTATGGTACGCATGGAAGATGTAACTGATAAAGTATTGGCAGCAGGCGCCAACCTTAGCGGCAGCCAGCGTGAAGCTGCAATGAAAGCAAAAATGGCTGAAATACGAAAAAAAGCAACAGAAGGAATGCATTACATTGCGGAAGTAAAATCTTTTTTTGACGGCAACGAATATTATTTATTTGTGTATGAAAAATACAATGATGTAAGATTAGTAGGAGCACCGCCTTCAGCTATCGGTAAATTTGGCGGAGATACTGATAATTGGATGTGGCCCAGACACACGGGAGATTTCTGTTTATTCAGAGTGTATTCAGCGCCCGATGGTAAACCGGCCGATTACAATGCGGCAAACATCCCTTTGAAACCCAGACATTATTTACCAATTTCCTTAAAAGGCGTACAAAAAAACGATTATGCCATGATATTGGGCTATCCGGGTAAAACCGACCGATATCTCACATCTTATGGTGTTAAACAAGCGATAGAAATTGACCAACCCGCGCGCGTAAAATTACGGGGAACAAGACTGGAAATAATGAAAAAAGAAATGGATGCGAATGATGCCATTCGTATTCAATATGCATCGCATTATGCCCAAATAAGTAATTACTGGAAATATTTTATAGGGCAAACCCGTGGATTAAAAAGACTCAAAGTATATGATAAAAAATTAGCCGAAGAAAAAGAATTTCAAAACTGGGCAAACACAGAAGCAAATAAAAACAAATACGGAAATGTTTTAAATAATATTGCTGATGCATATAGTGTATTAAATAAATCGGCATTGGCTGAAACCTATTTTCAGGAATGCATCTTAGGTATAGAAATTAATACTTTGTATATTAAATTGTTTAATATATACGGAACACTTAAATCGGGCATTAAAGATGAGGCAACACTGAAAGAAATTGTTGAGAAAGCAAAGCCCGAAATAGATGATTACTTTAAAAACCATACATCAATAGTTGATAAAAAAACTATGGTAGCCATGTTAACGTTATATTACAATGACATTGACAAAAGCTATCATCCCAAGGAGTTTACCGATTTACATAAAAAGTATAAAGGAAACTTTACAAAATATGTAGATGAATACTATGCAAAATCTGTTTTTACCGATAAAAGCAAGCTGGAAAAAGCCTTGAGTAAGCCGGAACTGAAAATGTTTGAAAAAGACACCTGGTTTAATGTGTTGCTAGGATTTATTACACTTGCACAAGGTAATATTGCTGCTGCAAATGCCGAGGCAGAAAACAAACTTACTGAAGCAACCCGTTTATACATCGAGGGATTGAGAAAAATGCAACCCAATCGTAAATTTTATCCCAACGCTAATTTTACCATGCGCTTAACTTACGGACAAGTGTTGGATTATTACCCTCAGGATGCTGTACACTACAATTACTACACAACTATAGACGGCATCATGGAAAAAGAAGACCCAAACAATGAGGAGTTTGTTGTGCCGGCCAAATTAAAAGAACTATACGAAAAGAAAGATTATGGCCCTTATGCTGAAAATGGTGTGCTTAAAGTAGCCTTTATTTCTGATAATGATATTACAGGGGGTAACTCAGGCAGTCCGGTTATTAACGCTAAAGGAGAATTAATAGGCTGTGCATTTGATGGTAACTGGGAAGCCATGAGTGGTGATATAGCTTTCGAAACAAATTTGCAACGAACTATTTCAGTTGATATACGATACGTATTATTTGTTATAGATAAGTTTGCAGGCGCTAAGCATTTAATTGATGAAATGACCCTTGTAAGATAAGCCTAAATTTATCACTTACTTTAATAAACTCAGTTTGTCTTCCAGTAATTTAATTTTTTGTGTGGCATCATTATACTTTTTCCTTTCGGTTTCAATTACTGATGCAGGAGCGTTATTTACGAATCGTTCATTATTTAATTTTTTCTCTACCGATGCTAAAAATCCTTTGGTGTATTCCAGTTCTTTATTCAGTGCGTCTATTTCTGCCTTCACATCAATTTCTTTACTAAAAGGTATGAAATATTCATTAGCTTTTACAACAAAAGTATAAGCATTACTTATTTTTTCGTTGGTATATTTTAGTTCGCTTAAATTACATAGTTTAATAATTATATCATCAAAACTTTTATCGCAGTTTTCGGGAGCTATTACCTGAAGGCTTAGTTTAACTTTATTGGCAATATTTTTTTCATTGCGTATGTTGCGCACGTTAGTAATTACATCGGCTGCCATATTATATTTTTGGAGAATATCATGGTTAATTTGTTTTTGTTCCGGCCAGGTAGCAACTATCAGATATTCATTATCCTTACGCTGTTTTATCAGGTGCCATATTTCTTCTGTTACAAATGGCATAAACGGGTGCATTAACTTGAGTAAGTTTTCAAAAATGGTGATAGTATCATTCAGTGTTTGGGTATCTATAGGTGCTTCAAATCCGGGTTTAATCATTTCCAGATAGGTAGAGCAGAAGTCGTCCCACACTAATTTATAAACACTCATTAATGCTTCGGATATGCGAAACTTTTCGTATAAATCGTTTATTTCACATAATTGTTGCTGAAATCTTGCTTCAAACCATTTAGCGGCAATTTTACAGGCGGCAGGTTGTTCCAGTTGTTCATCGGTTTTCCATCCTTTAATTAAACGAAAAGCATTCCATACTTTATTGCTGAAATTTCTTCCTTGTTCGCAAAGTGAGCTATCAAACAATAAATCATTACCGGCAGGCGATGAAAGGAGCATACCCACCCGCACACCATCGGCACCGTATTTTTCAATTAGTTCTAATGGGTCGGGCGAATTGCCTAATGATTTTGACATTTTTCTGCCTAATTTATCGCGTACAATACCTGTGTAATAAACATTTTTAAATGGTAAATCATTCATGTACTCGTAACCGGAAATAATCATGCGTGCTACCCAAAAAAACATTATCTCGGGGGCAGTTACCAAGTCGTTGGTCGGATAGTAGTATTTTAATTCGTCATTCGGTACTCCGGTTTTAAATACCTGTGTATCAAAAACACTGATAGGCCATAGCCACGAAGAGAACCAGGTGTCTAATACATCCTCGTCTTGTTTAATGTTTTCTAAGGTAAGATTGGGGTTGTTAATTTTTAATTTTTGTAGTGCTTCTTCGGCTGTTTTAGCTACAGCAAATTTACCATCGGGTGCATACCAGGCGGGTACTCTGTGTCCCCACCATAATTGACGAGAAATACACCAGTCTTTTATATTTTCCATCCAATGACGGTAAGTATTTTTAAATTTATTGGGATGAAATTTAATTTTATCGTTGAGTACGTTTTCTAATGCGGGTTTAGCTAATTGTTGCATACGCAGAAACCACTGCAGCGACAATCGGGGTTCAATAACAGCATTTGTTCTTTCAGAAAAACCTACTTTATTGATGTGGTCTTCAACTTTTACCAAATAACCTTGTTCATCTAATTCTTTAGCTATTTCTTTTCGCACGGTAAAGCGGTCTTTGCCGGAATAGTGCAATGCCTGATTATTCAGGGTTCCATTTTCGTTGAGTATATCTATTACCTGTAGTTTGTGTTTAATGCTTAATTCATAATCGTTTATATCGTGTGCAGGGGTAACTTTCAGGCATCCTGTTCCAAATGTCATGTCAATATATTCATCGGCAATGATAGGTATTTCTCTGTTAATGATAGGAACGATGGCACGCTTGCCAATATATTTCTTGTATCGTTCATCATCAGGGTTAACACACAATCCGGTATCGGCTAAAATAGTTTCGGGACGGGTTGTAGCAATGGTTAGCCATTCATCATCGGTATCGCAAATTTTATAACGAACATAAAATAAACGCGAGTTTACTTCTTTGTGTATTACTTCTTCATCTGATAAGGCAGTTAATGCTTCAGGGTCCCAGTTTATCATGCGTACGCCTCTGTAAATATGGCCTTTTTCGTACAGGTCAATAAAAACATCAATTACACTGTTGTAATAATCTTTGTCCATTGTAAAACGTGTGCGTTCCCAATCGCACGATGCCCCTATACGTTTAAGTTGTTCTAAAATTATTCCACCGTGTTTTTCAGTCCAGTCCCAGGCGTGTTGCAAAAATTCTTCGCGTGATAAATCAGATTTATTTATGCCTTGCTCTCGTAATTTATTTACTACTTTAGCTTCGGTGGCAATAGAGGCGTGGTCGGTACCGGGAACCCAGCAGGCATTTTTACCCAGCATGCGTGCTCTGCGTATCAAAACGTCTTGTATGGTGTTATTCAGCATGTGGCCCATGTGCAATACTCCGGTAACATTGGGCGGAGGAATAACTATGGTATAGGGTTCTCTTTCATCGGGCACCGAACGAAAAAATTTTTTTTCCATCCATTGGGCATACCATTTACTTTCAATTTTGTTCGGTTCAAATTTTTTAGCTATTTCCATACTGTGCAAAGATAGTTTTTAATCCCAAAAAAGTAATTAGACTTTTTCCCTGCAAGCCGGGTGTCTAAGATTTTTGTAAGAATTTGCTTGTAATATTTTCTGTTTTTATGGTAAGATATTCTGACAAAATCTAAAACCGGTCTAAGCCAATTTAGTATGTGTTCTGTATTTGGATAATCTGTGATGCAGTGGTAATATCAATATGGGCAGGCAATTCAGGATAAGCAAAAAACCCTCTTACATAGCAAGAGGGTTTTTGTGCTGTGGTGTTTTGGTTTTATCCTCCAAAATCGTCAAAGCGTATGTTTTCGGGTGGTATTCCGAAATCTTCGCCCATTTTTTGTACCGCTTTGTTCATTAAGGGCGGTCCGCAGAAATAAAGTTCAATATCTTCAGGAGATTCGTGTTTAGAAAGATAATTGTCTATAACCACATTGTGTATAAAACCGACAAATCCATCTCCTTCTCCATCAAGACCATCTTTAACTTTCCAATTATCTTCCGGCAGTGGTTCTGACAGAGCCATGTAGAATTTAAAGTTCGGAAAATCTTTTTCGAGTGCTTTAAAGTGATCTATATAAAATAATTCTCTTCTGGAACGACCGCCATACCAGTAGGTAACTTTTCTTCCGGTTTTTACGGTTCTGAATAAATGATATAAATGTGAACGCATGGGAGCCATACCGGCACCGCCTCCTACATACAGCATTTCTGCATCGCTTTCGTTGATAAAAAATTCTCCGTAAGGCCCCGATACAACTACTTCATCTCCGGGTTTTCTGGAAAAAATGTATGAAGAAGCAATACCCGGATTAACGTTCATCCAGTCGTTTTTGGCTCTATCCCAAGGAGGAGTGGCAATACGCACATTAAGCATAATTTTTCTGCCTTCGGCCGGATATGAAGCCATTGAATAGGCACGCTCTACAACATCATCGTTTTTCATCACCAGTTTCCATAAATTAAATTTATCCCATTCGGTTTTAAATTTATCGGGTTCACCGGGATGTTCTTCGGGGTGTGCTGTAATGTCTATATCCGTGTATTTTATTTCACATTTGGGTATCTCTATTTGTATGTATCCACCCGGTTCGTAGTGCATATCTTCGGGCAGTTCTACAATAAATTCTTTTATAAAGGAGGCTACGTTGTAATTTGAATATACTTTGGCTGTAAATTTTTTAATCCCGAATACTTCTTCGGGTACTTCAATAACCATGTTATTTTTAACTTTTACCTGGCAGCCTAACCTCCAGCCTTCTTTAAGTTCTTTTTTAGAGAAATGCGGAATTTCGGTAGGCAGGGGTTCTCCACCGCCTTCGAGTACTTTGCATTTGCATTGTATGCAGGTACCACCTCCGCCACAGGCCGATGGTAAAAATATTTTGTTATTGCCCAGAGTGCTTAACAGCGAACTGCCGCCATCTACTTCAATTTCTTTTTCTCCGTTAATTTTTATTTGCACTTTACCTGATGCTACAAGTTTTGCTTTGGCATATAGCAGCATAGATACCAGCAGTAATACTACGGTAAGAAATACTGCAATGGTTAAAAGAATTACGGTTGCGCTCATTGTATGTTAGTCTTTGATTGTTTTTTAAAGTTCAATACCCATAAAACTCATAAAGGCAATTCCCATGAGTCCTGTAATGATAAATGTTATGCCTAGCCCTCTTAAGGGAGCGGGCACATGCGAATAGCGAATTTTTTCGCGAATGGCAGCAATGGCAACAATAGCTAAAAACCATCCTATCCCGCTACCTATTCCAAAAGAAGTAGCTTGCATAATGCTGGTATATTGTCGTTCCTGCATAAAGAGTGCCCCACCAAGTATAGAGCAGTTTACAGCAATTAATGGTAAGAAAATACCTAATGCACCGTAAAGTGACGGAGCAAATTTTTCTACAATCATTTCGACCAATTGTACCATAGAAGCAATAACTGCTATAAACATGATAAAGCTCAGAAAGCTTAAATCAATGCTTGCGTATTCTTGCCCCAGCCAGCTAAGTGCACCTTCTTTTAGCAAATAGTTTTCAAGCAAATAGTTTATAGGTACAGTAATACCTAGTACAAATATTACTGCAGCGCCTAAACCAACAGCGGTTTTTACGGTTTTTGAAACAGCCAGATATGAACACATACCTAAAAAGTATGCGAATATCATGTTGTCTATAAATATTGATTTTACAAAGATGTTTATATTTTCCATGGGATAAATTTTTATTCTTTTTCAATTAATTTAGTGTTGCGGCTTCTTTGCACCCAAATGTATATACCCACAATTACAAGTGCCATAGGAGGTAAAATCATAAAATTATTATCTACGTATCCTATGCTATATAAACCGGTAGCTTCGGCTTTCTTGCCTAAAATTTCGTAGCCCCAAAGTTTACCTGAGCCAAAAATTTCTCTGAAAAATGCAACTACTATCAAGATAATTCCATATCCTAAACCGTTTCCTAAACCATCTAACATAGCCGGTCCGGGTTTATTGCCCAAGGCAAAGGCTTCAATTCGTCCCATAATAATACAGTTGGTTATAATTAAGCCTACAAATACTGAAAGTTGTTTACTAACATCATAAACAAATGCTTTTAGTATTTGGTCAACTAAGATAACCAAGGTAGCTACAACAACCAATTGTACTATAATACGGATACGGTTGGGAACGGCATTTCGCATTAAAGACATGATTACATTACCTAAGATGGTTACGGCTGTTACAGACAAAGCCATCACAAAAGCATTTTTTACCTGAACGGTTACTGCTAATGCCGAGCAAATTCCTAGTACCTGAACGGTAATGGGGTTTGAATCATTTAAGGGGTCGGTAATGAGTTTTCTGTTTTTTTTAGAAAACAAAGGTTCTTTGTTCTGTTGTTTTATTTCAGCTTGTTGTATTGCAGTTTCGCTCATAATACTTATGATTTATTTTTTAGATAATTGCTATAAACTTTTAAAGTACGTTGCAGCATTTCGCCAACACCGCGGCTGGTAATAGTCCCTCCCGAAATACCATCTACGTTATAAGGGCTAACAGGTTCTGAGCCTGGTTTAATTACTTTCACAGAAACATAATTGTTGTTTTCGTCTAAAATTTTCTTTCCGGCAAATTGGCTGTAAAACCCTTTTTCTTTGATTTCAGCGCCTAATCCGGGAGTTTCTGATTTATGATCGAATGAGGCACCATATACCGTGTTACCATCTTCTTCTAAGGCAATATATCCCCATATCGGTCCCCATAATCCTTTGCCTACCATGGGAATTACGTAGTATTTTTTTGCATCTTTTTCACAGATGTATAGGGGATAATCTCTCTTTTCGGCTTCTGCTATGCTTTTGTATTGTTTTAAAACATCAATTTTAAATGCGCTGCCTTGTTCAGATGATTTTACGTTGCCGTTATAATCAAGTACAACTTGTTCTTTAACTGTTTCATTAAATTTTTTCTCAGCTTCATTTCTTTCAACTGATATTTGAAGTGCTGAGAGTATATTTTGCATTTTTTCTTTGCGCACATTTTCGTCCTGAAATGGTTTTAACGACATGGCGGCAATAGCCAACACAGTGCCTACTATTATAACCATAACAATGGCAAAGCCAAAGGTATAAGCGTTACTATCTTTATTAATTGCCATAATTAAGCGTTTTTAAGTTTTAATCTTTTCATTCGTTTATTAATGTTGCTTTGTACAACATAATGGTCAATAAGCGGAGCCATAACATTCATAAAAAGTATGGCCATCATCATGCCTTCCGGATAGGCCGGATTAAAAACACGTATCAGGATGGCGAAAAATCCTATAAAAAAGCCGTAAATAAATTTTCCGGTAGAAGTTTGCGCTGCTGTAACCGGGTCGGTTGCCATAAATACTGCTCCAAATGCAAAACCGCCAATTACCAGGTGATGCAGGGCATCAATTTGCATTAAGGTATTAGCTCCAAAAGCATTAAAAATTAATCCCATTACATAACCTCCTAAAAATACCGAAAATATGATTCTCCAACTTGCTACACCGGTAAATAATAAAATGGCAGCACCTATTAAACAGGCAAGTGTTGAGGTTTCGCCAATGGAGCCGGGAATAAATCCAAAAAATGAATCCATCAGCGAATATTTAGTGGTAAATACATCAATACTCGAAGTTTTGTCGGCCGCATAACCCAAAGCAGTAGCACCGGTATAACCATCAACAAATTGTGTTTTATCACCGCTTATCCATACTTCACCGCTTAAGCTGTTGGGGTATGCAAAGAATAAAAATGCGCGTGCAGTAAGCGCTACGTTTAATATATTCATTCCGGTACCGCCAAAAACTTCTTTTCCTATAACTACCGCAAAAATACAGGCCAGAGCAACCATCCAAAGAGGTGTGTCGGGGGGTAATACCAAGGGTATAAGCATCCCCGAAACCAGATAGCCCTCGTTAATAGAATGACCTTTTATAATGCAAAAAACAAACTCAATACCTAAACCTACCGCATAGGATACGATTATCAGAGGCAATACTTTAATTAATCCATAAATAAATTTATCCAATAAAGTAGCATCAGCCTGGCCTATTGCAGTGTAGTGCCAATGGCCAACATTCCACATGCCAAAAAGTAAACAGGGAACCATGGCTACAATAACCATAAACATGGTGCGCTTTAAATCAACTCCATCACGTATATGTGCGCCTTTTGTAGTTGTTAATTTGGGCGTAAATAAAAAAGTATAGAACCCGTCAAACACCGGATGAAACTTTTCCAGTTTTTTTCCTTTGGTGAAAGGCTGTTCTAATTTATGCATCAGATTTTCGAGAAATTTCATAAGCGCTATCTTATCTTAAAAACAGTTTAATTTATTTTTGGTTTATAAACATTCTTTTTGCACCAGGTCTAATCCTTTGCGAACTATTTCCTGCGAGTTTATTTTTGAAGTACACACAAACTCACACAAAGCAAAATCTTCGGGGTCTACTTCGTAAATACCCAATTGTTCCATTTTATCTAAATCGTTTACGATAATAGATTTTAGTAATTGCACGGGGTAAATATCAAACGGAAAAACTTCTTCGTATTGACCGCTTACAACAAATGCACGTTCTTCGCCATTGGTATTGGTATCTAATTTATATTTTTTTCCGGGCATCAGCCAGGAAGGGAATAAACGTGATTTACTTAGTTTATGAAATCCCGGGCTTAACCAGCCTTTTGTAAGGAAAAACTGTGCCTTATCTCCTTCTTCGATAACGGTAACTTGTGTGTGGTAATACCCAAGGTACCCGGTGGGTTCTACCTTATCTCCGGTTAATACTTTCCACTTATTATTCTTATTTTTTTTATCACCCAAGGTTAATAAGTTGCCTTCCGTAAGAGCAGCCATATTTACTCCTAACCATGTTTTGTAATATTTAGGTGCTTTTACTTCGCTGCCGGTAAGTGCAACAATGCGCGTGGCATCGTATTTACCGGTTTTAAAGAAACGACCGATTGCCAGTACATCCTGGGGATATAAAATCCAAACAACTTCTCCTTTGTTCAAGGGATCAATTTTGTGTATCTGAACGCCCACATTGCCTGCAGGATGAGGACCACTAAAATAATTTATTTGTACACCTTTTGAGTTGGTAAATACTTTTGATTGCCCTAAACCTGCTCTTACGTTCAAATGTACTTTGCCATCGGTAAGTTTGGCAATGGCATCTAATCCGGTTTGAAAATCTTCGCCATGCCCATGCACTACAAAATCTAAATCGGGCGCAAGAGGCGATGAATCGAAAGCTGATATAAAGATTGCCTTAGGCTTATCATTTGGATTGGCTAATATCGAAAATGGTCTTTGGCGAATGAACGACCACAAACCTGAATTTAATAATTTTTCAATGATTTCTTCGCGGTTTAGTTTTTTAGGATCAGCGCTGCCAAAATTTTCATAATCTATTTCATCACCGGTTTCAATTCTGATTTCAAGTATTCTGCGTTTTTCACCGCGGATGATTGCGCTAATTTTTCCGCTAACCGGTGAGGCGATTTTTATACGTTCATTATATTTATCGTAAAATAATATTGTTCCGGCTTTTACGTTATCGCCTTCCTTTACCAATAGTTTAGGAACTAAATTATGAAAATCAGTAGGTTTAATGGCGTAACTACCTTTGTAGGGTAAGCTCGTAAGCACTTTTTCTGCTTCGCCAACCAGCCTGATGTTTAACCCACGGCTGATTTTTATGGTTTTTGACATGAGCAAAATTTGTTTTATGTGGCGCAAAATTATAAATTTGTTTATGCAAAAAAATTTTTTTAAATATTGACACTTCATATTAACCAACAATTTAGAATGATTCTAAAAAAAAGCCTCAAATCCGCTACCGCAGCAATTTATGTTATTAGTGTTTTTATCGCTTGTACACCGCGTTCTGTCGTTAATAACTACGATTTTATAGATGATAAAAACCATAAAACCGCTAAAAAAGATAACCAGCATCAAACAGAATATTTTTATTACGAACCACGCGATTTAGTGTATAATGACCATATCTATTACAGCAGTATTAAAACAGTAAAAATGTATAAAACGGGCGAAGAATTAAAACCTCCGTTTATATTGCTTCATTCGGGTGAACAGATAACCTGTAGTTTTGATGATTTTGAAACATCTGTTAAAAATCTGTATTATAGCGTAGAACATTGCAATGCCGACTGGACACCCAGCGGGCTAATGGAGAGTGAATATTTAAGCGGATTTTTCAGTTATAATCTTACAACATACAAAAATTCGTTTAATACTTATCAGAACTACATTCATTATAGCGTTACATTACCCAACGAACAAATGCAGTTTACCCGCTCGGGAAATTATTTATTGAAAATATACAACAATAACAATCCGAATGAACTATTAATAACACGAAGATTTGTGGTTTATGAAGATGCCTGTGCCATTAACCCTGAATTTTTGCGGGCATCGGATGTGGAAGAACGCACACGTAAACAAGAAATAGATTTTACCTTGAGAGTTTTAGGGCTTTCTGTACCTAATCCTTTTACAGACATAAAAGTATGCATATTGCAAAACTACCGTTGGGACAATATGAAAACCGGTTTTAAACCAACTTTTGTAAAAGAAAACGAATGGGTATATAATTTAGATGAACCCCATGTGTTTTTTGGCGGTAATGAATACCGTTTTTTTGATTTAAAAAGTTTGCGTTACAACGCGCCTAACATAGGTAGAATTGACCGCGATACAGTACCATGGAATGTACATTTATTAATGGATGAAAAAAGGAGCTATAAAAAATATCTTACTTACAGCGATATTAACGGCCAGTTTGTGATACGCACCGACAATTCATACGACCCTGAAGTGGATGCGGATTATGTGAATGTTCATTTTACGGTTCCCAGTACAGAGGTTATTTTAGACGGTAGCCTTTATGTTTTTGGAGCATTTACCGATTGGCAATTGCGCGATGAAAATAAACTACACTATGATTATACTCAACGAGCCTATAAAGCCAAATTATATTTAAAACAGGGTATATATAATTACAGCTATGCGCTGGCACGCGACAATAAAAAAGAAGCTGATGAGACTTTTATTGAAGGTACCCACTTTGATACCGAAAATAATTACACTTTTTTGGTTTATTTCCGTGATTTACGTTGTGTATGCGACAGAGTAATCGGTTTTAAGCAGTTTAATTCCAGATCTTTTTAACCCTAATTTATTATATTATCAGCTTCGGATGTTATGGCCAACCTAAATGCGGGTGAATATGGATGGTATTGAGTTATTTACCATGAAGAGAACATTTAGTATGATGATACTTAATTTGGGATGAATTGTTTGTAAGCAATACTTTTTATGATACAAAAAATCCCGCAGTTGCGGGATACTTGTGTGGAGAATATCGGATTCGAACCGATGACCTCTTGCATGCCATGCAAGCGCTCTAGCCAACTGAGCTAATCCCCCAAGGATTTTAATTTGGGGCAAAGATAAACAAAATATCATCCACCCATTAATTGTTTTCTTAATTCCAAATGATTCGGATTATTTTTGCTAAGCCAGATGCCAAATAAAGCCTGTTTAAAAGGCAATCCTTTAATTGTACATTTTAGCTGATTATTTTTATAGATTAAACTGCCTTGCCCGGGTATATAATGCATTTCAAAAACATCATCTTTAACTATGGCATCATTAAAGGCTGTAATTACGGTTTTTATTTCATTATCTATGTGTGCCGTATGGTTATTGGTTGCTTTGTTAAACCCTTCTTGAATGGCTTGTTGCATTTTTTTGCTGGTTATCCAATTTGAAATAATATGCAGACGTATGCCCATCACTTCATCCGAATCCATAATTTTTTGCGCATCGGAAGATTTATTTTTTAAATACAAGGCACATACATACAAATCCATGTAGTACTTATTTCTGATACCCGCACCATTTAATATGAGTTTTTGCTGTGCAGCATAAATATATTCCGGCATATCTAATTTAGCTGCGATTACAGAATTTTGAAAGCCTATCAATGAAAAAATTATAGATAAAAAAAATAAAGATATGACAGGGATGTTCATGGTAATGAATATAACTACAAACATATTAAATATTAACAATAATTGTATATTATATTACATTTTAATAATTTTAGGCAACCATTTCATTTTTAATCGTCTAATGAACGTAAACAAATAACAAAAAAGCCTATGAGAGCGATGAAGTTGATTTTTACGGCAGCATTACTATGCATAAATACAGCGATTCTGAAGGCTCACTCTGTTCAAATTGCTTATTGTGTGAGTTGTAACGGGGATCTCAGGATATTTGTAGAACACTGGCATGGCACAGAAGATCCAAATTCAACCACCATGACAATAAACTTAACAGTAAACGGAAATCCGCAAACACAAACACAACCTCCGGTAACCGGCATAATTAATGTTCCTTTTGGTCAATTACCCGGTTGTTCCACTCCGGTTACATCCGTTGCATCATGTCCGGGAAATGCTAATACATATAACGATTGGGTAATATATGATTACTTTGGATTACCTAGCGGTGTACCTATTTCATTTACTATTATAAGTGGTAATACTGTATTTACAGCTGATGGATGCGGGATGTACCCACTTACCGTAAACTTTACCATTCCACCACAGGTTAATAACAATGCACCCGTAGATGTATGTTTCGGTCAACAAACACCTTTAATAAACGTGCCTAATGGACAACCCTGGACAAACTCTAATCCCGGTATCGGGTTGCCTGCCAATGGCGTAGGTCCCATAAATCCTTTTACTCCCACTTCAACCGGTACGGCTACCATTACTTATTCTAATTCCTGCGGAGTAAACAATACCATTATTAATGTAGTCCCCGCCTTAACAGCATCTTATTCTTCACCTGCATTACAAGGCGGTGTGTGTTTGGGAACTCCGGTAACATTTACGGATAACTCTCCGGTTGCTTCGGGATGGCAATGGGATTTTGGCGATGGAAATACTTCTAACCAACAAAATCCAACCCATGTTTATGCTGCTCCGGGAACATATAATGTTCAGTTAACGGTAACTAACGGCAATGATTGTCCGGGAACCATAACGCAAGCTGTTACCATACATCCTTTGCCGGTACCGGCATTTGTCGTCAATCCGGCATGCCCCAATTCTAATGTTACTATCAACAATACCTCCAATATTGCTACAGGTACAATGAATTATCAATGGACTATGACCGGTGCTACGCCTAATACATCTACCCAAACAAACCCATCCTTTACTTATCCTGCAGGCGGAACTTATACCATTGACTTGCAAATTACATCCAACCAGGGTTGTGTTGCATCCTTATCTCAGAATGTTAATATACCCTATATGCCCGTGCCTGATTTTAGTTTTACTGATGAATGTTTTGGAACTCCCAATTCGTTTACTGATTTGAGTGTTGTACAGAATGGAACAATTACCGGCTGGACATGGGTTTGGGGCGATGGTGATCCGGTTGGAACCACACAAAACCCAACGCATCTTTACGCTAACCCGGGTATTTATCAGGTAACGCTCATTCCAACTACCAACGATGGCTGTACCGGTCCAAGTGTTACTTATGATGTAGAGGTTTATCAATTGCCCACCGCTTCATTCAATGTAAGTAATGTTTGTCATGGACAACCGGCAATCTTTAACAATACTTCTTTATTAGGCAGTCAATATCAATGGGATTTTGGTGATGGCAATAATTCTACACAGGAAAATCCTACCCATACCTTTGCTACACCCAATACCTATGTAGTATCATTAACAGTTACCAGTGCCAATGGTTGTGTAAATAATATCAACCAAAATATTACCGTGTATCCTAATCCTACTGCAGCTTTCATTTTTGTAAATGAATGTTTGGATACACCCATGCAGTTTACTGACCAATCTAACATCAGTGCCGGAAACATTGTTAGCTGGGCATGGAACTTTGGTGATAATAATTCATCCAATCAAACATCACCGCAACATCAATATGCCAATGCCGGTACATACAATGTAACATTAACAGTAACCAGTAACGATGGTTGTGTTGATTCAATTACTCAAACAGTAACTCCTTATGCGATGCCGGTAGCAAATTTTACCTCCAACTCACCTTGCGAAGGTAGCATCAGCAATTTTACCAATCAGTCAGTAATAGCTTTAGGTACGATGAACTACTATTGGGATTTTGGGAACGGCAATTTTTCTACCCAGGTTAATCCCAGTAATCTTTACGGCACCTATGGCACTTACAATGTTACACTTACAGCTACTTCTGATAATGGTTGCGTAAATACAGTAACATTACCGGCTACTGTACACCCTAACCCGGTAGTAGCTTACAGCGCAGATATTTTAAGCGATTGCTCGCCTTTATGTGTAAATTTTGCTAATACATCTAACATCGCATTAGGCACAATTACACAGTATGACTGGAATTTCAGCGATGGACAAACAGCCAGCGGAGCAACGCCATCCTTGTGTTTTACAAACGATTCGCAGCAACAATTACCTGTTACCGTAACTTTAACAGCAACCAGCAATCAGGGCTGTGTTAGTGTATTAACTACTAACAATATGCTTACGGTAAATCCTATACCTGTTGCAGATTTTTCTGCTTCGCCACAGCCAACAACTATTTTTGAACCGGTTATTTCGTTTACCGATTTAAGTTATGCAAACATCGCTTCATGGCAATGGACGCTGGGTGACGGAAATAATAGCACTGATCAAAATCCTATTCACGAATATGCTGTGCCGGGTATTTATGATGTAAATTTATATATTGTCAATATTTACGGCTGCGATAATGAGATAACCAAACCGGTTGAAATTAAACCTGAGTTTATTCTTTATGTGCCCAATACGTTTACTCCCGATGGCAATGGTGTAAATGAAGTATTTATTCCTGTTATTGCTGATTTTAGTTTTGATCATTTAAGGTATGAGTTTATGATATTTAATCGTTGGGGAGATCAGATTTTTTATACTCAAAATTATTTAGTTGGATGGGATGGTACACATAATGGTCAACCTGCAAAAACAGATACTTATGTATGGAAAATCAAAGTGAAAGACGCTGTAAGCGGTAAAATAAAAGAGTTTTATGGCCATGTTAACTTATTGAGATGATATCTAAGCCCAAATTTTTGGTTTGCCATAAAAAATAGAGATAATTTACGCATAGATATTAGAAGTTACTCTTCTTAGTAATTAACTGAAATACTATTCTACAAACCCAATTATAATTAGCAGTATCGCAATGCATTTTTACAATTTAATCTCAATTGATAATAATTTTATTTGAGTATAAAGTTTCTCCGGAAGTACTAATTTGCAGATAATATATTCCTTTACTCAGGCTTTTTAAATTCAGACTAGAAAATTTATTAAATAAATCAGCAGAGTAAATTTTTCGACCTGTGTAGTCGAAAATTAATATCTGTAAAGAATCATTCAGTATTTTATCATTATTAATTTCTATATTTAGCATACCGCTGTTAGGATTGGGATAAACATTAATTAGAAAGGCTGATAGTTCATTTATCGCATTGCAAATCTCAATGGTTACAGATATAAAACTTGAATCAGTACATCCGTTTATGTCTGTGCCATAAACAACATAGATGCCGGAATCAGCAAGCGTGATATTTGATAATGAAGGATTTTGAGTGTATGCTGCAAAGTTATTGGGACCCGACCATATATAAGTACTTGCTCCCGATGCATTTAAATTTAAAGTTTCTCCAACACACAATGGAGAATTAGAACTTACGATTACATCAGGAAGATTATTGACAATGATATATAGACTGTCGGTATTATTACAACTGCCATTGCTCACTGAGATAAAATACCAACCTGTATTTAATGTGTTGGAATTTATAATAAAAGGCGACTGTATGGTTGAGGTGAAATTATCCGGACCCGACCAGGAATAATTACTCCCGCCACCGGCCGATAAATAGATAGTATCTCCTTCGCATACCGGACTATTGCTGTTTACCGTAATGGTGGGTAAAGAATTTATAACAACCGGTGTAAAGGCAGCGCTGCTACAGCCGTTAGGTACATTTACTATCAAGGTGTAATTTCCTGCATGGTTAATGTTGACATTATTTATATGTGGATTTTGTTGTGTTGATGAAAATGAATTTGGTCCCAGCCATTGATAAGCTGCATTAGAAATATTGTTTGAACTAAGGAACAATGTATCACCCACACATATTGGAGAATTTGAACTTATACTTAGAGCAGGATTTGTACAATTTTTAAATGCTGCGATGTAAGCATCTAATCCTCCTGCGTTGTTGGCTTGTATGTATGCTCCTCCACCGGGATTGGCAGCAGGTAAATTAAACGATTGGCTGTATCCGCATATCCTTATTTTATTCCCGTCACTGTGTATGGCATGGATGTAATCATTGGAGTTTGAACCAAAATAGGTTAACCACGATGCAGAGGCATTCAGCTCTAATTTCATTATCATTCCATCGTAAAATCCGGCATTGTTACTTTGAAAATATGCTCCGCCTCCCGGGTTATATGTAGTTAAATTGGACGAATTGGTATAACCCGATAACCAAATATTTGTGCCATCTGTTTGAATACAACTAGCATAATCATCAGCACTTCCTCCGCAATAGCTTGACCATAACAAAACACGGTTTATATCAAACTTCGAAATAAATACATCTGTAAAGCCATTATTAATTGCCTGAAAAAATGCACCGCTGCTATTTAACACCGGATAATCGGTTGAATTGCCGTCTCCTGTAATCCATAAATTTCCGTTTTCTGTACAAATTGAATTGATTTTATCAAAACCCGAACCACCGATATAACTAGACCATAACAAGTTTCCGGATATTGAAAATTGAGCAATGTACCCATCATAACCTCCGGCTAAAGCATTTTGAAAAAAATTACCCGTATTTGGATTCGCCATGGGTAAATTGGTAGAATTAGTGTGGCCTGCCAAAAAAATATAATTATTGTTTGCCGTAATTGAATTACCTAAATCATTTAAACTACCGCCAAAAAAACTTGACCAAACCAATTCATTGTTATTATTGAATTTCATGATAAAAGCATCATTTCCTCCTGAGTAAGATTGAAAATAAGTGCCTGCATCTAAAGTGGGGAAATTTGCTGATGCACTTGTTCCGGCAACCAGTAATTCATTTCCTTGTATAAATAACTGATTGATGTTATCTGCATTGGTACCGCCCACATAGGTACTCCAAATTAACTCACCGTTGACATTGAATTTACAAATAAAAGCGTCATTACTGCCCGAAAGACTACCTTGGTAAAAAGAAGTGCCCCCGGGATTAAAAAGCGGAAAATCTGCAGAATTGCTGTAACCGCCTAACCATATATAGGTACCATTGCTTACAATTGAAACAGCCTCATCATTAGATGCTCCCCCTATATAAGTTGACCAAATAAGGTTTCCGTTAGAGCTGAATTTATTTATAAAAACATCACCAATTCCCCCGGCAAATGACCCTTGATAATATGCGGGACTGCCCGGATTGGCTGTCGGAAAATTAACGGATAAGGTATGGCCCGCAACGTAAGTATGAGTACCATCACTGTATATGGCATGTGCATCATCATCGTTATTGCCGCCCATAAAACTTCGCCAGTTTAGGATAGGATCAATTATTAATGTATCATTTTTGTTGTAATCAATAGTTTCTACTATTACAATTTTTTGATCATAATAACCGGTTTTATAACCTGATGCTTCAACATATTTTGATTGAATCTTTTTCTTTGATTTTTTTTCATAACAAACAAGCTCTCCTTCATAAAATTTACCCAGTCGGTTAGTTAGTTCTATGGCATTCTCAAAAACTTTTAAACTACCCGATGCTTTATAATCAATTTTAATTAAGTTTTTATCAGCATGTGGTTTAACAATAAATTCCTGCTTTAAAACATCCTCTGTAAAATATAATTTCCAGTCGATACCCGGGTAAATATTTTTAAATAGCAGTTTTTTATAGCTGTAAATTTTATCGTAATGATTATTGCCTGTAAAATGATTTTCATAATAACCCGAAGAATCCGACATCTTGCAGTTGTTTATGGAAATGTATGCTCCTTGCAGTTCCATATCCATCAGATTCCATATACAGCTATCTTGGCTGTATTCATAAAACTGATAGGAAATACCTCGTTGTGTTAGCCAAATTACACATTTACCAATTTCGGCTTTAAATAATATTTGATTTAATTTTTCCTGTGATTGATTTTTTATTTGACCTTTGTTTAGAACGAAACCTCTATTTATAAACGATCCGTTAGCCCATATAGCTACAAGCTGAAAAATAACGGATATTACTATTACATATCTGATATTACGCACTGAATTACAACTTTTAACTTGTTATGTTTATCCAAATTTAAAAAATTATATTTATCTGTTAAAATATAACAGTATTAACCCAAATTCAGCATTAGAAATTTGGATTTATTTCAAATTTTCCGCCAGAGGCGGACTGAGTGCTTTGGCAATGGGGTGGATTTGGGTTATCCGCCATCAGGCGAGCATTACGCATGCTAGTGAGTAATGTGGGATTATTTCAACCACCTGCATAATAATAACTTTATGTCAAAGCAAGAGCATGGAATTAGATTTACTATTCATCTTTAACGAATCACATACACATACTTAGTTCCAACCCAAATAAATTGTTAAAATTTGAACAGCCAATAGAATTTTGATGAATAAAAACGAATTTATAAGCAATCTTTAAGTATATTTACGTCATATTATTGAACTGATAAATTAAATTTTGTGAGTAAAAAATTACTATACCTTCAGGCTTTGTGTTTTGTTTTTTTAATGTTTACTAAACAAATTAAGGCACAAATACCTCTAAACCCTTATCAGGAAACAATTACCGAGCCTGAATATTTTCAGATGAATGGTGCGGTTTATCAAAATGTTGGAGGGGTAATATCTTTGGTAGATTCAACCTATCAACCTGTAGAATTAAGAGACGGGAACGGAACTTTAGGGCCTGTTTACAGCAACTCTGCCTGCGGATTAAATTTTGTGCAGGTAAGTCAGAAAGTTACCACACGTTACGCCACGCCTGCCGGCTCGGGTTTACCGGTAACACTAAATGTTACCGGCATTCCAGCTTGCTTTCAGGTTGAACAAGCTTATTTATGGTGGACTGTATCGGGTAGCGTAGTGGATGCCGGATATACTATTACCAATCCGCTTGGAGCTACATTAAATACCGGCAGTAATGTGGTTGGTACGCATGTTCCAAAATGTTGGGGCGAAGGAAATACTTATGTTTACAGAGCTAATGTTACGGCAAATATTACAGGTAATGGTAATTATCAGGTAAACCTTAATTCAGGAGTATGGGGTACCGATGGAGTTACCTTAATGGTAATTTACAGAGATTTAACAGCTACTTACACAGGTAACTTATATATACGAGATGGAGCTATCACAATTCCCGGAGGAAATACTAATCACACCTTAACTTTTCCTGCTGCTTGTCAGGCCGGAACCAATACCCGTGCCTTTTCAATCGTGGCAGATATGCAAGATAATGTGGCGGCTAATCATCCATGTACTTTAAATGGTCAAACAGCTAATTACCCCAATAATTTTTATAATTTTAACCAGTCAACAACTACTGTTGTCAATGCCGGTCAAACTACTGCTAATTATGGCTTCAGTTCAGGTGGAGATTGTTATACATGGTCGGTTGCGGGTTTATATTTTCAAACCAATTGCGTAGTTTGTACCCCTTCAGGCGGAAGCCCTTCTACTGCTTCGGTAACTCCAACTACAATTTGCTCCGGTCAAACAGTTACATTAAATTTAACCCCCGCTGCCACAGGTGTGCAATGGCAATCAGCACCCAACATTGGTGGTCCATGGACAAATATTGGCGGTGCTACAACAAATTCTTACACAACCGGTCCTCTTTCTTCGAATACTTGTTTTCGTGCTAATCATAATACAACCTGTGGTGTTTCTCCATCAAATGTAGTTTGTATTACAGTCAACCCTTTAAATACTGTCACCGGCCCGGGCACCGCAACTACCTGTGTTAATACACCCATCACCGCTATCAATCACACTACTACAGGTGCAACCGGTATCGGCACACCTACCGGATTACCTGCCGGTGTTACAGCTACTTTTGGTTCTAATACAATTACCATTAGTGGTACCCCAACAGTAGCCGGTACTTTTAACTACTCCATTCCGCTTACTGGTGGTTGTGGAACAGTAAATGCCACTGGAACCATCACAGTAAATCCTGTTCCAACAGTAACACCCGGCAGCAACAGCCCGATATGTGTTGGGCAGACATTGAATTTAACGGTAAATGCCACCGCAGGCG
>JBBIOU010000039.1:0-22609 GCA_037443205.1 Flavobacteriales bacterium | reverse complement strand
GTCTGCCGGTTCTTGGGTCATACTCCCAAAACTCTGCCGTGTAGTGATTGCCCGCCCCGCTAATCTCGTCCACCTTTTCGTGGCTACCCCACCCATAACTATACTTTGCAGAAGTAAACTCTCTGTTTTGCAACAGCACCCCAAACGGAGAGTAATTTAATATATGTATTTTGCTCGTCATTAAACTGCTTAGCCAAATTTAAGGAAAAATTTTTTAACCACAGAGAGCACAGAGTAACACAGAGATTTTTGTTTAGAACTTTTTGTAATTTTCAATATCAATAAATAATTCTGCCTCAGGATACTCGTCTTTAAAATTATTTGAAGCAATAATCACTAGTTTATCATTTTTATATTTTATAAGCATATCGGCATACCATCTTCTTGCATTGTTATCTAAATTGCTACATGGTTCATCAAGCAATAAAACGGGTACCTCCGACAATATAGCCAAGGATAATTTTACTCTTTGTTTCATGCCAGAGGAATAATATTTAATGGGCTTGCCTGCAGATGCTTCTAAACCTGATAAGCGGATAAATTCTTCCTGATTAACCATTAATGGTTTAAGTGCAGCATGAAAATTCAGTAACTCATACAAATTAAACTCATCATAAATTTCCATATAAGGTGCTGCAAAGGAAACATGCTTATAAAAGATTTCGTTGCTGATGAATTTTTGGTTTAATTGATAAGTTATCTGCCCTTCGGAGGGGGTAATAAATCCCAGAAGCGTTTGCAGCAATGTTGACTTACCGCTACCGTTAGCACCGGTAATTACGTATGTATGTGCTTTTTTAAAAGCATAGTTTATATTTCTGTAAATCCAGTCGTTGTTAAATCGTCTGCCGGTATTTTGTAAAATAATTTCCAAAATGTTATCAGGATATTCCGCGCATTATACCTTTGGTAGAATTTTTAATAAAATCTATAATAAGTTTTTTTTCTTCGGTTTCGGGCAACTCAAGATTAACTATATTCAGTGCCGTAGAGAGATTGCTGTTATATACATATATTACCCTGTATATATCTTCTATATTGGCAATTTGCTGGTCGGTAAAACCTCTTCTGCGCAAACCAACCGTGTTAACGCCAATATACGAAAGTGGTTCGCGGGCGGCTTTTACAAACGGAGGTACGTTTTTACGAACCAAAGATGCACCGCCAATAAATGCATGCATACCTATATGTACAAATTGCTGTACGGCTGCCATACCTTCTATAATTACATAATCATCAACTATTACATGACCTGATAAACCTACGCTGTTGGCAATAATTACGTTATTTCCTATAATGCAATCGTGAGCTACATGAACATAAGCCATCAGCAGGCAATTTTTACCAATCACGGTTTTCATTTTATCTTTGGTTCCTTTGTGTATGGTAACATATTCTCGTATTACGGTGTTATCTCCGATGTGTGTGGTAGTGTATTCTCCGGCATATTTTAAGTCTTGCGAATCAGGACCAATAACGGCACCGGGAAATATTTTTACATTATTACCAATACGGGTTCCGGGGTAAATAACCACATTAGGCCCGATGCTGCAACCTTCGCCTATTTCAACATCTTCGTAAATGGTTGCAAAGGGTGCTACGGTTGTTGTTTTTCCTATTTTAGCGTCTTTGCTGATATTTGGGCTTATGTTGCTCATAAATTTTTTTCTTTAACGATTTGTGCCAGCATTTCGGCTTCCGAAACTACTTGTCCGTTTACATAGCAGGTACCTTGCATGTGTACCAACCCTCTTCGGATGGGTGATAACAATACAAGTTCCATAACCAGGGTATCGCCCGGAATAACTTTCTTTTTGAATTTTACTCCGTCAATTTTCATAAAATAAGTCATGTAATTTTCGGGGTCGGGCACTGAGCTAAGTGCAAATATACCGCCACACTGCGCCATCGCTTCTATTTGCAGTACGCCCGGCATAACAGGATTGCCCGGAAAATGCCCTTGAAAAAATGGCTCGTTCATGGTTACATTTTTTACGCCCACAATTTTTTCATTATCCATTTCTATGATTTTATCAACTAGCAAAAACGGATAACGATGTGGCAACATTTTTTCTATTTTATTGATGTCGTGTGTAGGTTCTTTGGTTAAATCAAATTTTTTATGATTTGCGCTTTTTTCTTGTTTTCGCATAATTTCTTTAATTATTTTGGCAAATGATACATTTCCCGAATGTCCGGGGCGGGCTGCTAAAATATGTCCTTTTATAGGTTTCCCTACAAGTGCTAAATCTCCCACAATATCGAGCAATTTGTGTCGGGCAGGTTCATTCTGATATTTCATTTTAGTATTATTCAAAGTACCGATGCCTTTTATCTGTACCTGCAAATCTTCTTTACCAAGTAGTTTGGCCAGTTCTTTGAGTTCCTTTTCATCTACCTGTTCTCTTTCTACCAATACTATGGCATTGTTAGGGTCGCCACCCTTTATTAAACCGTTTTTGGCTAATTGTTCCAGTTCTCCTAAAAATACAAAAGTTCTGCAATCGGCAATCTGTTCTTTAAATTCGTTGATGTTATACATGGTTGCATGTTGGGTTCCTAATACAGGCGAGTTATAATCAACCATTACGGTAAGCCTGAAATCATCAGCCGGCACAGCCAACATTTCTATACCTTTTTCTAAATCTTCCCAAGGTAAATTTTCTTCAAATCTAAAATATTTGCGTTCAGCGTTTTGTTCAACAAAGCCTGCTTTTTCGAGTGCTTCAACAAAGGGGCGCGAACTGCCATCCATAATGGGTATTTCGGGTCCGTTGATTTGTATCAGGGCATTGTCTAATTGCAAACCATAAAGCGAAGCTAACAAGTGCTCGGTGGTGTGTACTTTTACTCCGTCTTTTTCGAGGGTAGTACCACGTTGTGTAGATACTACTAAGTCAGCATCGGCCGGTATGATAGGCTGACCTTCTATATCTACTCTTTGAAATTTGTAACCGTGATTTTCGGGCGCAGGTAAAATGTTTATTTCAACCATTACTCCGGTGTGCAATCCTACGCCTGATAGTTTAACCGGTTGCTTGAGTGTGCGCTGAAATTCTTTCATGGTATCTATTGATTCTGTTTTAGGGTATTAATTTCTTTGGCTAAATTATCAATTTGTTCTTTTAATTTGGGCAATGCTCTGAACAATACATACGAGCGTTTATAATCGCCAATGGCAAATGCAGGTGAGCCTTGTACGATGGAGTTTTCCTGTTCAATATTTTGTCCTATACCCGATTGTGCGGCTATTTTAACTCCATCGGCTATGCGTAAATGACCGATAATGCCTACCTGTCCGCCAATCATCATATTTTTACCGAGTTTGGTAGAACCGGCAATGCCTGTTTGCGATGCAATAACAGTATTTTCGCCAATTTCAACATTGTGTGCTATTTGTATCAGGTTATCAATTTTAACTCCTTTGCGAATGATGGTTGAACCCAATGTGGCTCTGTCTATACTGGTATTAGAGCCTATTTCTACCCGGTCTTCAATAATTACGTTGCCTATTTGAGGCACTTTATTGTATTGGTTTTCGCTATCAGGGGCAAAGCCAAATCCATCCGCACCTATCACTGTGTTGGCATGAATGGTACAGTCTGAACCGATTATACATTGCGAATAAATTTTTACTCCGCTGTATATAATTGTGTTTTTACCAATTTTTACATAATCGCCTATATACGCCTGCGGATATATTTTAACTCCTTCTTCCAGAACAACATTTTTTCCGATATATGCAAATGCGCCAATGTAAACATTGTTTCCAATTTTAGCCGTTGAGTCAACAAAACAGGGTTGTTCGATGCCCTTTTTATCGTTGATAAGGGTGTTGTAATGGTTTAGTAAATTAGCAAAGGCTCTATATGCATCGGTTACCCGTATCAGTGTTAGTTTTTCGGGTAATTTTTTTTCGGGTATAAAATCTTTATTTACTATGGCTATGCTGGCAGCGGTAGTATATATATATTCGGTGTACTTGGGGTTTGCAAGAAAAGTAAGCGTACCGGGAATACCTTCTTCTATCTTGGAGAGATTGTTTACTTTGGTTTGAGCATCTCCTTCAAGTGTTCCCTGAAGTAATTCAGCGATTTGTTGCGCGGTAAATTCCATACAGCGTAAAGGTAAAAACAAAATATTTATTTTTATCTTAAATTTGTACATAATTTTTTATTATTTATGGTTAAAACAAATCTTCTGCTTACTTCTACTATTGTTGTTTTACTGGCTGCGGGTATAGCTTATAATGTGTATGATAATAATTATAAACGTGTTGATTCCATAAGTTTAAATATCGGTGTACAGGATGTAAATATTGGCAGTTATGCCCCCGAGATAAATATGACATCGCCTGCCGGAAAGAATCTTAAATTATCTTCGTTAAAAGGAAAGTATGTATTGGTTGATTTTTGGGCAAGTTGGTGTGGTCCTTGCCGCAAAGAAAATCCTTATGTAGTAGAAGTGTATCAAAAATACAGCAAAGCAAAATTTAAAAATGCGAAAGGATTTGAAATCTTCAGCGTATCGCTGGATAATAACAAGCAAGCCTGGGAGAAGGCCATTGACCAGGACGGATTAAGCTGGAAATATCACGTAAGCGATTTAAAAGGGTGGCAAAGCGAGGCGGCTAAAACTTATCAGGTAACTTCAATACCGGCTAATTTTTTATTAAATCCTGAAGGTGTAATTGTTGCGAAAAATCTACGTGGTATAAATATGCATCTGGAACTGGACAAATATATTACAGGGTTTAAATAGCTAAAATTAGTTTTGTCCGTATGCGTAAATGGTTTGAAAGTATAAGGTTCCGCGCTTAATTTGGGTAGTATCAAAATTATTTATTTCCAAACTAACATCGTGTTTTTTTACTAAACCTATGCCGGCAGCATATATTTCGTATTTATTTTCGTATTGAATCAGATTTAATTTTTTACTGTGTTCTACAACCACTGTGCTGTCAAAATATAAGTTGTTTATGGTTTTAGGTATATCAATGTCTGTGTATTTATAAATTTGTTCTCCAAGTGTATTAAATTGATTACCGTCCCATTTGTGTTCGGGTTTTACAGCAAATGCCAGTCGTATAAATTTGATGTTTTCTTCGGTTTTTTCATAACGCGAATTTGATTTATTGGCTGTCCATACGTCTTTGATTACCCATGGGTCATTATCGGATGGTCTCCAGTATCTTTCAATTCTGTATGTTAGTCTGTTTGCATTGTCGTAAAAAGTTGAATGTACCACTTCCCGTAATTTATAATTTAGTGTGTCGTATAAATTTACCAGGGTATCTATATTGATTTCCGTAACATTATACTCTATCCAACTTCCCTGCTTTAAAGGTATGTAATTATACCCCATGTTGGCGGGTTCTGTTTTATCTTTTTTGCATGCAATAAATATAAACATGCAAAAGAAAAATTGCAATAATTTATTTAATACTTTTTTTGGGAGCATTTGATTTGTTGTTTGCGGTATTGTTTTTACCGGCTTTCATGCGTTGTTTGTAATTTTCCAAAAATTTACCTTTTAATTCTTTTCCTTTTTCAAACCAAAGGGTATCGGGTTTTCCGTTTTCATCAAAAAAAATATTAGGTCCTTCCAATAAACCGTCTTTATAATTATTTAATACTTCTTTTTTACCGTTGGTGCCATAATGGGTAACAATTCCTTGTAAAAGGTTATTTTTATAATATCCCGTTTTCATAACGGTGCCGTCTTCAAAATATCGTATCCATTCGCCTTCGAGCAAGTCGTTTTTATACGTAAATACTTCCGAAATTTTACCGCTGATAAAATATATTGTTTTTTTTCCGTGTTTTTTATCAGCTTTAAATTCCTGCCTGAAGCTGATGTAGGCTCTGTCGTCATAGTATGTCCAAACACTGTCTTTTTTTTGGTTGATATATTTTCCTTCGCTCATTTTTACACCATTTTCATAATAAAAGGTGGCATAAGAAGTTTTACCATCGGCTTTGTGGTTAACTTTTGATTTTAGTTTACCGCTTTCGTAATTGTAAATAAATTCACCAACGGGTTTACCATCTCTAAACTCGCCCTTGTATTTATTAATGGTAGAATTAGGATATTTTACTTCCCATAAGCCGGTTTTTTGTCCTTTACTGTTGGTTTGATTAATAGTTTGAGCTATGCAATAAAAAGAACATAAAAAAAAAGATATAAACAGGCCGGATTGTATATTCATGATTTGTTTATTTACGATGCTTATAACGCACAAACCAAGGGTTAAGTTATATTTTAAATGTTAATGAAAATTAACACTTACATCAGGTTCTTTTTATGGTGCGAGCGGTCGCCAACTTTGGGTTCGCGCTGACCATTCCAAAAAAACATGCCGTAAATTATAAATGAAAAAATGGCAACACCCCCCAGTATAATCAAGGTTACTACGCTTCTTCCTAAATTTAACCATGAAATTACATCAATGCCCCATAATTCCAGAATTAGCATGGTAGCAAAAGCCAAACCGATAATTAAAACAAGTAAACCGAAAAGTCTCATATACAAGAATTTTTTACGAATATACTAAATATTAAAATACGATGTAACAATTTAACCCAAATTAGTTATCAGCACTGCCGGATTAATCGGGGGGCTAATGCAAAAAACCTAAATTAAACGAATAGATACCGGTGTTTAAAATCGAAAAGCAATAAGAAATTTTTACAAAAGCTTAAATTATATGCTTAAAAAATATCTAATTATTTTTTTTGGGGTTTAATTCTATTTTTTTTACCGGAGCATTGGCATATACATATTTTGATATAAATTATCCATGCTATGGCGATTATTAATATTTTTGCAAAACAGTGATAAGAGCCATTATTATAGATGATAACAAAGATGCCCGGAATGCTATTCGTGCAGACATAGAACAATATTGTCCGCAAATTAACCTGGTAGCCGAAGCTGATAGTGTAGTAAATGCTGCTTTAACCATACAAAAAACCAATCCGGAATTAATTTTTTTAGATATTGATTTAGGAGACGGCTCGGGTTTTGATTTGCTGGAGATTGTTAAAGACAAAATGTTTAAATTGATATTTACCACCGCCTCCGATGCGCATGCCATCAAAGCATTCAAATATTCTGCCATTGATTATTTACTCAAACCCATTGATACAGACGAATTAATTGCTGCCGTAGAAAAAGTTGCCAAACAATCGCACACGCCTGCCGAAAGCATTAAATTACTTATGGAAAACACAGCCAAACCCAATAAACCCATCCATAAACTTGCTCTGAACACTTTAGAAAAAATTCATGTAGTAAATATCAACGAAATTATACGCTGCGAAGCTGATGTAAACTACACCATATTTTATTTTGCCGATAAAACAAAATTGATGGTAACTAAAACATTAAAAGAATACGAAGCACTGTTGGCCGAAAAAGATTTTATGCGTGTACATCAGTCGCACTTGGTTAATTTAAGCTATGTAAAAGAATTTGTAAAGTCGGATGGCGGCTACCTGGTATTAAAAGACGGAACACAAGTACCGGTATCCAGCCGTAAGCGAATGTTGGTTATTGAAGCTATTAATACCCTTTAAAAAAAATGATGCACAAAACTTATTTATTATTGGTAATTTTATTGGTAATATGTTGGGGTTGCAACAATGAACAAAGTTATAACAGTCCTGTAAAAAAACTCAGCAAAGCTTACATAGAAAGCCCTGTTAGCGGAAAAAAATACAAACAAGGTGAAAAAATTGAGGCCGTAATTCAATTAAGGAATCCTGAAGAAAAAATAGACTCAATTAAAATATTATTTAACAATCAGGTTATTTATACCTCAACCGAAACAAAAGAAAAATATCCGATAAACATCAGCGAAACCCAATTGCCATTAGGAAATTATTCCCTGCAATACCAGCTATACATCCGGGGCGAAACAGAAACCAACAAAGCCACCCTGCAACTACTTGCTCCCCATCCTCCCGAAAAATATACCTGTAATGTAATACAAAGTTTTCCGCACAGTACACAAGCCTACACACAAGGTTTTGTAATATATAAAGGTATTTTTTATGAAGGTACAGGCTTAAAAGGTAAATCGCAATTAAAAATTATTGATATCATAAGCGGCAAAGACCTAAAAACACATAACCTGCAAGCACAATATTTTGGCGAAGGAATTACCATTCTGAACGATAAAATTTATCAACTTACCTATCAAAACAAAACATGTTTGGTATATGACTTAAATTTTACTCCTGTAAACAGTTTTACATACGATACCGAAGGATGGGGATTGACCCATAACGGGCACGAATTAATTATGAGCGATGGCACGAACCGATTATTTTTTATTAATCCTGAAACTTTTACCGTAAATCGTACCCTCGAAGTATATGACGACCGGATACCCCGCCACATGCTGAATGAATTGGAAATGATAAACGGCAAAATATGGGCAAACGTGTATCAGCAAAATATTATTCTTATTATCAATCCGGATGACGGTGCGGTTGAAGCAGAAATTGATTGCAACGGCTTACTTAAAGATGAAGAATACACCGCTGATACCGATGTTTTTAACGGCATAGCCTACGATTCTGCCACAAACACTATTTACGTTACCGGTAAAAACTGGCCTAAAATATTTAAAATTAGCATCGAAAAAAATCTATGAGTTCCGGTTTTTATACCTTACTGCTCTACTCTTTAATTTTAAGCACAGGCCTGGCTATAATTATTTTTTTGATCAGATACTTTATAATAAAGCCCGGTCAAAGCAAACAAAGCCTGCTACTATATAGTTTAATGATTGATGTTACCCAAAAAACCGTTCATCTTAGATATAAATTGGCAGAAACCGGCAAAATGAAAATTTGCATAGAAGATAAGCAAGGACATAACTTGTATGATTTACTTAATGAAACTCAACAAGCGGGCACATACAACTTTGATTTTGATGTTAAACTTTTGCCTGCCGGAGAATATTTTATTAATATTACAACAGATAAAATGAACCGTTCTAAAAAGTTTATCATTCAATGAAAATAATTATACCTCTTATATTATTTATATTTATTACTGTAAAACTGAACGCCCAGACGGCAACAGAAAAAATACCCGAGGTAAAGCACAGTATTAAAGGAGAATTTAAACTACCACATCCTTTGCACAACAAAGTTTTTAAAAACATAATAGACGGTATTGCCGATGTAAGTGTTTATTACCAATATCCGGTTAATAACCTGACTATTGGTGGAGGCTTTAAATTTATTTACATGCAAATAAACGATGTTAAAGTAAACGAAAAATTGGCAGCCGGCATGCAAGGCTACACACCCTTTGCAAAAATCGGTTACGAAAAATTTATCAGCCCTAAAATACATTTTGAACTCTCAGCCCGAGGCGGGTATTCTCTGCTCTATTTTACCTCCAGAAAATGTACCGATAATGGCGAAAAATCTAAACCCCAAAATGCTCCCTTTGCAGAAACACAAGTAGCAATATATATGCTTGCAAACGAAAGATTATCTTTTGGTTTACTAAGCTCCTATAATTTTATATTTAATAAGTTTACACCCGATTTGCTATGTTTACCCAACTTTCCGGGATTTACGGCTGAAGACTCAAAAGGTAATTACCGATTTTTTAGTGTAGGATTCGGTTTTTCGTTTTTTCTTGTACCGGGTCCTGAAAACAGCTATATGGATTTTTAACCCAAATTAACCCAAAAAAGTCATTATGTTTTTATGGGATAACGATTCTATTGCTTAATTTTATCAATAATACCTGTAGTTGAAAATCCTTCGGTTAATGGAATTGAGACTACTTTTCCACCGTCAGCCTTAACAATATCACTGCCAACAATATATTTTTTAGATGTTTTATCTGTTTCCATGGCATCATAATCTCCGCCTTTTACCAGCACATCCGGCATTAGCTTCTCAATAAGTTTGTAGGGTGTATCGTCATCAAATATAATTACCCAATCTACTACCTGTAAGGCGGCTACAACCAAGGCACGTGCTTGTTCATCATTAATAGGACGGTTATTGCCTTTACCAAGTTTTTTTACCGAAGCATCGCTGTTTATAGCCACAATCATTTTATTACCCAACGAGGCTGCCTCTGATAAGTACGCTACATGGCCTTTATGTAAAATATCGAATACACCATTGGTAAATACTATTTTATAATTATATAATCGGGCTATTTTAATAGCTTTAATGGCGTTTTCAATGCTTACTATTTTATTTTGTATGCTATATAGTCTATTATTTTGCATGTGGGTTTATTGTTTTTGAAGGAATAAAATACATGGATATTGCGCCTGCTGTAACAATCAATAAAGTTTGTGCCAACCAGGTTATCCAGGCTACGGCAAACACTATATCTTTATCAGCATCATACAGGGCAAGGGCTGTAGCAACAAGAACCGGATATACTCCTATGCCTCCCTGAACAAAAATTATTCCCATGCTGCCGGCTATAAATCCCAGCATAATCCCTGCCAACGGTAAATTTGCTGTTTGTTCAACGGCATAAAAACAAATTACATACATGCTTATATAGCAAAACCAAATAATGAGTGTATAAGTAACAAATAAAATTTTTTGTTTTATTTTAAATATGGTTGTGATGCCTGTAAAAAATCCTTTAATCAGATTGTTGATTTTTTCGCGGACTTTGATACTTTTTAAATACAATATCAAAAAAATTATTGCAACGGCTGCTATTAGTATTAAAATATAGATAAACCAAGATACTCCTTGCTGTGGTTGATCATTTGCTTTTACTTCAGAAAATTTATCAATCAATACCGGCAGTTTATCATATTGAGCCAGACCAACCAATAAACAAATACTCAGCAACATAAGGATATCTATAACGCGTTCGGCCAGTATGGTGCCAAAAGCCTTTTCGAAAGGCATATTTTCGTATCGCGACAAATAAGCTGCTCTGCTTAATTCTCCTGCCCTGGGTAAGAGCAGGTTCATAAAATAGCCAATCATCACAGCATGATAGCTATGCCACTTTTTAATTTGGTAGCCCATGGGTATTGACAATAATTTAAAACGCAAAGCGCGCGTATAATGGCTAAGCCATGAGAGCACTACAGAAATAAAAATTATCAGGTAATTAGCCTCGCTGAATACCGAATATACTTTTTGCTTATCTTCAATCTGATTAAAAAAATACCAGGCTAAATACAGACCAATGCCTAAGGGAACTACTATTTTTATTACATTAATTATTTGCTTTTTCAAAGCAGAATTTATTTCAGTTTATTTTGTTTATCGGGAAAAATAATGTAAGGTTTAAAGCTTTTGGCTTTTTCAAAGTCCATATTGGCGTATGAAATAATAATTACCTCATCTCCCGGAGAAAATTTAAGAGCTGCCGGACCGTTTAAACAAATTATTCCGCTACCTCTGGCTCCTTTAATTACATAGGTAATTATTCGTTCACCGTTGCGGTAATTAAGTACATGTACTTGTTCATTTTCAATAAGATTAGCTGCATCCATCAAATCTTCATCAATGGTTACGCTGCCAATGTAATTCAAATCAGCCTGGGTAACAACCGCCCGGTGAATTTTAGATTTTAATATTCCTATTTCCATTCCGCTGCAAAGGTAATACTATTTAAAGAACAGAAATATAATTCATACTTTTTGCAGGGTATTAGTTTTCTTCCTGTTTAACCTTAGGTGTAATTTTTCTGAAATATTCTATTTGATTAAAATCTTTATCGAATTTAACGGTATATTTACCATCGGGCAGTTCGCTTATGTCTATTTCTTTACCGCTGCCTTTTAAAACTAATTTTCCTTTATAGTTAAAAATTTCGTAATCTTTTTTAATTCTTAATTTAATTAGTTTATCGGCCGTAGTATTAATAATAACATTGGTATTTTCTAAATTGGGCTGAATGTTGTAAAAGATATTAACGAAGTATATCCAGGGGGGTAAATGGCGGGCATGTGTATTGCTAATTAAGCAAAATATAATAAGTACACTGCAAACCACTTTTTTTTTCATTTTCATCTAAAAAATTACTCGAAAACAGGCAAAAACCGTGCCTGGGTATTAATAAATAGACGGAAATTGCTGTGGATCGGCCTCGTGCATAATAGAATATGCTGCTTCAAAAATATCTTCTATACCGGGTTTAGAAAAATAATCTCCATCGCTGCCGTAAGCAGGTCTGTGTTCCTTGGCTGTTAGTGTTACCGGTTTAGAATCTAAATACAGGTAAGCGTTTTGTTCAACCAATATTTTATCTAATATAAATGCCGAAGCACCACCGGGCACATCTTCATCAACAATTAATAAGCGATTGGTTTTTTTAAGTGATTGGGCAATGCTGTGGTTAATATCAAACGGCAATAAGGTTTGTATATCTATCAATTCTACCGAAATACCGTGTTGGTTTAACAGGGCTGCTGCTTCTACACAAAGATTAAAGGTTGAACCATAAGATACCAATGTAAGGTCGTTGCCGGGCTGAACAACATCAACTACTCCGAGCGGCAGCTTAAATTCGCCAATATTGGCGGGTAGTTTTTCTTTTTTTCGATAACCGTTCAGTGGTTCTATGATAAGAGCAGTATCGTCAGATTCTAAGAGGGTATTGTAAAATCCGGCTGCAATAGTCATGTTTCTGGGTACACATACATAAACTCCGCGCAGGGCATTAATAATAACGCCCATGGGCGATCCGGAGTGCCAGATGCCTTCCAGGCGGTGCCCGCGTGTACGAACAATGAGGGGTGCTTTTTGCCCGCCTTTGGTGCGGTATTGCACGGTAGCCAAATCATCACTCATAATTTGCAAGGCATATAACAGGTAATCTAAATACTGAATTTCGGCTATAGGTCTTAATCCGCGCATGGCAAGACCAATGCCTTGTCCTACTATGGTTGCTTCGCGGATTCCGGTATCGCTCACGCGAATTTCGCCATGTTTTGCCTGCATACCTTCTAAGCCCTGATTGACATCACCTATATAACCTGAATCTTCTCCAAATATCAAAACCAAAGGATTTTTTGAAAGTTGTGCATCAAAATTATCGCGCAATACTATTCTTCCGTCTACCAAAGGTGCACCTTCGTTATATTGCGGATATACGGGTTTAACATGCAGTGCGCTGAATGAACTTTCTGAATACAAATGAGAACTGTAACGTTCAAAATTATCGGCTAAGGATTGTTTTATCCACTCTGCTAATTTTGTTTTTCCCGGTGAGTTTTCGTTTCTTAGTATATATAAGGCTCTGCGAGCAGCAGATAAAATATCTTTTCTAACCGGATCTTTAATGGATTTTAACTCCTTACTGAGAGAAGCTATTTGCGGTGCTTCACTGCTTTCTTGTTGTATAGTTTGCAGCAATGACAACACACTGTTCATGTCAGATTGTATGGTTAATACAAAGGCGTTCCAGGCTGCTTTCTGAGCTTCGCGCACTTCATTTTTAGCTTCGTTGGCCAATTCATCCAGTTCTTTTTCATCAGCAATTTTATTTCCGGTTTGCTGTTCATATTGTAATATCCAACGCTTAAACTGGTTTATGCAATCGTATTCTTTGGTCCATTCCAAAACTTCTTTGCTTTTATAGCGTTCATGCGAACCGGAGGTTGAATGCCCTTGCGGTTGTGTTACTTCTTCAACATGTACCAAAACGGGTATGTGTTCTTTTCTGCATATTTCGGCTGCTTTGGAGTAGGTAATACATAGATTAACGTAATCCCAGCCTTTAACTTTAAAAATTTCGTAGCCGTTGTTTTCGTTTTTATCGCGCTGAAAACCTTTTAAAATTTCTGAAATACTTTCTTTGGTAGTTTGATATTTTTTAGGTACTGATATGCCATAACCGTCATCCCATACCGACATGAGCATGGGTACTTGCAAAACGCCCGCAGCATTTATGGTTTCCCAAAACAAACCTTCTGATGTACTGGCATCACCTATTGTGCCAAAGGCAATTTCGTTACCTTGATTTGAAAAATTAGTAAATGAATGTAATGCCTTATTGTTTCTAAAAATTTTTGATGCATAGGCCAATCCGAGTAGGCGTGGCATCTGGCCGGCTGTAGGCGAAATATCGGCACTGGAATTTTTTATTTGGGTTAAATCTTTCCAGGTACCATCAGCATTGAGTGAACGCGTGGCAAAATGCCCGTTCATTTGCCTTCCTCCCGAACTGGGTTCGTGTTCTAAATCGGTATGTGCATATAGGGATGCAAAATACTGCTGTACAGTTAGGTTTCCGGTGGCAAACATAAAAGTTTGGTCGCGGTAATAACCCGACCTGAAATCGCCTGCTTTAAATTGTTTAGCCATGGCAATTTGAGCCAACTCTTTGCCATCGCCAAATATTCCGAACTTAGCCTTACCGGTAAGCACTTCTTTTCTGCCTAATAACGATGCTTCTCTGCTGACACAAGCCAGTTTGTAATCTTGTAAAACCTGCGCTTTAAAATCTTCAAAACTCATTTCCATGCCCTGCTCTTTTGCAACTTTCTCTTTTATCATTCTATGTATACTTTAATCAGCCATAAAAATATAAAATTTTTATTTTTTATAACCTGTACACAAATAAAATGTTTAAAACTCGTTAAATGTTAAGATTCATTGCAGAATAATCTGAACCTGTCTAAAATATAATTACATAATAAGGATAAAATTGATGCATTATTTGATGAAAAGAATGCTACAACCCCAAAAAGTTATAAGACCAATTTACTAATCAATAGTGCATACAATCTAAATTACGCATTAGAAAATGTGTTATACATTTTTTAAAACCACAAAGAGCAGAGAGTAACACAGCGTTTTTTTTAAACCTATTACATAATAAAATGTGTAATTGGGGGTAACACGGTATTATGCAGTAAGTACTTCATGCAGTATAGCTTAATATGATAGCTCACAAAGTAAAATCGCACTTAACTCTGATGAAAAAGCGGTTTACCCCACATTACGCATTAGCATGCGTAATATTCGCCTGATGGCGGATAACCCAAATCCCTCACGACACTCAACACACTTAGTCCGCCTCTGGCGGAAAATTTGGATTTATTTAAAATTTCTAATGCTGAATTTGGGTTTACCGAACCCTATAGGCAAATTATACCTACTTAGTTACTTATGGGTTTAATACATATTTACTTACCTAAAAATCAACAAATTCATACTAAGAATATTTTTAACCCTTAGTTTATAATTTCGTAAAACTATTTAACTTTGCGCAACTAACCATAAAAATTATTTGCCTTGGATATATTTGAAAAAATAAAAGAAAACAGAGGACCTCTTGGTAAACACTCCAAAGAATCGCACGGATATTTTACATTTCCGAAACTGGAAGGACCTATAGGAAATAAAATGATCTTCAGAGGTAAAGAAGTATTGGTATGGAGCCTGAATAATTATTTAGGTTTAGCCAACCACCCTGAGGTTAGAGAAGCTGACAGCAAGGCCGCAGCAGAATGGGGACTTGCTTACCCCATGGGTGCCAGAATGATGTCGGGAAACAGTAATCTGCATGAACAATTAGAAAAAGAACTTTCTGATTTTATGCAAACTGAAGATACCATCTTGCTTAATTATGGTTATCAGGGAATGGTATCGGCTATTGATTGCTTGCTAGACAGAAATGATGTAGTGGTATATGATTCTGAATCGCACGCCTGTATTATTGACGGTTTGCGTATGCACATGGGAAAACGTTTTGTATTTCAACACAACGATATAGAAAATTTTGAAAAGCAATTAGAGCGCGCCCATAAATTGGTACAACAAACCAATGGTGGTATTATGGTAATTACCGAAGGAGTATTTGGTATGGCCGGAGACCAGGGTAAACTCAAAGAAATTATCGAATTAAAGAAAAAATATCCTTTCCGTTTATTTGTTGATGATGCACACGGTTTTGGAACCATGGGACCTAACGGCAAAGGCACACACGAAGAACAAGGATGCATGGAAGGTGTAGATATATATTTTGGAACCTTTGCCAAATCAATGGCTTTGATAGGTGGTTTTATATCGAGCACCGAAAATGTAATAGACTTTTTGCGTTATAATATGCGTTCGCAAATATTTGCCAAATCGCTACCTATGCCACTGGTAGTGGGTGCTTTAAAAAGACTTGAACTATTGCGCACACAACCCGAGTTAAGAAATAAAATGTGGACAATAGTTAAGGCATTGCAAAATGGTTTAAGAGAGGCCGGTTTTAATATTGGCAAAACCAATACCATGGTAACACCTGTATTTTTAAGCGGTTCATTGGGCGAAGCAACAAACCTTACACTCGATTTAAGAGAAAATTATAATATTTTCTGCTCCATAGTAGTTTATCCGGTAGTGCCCAAAGATGTTATTATGCTTCGTTTGATACCTACTGCGGCACACACATTAGAGGATGTAAACTATACCATAGAAACTTTTAAAAAGGTAAAGGTACGTTTGCAAAAAGGCGAATATCATTCTGATAAAATTGCGCAGGTAAGTAAGTAATTTAATTTTTTAGTTTAGGATCTAAAGCATCTCTTAAACCTTCGCCAATAAGGTTATATATAGTAATGGTAATAAAGATTGCCATGCCTGGAAAAACTATCATCCACCAGGCGTCAAATTCTTGCCTCCCGGCATTTAACATTGAACCCCAGGTTACCATTTCTTCGGGAACACCTATTCCCAAAAAAGATAATCCGCTTTCAATTAATATGGCCGAGGCCATGCCAAATGCCACGGTAACAAATACAGGTGCCAAAGCATTGGGCAGCGCATGTTTCAGAATTATTTGCCGGTTGCTTAAGCCCGAGGCTTTTGCTGCTGTAATATAATCAAGCACCCTCACTTTTAATAATTCGGCACGCACAAACCGAGCAATTTCTGTCCATGAAGTAAAACCAATAATTATTACCAATATCAGTAAACTTCTTTCTTTAATTATAGCAGAAACCGTTATAATTAAAATTAATCGAGGCAAGGAGTTTAATAGTTCTATGCTTCGCGATACGATACTATCTACAGGCAATGATACTTGTTTTGCAAAAAATCTATTTTTAAGTAAAGTACCCGCTTTATAAAACAAATAAACTATGGCACAAAAAATAAAAAGGGAAAAAAGCAATTGTACACATCCCCACCAAATTTTATCGGCAAAAGCATCGGCAATAACAAATCTGCGAACATGAAATGCATAAAAATAAGCCGGTATTATACCTAATACAGAAAACCAAAATGATGCTCTTGATATTTTTATCCGGTTATCACCAAAATATCCGGCCATTGAACCTAAAAAAACACCAATAATTGCAGCTATTATCACCGAAAAAAATCCAACCAACAACGAAACTTTTGTGCCGTGTATTAAACCCGAAAGAACATCTCTGCCTAAAGCATCAGTTCCTAAGTGATGGCGGAAAAACCATGGTGATTCTACAATTTTACCTTGCGCATTTTTCATGTATTGCTTACTACGCGGAGAAGCAAAGTCGTTATTGTATATATCCTGTTTGTGCGGAGAGTATGGAATGGGGGCCCAGATAACTTTTTCGAGTTCTAATGTTCGCCAATCGGTAATATCAAATTGTATTTTTTCCCAATATCCTGTTTCCGGATTGATGGTAGAATCAACTGCGTTGGTATTAAAAATGCTTTTAATGAGCCAATGTTGCGAAAATACCGGATAAAAATTTTTTCCCCTGTATTTGGCATATATGGGTTGGTCGTTGGCAATAAAAGAAGCAAATAACGCTATGAATATAATCAGGCATAATAGCCAGGAGGCATACCAGGCCGGTTTATTTTTTTTAAATTGTGTAAAAGCATATTTGCGATAAGAAAACAAATTTGCTTCTGCAGGTTCAGTGTTTATGATATGTTTTTTATTTTTTTTCAAAACTAATATGAAATTCTCGGGTCAACAAATGCGTATAATAAGTCGGCCACAAAATAAGCAATCATAGTCATAAAACCTGATAAAGTAAATAAACTAACAATCATGGGGTAGTCGTAGTTTCTGATGGCATCAAATCCGGCCAAACCCATACCGCTGTAATTAAAAATAGTTTCCAGTATTACCGAACCTCCAACTGCTGCCGGAAATATGTTTACAAACAATGTTATAACCGGCAAAAGCGCATTGCGCAAAGCATGTTTATAAATTACACGATTATCGCTCAATCCTTTGGCGCGGGCTGTTCTGATATAATCCTGCGATAGCACCTCGAGCATACTTACCCTTATAATGCGGCTGATAAATGCAAAAGAAGAATATGTATATGTGATGATTGGCAGCACCATGTAAGGCCATTGATAAGCAAAACGCTCAAAAAAATTCATTTGCGATAAATCAATATCTATGGGTTGTGATCCGCCTTCGGGAAACCAAACCCAATGGTCGGGATTTGCAAACCAATACAAAAGCATGGTGCCCGCAAAAAATCCCGGTAATGAATAAAGCATAAATAATATGGTACCGGTTGTTTTTTCGAACCATGAACCTCTTCTGCGCGCACTGGCAATTCCAATCGGAATGCTTATCAGATATGCCAGAAATATTGAGATAATTATTAGTCTGGAAGACAACAAAAACTTATTCCATATTTTTGTAATAACCGGCTGACCATCTGTATAAGAAATACCGAAATCACCCTTTAATAAAATGTTTTTCAACCATTGATGATACTGAGAATTTAATCCGTGCCAGCGCACCACAGGAACATAATTTTTCCATCCCGTGCTATTTGCAATCATTTGCATATAGCTTTCGGATAAATTATCGGCTTCTGCTTTAAAACAATTTAAGTAATTCTGATCATAAATTATATTTTTAATAGAATCTATTTTTGTTTGTATAAAATTATGCTCGTATGTATGTAGCAAAGAATTAGTTTCGTTAATTATCTGGTTAAGAGAGTTATTTACTTCGTCTTTTTGCATCAGGTCAGCGCTATCAGCAGCACAACGCAACAATAAAGTATCAGCCGACAGGCTTAGTGATTTTTGTTGTAAGTTCAGAATCGCAGTATAATAGGCGTGTATTTCTTTCCAATTGCCATATTTAGCAGTTAATCGCGATAAAGTATTTCGGGTAAGTTTATCGTATATTTTATGTAATGTATCGCACTCGGCAAGACTGTTTAATGAAAAATAAAAAAGCGGTTTGTTTAAACCCAGTTTATTTCTTAATGAATCTTTTATATCTTTTTTAACCGATATATTGTTAGACGAACCCTGTGCCGTACCCGAATTAGTTAAAATTTCAACCGGGTCACCGGGTGCAGAAGCGCTAATCCAAAAAGCCATCAACGAAACCAATAACATCATTGGCACAAACACAAATAATCTTTTTATAAAATATTTTGTCATTATTATTGTGTTGTTAATGGTTTTTGTGTACTGCCACTGTAATTAATCAATTCAAATGCTCCTACCAGCATATTAGGTTTTTCGCTATATATTTTAGCTTTAAATCTTTTATGTATGGCCACTTTGGCATGAGGAGAAAATAAAAAAACATAGGGTTGTTCTTCATAAACAAGGCGTTGAAACTCTTTGATCAGAGTAAGATATTTTTCATCATCCAGTTCTTTGTTTATAGCTTCAATGAGCGAATCTGTCTGCGCATTTCCAAAACCACAAAAATTTGCTCCTTTTTCTGCCCACTGCGAGGTATGCCAAAGCTGCATAGGGTCTTCGTAAGCGGCACTTCCCAGCCAGGCTCCCATCAAAGCATCAAAATCTTGCTCGTAGGCTAATTTAAAAAACAGAGAAAAATCCAGAGGGTTAGGTATCATTTCTATCCCCGCTTTATATAGTTCGTCTTTTATCATCAGCATCATTTCTTTTGTTCCCGAACCTTCAACCATATAATTCATTTGAAACGAAAATTTAATCTTTTCGCCATTAATTATTTTATCCCTTATATTATCGCCATCGCTATCTATCCAACCTGCTTCGGTAAGTAATTGTTTCGCTTTATCGGTATTAAATTCAATCAGTTTTAACTCAGTATTGTATTCTTTTTTTAGCGGAGAAACCATGCTTACCTGTCTGGCTGCTTGTCCTTTATACATTATTTTAATCATGTCTTCAATAGGTATTAGATGCGCGATGGCTCTTCTTACTTTTTTATCGGTAAATAACAACTTGTGTTTTTGACCATCGGGCTTGCAGTTAAAACCAATGTAATTATATGCATACTGCGGAACAAATGCCGATTGATAGTTTTGATTAAAATAATCGAGTTCTCTGAGTTTTATTAATTTGTTGGTTGCTATCCGGTTGGTTGCATCAATATTTTGATTTTTTATGGCAAAGTAGGCTGCGCCATCATCTTTAATGATTTTAAAAATTATTTTATCGGGCTTGTTAAAAAAATGATTACCCTTGATATTTTCACCCCACCAGTTTTTCTTTTTTTCAACTATGATATGGCTTTCGTCTTGCCATTCGGTAAGTTTGTATTGCCCGGCACCTATTAATTTTTCAGGTTTAAAACTATTGTCGGGGTTATTAAAATTTTCGAACCATTTTACATAAGCAGGGTTAGTTTTTGTTTCGGGTTTATATAAATCTTCAAAGCTAAGCGAGTTTAAAACATTATTTTCGTCCCAAAATTTACGCTGCAAAATATACATTTCGGTAAATACTTCGAGGTTATTGCGGCTCACATCATGCATCTCAAAGACAACCGTTTTATCGTCAGTTGCATGTGCAGATTTTATAGCAGCAGCAAAAACACCTCTCACTCCCGGGTTGTTGGTTAGCGGGCACAAGATTACTTTGGTTGTAAAAATCACATCTTCTGAGGTAATGGAACTTCCATCATCCCACTTTGCCTGCGGCCTTAATGTAAAGGTATATGTTTTGCCATCATTGCTTATTTGGGGCATATTTTGAGCTAATACCGGCACATGCTTAAGCGAATCTATGTCCATTCGCAGCAAAGTTTTTTGAGTAAATTCAAATATAAATGAGCGATAACCCGAATAATTATTTGTGATATGTAACCCATTGGGCTTTACCGGTATGTGAATGATGGCGGTATTTTCGGAAAGATTACGTTTTTTAACTCCACATGCCGTAAGGATGGCAATTAAAATTATAAAAACAGGTGTATTCTTTATTTGCGCCATGTGTTCACAAATATAATTTCAATTTTAATATTAGCACTTTTAAATTTACTAAGGCCTAAAAATATAGTATGTCCGTTTTGCTAAAAACAATGTATCTTTTATAACTTATATTAATAAACCTTAATTTTAAGCTATAATATGTAATTTATAACAATCCGAAATTAAGGAACAGAGATTTTAACTTTGTCAGATCTTTTAGCAAAGGCGGACTAAGTTTATCCCACATTACGCATTAGCATGTGTAATGCTCGCCTGATGGCGGATAACCCAAATCCCACACGACACTCAACACACTCTGCATTAGAAATTTGGGTTTATTGGTTAGAGTTCGGTATTGAGGTTATCACCCCATCGGGCCAAGTTAAAAAATGCTGATACCTGATTCGTTGTAAATGAAACAGGGTTATACCCTACCCTAAAAACAACCTGAGTAGCATGGTGATAGACATTAAGTATTTTGCATTAAACATAATTTTTGTTTAGAAAATGATTTTTATATCTTTGCAACCCTGTTTTGAATAAAGATAACCCTTATACAGGCTATCAATCATTCGGGCAAATACGTTTTTAAAATAAAAAAATAAACGGTGAGGTGGGTGAGTGGCTTAAACCAACAGTTTGCTAAACTGTCGTACGGGAAACTGTACCGAGGGTTCGAATCCCTCCTTCACCGCAAAAAACACTTAAAACGCACGCATGTTTGATTTTGAAAAACTGGATGTTTACAAAGTTGCCAAACAAACAAATGTTAGGTTGCTTACAGTGCTTAATAACAATACAAAAATTGATGTTACGCTTAAAGAGCAACTTAAAAAAGCGGGGCTACATATTGTGTTATATCTTACCGAAGGTACCGGACGTTTTTCGGTAGAAGAGAAAAAACAATATTTAACACTATCCAGAAATGCAGTGTTTGAGTGTACTGCCTTGTTAGACATTTCTAAAGACATGGGTTGGGTTGCCGAAACAGAATACAATGATTTGTATTCGGGTTTGGAACAGCTTTCTAAAATGCTTTTAGGAATGTTTAGAAGTCAAGGTGCCGATAAAAATTAAATTATACTTTTGCATTGCCAAAAGGTGATCCTTGAAATATTCGGGGCGTAGCGTAGTCCGGTTATCGCGCCTGGTTTGGGACCAGGAGGTCGCAAGTTCGAATCTTGCCGCCCCGACTATTTATTCATCCTGCATTACACATACTAATGCCTAATATATTAAGCGCTTATTAAGTATTTCAACAACTAAGCACAGCGTTCTGATTATTGAAGGGAAAAAATTTTCCGCTAAGCCCGATAGCAATCAAAAATGAAATAAACCTACAAACGTTTAATCATTCACCGCACACCCAAAATCAGCGGGTTCGTAGGATTAAAATTAACTTATTGAAATACATTCAGTGTGTCCTTTCCATTATTAATTTCCCAAAGCCGTAACTTGGCTAAATCTGAGTTGCTTCTCAAATTAAATCTTTTT
>JBBIOU010000038.1:0-24362 GCA_037443205.1 Flavobacteriales bacterium | reverse complement strand
TATTATTAAAGAACTTTATGAAAAAGGATTACTTACCAAACAGCACTATATTATTTGCAATGGGTATAAACGCCCGCTTTATACCGAACTGGTGTCAGAAACGGTTAACGCAGGATTCGAAAACCTGATACCGGTATTAGACAATAAAGAAGAACTGGAGGTGTATAAGAAAAAAATTAAAAAGCCGGTTAAAATAGGCATTCGCATTGCATCAGAAGAGGAGCCTACATTTGATTTTTATACTTCGCGTTTGGGGATAAGATATATAGATATTATTGATTTTTACCTGAACGAAATCAAAAAAGACCCAAAATTTGAGCTAAAAATGCTCCATTTTTTTATCAATACGGGCATTAAAGATAACATACACTACTGGAGCGAATTAGCTAAATGTTTAAATGTATATTATCGTTTAAAACAAGTTTGTCCTACTTTAGATACTTTAAATATTGGAGGCGGTTTGCCTATTAAAAACTCGTTAAATTTTGAATACAATTACGAGTACATGATAGAGCAAATTGTTGAACAAATTAAAAAATTCTGCAACCAAAAAGGAGTGCCCGAACCACATTTATTTACCGAATTTGGCTCGTTTACGGTGGGCGAAAGCGGAGCAAATATCTATAAAATTATGGGTACTAAGCCCCAAAACGACCGCGAAACATGGTATATGGTAGATAATTCGTTTATCACAACCTTGCCCGATACCTGGGGTATCAACCAGCGCTTTATTATGTTGGCCATCAATAAGTGGGATAGTGAATATGTAAGGGTAAATTTAGGTGGTTTAACCTGCGATAGCCTGGATTATTATAATTCTGAAGCCCATGATAACCAGGTTTTTTTACCTAAGCACGATAAAGAAGAACCGCTTTATATCGGATTTTTTAATACAGGTGCCTATCAGGAATCATTAAGCGGATACGGTGGTATTAAACACTGTCTTATACCATCGCCCAAGCATGTATTGGTTGATAAAGACGAAGAAGGCAATATTACCACCAAGCTTTTTGCCAAGGAACAAAGCGCTAAATCAATGCTTAAAATATTGGGATACTGACATTTATAATTACCCTATTGCATTCTTCAAAATTGTAATATATTTGTCGCTCATTAATTGCGCTTAATGATTAATAAAAAAATAATTTATTACCCGTTTTTATTACTGCCATTACTTTTATTGGTTCAGTGCGGCAATAAAAAAATACGCCAGGGAATACTAGAATTTGAAATAAATTATCCTCGATACCGCGCTTCGGGTTTTATGGCCAATATGTTGCCCGATAAAATGACCATGAAGTTTAAAAATGATAAATATGTGATTGAAGTAAAAAAAGGTAAAGCCTTTTCATCCGGCTTTATTGTAGATTGTAAAAATAAAATAATGACTTCTCTATATCAATTTGGCACCCGCAGATATTATGCAACCCTTAACGAGGCCGAAACACAAAAAATGCTCAAAGATTTTCCGGTACCCACCTATATACATGCCAAAGAAGGAGATAGTTTGGCCGGTTTTTTATGCAGAAAAAGCATTGCAGTTTTTGAAGATTTATCACAACCCGATGTTACGCTTTACTATACAGACGAAATTGGCATAAAAAATGCTAATTGGTGTACACCCTTCAGCGAAATTGAAGATGTTTTGTTGGTTTATGAGGTAGAAAGATACGGTATGCGCATGCGCTTTACGGCAACAAAATTTATAAAAGAAGAAATACCCGATGAAGTGTTTGACATACCGGATAATTATAAAGAAGTACCTTTGGAAAAAATGGAACAGGAAATGTCGGAAATGTTCAAATCGTTTTTGGAGTAATTAACCCCTAAATTTTTATTTATGAAAAAATTGTTTATTGCTTGTTTGTCGGTTGCCGCTCTTACGACCATGAGTTTTGTAAGTAAAAGCCCGGTTTTTGAAGGTAAAATTGTTTATTCTATTTCTTACGAAGATTTGCCCGAAGAATATGCCTCGTATATGTCTATGTTACCGAAAGAGAGTACCATGTATGTCAAAGGCGAAAAATTCAGATTGGAACAATCTGCCGGTATGGGTACTACCGTTACAATTATAGATAATAAAGCCAAAACCGGATATATATGCATGGATATGATGGGTAACAAAATGGCTTTTAAAATGGATGCTAAAACTTTTGAAAATAACACAGCCGATGAGAACAAACCCGAAGTAAAATACACGGATGAAACCAAAACAATTGCCGGCTACACTTGTAAAAAAGCAGAAATAATGAGCAAAGATGCCGAAGAACCAATGGTAATTTGGTTTACGGATGAATTACCCGCATTTAATAATAAAGATTTTAAATATATAAATGGTTTTCCCATGGAATACCAGGTTAAAAATGGCGGTATTACCATGTTGATGACAGTTACAACCGTAAGCAAGGAAAAAGTTTCTGACAGTTACTTTAAAGTGCCCGAAGGATATACCGAAAAAACCATGCAAGACATGGAAAGCATGTTTGGTACGGGTGGAAAATAACTTGCGCTGATTTTTAATTCAGTTTTAGTTGTTCTTATACAGTTATGTCAACCCATGATGAGTTGACACGCCTAAAAATCTGATAATCATTTTTTTTAGTGATCCCGTCTGGATTCGAACCAGAGACCTACTGCTTAGAAGGCAGTTGCTCTATCCAGCTGAGCTACGGGACCAATTTATGTTATTGTTTTAAATCAGTTGCAAAAGTAAATTATTAATTAATATTTTATGCAAGTATCCGTTTTTTTTAGTGTAAATTTGAGGTATATTGTAATAAGAAATACCAAAACATAGACAAACGGCTTAACGGGGAAAAAAGTCAAACGATTTCTTTGGGATTTATTTCATTGCAGTTTTTTCGTTTATAAGTTTTATTTTACCGGTTTCAGTTACTTTATAGTGTTTGGTGTTTAACCAGGTACTACCTATAATGCGATTATTTTCATAGCCGTATTCATCTGTATTATTTTCGAATTGTAAATCGTATTCGCTCACTTCGAAGTTCGAAGCATTTTTAAATTCAAAAGCTTTAGCGAAGTTTATACCCGGTTCCTGGTATCCTTGACCGCCAATTTGTGTTTTGTCAATTAATTTTCCGTTTTTTCCGTAAGTTGCAAATATCTGATATACCGGTGGTCTATCTCCCCACATTACCATAGCACCGGCATATATTACAGATACATAAGTGTCGGTTTCATTTATTTTTACAAGATAATAAAATTCATCGCCTACTTCGCGGCTAAATCCGGGCTTAACCATTTCTGTTACAAAAGGCTCAAAATCGTAAGCTATGGATTTATTAAAATCAATTTGTGTTGTTTGATTAACTTTAAATGCATAGGGAAATGATGCCTGTGGAAATCCGCTAACAAATAAATCAAATAATGCGGCCACGGGATCTTTTGCTCCGCTCATGGCGCTTTGATACACTTCATTAAAACGATTGTCTTTGCGGGCATTTTCTAAATCGCTGTCGGTTAGTATGTGTGCGTTATTGTTGTAACCGTTTTCTATAGCCAGTTGTATATATTTCAGTGAGTTTTCAATATCTTGCTTCAGTGAGTAGGCACAAGCCAGGTTATACAATACATTTGACAAGGGATTGTAATTCATTTTTTCGGCCATGTGATAGGTTTTAATGGCCTGTTCATAATCTTTTACATCTAAAAACGCATTACCTAATTCATAATATGTTTTAGCGTCAGGATAAATGCTTAGTGCCAGTTTAAAAGTATCAATACTTTTTTGTGCCTGTTTGCGGTTTCGGTAAATGTCAATAGCATTTAAAAACACATTTTTGGCCTTTATTTTTACCGAATCAGGAACTGTTTTTACAAATGCTTTTATCGAATTAAAGTCGTAAATATCCGGTGCTTTTTCTATTGCTTTATTGGTATGGCTGTTGGTAGAGTTATTTGAACAAGCAAAAAGAATAAATGAAGATAACAGAAATATATAAAAATTTATTTTCATAACTTATTTTTTATATCAAAAATAAGTATTTTCTTTAAATAACAAACACTAAATTAAACCGGCAGGCAAATGATGCATTTTTTAATAACGAACAGGGTGAAATTATGTATGTATATTTTGTAAAACGGCAATACATTATGTCTTATTTTTGCAATAAACATGCTGATTTTACAACATTCATACAATAACTTTGTGCTCGAATATATGGTTTTTGGTAACGGTACGGAACCATTGTTGTGCTTTCATGGATTTTCGCGTAAGGCAGATGATTATTTATTGTTTAAAAATGCGTGGGAAAACAAACACAAAATTTTTTCATTTAATTTTTTTCATCACGGAAACTCTGTTTATCCCTTGGATAGAGTTGACAGAAATACCTTAACTGCCAACGAATGGAACGAAATTATGCTTCACTTTTTAGTAACTAACAAAATAGAAAGTTTTTCTATGGCAGGTTACAGCATGGGAGGTAAGCTGTGTTTAAGCATGTTTTTACATTACAAAGAGCGTGTTAATAAGATTTATTTATTTGCCCCCGATGGCATCAAAGAAAATTTTTGGTATAAATTTACTTCGCGCAATGTGCTGGGTAATATACTTTATAGAAAAATTATGCATAAGCCGTGGTTTTTTTTTGCTACGCTTAAATTTTTAAAAAATATCAAATTGTTGGACGATAAATTATATCGTTTTGTAATTAGTAATTTAGAAAGCTACGACAAACGCAGGTTGGTTTATTGTGTTTGGATGACGATGCGCCATATAAGACCTTCGCTAAAACAGGTGAAGCATATTTTGTTTTATACCCCTACCGAAATAGAATTATATTTTGGTAAATACGATAAAATTATACCGGTTAAGCTGGGATATAAATTTAAAAACATGAATCCCGAAAAAATAAAGTTGCAGTTAGTAGAATGTGGTCATAATATGTTTAACGAAAAAACACTTGAGGCATTATGCCATTAATTAGCATCCTGGCGGTAGAGAATGAAGTACAGGAGGTTGCAGATTACGGCCATATAACCCGGGATATTAGATTTGATGATGCGTTAGCTCAAGATATGGAGTGTTCAAAAAATCTAATATTTTTTGGGTTTACATACTAATTTCAGACAATTTCTGAGCAATGTAATTAAATAAATTGCTCAGAGGTTTTTCGGCCATCATTTTAATAAACATATTCATTTCACCGTTAAAAGTAACTTTACCCAACGAAGCGTTATTGTTTAGGCTTTGAATATCAATATCCAAAGTAAATGGAAAAGGCGCGTTTTTTCCTGAACGAATATGGATATGGTTATGAGGCGTAGATGAAACAAATTCTAAAGGTATTTCAATGGCTCCCTGTATTTTAAAACTACAGGTAGTGCGTGTAGATTTCCAGTCGGTAATTTTATCTTGCGGCAACAGGTTAATAAAATTATTCATGTCGCATAAATATTGAAAAACCGAGCTTTGCGGGTTCTTCACTTCAACGGTTTGGCTTTCAATTTTAGTCATGGTGTTTTTTGCTCCATTTTTTAGGATCTTTGCGCCATTCTTTAAGCGATTCTAAATCTTTTAGTTGTATGTAATTACTTTTTAACGCTTGTTCAATAAGTGTATCGTAATTAGTTAAAGTAAATAATTTAATTTTTTTGTTTGAGAATGTTTCTTCGGTTTCAGTAAAGCCATAAGTAAATATGGCAGCCATTCCGTTAATTTTAATTCCCGAATTTAACAGGGCATCAACGGCAGATAAACTACTCTTTCCGGTAGAAATCAGGTCTTCGATAACGATGGCCGATTGCCCTTTTTCAATATTACCTTCAATTTGGTTTTTCATGCCGTGTTCTTTAGCTTGCGGGCGAACATAGGCAAAAGGTAATCCTAAATCCTGAGCTACCAGTACGCCTTGTGCAATGCCTCCTGTGGCCACACCCACTATAATATCCGGCTTGGTAAAATATTCTTCAATTAATTTTGAAAATTGTTGCCTTATGAAAGTGCGGATATTTGGATATGAGAGAGTTACACGATTATCGCAATAGATGGGCGATTTTAAGCCCGAGGCCCAGGTAAAGGGCTTTGCAGGTTGTAATTTTACTGCCTTAATTTGTAACAAAAATTCAGCTACCTTTAGCGCAGTTTCATTGTTTGACGACATAGGGCACAAATGTATAAAGTTTTCATAAACAACTATCCATTATTTCTCTGTAAAATAACAGAATTTAATTCATTGGCAGAATTACAGGGGGTTATTCATATAGATAATCCTGATGCCATTCAAATAAGCAAAATATTACATGAATACCGAAATAATTTAATTGTTAACAGTTATTGCATAACTTCACGAAACAAGGATGATTTACTTAAATTATTTTTTTCTGATCATCTGTTTATTGAAGCAGCGGGCGGGGTAGTGCTTAATAATAAAAAAGAAATCTTACTTATATACAGAAACGATAAGTGGGATTTGCCCAAAGGCAAAGTTGAAAAAAACGAAGATTTAAAACAAGCGGCTATACGCGAGGTGCAGGAAGAGTGTTCAATTACTCCGGATGGAATAATTCAAGATTTAACACCCACCTATCATGTTTATCCTTTAAAAGGAAGTTGGGTGTTTAAAACCACCCATTGGTATTTAATGATTTATTCGGGAAACGCCATACCTGTTCCGCAAACCGAAGAAGGTATAACATCCATATCCTGGAAAAATATTAATGAGTTGGATGATGTTTACAAAAACACTTATACTTCAATCAAAGATGTTTTAGAATCTATTAAAAACATCATTCCAAATTTAGCGTTAGAATTTTAAAAGTTGAAATCATACATTTTTTGGGTGTATATTAATTGTCATCAATCGCAAAAACCCGATATTATTGATTATCTATTCGTCTTACTGTATCAATCCCCTCAATGTTTTTTAAATTTTGTATCAGTCGATCCAGATGATGTGTGTCGTGAACATAAAGAAAAACTTTGCCTTCAAAGACACCATCGTGGCTTTCAAAACTTATTGATCGCATATTTATATTCAATTCTTTGGATATTACAGTAGTAATTTTATTTACCAATCCCACATCGTCAATACCCGAAAAATATACGCCCGCTAAAAATTCAATCAGTTCACGGCTTTTCCAGCGAGCTTTAACAATTCTATATCCATAGTTCGACATTAGCTGTACGGCATTGGGGCAATTTACCCGATGAATTTTTATGCCTTCGTTGATGGTGATAAACCCGAAAACATCATCTCCGGAAATGGGATTACAACAGGGAGCAAGTTTGTATTCCAGTTGTTTTAAATCATCGCCTATAACAAGTGTGTCGTTACCGGTTTGCTTATATTTATTAAGTTCATCGTGGATACTGATGTTATTTTTATTTTCTACAGGAGGTTTCTTTTTTATAAGAATTAGTTCGCCATTTTTTATATCAAATTCTTTTAATCTATCCAGATGAAAGGCGTCTTTAGCAATTTTATAAAATAAATCGGTGGTATTTTCGGCACGGAAATATTCTTCAATTTTTTTAATGTTTTTATCATTAAAAATTACGCCCATTAAATCTAACTTCTTTTGTAAAATTAATTTGCCTTCTTTGGCAATGTTTTTTTTCTCTTCTTTTAGAGCGTCTTTAATTTTAGATTTTGCCCGTGCTGTAATTACAAATTTTAACCAGTCTTCTTTGGGTTTTTGTTTTTTAGAAGTTATTATTTCTACCTGGTCACCGCTGTTTAATTTATGGCTAAGGGGTACAAGTTTATTGTTTACTTTGGCACCGATGCAATGTTCGCCCACTTTGGTGTGTATATCAAATGCAAAATCGAGTGCAGTAGCACCCTGGGGCAAGGTTTTTAAATCGCCTTTGGGGGTAAAAACAAAAATTTCTTCGCTGAATAAGTTTAATTTAAAATCATCTATAAAATCCAGTGCATTGGGTTCGGGGTTTTCTAACAACTCTCTGATACGGTTAAGCCAAATATCCAAACCGCTTTCTTGTGCCGAATTTTCTTTATATTTCCAGTGTGCGGCATACCCTCTTTCGGCAATTTCGTCCATGCGTTTGGTTCTGATTTGTACTTCTACCCATTTACCGGTAGGGCTCATTACGGTAGTGTGTAATGATTCGTAGCCATTCGCTTTGGGCGTAGATATCCAATCGCGTAATCTGTCGGGGTTAGGTTGATAATAGTCGGTAACGATGCTGTATGCTCTCCAGCAATCAGATTTTTCTTTTTCTAAGTCGCTTTCTAAAATGATGCGTATGGCAAAAATGTCGTATATTTCATCAAAAGGTACATTTTTTTGATGAATTTTTTTCCAGATAGAATGTATGGATTTATCGCGGCTTTTGATGGTATAATTAAAACCTTCTTTGTCGAGTTGTTGTTTAATGGGTAAAATAAAGCGGTTAATAAATCTTTTTCTTACGGCCTGGGTTTTTTCCAGTTTTGCCACTATTTCGGCATAGGCAGCGGGTTCTCTGAATTTTAAGGATAAGTCTTCCAATTCGGTTTTAATGCTGTACAATCCTAGTCTGTGAGCTAAGGGCGCATACAAATATTCTGTTTCTGAAGCTATTTTAAGTTGTTTATCTTTTTTCATGGAATCGAGCGTACGCATATTATGTAGTCTGTCGGCCAGTTTAATCAAAATAACGCGTACATCGTCAGCCATGGTAAGCAAAATTTTTCTGAAATTTTCTGCCTGAATAGATTGTGTGTTATCAACAAAACCCGAAATTTTTGTCAGTCCGTCAATAATTTTGGCTACTTTTTTGCCAAACATCGACTCGACTTCTTCCAGGGTAATATCGGTGTCTTCAACGGTGTCGTGTAATAAAGCGGCAATGATAGAGGTTGCGCCCAAACCGATTTCTTCTGCACAAATACGAGCTACTGCAATGGGATGTAGAATATATGGCTCTCCTGATTTTCTGCGCATATTTTTATGTGCATCCAGAGCAACGTTAAATGCTTTGCGTATCAGCAAAGTATCTTGCCGGTCGCGTATAGCTTTGCAAGAGCGTAGTAAACCTTTATAGGCATTTAAGATGAGTTCTTTTTCTTTTTCTTCGCTAAGTATAATGTGTTCGCTCATTTATATAGCCGGTAAAATTTTTGATTTTACTTCCCCGAAACTGATTTTATAATGTTCGTTTTGGCAATACCCACGCATAATAACAGTATCGTAATCGTTTAAAAATTTGCGTTCCGTTCCGTCTTTTAATTTTAATGGTTTGGTTCCCTTCCAGGTTAGTTCAAGCATGGAACCGTAAGAGTCTTCGGTTGGTCCGGAAATAGTTCCCGAACCCATCAAATCACCGCAATTTATATTACATCCGTTTACCGTGTGATGTGCCAGTTGTTGCTGCATATTCCAATACATATATTTAAAGTTAGAACGGCAAATAATATTTTCATCGCCATTTTCGGTTTGTAATATTACTTCGAGGTTAATATCTATATTATTTTTCCCTTTACACTGAAGGTAAGGCAGGGGTAAAGGATTTTGTTCGGGTGTTTCAACGCGAAATGGTTCTAAGGCATCTAAGCTTACTACCCAGGGCGAAATAGAAGTAGCAAAATTTTTTGCCAGGAAAGGTCCTAAGGGTACATATTCCCAGGTTTGTATATCGCGTGCCGACCAATCGTTTAACAATACCATTCCGAATATATATTCGTCTGCTTCAGAGGTAGAGATAGATTGCCCCAGGGGTTTGCCTTGAAAAGTAAAAAAACCGGTTTCCAATTCAAAATCCAATAACTTGCATGGACCAAACACAGGTTTGTCGCTATCGGCAGGTTTGGTTTGTCCTTTGGGGCGGTATATGTTTTGTCCTGACACAATTACTGACGATGCCCGGCCATGATACCCAACCGGTATATGTTTCCAGTTGGGCAAAAGTGCATTTTCTGGGTCGCGAAACATTTTACCTACATTGGTGGCATGTTCTATACTGGAATAGAAATCGGTATAATCGCCTATCCGAACCGGCAGGTGCATAGTGGCTTCTTGCATATCTACCAGCACTTGTTCTACATGGTGTTGATTTCCTTGTAACTCGTTATTTTCTACATTAAGCAAATCGGATATTCGGTTTCGAAATTCGCGAATGGCAGTTTTGCCATAGCGCATCAGGCTATTTAATTTGTCGTTGGCTAAATCATCTAATTGAAAAGGTTGGTTGGGCAGATAGCCTAAAATGTGCAAGGCTTTTAAATCTAAAATTTTATTGCCGATAGCTACTCCGGCTCTGGGTTTTTCATGTGGAGTAGAGAAAATACCGAAAGGAAGATTTTGTATCGGGAACCCTGATTCTTTGTCTACTTCTACCCACGAACGCAATGTTGGATGATTAGCTAGTATCATGCTGATTAATTTTATGCCGTAAAGTTAGTTATTTTAATGTGTTGTATCCAGACTATGTTAATATGATAATTATACATGTTTTTTAGTTTGGCAACATTATATTACCGGAATATAATTAGCAGCATAGAAAGTTTTAGTTTTATTATGCGGTTTGGATTTAGTTCAAAGCTCCTTTTTTAATTTCTTCAACTACAGCGGGGTCGAGCAGGGTAGAGGTATCACCTAAATTAGTAACATCGCCTTCAGCAATTTTGCGTAAAATTCTACGCATAATTTTTCCGCTGCGTGTTTTAGGTAAGCCCGGTACTACTTGTATTTTATCGGGTTTGGCAATTGGGCCAATTTGTTTGTTTACAATGGCGGTAATTTCTTTTCGTAATAATTCTACATCATCATTTTGCTTGGTGGAAATTACATAGGCGTAAATTCCTTGTCCTTTAATATCGTGCGGATAGCCAACAACGGCACTTTCAACAATATCAGGGTGTAGGTTAATGGCACTTTCTACTTCGGCTGTTCCAATGCGATGCCCGCTTACATTTATAACATCATCTACTCTTCCGGTAATTCGGTAATAGCCGTCTTCATCGCGTTTGCAGCCATCTCCAGTAAAATATAAATTATGGTAAGTAGCAAAATAATTTTGTCGGCATCGCTCATGGTCGCCATAAGTAGTGCGTATCATACTCGGCCAAGGGAATTTTATACAGAGATTTCCTTCTACTCCGTTGCCTTGTATTTCATTTCCTTTATCATCTACTAAAACAGGTTGAACTCCCGGCAATGGCAATGTTGCAAATCCGGGTTTGGTAGGTGTTATACCGGCAAGAGGTGAAATTAAAATTCCACCTGTTTCTGTTTGCCACCAGGTATCTACAATGGGGCATTTTTCTTTACCAATATTTTTATGGTACCAGTTCCAGGCCTCTTCATTTATGGGCTCTCCAACACTGCCTAATACTTTTAGCGAATCTAATTTGTATGGTTTAACATAATCCAGTCCGGTTGCTTCTAAAGCACGAATGGCTGTTGGTGCCGTATAGAAATGGGTTACTTTATATTTATCAATTACTTGCCAAAAGCGGCCAGCATCGGGGTAAGTTGGTATACCTTCAAAAATTACTTGTGTAGCACCAGAAAGCAAAGGTCCATAAACAATATACGAATGTCCGGTTATCCATCCTACATCAGCTGTACACCAATAAATATCATTTGTTTTATATTGAAAAACATTTTGAAAACTATAAGCTGTATAAACCATATAACCGCCACAGGTATGTACTACTCCTTTAGGTTTTCCGGTAGAACCGGATGTATAAAGAATAAAGAGCATGTCTTCTGCATCCATTGTTTCTGCAGGGCAATCGGCATTTACTTTTTGCATTTCATCTTTCCAAAGTACATCGCGGCCTTCGATTAGTTTTATATTGGAATGCGTACGCTCAAACACAATTACTTTTTTTACCGATGGGCATGTTTCTAAAGCTTCATCAGCAACATCTTTTAGTGGAATATCTTTTGCTCCGCGATAGGCGCCATCTGCGGTAATTAAAATATTGCAATCAGCATCTTGAATTCTGCCAGAAAGTGATGCTGCCGAAAAGCCACCAAATACAACACTGTGTATTGCACCTATGCGTGCGCAGGCAAGCATGGCTATTACAGCTTCGGGTATCATGGGCATGTAAATGCAAATGCGGTCGCCTTTTTTAGCGCCATTATTTTTTAACACGTTGGCAAACTTGCAAACTTCGGTGTGTAATTTTTTGTAGGTATAGCTTGTGCTTTTTTCATTGACATCATTAGGCTCAAAAATCAGGGCGATTTTATTACCATTTTTTTCCAAGTGGCGGTCTAAGCAGTTTTCGGTAATATTTAATTTGCCATTAATAAACCATTTTACATTAGGCTCATTAAAATTCCATTCTAAAACTTTATCCCATTTTTTTCTCCAGGTAAAGTTGTCTGCAATTTCTGCCCAGAAAGATTCAGGATTTTCAATGCTTTTTTGGTATTCCGCATGATATTGTTCGATTGATTGAATGGTTTTCATAATTAAAAATTTCTGCATGAAAATAAATAAATAAGAGGAAAAACTTACAACTTGGCAAAACTTTGAAATATCAAAGTTTCACATAAAGTTGATAAATATATAATGTCAACATTTTGAAAATGATAGAGTTAATTACATATATTTGCTAAAAAAATAAAATATGAAACTAATTTACGGGTTAATTTTAACAGTTGTTTTTAGTTCAAACATAGCTGCACATCAGACGGCAGAAGCATTTACTTTAGCCTACACTATTGATAATATTCAGGACGAAAGTCATTTGAACAATTTAGTCAGCGATTTACAGAAACTTTACAAAGATTGTGTTGTAAAACATCGCTATAAACCCGATAGTAAAAAGGGTCAGATAATTTTATATTACAAAGAAGATGCTACAACCGGAGAAAATCAAAAGCAAAAAATAGATCCTGCACTTATTAAGCAAAAAATAATTCATTACGGGATGACACCTGTTGATTTTACACTTGAAAAAACAAAATAATTAAGCATTATATGAAATATTTTAAGACGGAGATTTTTTGTATAGCATTTATTTTTATTGCTACAAGTGATGTTATATCACAATCCGAGAATTGTTCGGGAGCGGTTACTGTTCCGATAATGCCTAATTGTAGCAGTCCTGTAGCAGGAGCAACCGGTTCATCACAAAATATACCGGGTTGTGTGGGTAATGCTGATGATGATGTATGGTATCAGTTTACAGCTACTTCTACTTCTCACCAAATTACGGTAGTTCCTTCGGCAGGTTTAGATCCGGTGGTGCAATTGTTTTCGGGTCCGTGTAATTTACTTACAACCATCAGTTGTATGGATAATACCAATATGGGCCAAACTGAAACTATATATGCCAACAACCTTACCATCGGAGCAACCTACCGCGTCAGAATATATCATTACTTTACAGGTGGTGGTTCGCCCAATACATTCACAATTTGTATTACCACGCCACCGCCACCACCGGCAAATGATAACTGCAGCGCTGCTACTGCATTAACGGTTAATTCATCTTGTATTTATAGTAATGCTACCAGTTTAAACGCTTCGCAGTCATTAGCCGGTTGTACAGGAACGGCAGATGATGATGTGTGGTTTAGTTTTGTAGCTACCAGTTCGGTACACACCATTACGGTTGATCCATCTGCAGGCATGGATGCCGTTGTTCAATTATACAGCGGCAATTGCGGTAATTTAACGTCAATCACTTGTATGGATAATGCCTTTTTAAATGGCAACGAAATAATCAATGCGGTTGGTTTAACTGCCGGTAATACTTATTACATCCGCGTTTATGATTATTATTCAAATACAGGAGGTGCACCCTTCCAAATATGTGTAACAGGTTCTACGCCACCCGTACCTCCCAACGATAATCCATGCGGAGCGATACAACTACCTGCCGTAACTTCAGCTTGTAATTATTTAAATTTTTCTACGGTTGGCGCAACTACCACTACCGGTGTTCCGGTTCCCTCAAGTTGTGCCGGAGGCTCGGCCCCGCAACAGGGTGGTTTTCATAATTCGCCTGCTCCCAAAGATGTATGGTTTGCAATTACGGTACCGGCTACAGGTAATCTTACCATTACTGCACAGCCGGGATACGGCATCAATGATGTGGCTATGGCCCTGTATAGCGGAACCTGTACATCATTAACGCAAATTGCCTGTTCTGACGATTACAATTATCCGGGTACGGCAAACGATTTAAAACCATTTTTAAATTTAACCGGATTAACGCCTGGCACTACAGTATATTTACGATACTGGGCGTATAATGGCAGCACTACCGGTAACATTGGCTTTTGTGTAACCACCAATGTAAATGATAATTGTGCCAACGCCCTATACATTTGTGATTTGAATGGTTACAGCGGAACAACTTCTGCTGCCTATACCATAGACAGACCTTGTAACATGCGTGGATTAGCCGAAATGAATAATCCACCCACTTACACCTATACACCCGGTACCTGCCAAGGCGGTATTTTTGGATTAGGAGGTTCGTGGGGAGTAGGTGCACCTGCCTGCGATGTTAGAATTGATAATAATTCATGGATAAGATTTACCGCAGCAAATACTACAGCTACTTTAACAGTTTCTATTACCAATTGCTTTGTTGGTAATTATCCTTCAGGAGGAATACAAATGCAAATATTTTCTGCAGCTTCGGCTTGCTGCAATTTTACTCCGGTATCCGATTTTAAAGAAGGTTCTTCTACCCTGACTATCACGGCTAATAATCTTACCATTGGTCAGGATTATTATTTAATGATTGACGGATATGCGGGAGATATCTGTAGTTATAGTATTACCGCCAGCGGAGGCGTACAGTTTACTAGCATTACAGCTACGGCAGATACAATTTGTTACGGGCAGTCGGTTACTTTGTTTGGTCCTAACGGAGGTACAGCCTACGAATGGCAACCGGGAGGCAATACTACTCAAAACTTAACGGTTACACCTTCAACTACTACCACTTATTCGTTGGATGTTTATGGAGTGTGTGGTAACCGCCAAACCCTTACTAAAACAATATATGTTAGACCACTACCTACCATTAATACAAATAATCCGGTAAGTGTATGTACAGGGCAAACACTTAATCTGAATGCCGGTGGAGGCTCTGTTTACAGTTGGACAGGCCCTAATTCATTTACCAGTAATTTGCAAAATCCGGCCATCCCAAATGTCAGTGCCATTCATGCCGGTGTATATAACGTCAATGTTACCGATATTTATGGTTGCAGCAATACAGCAACAGTAAACGTTACTGTCAATCCGCTGCCATCGGTAAATGCAAGCAGCAATTCACCGGTGTGTACCGGCAATACATTAAATCTTCAATGCACCGGAAATAACCTGGTGTCTTTTAGTTGGACGGGTCCTAACTCATTTTCATCAACCCAACAAAATCCTGCAATCAGTAATGTGAGTTCGGTAAATACCGGTGTTTATACGGTTACAGCTACCAATAGCAATGGTTGCCAGAATACGGCACAAACCAGTGTGGTAATAAATCCTTTACCTACCGGCAGCGCTTTAAATAACGGCCCTGTGTGTGTGGGTTCAACGCTTAATTTATCGGCAAACGGAGGAGTTAGTTATAGTTGGACGGGTCCCAATTCATTTTCATCAACCCAACAAAATCCTGTCATTGCTTCTGTAACGATGGCCAATGCCGGAGTTTATACAGTAATTATTACAGATGCAAATGGTTGTTCTAATAGTTTTACAACCAATGTACAGGTTGTTAATAATCCGGCCGTGAACATTACGGCTACACCCTCCAATTCTATTTGCATCGGTCAGTCAGTTACCTTAACATCTACCAGCGGTAGCGCTTACAACTGGAATACCGGCCAAAATACACAGCAAATTGTGGTAAGTCCGACAGCAAATACTACATATACCGTGCAGGTAACCAATCCCGGAGGTTGTAATGGTACTGCAAATGCTTCAATAAACATTACTGTAAATTCATTGCCTGTAATAACCGTAACAGGTAATACAACCGTTTGTGAAGGAGATAATTTACAATTTAGCGCAAACGGAGGTGCCGGTTATAGCTGGACAGGACCCAATAATTTTGTTTCAACACAAGCAACAAATCAAATAAATAACATTACTTTAAATGCCAGCGGGCAATACACGGTTGTAGGTACTGATGCCAATGGATGTTCTAATACGGCAAACTATAACGTAACAGTAAATCAGGCACCGGTAATCAGCAACGTTTTTGCTTCACCCGGTTCAATATGTATCGGTCAGAGCAGCGTAATAAATGCTGTTGTAAGCGGAGCAAATTCCATACAAGTTTATACACAGAGTACTGGCGGTACACCCATAGGCACAGTTCCATTAACTGTTAGCCCGTTAAGTACTACTACTTATTACATTGAAGCAACCAGCGCTGATGGTTGTATTAATTTGGGAGGCAGATATCCGGTTACCATTGTTGTTAACCCCTTACCATTGGTTGATGCCGGTAGCGACCAAACGGTTTGTCCTTATACCGTAATTAATTTAACAGCCACTACCAATGCCATACAACCTGCTTACTTATGGAGTAATAGTGCCAATACACAAACAATATCCGTAAGTACCGGCAACACGAATACAAGCTATACTGTTACGGTTACCGATATTAACGGATGTTCGAACAGTGATATGGTTACTTTGTTTATTAACAATACTACCTTATTGCTTGATGCAGCAGATGACACTTTAAATATTACGGTTACAAATGCACTCAATCCGCCATCGGGTAGTGTTGATGTTATACTCAATGATGCCGGCAATCATAACAATTCAGTAAGTATTTTAAATAATCCCGCTAACGGAACATTTACATTGAATGGAACAAACCTCACTTACACACCAAACAACGGCTTTTACGGAACAGAAGTGATTTTATACACCATCTGTGACAGTACCTGCCCGGCATATTGCGATACGGCACAAATTGTTATCAGAATTATTAATGAAACAGAGTTGGTTATACCAAGTGGTTTTTCGCCTAACGATGATGGTGTGAATGACGAGTTTGTAATACTGGGTATAGAAAGATACCCCGAAAATGAAATTTATATTTACAACCGCTGGGGCGACCTTGTGTTTAGCGCCAAGCCTTATACCAACGATTGGAAAGGACAAAACAACAATAAAAAACTTCTGATAACAGGTACAAATGTAGTAGATGGTACTTATTTTTACGTGTTGATATTAAATGATGAAAATAATACCAAAAAGAACGGATTTATTGAACTAAGAAGGAAATAATTATTGTTTTTATCTAAATCATACATAAAAATAATTTCAGTTTTAGCAGTAATTGCAGCAAGTATATATGTTTTATTGTTTGTTCCGGGTGAGCAAAAATATCCTACAAAATCCGAAATTGGTTTAAAAACATTTTTAACGGCCAACACAAAGTGGGCCGATTCATTGATACAAACCCTTAGTGTAGATGAAAAAATAAACCAACTGTTATTGGCTGAAATTAACTGTGAATTATTTAAGAATAACCAACAATTTAGTAAAGATTTACAACCTTCGGGAATTGTTTTTACAGGTTATGATGTAGCTCAGTTTTTAAGTTTACAAAAGCAATTTAAACAAAATGCACAGATACCCTTATTGTGCGGGCATATTGATTATTATTTTCCGCTGACCGGTGGAAAATTTATGTTGGATGATACAATAATGCTGGCCATAAATAATCAATATATCAAAAAAATGGCCGATTCAATATGGCTTTCATCAGCGTACTCCTGCGGACTTAATTTTTTTATCTCTCCTTATAAATTTAATCCCGATATGATGAACGATACTGTTCAGAAAAAATATATTCCGTACAAAATTCTCTTATCCGAAAATCAAAAAGCAAACATACAACTTACAAATAATAAGCTGCTTTTGTGCAGCGGTATATTCAGTTATAATTTTCGTGCAGGCAAAAATGTTGCGTTAAGTTATTTGTTCGACTCAGTTAGAACCGGCATGGTAGAAGTAGATGAATCGTATTATTCTAGTATTAATACGGCAAATTTATACGATACTTTAAATACTTATTATTACTTCAAAGGGCTTTTATATACGCGTTTAAAAGATACCATTACAACCAATTATCTGGAAAAAGTATGGGCCAGCGGAGTGCATTTAATAAATTGCCGTGAACATTATCCCATTGTATTTAAAGAAATAAAACAATTATTTCTTCAAGGTAAAATTAAAGAGCAGGAGCTTAACAGAAGAGTATTTACTATTTTGTTGGCTAAAAGTTGGGTAATTAAAAACAAAAATATCGAACAGGAATTATATCAAAATAAAGATGCATTCTATTCTACTGAAAAGCTGGGTATTTGTTACAGGATATATAAAAATAACGTAGTATTGATAAAAGATAAAAAACAAATTTTACCATTAAAAAATATAGATAAAAAAGAGATTGTATTTGTTTCGTTAGGCACCAAAACTACCCCCGATTTTATTGAAAAAGCTTCTTTATATTCTTTAAAAACAAAAAATATTTTTTATGCAAGTACAGCCGTAGCATCTAAAAAATATAAACAACAAAAAAATCAATTAACTGTATTTTTACTTAATTATAAAATATCAAAGCCCGAAGATTCACTGGGCTTGATTGCATTAAGTAAAAATGACTATGCCATCTTAATAAACCGCTATCACAGCGATAATCTTTGCTTTGCACCACATTTTAATACGGTATTGCATCAAATTAAACCGTATGAGTTTTCATTGGTGGCTAATGTATTGTTTGGCTCTCAAAATACTGAAGCTGTATTACCTTATACTACTGCTAATGGTATGTATTTTGGTCAAGGTAAAATTACCAAAGCTTCGCGCATAGGATTTTGTTTTCCCGAAGAGATAGGCATACACAGTGATTCGTTGGCAAAGATTGATTATATCATGCAAGAAGGAATAAGAAATAAAGCATTTCCCGGAGGACAAGTACTTTTTGCTAAAGATGGTAAAATTTTTTATCACAAATCATTTGGTAATCATCAATATACTTTAAGCCCCAATACCAGGTGGAATGATTTGTACGACTTGGCTTCAATTACAAAAGTGGCCGCAACTACCTTAATGGGTATGCATTTATACGATTTAGGGAAATATAAATTAAACGACTCGCTTTACCGGTTTATACCGGATACAGTTAAAAAACATCTTAAACGCGAAAGTGTTTTAAAAAATATTACGTTTAAAGAGTTGCTGATACATCAAAGCGGATTACCTGCCGGGCATAACATTATCAGGTTTACTCGTTTTACTGATTCTATCGGAAGACTAGATAAATATTTTTGCGATGAAATGAGTGATTTTTTTTCCGTAACTATAGCCGATAGTTTTTATTTAGGTAATTGTTATACAGATACAATAAAACTTGATTTACATAAAATTTCGGTTGATGAAAATAAAACATATCGTTACAGTGATGCCAATATGAATGTATTGCAAATGTTTTATGCAAGAATGATAAATAACAAATGGCATAGATATTTAGATTCGGTATTTTATAAGCCCTTAGGTATGAAATATACCTGCTTTTTACCTTTAAAAATATTTCAAAAAAATCAGATAGCTCCTACCGAACAGGATAAATACTGGCGCAAGCAATTAGTGCATGGTTATGTGCATGACCCTACGGCAGCATTATACGGAGGAGTTGCCGGTAATGCCGGTTTGTTTTCATGCGCCTACGACATGGCCGTATTGTGCCAAATGCTTTTAAACAACGGTTATTACGGAGGTCAACAATTTATACAGTCTTCTACCATCAAATTATTTACAACCAAACAAGAAGGCACACACAGAGGATTAGGATTTAACACACAGGTAAAAGGCAATACATACGGTTGTTCTCCTTACGCATCCGAAAAAACTTTCGGACACACAGGATTTACCGGTACGGCTATTTGGGTTGATCCGGAAATTAATCTCATTTATGTTTTTATCAGTAACCGTGTACATCCCGATGCAGAAAATAAAACCATTATTAAATTAGGTATTACGAAAAGAATACATTCGGTAGTTTATGAGCAACTTTTCCCTAACATAAACTCAACGTCAGCATTAGAAATTTGAATAAGATTTTAGGAAGTACTAATCGAGTTATCTGCTGTCATTAGCACATTACACATACGGATATGCAGTAAAAAATCTCTGTGCTACTCCGTGCACTCTGTGGTTTAAAAAATTTTTCTTAAATTTGGCTAAACAGTTTAATGACGAGCAAAATACATATAACAAATTACTCCCCATTTGGCGTCCTCCTACAAAACCGCAATTTTACGAGTGAGGGGTATAGGTATGGGTTTCAGAGGCAAGAGAAGGATGACGAAGTTAAAGGAGCAGGTAATCACTATGGATTTGCAGATTATGGATATGCCCCAAGATTAGGCAGACGTTGGCAAGTTGACCCCAAAACACGCAAATACCCTGATGTTTCGCCTTACTCATTTTGTTTTAATAGTCCAATCTACGTTATAGATATTGACGGATTAGAAGGCATAGTTATTTCAGGACAGCCCGGCAACCACAATAACAAAGAACATTTTTTAATAAATGGTTTAGATAGAGCTAAGGCGGCTAAAAAGCATTTCCAGCGAAAAGGGGAACAAGTTACTTGGGTAATTTTTAATGATGGTTCAAAAGAACACGGACACGACCCCGCAATGCTGAAAAAATACAAAGCTCAGGCAGCTAAATTAGGTATCAATGTTATTGAAGTATCAACCACAGAAGAGATAACAAGTTATGTAAATTCTAAAACTGGCGGAGAAGCAAGAAAAGAAGACCCTATTACAAGTTTCTACTACATTGGACACGCAACACCAGGCGAGATGCGTCCAGGTTATCAAGGCTCAAATGATACAGACCTTGTACCCGCAGACTTCAAAAGTGATGCGTTTTCTGGCGGTTGTCATATCAACTTAGTTGGTGGTTGTAGAACAGCCGTTGGCGATTGGTGGGGGGAAGAAAGTGTAAAAAGTGAGTTTGAGCAAATTGTAGATGAGAACTCAAAAATATATTCTTCTGATGTAAAAGTTGAATATGGTGGTGGAGTTGTTTCAGATGAACAGTTAGTGAAGCCGAATAACGGTAAAATAGTAGAAAGCAAGGGTAACCTACCAGCAAAAAAGAAACCGTGAAAAAGAAAACCATATTATTTGCGGTAATAGTCTTTGGGGTTCTGACATCCATTTACTTTTTGTTTTGCCCAATCATTATTGGGAAGGCAGATGATTTAATCCCTATATCAAAAGAATTGGAAAAGGGCGACATAATAAAGCCATTAGAAGGGCTTAATGTAACTGAAATATACATTGTGTTTTCCAGTAGTGATTTTAGTGATTTACCCGAAGAACTAACAAAAACAAAAGTATTGAGAGCTACGAAAAGCGAACAGATAGAAAAGTTTAAGAATTTGTTTGAGTTTACCTATTCGGGTGGGGACTTGGCAACTTGTGAGAGCTTTATATGTGCTTACGATAACGGAAATTTGGTTTTCAAATCATATTTAGCGGTAACGAAAAATCAGCGTTTTGGTTTGCAAAATAGTGTTTATGGTTGGGCTGTTTCAGACAACAGTTCCGAACTTATTAAGTTGCTGAAAGAATTTAAACCATATCGTTATCCGTTCTTGTTCTTATAGAAATTAAAAAATGAAGTCCCGCAAGTCGGGGCTTTTTTTATGTCCTTTTCTGTCCGTTTTTCCCTGTTCCTGCCCCTTTAATCCAAAAAAGTTTTCCATAATTAGGATTTTGCTCTTAAACCCCTCCACCTTTCACCCCGCATAGCAGTGCATGTGTTTTTTTTAGCCCGATGGCTATCAGGGTTTAGTGGTAAATTTTTATTACGTTATAACCCGGCCTATTTTCATGAATGTAATTTACGAAGCGGAATGCGGGGCACCCAAAGAGAAGTTCCGCAGCATGCAGCAAGGAAATCACTCTTTGGGTCGCAATGCTGCGAGTAAATTATATGGAATGAAAATCAGCCTTGACTTCTTTTGTTACTTTTCTTTGTCAAGAAAGAAAAGTAATAGATACGTTATTACAGTACATTGATTGTTTTTATTTTACTTTCTTTTGTCTTAGAAATAATAGAAAGTAACAAAGAAAAGTTCAAGACGCAAATAAGCTTCAGCGCGCTCTAAAAACTTCTTAACGCAAATGCATTACATCTGCATTTACTAAAGTTTTTATTCACGCCATTCGCACGCCCGCATTTGCGTCAGGCTTACGCGCTTTAAAAAACCTCTGTGTTACTCTGTGCCCTCTGTGGTTTAAAAATTTTTCCTTAAATTTGGCTAAGCAGTTTAATGACGAGCAAAATACATATATCAAATTACCCTCCGTTTGGCGTCCTCCTACAAAACCGCAATTTTACGAGTGAGGGGTATAGGTATGGGTTTAATGGGCAAGAGAAAGACGATGAAATCAAAGGCGAGAATAACTCTGTGAATTTTGCTTATCGCATGCATGACCCAAGACTCGCAAGGTTCTTATCAATTGATCCTATTACACACCTTTTACCACACAATAGCCCTTATGGTTTTGCGGAAAATGATGTCATTAGATCAATCGACATAGAAGGTGGTGAAAAGAAAATTGTGATAGACGATGGCCTTGATGTCAAGGTTTATACAGGGGCAAAATTAAAGCAGTTCGCGGATGATGAGCTCATCAACGAAATTAAAAAGGAGTTTTTAATTAAAAACTCTACAATGAATTTTAAAGTAACTGGCGTAAGAAGTGAGACATTTAATCGTGGACTTTATCATGAAACAGTTAGTTATCTCCAATATTCATTTAGTTTTGATACATATGATGTTTTAGGAGATCCGTTTGACGCAACTGGAACTTTTGAAATTCCTTTTTCTTCGGTTACACATGGAGGAATCTCGGATATACCCCTTGCAGTAATTACCGAATTACTTGCAGTTAAAATCGTTCAGTTTTACGGACCACTGTTCAAAGTGTTTAAAAACACCTCTAAAGCTCTTATTAAGGGAGATCTTGATCAGTTATTCAAAAAGGCAAAAGCAGCCGAGGCTGGAGATCTTTCTGCTTTGGCGGAAATCAAAGTTGCTAAATCTTTTGTGAAGGAAGGGAAACAAGTTGAGTTTGTGAAAGAGTTGCCTGGCGTTACGAATACGGCTGATTTGATTGTAGATGGTGTTAGCACTGAAGTTAAAAGATTATCTGGTCTCGGTTCGAATTTTGCATCTGACCTTAAGCAAGCAGCCAAGCAAGTTGGTGATAATGGTCAGGTTATTATTGTGCGTCCCGCTAATGCATCATATACAATTAAAGAAGCTGAAGACTTTATCAAAAACTTTAAAACAGACGTAAAAAATGTTACCTTTAAAGTTGTGGATGAGTCTAGCTTGCCAGAAGCATTTGGAAAAAAATAACATATGAGTAAAAGTATTATTTACAGTATTCGTGTATGCGAAACAGATTTTAAAACCGTGTTAGACACTTTCTCTAATGGTGCCTTTACGGTCTTTGATGTGAATACGAAGTCTACGATTATTTTATCGCATTTAGTGGTTATTGAAGACTCGAATGCTGAATATGAACAAATGCATGATTTTCTGACGAAAAACGGACAGATTCATAAGCACGAGTTTTATGTTAGATTATATAAAAGTTCAGTACCATTTATTTCAATTAATATTTTTGAACCCAGATTTCATTTTTTATCGAATTACACAATTCAAATTGCAAAATGTATTAAGGAATTTATTGAGGAGGAATTGAAATTACAAGCCTATATTATCGACTGTGAGGATAAAATAATTGAATGAAACCTCCTAGATTTTCTGTAATCTCTAATTACACAGAGGGAAGTAGGTTAGGAAATAACCAAATTATCGCAACAAGTATCAAGGCAGTTGTTAAAATGACTGTAGAAAGCAAATGCTTTTGGAGTAACTTACAGATTTCGGACAAGCAAAGAGAAATTACAATTATTAAGCCTTTCCAAGCTGAATATATGAACGTGTACTCCGCCAAATATTTTGGTGTCCATGCTGAATTCAACTTGTTTCTGGTAACAAAATAGTCTACAAGAATAATGAGTAACACTAACAGATTGACTAAGGAGAGAATACTCGAAATGAGTTTTGTTCGATATGAAAAGATGTTTTTCTCAATACCATCAATTGTTTCCATGCTTAAAAGTAGAGTTTATGCTTGATAGTTTTAAAATTCTGTCACATCGTAGTTGTATTTGGTGTTAAGTAGTTGAAAATAAGTTCTTTGAAAGAAAGATACATGCTACGGATTCAATGGGCAAGAGAAAGATGACGAGATTGCAGGAGCTGGAAATCACTTAGATTACAAATTTAGGGGATATGACTCACGTACAGGGCGTTTTTGGTCTGTTGACCCGTTGGCGGCTTCATATCCGTGGAACT
>JBBIOU010000037.1:0-24400 GCA_037443205.1 Flavobacteriales bacterium | reverse complement strand
AGTAGCCGAAGCACTGGCGTTGGGCAAGGGGTTAACCGTAACGGTAACGTTTGCCGTGCCGCTGCACGAGCCGCTGGTGCCGGTTACTGTATAGGTGGTAGTAGCCGTAGGATTTGCCGTGGGACTGGCACAGTTAGTACAACTTAAGCCGGTAGCAGGTGTCCACGTGTAACTTGTGGCACCGCTGGCTGTTAGCGTAGTTGAGCTACCATTGCAGATGGCCGGTGAGGAAGGATTAACCGTAACATTGGGATTAGCATTAACAGTTATTACCTGAGTTGCAGTACTGCTTCCAAATCCGTTGGTAGCGGTTAAGCTAACCGTATATGTTCCGGCAGTATTAAAACAAATATTGCTTGGGTTGGTTTGGGTACTATTGGCAGGTGTACCCCCGGGAAAGGTCCATGAGTAGGAGTTTCCGGTACCGGTGCTGGTATTGGTAAAATTGATGCAAGTTCCGGCACAAATATTTGTAGAGCTTGCAGTAAATGATGCCGTGGGCGCTGCTCCGGGTGTTCCATTGATATTGATATTATCTAGATACAGATTATTACCCCAACGACCTATATTTCTAAAGGCTATCATAACATTGGGTTGATTGATATAGGTATTTAGGTTAATAGAATCTTTTCTCCACTGTGTTGCTGTTGGAGTAAAAGCATTGGTATTATCGGGTGCTGTAGCCAGGTTTGTTCCACCTTGATAATAAACGGATGTCCATGTGGCTCCACAATCGGTTGACACAAGTACCCTGAGCGAATCGCTGTAAGTTGCATTGTATCGCGCATAGGCTACGTCAAATGTTACCCAAAATGCCGTATAACCGTTCGTATTCATCTTGGGAGACCACATTTCGTCCCAACTGCCTGCTGAGTTATTACTATAATTATCAAACCATGCCGAAGCCGTACTGGTGCCAAAACCACCCACGGTAGTATTTCTATCCCAAAAAATTGCATCATTGGCTACATCGTTAGCCCACCATCCGGTAGGTAAGAATGTGGTACTTTGAAATCCCTCTATCAATGGAGGAGCCTGCGAACTACTGATGGTTATATAGGCCGTTTTTACTTCAGGATCGCTTCCATAAGGGTTGGTAGCAGTTAAAGTAACAGTATAAGTTCCGTTTGCATTAAATTGAACTTGAGGATTTTGTGAGGTAGAACTAGTACTGTTTACATAGGTAACTGTTGTAGGTGAAAACGACCATGACCAGGAAGTGGGATTATTGGTTGACAGATCGGTAAATGTAATGGTTTGCCCTATACAAGCGTAAGTTAAATTTGCTGTAAAGTCAGCAACAGGAGGGGCATTACCGGGTGTGTAAAGATCTGATTCCCACAAACCCCGGCCATATGTTGCCGCTCTTAGTCTTTGGCTGGAATATTGGATTTCTAACTCAAAAACCGGCACATTAGGCATACCGTTGCTGAAGCCCGTCCAGCCACCGGTTGTGTTATCCCTGTAATATACTCCAACATCCGTTCCTACATAAATACCATCGGGCGAGCCATTTTGATAAACAATACAGTTTACGGGTAAATTAGGCAATCCACTTGAGATATTCGTCCATGTGCCTCCGGCATTGGTAGAACTGAATACTTTATTAGCTGCCGAGTAACCCGAGAATGTTACATACACTTGCTGAGGATTGGTATTAGAAACAGCAATGTATGTTATTTCAGCCGAGCCTACCGGTAAGGTGCCTGTAATGTTGGTAAAACTAGTTCCGCCATTGGTTGATAAAAATAAACGGTCGCGCTTTGCTGCATAAATATAATTAGGGTCAGATGGTGCATAAGCGATCGCAACGAAGTTTCCTGTTCCACCGGTGGTAGCGCCCAGGGCAGTCCAGCCGGTACCACCGTTGGTAGTTCTGTATAAATTAGCCTTGCCTACAATTAAGGTTTGATTATTGGTTGGGTGCATAACATATGGAGTAACCCAGTTGCCATTGGCATTTACTCCGGTACCTCCGGTGTTTACAATGGTACTGAAGGTACCTCCTCCATTAGTAGATTTACGTATGTTCCCATAATATAATTCTCCGTACATGATGTTGGCATTAGAATAATCAATAATACATTCCATGCCATCACCACCGATTACTTCTGTCCAGGTGGTTCCGTTCAGGCGATTGGTTCCGTTATCCTGATGTCCTGTAAGGTTCAGGTTAGTATTAGTGGCAGAAGTGCCTAATCTGTACATTTGAGCTATCTGCAAACCATTGCTTAAATCAGTCCAGGCGCCACCGCTGTTTGTGGTTCTAGACACTCCTCCGTCATGGCCGGCATAATACGTAGTGCCGTTTCCGGGTAAAAAAATCAAATCATGGATGTCGGCATGCACATAAGGAGCACCGCTTCCTGTCCAGTGGGCATTAATAGACCAGTTTACCCCACCGTTGGTTGAGCGCCATATATTGATACCGCCTACAATAACCACATCGGCATTGGTTGGCGATGCGGCTATGGCTAAATCGTACCAGCCTTGGCCACCGGCATCTGATCCGGTACTGTTCCAACCCAATAAATTCGGAGAGGTAGCCTGGGTGCTAAAGTTTGCTCCACTATTGGTTGAGCGATAAACACCTTGTAACCCGTAATCGCTGCTGCGAGCAATAAGCAAATATACATAATTTGGATTGGCGGGTGTAACTGCAATAGCTATACGGATTACTCCTGAACCGGGCAAACCAGTGGCAGTAGTTATCCAGTTGGCGCCTGCATTATTGGTATATATAAAACTTGTCCCGGCAGCATAAATGGTATTAGGATCTCCGGGTTTAAATTCCATGTCGTAAAGTTTCCGGTTCGAATTTGTGTCCAGTTAGTACCTCCGTTGGTAGTTTTATAAATGCCATTGCTGCTGGCAGCATAAACAGTTTGAGGATTGTTAGGGTCAATCAATAGTTTTCTGATAACCCTTTGGTTGGTTACAACCCAGTTTAATCCGGTTGGGTTCCATGTGTTGCCGCCATCGGTTGATTTTAAAACACCAATGCTGTATGTGTCATTAGCATCACCATCGCCTGTAGCTAAATACATAATTTGTGTATTGGTAGGATCTATGGCTAAATCGGTACAACCAATAACCGGCAGGTTATCGGTATTCCATACGGTCCATCCAACTCCTCCGTTGGTTGAACGCCATAAGCCACCTGCAGGAGCACCGGCATAAACAATGTTTGAATTAGTCGGGTCAAAACGTATAAAATTTACTCTTCCTAAACCGCCCCCGGTTGGTAAATTAGTAGGTCCTAAAGGCGACCAGTTGCCGTTCAGGCTACGTGCAGAAGCATTGTTTTGTATATCTGCGTAATAATCGGCTATAGCTTGATTGGCTATACTTCTGTTTCCGCTGGGATAGGTTCTTTGATCCCAAAAATACTCCCAACGTTTAAAGACTTTCCATCCTTTGCCTTTTTGTGTATAATCTTTGTTGAGCCAGTATTGTTCAAAATTTTGCTTTACAAGACTCATATTGGCGTTTGGGTCGGCCATCATCTCGGGCCAGGTTTGCTGAGGATATGCCGTAAAATATATGGAAAGTGCAAGAAAAAACAGAAAAATTCTTTTCATATTTATTGGTTTTGAGTTCACAATTTATAAAATTTTATAATTGCTTGTGCAGGTATTTCAAAAAAAATAAAATTGATTCTTAAATTCCTAAGTAAAATGTTAAAAAAAGAGTTTAAAGTTTTATGACTAACTCAAAAAACTCTGGCTTAAAACCCTCTACTTTTGCAGGGCATGAATTTTTCATCTAAAGTTTTAGAAGAAGCCGTAAATCAATTTGCAGGTTTACCCGGCATAGGTAAAAGAACAGCAACACGTTTGGTGTTAAATCTATTGAAACGCCCAAAAGAAGAACTGTATTTTTTTGCGGATGCGTTAAAAAGCTTAGCAGAAAACATCCGATATTGTAAAATCTGCCATAACATAGCTGATGATGAAATTTGCAATATCTGTTCAAATCCGTCTCGCGACAGATCCTTGCTTTGTGTGGTAGAAGACCTGAGAGATGTGATGGCAATTGAAAACACTGCCCAGTATAAAGGCTATTATCATGTATTGGGGGGCATTATTTCGCCTATAAACGGCATTGGCCCGTCCGATTTAAATATTACCACCCTTACTGATAAAGTTTCTAAAGGCGAAATCAAAGAGGTTATTCTTGCCCTTAGTGCTACCATGGATGGCGATACAACCAATTTTTATTTGTACAAAAAACTTAAAGATTTCCCTGTAAGCATTACTCATATTGCACGGGGTATTTCTTTAGGGGATGAGTTGGAATATACCGATGAGCTTACTTTGGGCAGATCATTATTAAACAGAATACCATTTGATACTACTATTACTATAAAGTAGTATTGATAAAATCATTAGCTTTGCAGTAAAAAAATAATTATGCGTAACTTATATTTTACATTGAGCATTTTAGCCTTAATTTTTACAGTTTCATGCAATGATTCAGCTAAAACAAGCGAAGAATTATCCGGAAATGATGCGGATAGCAGCATAGCATATTATGGCGAAAAAATTACCGAAGACGGAGCCATAAACAGCGAGGAATTTATTAATGCTTTTAATGGAAAAGACTCTATTCAAACTAAGTTGAGTGCCGTGATAAATGAGGTTTGTCAGAAAAAAGGCTGTTGGATGACCGTAGATTTAGGAAATAACCGTGAAATGACGGTACGCTTTAAAGACTACGGATTTTTTGTGCCTAAAAATGCTTCGGGTATGAAAGCCGTAATGCAAGGTTGGGCCTATGTTGACACTATCTCCGTAGAGGATTTAAAACATTATACCGAAGATAAAAACGCCCCCAAGGAAGAAATAGAGGCTATAACCGAGCCTAAAATAGAATGGACATTTATGGCATCGGGTGTAATCATCAAGAAATAATTAAGATGAAATTATTATCGCTTACGGTATTATGCTTATTGTTTGTATTATTATGTTCTTGTGGCAATAATGAGCAAACTGTAAACAAACATAACGAGGGGTTTAACACCTATGAGCCATCGCCTTTGGCTTTACTGATGCGACAAATGGCCGATGAATTTGATTTGGCAAAAGTTAAATTACGCAACCATATGCCTTTGCCCGATAATTTTGCCGAGGGTTTTGAAGCCATTAAAACAGCCGAACCCACACCTGAAAAGAAAACCGAAGTTAACACCGATACCTACCAACAAATGGCCGAAGGTTTTTTAGCTGCTTTGCAACAATTAAAAACTGCAGATGCAGAAAATATTAATCAAAGCTTTAATCTGGCTGTTACCAATTGTGTAAATTGTCATAATCAACTTTGCCCGGGCCCTTTAAGCCGCATCAACAAACTGTTTATAAAGTAAATGGTATTAGATCTGTTATTAAACCTGGTTTTATTATATACCCCCTGCTAAGTATAATACTTAGTTGAATATATTATATAGCCAACACTTCTTTTACTTTTTGAGCGGCATCTTTTAACTGGATAGCCGAATGAACCTGCAAGCCACTGTCTTCAATTAATTTTTTGGCTTCTTCGGCATTTGTACCTTGCAAACGGACAATGATGGGCACGCTAATGTTGCCTATATTTTTGTAGGCATCAACTACACCTTGAGCTACGCGGTCGCAGCGCACAATTCCACCAAATATGTTAACTAATATAGCTTTTACATTAGGGTCTTTTAAAATAATTCTGAAGGCATTTTCAACCCGTTGCGCATTGGCTGTACCTCCTACATCTAAAAAGTTGGCAGGTGCTCCTCCCGATAGTTTTATAATATCCATGGTAGCCATCGCCAAACCGGCACCATTTACCATGCAGCCTACATTACCGTCAAGCTTTACATAGTTAAGGTCAAATTTACCGGCTTCAACTTCGGTAGGGTCTTCTTCGGTAATATCTCTCATAGATGCATATTCAGGATGGCGAAAAAGGGCATTGTCATCCAGGGTAACCTTGGCATCAACGGCAATAATTTTATCATCCGATGTTTTAAAAACGGGGTTAATTTCAAATAAGGATGCATCACATCCTAAATAAGCCTTGTATAACGCATCTACAAATTTTACCATTTCTTTAAAGGCGTTGCCACTCAGACCAAGGTTAAATGCTACTTTTCTGCATTGGAATGCTTGCAAGCCAACTTTTGGGTCAATTTCTTCTTTAAATATCAATTCGGGCGTTTCTTCAGCTACTTTTTCAATATCCATACCTCCGGCAGGAGAATACATGATAATGTGTCTGCTTTTGGCGCGGTCAAGCAAAATAGACATATAAAACTCTTTATGTTCGGAAGGACCCGGATAATATACATCTTCGGCAATTAATACCTTGTGAACTTTTTTGCCTTGAGGAGGAGTTTGTGGTGTAATTAAGTTCATGCCCAATATAGCCTGTGCTTTTTCTTTTAGTTCGTCTATGTTTTTAGCCACTTTTACGCCTCCGCCTTTACCACGTCCACCGGCATGTATCTGAGCTTTTACTACAAAGAATTGGGTACCGGTTTGTTCTTGTAATTTTTTTCCGGCATCTATGGCTTCTTCTACTGTGCTTGCTACAATACCTCTTTGTATGGCAACACCAAAATTTTTAAGTATTTCTTTTCCCTGGTATTCGTGTAGATTCATGATGTTATTTTTTTATTGCCGTAAATGTAGTTTATCTGAAGTAAAATGCAAAAAATGATTGTTAACAATTTATTCGGCATTGCATATGAGCATGCGTAATGCTCGCCTGTCGGGAAAAAAGTCTAATGACTTTTTGGGGGTTAGTTCGGGATAAATTTAAACAGCCGCGCCCTTTAGTTAAAGGGCGCGGCTGTGTTATAAAAAGAATAAAAATCGGTGTTATTTATCTTCTAAAGTTGATTTTAATTTAGCTAAACCATCCAAATCTCCTAAAGTGGTTTTTTCTACGGTTTGATTTATCTCTTTTACTGCTTTAGAGGTTCCGCCTTTTTTACCACCCGATTTTTTACCGCCTGTTTTTTCATCATTACCTGTTGCATTATCAAATGTACGGGTGTGAGAAACAACAATTTTTTTAGCGTCTTTATTAAACTCGGTAATTAAAAAGTTTAATTTCTCATCAACTTTGGCGGTGGTTCCGTCTTCTTTGCGCAATTGTTTGATGGGTGCATAAGCTTCAACACCATAGGGCAGGGCTATAGTAGCTGATTTATCACTGACATGGATAACCGTTCCTTCGTGTACAGAACCAACCGTAAACATGGTTTCAAATACATCCCAGGGGTTTTCTTCAAGTTGTTTGTGTCCCAGACTTAATCTGCGGTTTTCTTTATCAAGTTCCAGTACTATTACTTCTATTTCATCGCCTATTTTGCAAAATTCTGAAGGATGTTTAATTTTTTTGCTCCAGGATAAGTCAGAGATATGTATCAATCCGTCAACACCTTCTTCTAATTCTACAAATACACCAAAGTTGGTAAAGTTTCTAACTTTGGCTTTGTGGCGCGAATCAACCGGATATTTATTTTCAATTTGTGCCCAAGGGTCAGGAGTAAGTTGTTTCATGCCTAATGACATCTTGCGTTCTTCACGGTCTAAGGTTAATACCAGGGCTTCTACTTCGTCACCTACTTTTAAGAAATCCTGAGCAGAACGCAGGTGTTGGCTCCAACTCATCTCCGAAACGTGTATCAATCCTTCTACACCGGGTTGTATTTCAATAAATGCTCCGTAATCAGCCAATACAACAACTTTACCTTTTACTTTATCGCCTACTTTCAGATTCGGATCAAGTGCATCCCAAGGATGTGAGGTAAGTTGTTTTAATCCTAAGGCTATGCGCTTTTTATCATCATCAAAATCTAAAATTACTACGTTGATTTTTTGGTCTAATTGTACCAATTCTTCCGGATGATTAACACGTCCCCAGCTTAGGTCGGTAATGTGTATTAAACCGTCAACTCCGCCTAAATCAATAAATACTCCGTATGAAGTAATATTTTTAACTGTACCTTCAAGCACCTGACCTTTTTCAAGGCCACCTATAATTTGTTTTTTCTGTTCTTCCAGTTCGGCTTCTATAAGTGCTTTGTGCGATACGACAACGTTTTTAAATTCGTGGTTAATTTTTACCACTTTAAATTCCATATTTTTACCAACAAATATATCGTAGTCGCGAATGGGTTTAACATCAATTTGTGAGCCGGGTAAAAAGGCTTCTAATCCAAATACATCTACAATTAAACCGCCTTTGGTACGGCATTTAACATATCCGGTAACAATTTCATCAGCATTATGTGCCTGATTAACACGTTCCCATGCATAAAATAAGCGTGCTTTTTTATGCGAAATGATTAATTGCCCGTTTTTATCTTCAGTTGATTCAACATATACAACAACTTTGTCTCCAACTTTAATGTTAGGGTTGTAACGAAACTCAGATAAAGGCACAACACCTTCGGATTTATAACCAATGTTTATTACCACTTCTTTTTTGGTAATGGCAACAATGGTGCCTTCGGTAACTGCTTTTTCGGCAACTGAAGTAAGGGTTTTGTCGTACTGCGAGCCTAATTCTTCGCGTTCACCGGCAGAGTAGATGTCTCCTCTGTCGTCATAGGCTTTCCAATCAAAATTTACATCGGGCTGAATTTGGGTCGCTTCGTTTGAAGCAGGGTTAGATTTTGCCATGGCGGCTTTTTGTTTTTTTGTATCCCGCATCCGGTTGCGAGAGTTTGTTATACATTCCTTACCGGAAAGGTTGCTTTTTTTTAAAAAAGAGCGGCAAAGGTAGATTTTTTTGTTTTAAATTCCAACTTTTTAGTAAATATTTATTACTATTTTTAACCCCAAAAAGTCTAATTACTTTTTTGGGGTTATCAGCCTCTTTAGGCAAGTGGTACTAAATACCAAGGTGGACCAACTAATGAAATCCCTTCGATACAAAGTTTTTGCTATTGGAGGATATCTCATCAAAAACGGAAATCAAAGAATACTCAAATTATCCCTTGCCATGAAAAGAAGAGAATGGTTTACCGGACTTTGGATGAACACAAACAATATCAAATCTCCACCTCTTTTTGTTTTCTAATGACAATTTTGGGATTATATTTCCTGTAATTTTCTTTCTAAATATACGCAAAATCATCATAGGGAATAAATAACATCATTTTTTCCAACATTGTTAATAAACAAGTTTTTCATACACAATGTATAGACTATCTTTGCAGAAATTTCGTTACAAATGAAATATAGCAGCAAAGCCCCTGCTCTTTTGGTGTTGCAAGACGGAACCGTATTTAAAGGTAATGCTATAGGAGTTACAGGTACCACATCCGGTGAAATAGCCTTTAACACCGGTATGCAGGGTTATCAGGAAATATTTACCGACCCTTCCTATTACGGACAACTCCTTGTTATGACCACCGCCCACATCGGTAACTATGGGGTAAAGCCCAACGAAGTAGAGTCCGATTCAATAAAAATTGCAGGTTTAATTTGTAAAAACTTTTCAGACAACTTTTCTCGCCCCTCGGCCGAAGGCTCTTTACAAAAATATTTTGAACGCGATAACCTGGTAGGTATTAGCAATATTGATACCAGAGCACTGGTAAGACACATACGCGATAAAGGTGCCATGAATGCAATTATTTCAAGTGAAATTTTAGAGGAAAATATCCTCAAAGAAAAACTTAAAACGGTACCGTGTATGGATGGTTTGGAATTATCTTCTAAAGTATCCACTGCACATGCTTATACCGCAGGTGATGAAAAAGCTGCTTACCGTGTTTCGTTGCTCGATCTTGGAGTTAAGAAAAATATTATTCGTTGCCTTACAGAACGCGGTTGTTATGTTAAAGTATTTCCGCTTAACAGCCATTTAGAAGACCTGCTCTCTTTCGAACCGCACGGCATCATGCTTTCTAACGGCCCGGGCGATCCCGCTGCCATGCCCCAAACCATTGAATTAGCTAAAAAAATATGCCATACAGGCTTACCTGTGTTTGGCATTTGCCTGGGGCATCAGATACTCGCTTTAAGTGCCGGACTCAAAACAATAAAAATGCACAACGGCCACCGGGGCATCAATCACCCTATTAAAAACCTGCTCACAGGAAAATGCGAAATAACCTCTCAAAATCACGGTTTTGTGGTAGATATGCAAAGCGCCAAAAATAATCCCGAAATAGAAATAACACACATCCATTTAAATGACCACACGCTGGCCGGCATCCGTTTTAAAAACAAACCTGTTTTTTCAGTTCAGTATCATCCCGAAGCATCGCCCGGACCTCACGACTCGCGCTATTTGTTCGACACTTTTATAGAAAACATCAAAAAAATAACCATAAAACAAGCGGTTTAATGCTTTAATAAAATCAAGACTAACCATGAGTGTAATTGCATCCATTGAAGCCAGAGAAATTCTCGACTCGAGAGGAAACCCCACCATCGAAGTAGATGTTATAACCCAAAACGGAATATTAGGACGTGCAGCCGTACCATCGGGTGCTTCTACCGGAGCTCATGAAGCCGTAGAACTGCGTGATGGCGATAAAAAAAGATACCTGGGTAAAGGCGTACAAAAAGCCGTGCAAAATGTAAACAACGTTTTAAGCAAAGAATTAGAAGGTGCTCCGGTGTACAATCAGGGATTGATTGATAAACTAATGATTCAACTGGATGGCTCTGACAACAAAAGTAAATTAGGCGCTAATGCCATATTGGGTGTATCGCTGGCTATTGCCAAAGCTGCCGCGCAAGAAGCCGGCTTGCCTCTGTACAGATACATTGGCGGGATAAACGCCAATATACTGCCTATACCTATGATGAATATTTTAAATGGCGGTGCGCATGCCGATAATAAAATAGACATACAAGAATTTATGATTATGCCCACCGGGGCCGATACTTTTGCCGAAGCCCTGAGAATGGGAACTGAAGTTTTTCATCATTTAAAAAATGTATTAAAAAAATTAAATCATTCTACCAATGTTGGCGATGAAGGCGGCTTTGCTCCTAACCTGCAAAGCAACGAACAAGCTATTGAAGTTGTATTAAAATCTATTGAAACCGCAGGTTATAAACCCGGTGAAGATATTTTTATAGCGCTTGATGCAGCTTCAACCGAATTTTATGATGCCAAAAAAAAGCAATATGTATTTGAATCTAATGGCAAAAAAATGAGTACAGACGAAATGGTGGAATACTGGACGAACTGGATTAACAAATACCCTATAATTTCTATTGAAGACGGTATGGCCGAAGACGATTGGGAAGGATGGAAAAAACTTACCGATGCGATTGGCAATAAAATTCAACTGGTGGGTGACGATTTGTTTGTAACCAATACACAAAGGCTGGCACAAGGTATTAATAACGGTATAGCTAATTCTATTCTGATTAAGGTAAACCAAATAGGCACTCTTACTGAAACTATCAATGCCGTTGAATTAGCTAAAACACATGCATACACCTCGATAATGAGCCACCGCAGCGGTGAAACCGAAGATACCACCATTGCTGATTTGGCCGTAGCTTTAGCCACCGGACAAATTAAAACCGGCTCTGCCTCCCGCTCAGACAGAATAGCTAAATACAACCAACTTTTGCGAATTGAAGAGCAACTGGGCGCTGCATCCGTTTATCCCGCAAGGAATTTTAAATTTATACAGCGTTAAACAGGTTCTGCATATAAATCAAATACATCTGCAGCAGTAATTTTAGCTTGTACAAAGTCGCCCGTGCGGCAATAATATTTTTTAGCATCTATCAATACCTCATTATCTACTTCGGGCGAATCAAACTCGGTTCGACCAATAAAATAATCTCCTTCTTTTCGGTCAATCAGTATTTTCATAGTTTGCCCCACGCGCTGCCGGTTTAGATTATACGATATTTCTTGTTGTAATTGCATAATCTCGGCTGCGCGTTCTTGTTTGGTTTCTTCACTCACGTCATCCTGCAAGCTATATGCGCTTGTATTTTCCTCGTGCGAATAGGTAAATACACCTAATCTTTCAAACTGCATTTGTGTTACCCATTCCAGTAATTCTTGGTGTTCTTGTTGTGTTTCGCCCGGATAGCCTGTAATTAAGGTAGTGCGTATGGCCACTCCCGGTATCTTATCTCGTATTTTATAAATCAGTTCATTGGTTTTTTCTTTGGTAGTACCTCTGCGCATACTTTTTAATATTCTGTTGTTTATGTGTTGCAAAGGCATATCAATATATTTGCAAATGTTCGGATATTTATTAATGACTTCTGTTACATCTTCCGGAAAACCACTCGGAAAAGCATAATGCAAACGTATCCACTCAATACCGTCTATCTCCGCCAAACGCTGCATCAATTCGGCCAGTTTTCTCTCGTTGTAAATATCCAAACCGTAATAAGTGCTGTCTTGTGCTATAAGCAGCAGTTCTTTAGTACCCGACTTTGCCAACCGGTGTGCCTGTTGCACCAGTTGCTCCATAGGAGTAGAAAGGTGTTTACCGCGCATCAACGGAATAGCACAAAATGAGCAAGGACGATTACATCCCTCAGAAATTTTAAAATAAGCATAGTGTAACGGTGTTGTTAGTAAACGCTCGCCCACTAATTCGTGTTTATAATCTGCTTTCAGTGTTTTTAATAAGCGAGGTAAATCGCGGGTGCCAAAATATGCATCTACTTCCGGAATTTCTTTTTCTAAATCGGGCTTGTAGCGTTCGCTTAAACATCCGGTTACATAAAGTTTATTGATTTTTCCTTTTTTTCTTTCCTGCGCAAATTGCAAAATAGTGTTGATACTTTCTTGCTTGGCATTTTCTATAAAACCACAGGTGTTAATGATAACTATTTCCGAATCGTTTTTATCTGACTCATGTTCTACTTCAAAATGGTTGGCTTTGAGTTGCGCCATTAGTACTTCCGAATCGTAAATATTCTTAGAACAGCCTAATGTAATTACATTTACTTTGTTTTTTTTGAGTGTCTTTGTTTTCATAAATATTTGCGCAAAGATAGCTTATTTTAGCGGCCTTTTGCTGAATAAATAAAGTCCGAAAAACGTAATTAATCCGTTTAGCAAGAGCAATTCATAACCAAATACATACCCGTTAAACCATACGGGCGAATAAGTAGCCGCAAAAAATGTAAGGGCCGGTGATATAACACAAATAATGGGTGAAATACTGTCTTTTATTTTTCGGTTGGTTAAGATTCCAAAAAAGAAGATACCCAATAGTGGTCCATAAGTATAACCTGCAATTTTTAAAACAAAATCTATGGCGCTTCTATCCATGGTGGCATCTACCAGTAATATGGTAAAATAACCGGTAATCATTACACCGATGTGTGTATATTTTCTGAAGCGAATTTGTTGTTCGGGAGTTTTTTTATCTATTTCTAAAAAATCAACGCACACAGAAGTGGTTAATGCCGTAAATGCCGAATCGGCACTGGAATAGGCCGCAGCAACAAGGCCGATAATAAACAGCAATGCTCCGTAAGTGCCGGCATGGCCGCCCATGCTGATATTTGCAAACAACATATCACCGGCCGTAAAACCCAATTGCATTTGTTCATTATACAGATAAAGCAACGCTCCTAAAAACAAAAAAAGAAGATTTACAAAAATTAATACAATGGCAAATGTCATCATATTTTTTTGGGCATCGCCAATATTTTTACAACTCAGATTTTTCTGCATCATATCCTGGTCGAGACCTGTCATGCAGATTGCCAAAAACGCACCGCCTATAAAATCTTTCCAAAAATATCCGGGGCTTAGCGCATCCTGCATAAAAAATATTTTTGTCAATCCTTTTTCGCTGCTCAGATGCAATGCCTTTGTAATAGACAAATCCATGCTTTGCAATAAACTATAAACCGTAAAAATAAGCGCCAACAACATGAAAAGCGTTTGCAATGTATCTGTCCATACAATAGTTTTTATTCCGCCTTTAAAAGTATAAACCCAAATAAGTACTATGGATAACATCATTGACACATAAAAAGGTATACCCCACTGACTAAACATAAACTGTTGCAATATTAGAGCTACCAGATACAAACGAATGGTAGAACCCAATAACCTTGAAATCAGAAAAAAGAATGCTCCGGTTTTATAAGTATATACTCCATGCCTGATTTTAAGATAGCCGTATATGGTTGTTAAATTTAACCGGTAATAAATAGGCATCAATACGTAGGCAATAACCACATAACCCAGTAAATAGCCTAATACCACCTGCATATAGCCAAACGATGCCCCTCCTACCTTACCCGGAATAGATAAAAAAGTTATCCCCGAGAGCGATGCTCCAATCATTCCAAAAGCCACCAAATACCAGGGAGATTTTTTATTGCCCAGAAAAAAAGTATCATTGTCGGCCTTGCGCGATGTAACTAATGACACGATTACAAGCACCGCAAAATACGAGAATAAAACAATTAATATAGATGCTGCCGACATGATAATTTTCTTAGTGCCGCAAGTTAAGTTTTTTTTGATGAGCCATGTAAACACCAATTAAAGTCTAATCCCAAAATTTTATTTAGCCACGCATAGCGTAGGCATGACAAGCGGGTGTATTTTATACAGGGAGATAAAAGTAAATCATCCGGCTTAAAATCCGCATCACATCTGCCCACAAATTAAATTATAAACACATGTAAATCAATATTTTAATTTATATATTCGGTTAGTACCATACATTTTTATAGATTTGCAACCCCAAATAATATTTTAAGCAATGAAAGCTAAAGTTTTAGAAGTTTTAGGAAAAGAAGGTGAAGAATTGCTAAACTATAAATGCAAGTTTGATAAATCAAGTTTACATTTACCCTCACCCAATTTTGTGGATCAGATATTTACCCCCAGCAACCGGAACCCGCAAGTGCTGCGAAGCATCAACACCTTATATAACACCGGTCGTTTGGCCGGTACAGGCTATGTATCTATTTTGCCGGTTGACCAAGGTATAGAACATTCGGCAGGTGCTTCGTTTGCTCCCGAACCTCTGTATTTTGACCCCGAAAATATTGTTAAACTTGGCTTAGAAGGCGGATGCAATGCCGTAGCCTCTACCTTTGGGGTATTAGCTGCCTGCTCCAGAAAATACGCGCATAAAATACCCTTTATAGTAAAAATAAATCACAACGAATTTTTAAGTTACCCTAATAAATACGACCAAATATTATTTGGCAGTGTAGAAGAAGCCTGGAATTTAGGCGCTATAGCCGTAGGAGCTACCATTTATTTTGGTTCGGAAGAAAGCGGCAGACAACTGGTAGAAATTGCTCAAGCCTTTGAACGCGCACACGAATTAGGCATGGCAACCATATTATGGTGTTACATGCGCAATTCAGCATTTAAAAAAGATGGTGTTGATTACCATTTGGCAGCCGACTTAACCGGCCAGGCCAATCATCTGGGCGTTACCATACAAGCTGATATCATCAAACAAAAACTGCCCGAAAACAACGGTGGATATAACGCACTGAATTATGGCAAAACACACAAAAAAGTTTATAGCGATTTAAGCAGCGACAACCCTATAGACCTTTGCCGCTATCAGGTATTAAACTGCTATAGCGGACGCATCGGTCTGATAAACTCGGGCGGAGCCTCTACCGGCAGTGGTGCCAGCGACTTAGCCGAAGCATTAAAAACAGCCGTAATCAATAAAAGAGCCGGAGGGCACGGTTTGATTTCGGGACGTAAGGCATTTCAAAAACCCATGAAAGAAGGTGTTGAACTGCTTCATGCCATACAGGACGTATATCTGGATCAATCTATTACCATTGCATAATTAATTACACATACCCAAATTGCTTAAACACACAGGCTTTAATTTTTAATTTGATACTATGGGATGGTTTAAACGAGTAAAACAAGGAATTACCACCGAAACCAAAGACAAAAAAGAAACACCCGAAGGTTTGTGGTGGAAATGCCCGGAATGTAACCATGTAGTTACTCACGATGACCATGATGAAAACCTTTGGGTATGCTCCAAATGCGCATATCACGATAAAATTAGTGCCGAACAGTATTTTAAAATATTATTTGATGAGGGTAAATACAAAGAGTTTGCACAAAACATAATATCAGCCGATCCCTTAAATTTTACCGATACAAAAAAATATACCGATAGAATTAAAGACACACGCAAAAAAACCGGACTGAATGATGCCATACGCACAGCCTTCGGCAAGATTGACCGGCAAAACCTTGTCATTGCCGCTATGGACTTTGGCTTTATTGGTGGCTCTATGGGCTCGGTGGTAGGCGAAAAAATTGCCCGTGCAGTTGATGAAGCCATCAAAAAAAAGGCAGCCCTGCTTATTATTTCCAAATCGGGAGGAGCACGCATGATGGAAGCAGGTTTTTCGCTGATGCAGATGGCTAAAACCTCAGCCAAATTAGCCCAATTAGCCGAAAAAAAACTACCCTACCTGTCTTTACTTACCGACCCCACTACCGGTGGAGTTACCGCCTCGTATGCCATGTTGGGCGACATGAACATTGCCGAACCTAAAGCACTTATTGGCTTTGCTGGCCCACGCGTAGTAAAAGAAACTATCGGCAAAGAACTGCCCGAAGGCTTTCAAACCTCCGAATTTGTCCTTGAAAAAGGATTCTTAGACTACATCGTTGACCGTAAAAATTTAAAATCCGAATTAAGTAAATCCATCAAATTTTTAATGGGTAAATAACCCTCTTTAGAGTAATTTTAATACCTAAATATTCGATTATTGAACACTATTCCAAACATTATGCCTATGCCTGATAAAATATTTAAAAAAACTTTAATAGACTAAACAAAAAAGTTATTATATTTGCAACCCAAAATAATAATATACAATGTATTTAACAAAAGAAGCTAAAGAAAAAATTTTTAAGAAATTTGGTGGCAAAGAAACCAACACCGGTAATGCAGAAGCACAAATAGCCCTGTTTACCGAGCGCATTAACCACCTTACCAAACACCTGAAAAAGAATAACAAAGATTTTGGTACGCAGCGTTCATTACTCGCTATGGTAGGTAAACGCAAAAGTCTTTTAGATTATATCAAAAACAAAGACATCAATAAATACCGTAATTTAATAGAACAATTAGGAATCAGAAAGTAATAAAAACACAAAAATAATACGGGGGGGCAAATGCAAGGGATGCGTTTGCCCTTCTTATTTAATTAATTAAAGACGAAAAAATATGCAATTAGGATTTAAAAAAACAATCAATCTGGGTGATGGAAAAATCATTGAGATAGAAAGCGGAAAATTAGCTAAACAAGCTGATGGCTCGGTGGTATTAAAACAAGGAAATACCATGTTATTGGCAACCGTATGTGCCAATAAAGAAGCAAAAGAAGGCGTAGATTTTATGCCACTTACGGTAGAATACAAAGAAAAATTTTCGGCCATAGGTAAATTTCCGGGCGGATTTTTTAAACGCGAAGCACGCCCCAGCGATTACGAGATACTTGTAAGCCGGCTGATAGACCGTGCTTTACGACCTTTGTTTCCGGATGATTTTCATGCCGATACACAAGTAATAGTGCAACTTATTTCGGGTGATGAAAAAATACTGCCCGATGCCTTGGCTTGTTTGGCCGCTGCAGCCACATTAGCCGTATCAGATATTCCCTTTAACGGACCCGTTTCTGAAGTACGCGTAGCACTCATCAACGGACAATACGTTATCAACCCTTACAAAGATGAATTAGCCAATGCCGAATTAGACTTAATTGTGGCCGGCAGCGCCAAAGATATAATTATGGTTGAAGGCGAAATGAAAGAAGTGAGCGAAGAGGTTATGATTCAAGCCATACTTACAGCCCATCAGGCAATAAAAGAACAATGTGCTTTATTGCAGGAAATGGCAAAACTTTCGCCCAAAGGCGGTGTACACCGCACCTACTGCCACGAAACACACGATGAGGAACTAAGAGCAAAAGTTAAAAACGAAACCTATGCAAAATGTTATGCCATAGCTAAGACGCCTTCGAGCAAAGAACAACGGGGAGAAGCCTTTAAAGCATTGCTGGATGAATTTAAAGCCCAATACAGTGCCGAAGAACTCGAAGAAAAAGAAGCCCTCATTAACCGCTACTATCACGAAGTAGAAAAAGAAGCCATGCGCAGAATGATACTGGATGAAGGCGTGCGCTTAGATGGCAGAAAAACGAATGAAATACGCCCTATCTGGTGCGAAGTAGATTATTTACCCTCGGCACATGGTTCGGCTATATTTACCCGCGGTGAAACACAATCGTTAACAACCTTAACCCTGGGCAGCACCTTAGACGAACAGGAAATTGACGGAGTAACACACAAAGGCTCAGAAAAATTTACCCTGCACTACAACTTCCCCCCCTATTCTACCGGAGAGGCACGCCCCCTAAGAGGTACCAGCCGCAGAGAAATAGGACACGGCAATCTGGCTCTAAGAGCCTTAAAACCGGTACTACCTTCGGTTGAAGACTGCCCTTATACCATTCGCCTGGTTTCGGATATACTTGAATCTAACGGCTCGTCTTCTATGGCAACTGTGTGTGCCGGTACCTTAGCCTTATTAGACGGAGGAGTAAAAATTAAAAAACCTGTTTCGGGTATAGCCATGGGGCTAATTACCGATAAAGGAAATACCAAGTATGCCATATTATCAGATATACTGGGCGATGAAGACCACTTAGGCGATATGGATTTTAAAGTAACCGGTACAGAAGACGGCATTACTGCCTGCCAAATGGATATTAAAGTAGATGGTTTATCGGAAGAAATATTACGTAAAGCCTTAGAACAAGCCCGCGCAGGCAGATTGCACATACTTGCCGAAATGAAAAAAACCATCAGCGAACCTCGCTCCGACTACAAACCTCACGCTCCGCGCATAGAATATCTGGAAGTGCCACAAGATGTAATAGGCGCCATAATAGGCCCGGGCGGAAAAGTGATACAGGAAATACAAAAAATAACCGGTTCAGTTATTACCATTACTGAAGAAAACGGAAAAGGAAAAGTAGAAATTGCCTGCAACAACAAATCAGCACTTGATGATGCCATAAACCGCATTAAGTTAATTGCCTTTCCCCCGCAAGTTGAATCAGGACAGATATACAAAGGCAAAGTAAAAAACATACAACCCTTTGGCGCCTTTGTAGAAATTGTGCCGGGCACTGACGGCTTATTACACATTAGCGAAATAGAACACCGCAGACTGGAAAAAGTAGAAGACGCCCTAAAATTAGGTGATGAAGTAGAATTTAAAGTGCTGGGCAAAGACCCTAAAAACAATAAATGGAAGTTATCGCGCAAAGTGCTATTGCCTAAACCCGAATCAAACAATGCGTGATTGCAGATATACCCCAAAAGCGGATGTATTTTTTTTGAGGGTAGTTTTTAACCTAAATTTAGTATTAGTAATTTAATTTACCGTAATTGTTGGAGTGAGCATACCGCCTATTAAAAGGCATTGGGCTTAATTTTCTTTCTTGATTTGATTTATCACACATTACGCATTAGCATGGGTAATGCTCGCCTGATGGCGGATAACCCAAATCCCACACGGCACTCAACACACTCAGTCCGCCTCTGGCGGAAAATTTGAAATAAAATTTCTAATGCTGAGTTTGGGTTTAAAACACCTAAAAACCTGTATTATATGGTAACTTTGGAGCAAGTTATATTGACCGTAATGAAGTTTAACGAGAAGATTAAGGCTTTACGTAAGGCTGCCGAGATGAGCCAACAGGAGTTGGCCGACAAGCTCCATATTCATGTTACGCATCTGTCTAAAATGGAAAACGGGCACCTTGTGCCTTCTATTGATATTGTGCACGTTTAATGAAAGTGTTTGCCGTTTCGGCTGACCAACTTTTAAACGAAAGCGTAAAAGTGTAGTGGATATTCAGAACCACGAGTTTAACGAACAGCTTGCCATGATTAACCAGCTAGACGAGGACGAAAAAAACTCCCTTATCAAAATCATTAACTCCATGCTCACTAAAAAACAGATGAAAGACCTGATGGACGGGAAGATTAAGTTAGGAAAGTAAAAGCCGGCAAGTCCGGGCTTTGGGATTACGCTTACTTTATTTATTATCGGTGATACCTTGTTGATTTTTCTTCGTAGATTATCTCACCAAACTCGTTATACTCTTTACGAGTGGTAACCCATGTTGTACCCCAACTAAAAGTTTCTCCAACCCCACGTCCTTTTACTTTTTTTCCTTTTGATATTGACTCTTTCCACAGTTTACTATCCGGATAATAATTTTTAACAATGATTTGCTGATTATCATTATTACGATAATCAACCAAAGAATCTTTAATTAGTAATCCCGAACTATCAAAATCATATTTCCTGTGATATAAGAACATCTTATACCTTCCATAGGTTATATTTAATTCAGCAGATTTTATCTTCCCGAAATCGTCAAATCTTTTTTTACATATTATGGAATCCTCATCTTTAAACGCTCTTATTTCCATTACTAATTTATTTTCATAAATAGTATCTGTTCTAACACCTTTAAACCATTCAGTAAAATCAAATGATTGAGAATACCCAACAATACAGATAAAAAATAAACCAAAGGATAATATGACTCTTTTCATAAAAGGTTATTTTATTTTAGTTACAGTAATAACCGCTCCTCCGTTTGAGAATCGAATTTGATACATCTGAAAAGACTGTTTACCTACTTTATATTCTCGACCAGCCCTACCGTAATAGTTTAATCTATAAGGCAGGCCCATCTGCTCAAAAAATCTTTTTGTGTAATATACTGTGTTGCCAGGATCGGATTCAGGATTAAAACTACCCCAATTTTCAGGGTGTTTTGACTGCATATAATCATCACCTAACCCTAGTACTCCATGAGTAAGAACTTCATGCTCTGCAACTCGCGCAAGATTATGAGCCCTTATGGGAACTCCATGATAATCGTCCCCTTTAACTCTAAAATCACTCGATTCAAAATCTCCCAAATCTAATCTTGTTAATGTAGGACCTTTTCTTTCACTTGTTAATCGCGTATTATCACCTAAATCAACATTTTTATTATTAAATGTCAGTAACAAGCTATGCTTACTCTGATACCCTTCTTTTAATTCAGCAATCCACATATTTCTAGCATCCTCCGAAACTTGTTTATTAGTTTTAACATCGCCTGTATAAACCAACTTTCCTTTTCTCATTTCAACACCTATACCATATTCTTCGGCAAACATTCGTTTTATCATTTCGGGGGTATAGTTCTTCGCTTCCTTTTTAGAAATTCCAAGTTGCTTTCTAAGCTTCCCATCCATTTTTGTATCTACTTCATCCCCGTTAGGGTCTGCGAAGTATATCGGATTGTTTAAGAAACAAGAATATTCACTTATACCAGTAACACGTTTGGGGTCTAAATTCCATCTCCTTCCCAATCTGCTATCATATTGCCAATATTCTGCCGTATATGAGTTTCCACTACCAGCCACCTCGTCATCTTTCTCTTGCCCATTGAACCCATACCTATACTTTTCACTCGTAAAATTGCGGTTTTGTAGGAGTACGCCAAACGGTGAGTAATCACTTGCGCTTAAAATCTCTACCACAAAATAATCAACTGTGCCGGTGGTGGTGGTGCTTTCTACAGCTTGTTTTTTGTCGGTAATTACGGTTAAAACATTGCCAAGGTGATTAGATAATTCGTATTGCTTTTTGCCTAATACATGCGAGTAATGATTAGTGTGCTGTATAGGAGCAATTAACTCTTTGTCCGCATTGCGCATACCTAATCGCGATGAACCGTAAGCGTTCTGCTCGGCCAATTTGTAACTCACCGTTTGCGATTGATTATCGTTGCTATGCTCATACACACTCATTACATTGCCCTGCGCATCGCGAACGTAGTAAGTAGATTTCTCCCATACGTTTGCACTTGTGTATATATGTTTGGCTATTCGGTGTCCCATAGCATCACTTCGACTTCACTGCGTTTCGCTCAGTGCAGGCGTAGCCAAATTTAAGGAAAAATTTTTAAACCACAAAGAGCACAGAGTAACAAAGAGGTTTTTAAAGCGCGTAAGCCTGACGCAAATGCGGGCGTGCGCATGGCGTGAATAAAAACTTTAGCAAATGCAGATGTAATGCATTTGCGTTAAGAAGTTTTTAGAGCGCGCTGAAGCTTATTTGCGTCTTGAACTTTTCTTTGTTACTTTCTTTTGTTTCCAAGACAAAAGAAAGTAAAATAAAAACAATCAATGTACTATAATAAAGTATATATTACTTTTCTTTCTTGACAAAGAAAAGTAACAAAAGAAGTCAAGGCTGATTTTCATTCCATATAATTTACTCGCAGCATTGCGACCCAAAGAGTGATTTCCTTGCTGCACGCTGCGGAACTTCTCTTTGGGTGCCCCGCATTCTGCTTCGTAAATTACACTCCATGAAAATAGGCCGGGTTAAAAAATGAATATGAATAAAATTAATTTGACGTAGCTTATCTCATAATCTCGTGAAATGTGGAGGAGCCTTTTACTTCGTCCACCTTCTCGTGTCCGCCCATTCCATAGCTATACAACAACCTATTCATACCCAAATATAAAAGTTTTCCTGTTTTCATTAGGGGTGTTTTTGTGCGAGGGTATGGGTCAATTTTAGTTGTTTGCTGGTAATTTGGCAGATTACTTATTCTTCGTTATTAATAATATATGTAACCAAAACATGATTCTCATCATAATAAAAAATGTGCTGCTCTTTTTTTGTATTTATGATTTTTTCAAACTTATAGATATGCTTATTGTCTTCGGTTTCAAATTTAACAAATGTGATTTTTTCATTGAAATATAGTAGGCTAAACGAAATATTATTTTTATTAGCATGAAACTTAAACATTTCAAATCCATTTGCAACATACTTGTTTTTAAAATCTATAATTAATTCATAAACAGGATATGTTGAACCAAAAATTTGATCAATAACAGTATCTTTAAAAAAGATAAATTTATCTATTTCATTTTTTCTTTCAATTATAAATCTATAACTACTAACATAAAATGTATCTATAGTACTATTATTCTGTTTTGGTGTTACATTATTAAAATATGTCCACATACCGATTTTAGAACCATTTAATAAAAATGACCCTTTGATGTTTTTAGTAATATAGTTTTTACATTTAATACTATCTATTTGAACATTGCTCGCTATAGAGTTGTTTTTAATAAGCAATGAAAATAAAAATATTAACACTATCATTACTTGCTTTTTCATCTTAATAATTTTCATTATTCCTTATTTTTTGGGTTCACTTTTTCTATAGTTAAATTTCTTGGATTGGCGTTATAGATATTCAATTCTAGCTCTTTTGGAATAATATCCATAATAGTTTCTTTTTCCAATTTATAGTCATACTCATAAAATTGCGGCAATTTTAATACTCTTCTAGTTGTATTTTCAATTTGACCATACACTTTTTTTAGTTCTGACTTATCTTTTGCCTGAAAAATGTTTACATCTGAACTTTGTTTAATAAAGGGATCCACATCATACATTGATCCAATTAAAGTTCTTGTTAATACCGATTCTAAATTACGCTTAGAGCTTTCTAAACCATATTTTCCAGCACCCCACTCAGTTGAAGCTATCAGTTCTTCATTAAAAAGTATCACAACTTGACTTTCATCTTGAGTAATGAATCTTTCTCCACCTGTTTCAATTCTTCTATCAAATATATCGCCATTAGAAAATCCAAATTTTGAATTAAATGCTTTTTTATCAGGTTCATTTAAATCATTCAAAATATTATCAAAACCTTCTTCTTTAGCTATTGATTTTCCAGAATGAGTTTCTAAAAATGTATATGTTATAGTAGAATTTACTGCCTCAAAATAACCATTAGCTAAAGCTCTTATATCAGGATCACTTATATCTTTCACCGCATTTATAAAATCTGACTCACTAATTGATTGAAATTGTAAAGTCCCATCTTGTTGTTTAAATAAAGATTTCAAAGCATCATAATTACTAAACAGTTTATCAACAGTACCTTGTAATTTATTAAAAGATGCTTCATTCGCTCCTTGTACAACCTCTCCATCAATATCAATGTTTTGTGCAGGTGAATTTTTGAAAGACTGATAAACAGACCAATGAGGCGCTACTTTCCATTTCGGATCCACACTCAACCAACGCCCCAACCTCGAATCATACATTCTCGCCCCAAAGTCATAACTATTCCCAGCACCCTTTAGTTCGTTATCCTTCTCCATTCCATTAAACCCGTACCTATACTTCTCACCCGTAAAATTCCGGTTTTGTAGGAGGACGCCAAACGGAGAGTAGTCTGTTGCAGATAGAATTTCTACAATGAAATATTCAACTTCACCAGTGATATTTATATTTTCTACAGGAATTTTCTTATCCGTAATTACTGTAAGTAAATTTCCT
>JBBIOU010000036.1:0-25092 GCA_037443205.1 Flavobacteriales bacterium | reverse complement strand
TAAACAACTGCCGCAGACAAAAAGACTGCCCCGAAGAACAACACGCCATCAACAGACGAGTGGAAGTGAAGTTTTTGTAATGGCAGCAAACTGTTACGGGAGAGCATTTTTTACCGATACACAATCATTTTTTTAAGGTTAATAGTTTATTAAACTATTTAAATTCAATATAATAAATGATAAAATGCTAGATGAATTTAAGTATATCTTCTTAATTTTGACAGCATTTTGAAAAAGAAATTATCCTATATTATTATTTTATCATCTCTTTGCTCTATAATGACATACGGGCAAACAACCTTATTTTCAGGAGATGCTTTGGTTGTTGGCGTAAATGCAAATTTACCAGGTGGAGCAGATGAAATAAGTATAGTGTTTTTTAAAGATATAACTACAACAACCGAGTTTGAATTAACCGATAATGGATACGGGCATTGTACTGCAGCAGCATGGGGAGAAACCGAAGGAACCTGGAAGTTTACCAGAACAGGTGCAACAATTCCGGCAGGAACAGTAATAACTTTTAGAAACGATGGTACTACAGCAGCTAATTGGATTTGTATTTCGCCTGATAATAACTGGAGTTACACCAATATGGGGATAGGTCCGGGACAACTTAATTTAAATTCTGCTTCGCCCGGTGATCAATTATATATTCTACAAGGCGGTACATGGACAAATCCGGCAGGTGCCAATAATTCTACTTACAACGGCCGTATAATACACGGTTTTAATTTAGGAGAATTTTGGACTGTAAGCTGCAATGCTACAAGTACTACACAACATCCCAACTGCTGCCATTATTTTGTAAACAGTCCCGGAAGCGGAAATTTTGCGTTTGGAAAATTTGACGCCACATTATTTGCTTCGGGCGATATAAACGACTGGATAACCAGAATAACCAATCCGGTTAATTGGATTTTTCCGGCAACTTCAGGTGCTTATTATGTTACATTACCCGATTATACCAGCGGATATAGTATTGTAATAACTCAAAATTATTACACCAATGCCCAATGGCGAGGAACAACCAATACCGACTGGTTTCATTGCAACAATTGGGATGTAAAAAAAATACCCGAACCGCAAACCAACGTAAGTATCTCTACAGCACCTGCTGCCACCAATGCTTGCATGATAGGTTTAACACCCAACGCAGCCGGTAATACAACTCTTGCTCACTGTAATTCAATTAATTGGACATGGGGTAATAATACCAATCGCAGTTTAGGCGTAAGTAATACATACACGCTGACGGTAAATAATCATGTAACCATAAATAAAAGCGGAGGTACAGGAACATTAACATTTGACATAACCACAGGCGGAATTTTTTCATGTCAGAATTTAACTATACAAGCCGCAAGCGGCACGTGTAGATTTAATAGCACTGCGGCTGCTAATGATGTTACCATAAACGGCAATTTATTAATTAATGGATTAGGAGGATATAATGTTTCTAACTCCACCGTAAAACTTTACGGAGACTATACCAACAATAACAGTTCTGCCGCAACAACCATAACCGGATCTACATTCCGTTTTTTAGGTAATACAAATCAAACTATAAGCACCAACACTTTTAAAGAAGATTTTGCAACATTGGTAGTAAATAAACCTTCGGGATTATTATTTGTAAACAATCCATTGGAAATTATAACTAACATGACTTTTACCAACGGTATTGTGGATAATTCGCAGCGCATTACATTTATTGCCGGAACTACAGCTACAGGCATGTCTAACAGTAGTTTTTGTATGGGCGAGGTTGCCAAAATCGGTAATACGGCATTTACTTTTCCGGTGGGAGACGACCACTATTATGCACCTATTAGTATTTCAGCACCGGCAGGTGCAGGGAGCAGGTTTGCAGCCCGATATTACAAAACCAATTCACACCCTTTATACAACCATGCTTCTAAAGTTCCAACACTCGATAATTTAAGTGATTGTGAATACTGGACTCTTGACAGAGATTCGCTTACGGCTTCGGTAAGTGTTACTTTAAGCTGGAACAACTCACGGCATACCGGTCCTACCTGCCACGTGTTTGTTTTACCTGATTTGCGGGTAGCAAGATGGGATGGAACCATGTGGCAAAATCATGGCAACGGAGGAACAACCGGAACCGCGGCTGCAGGAACTATTGTTACCGCTGGCGCAGTTACAGCTTTTAGTCCGTTTACCCTGTCTTCATCAACTAATCTAAACCCCTTGCCGCTTGATTTACTCTATTTTGATGCTATTGCAAACAACAATCAGGTAGAGTTATTCTGGGAATCGGTAAATGAAAGTTTACTGGATAAGTATGTTGTTTATCATTCAGTAAATGGTGTAGATTATAATTACCTGACTTCGGTGGATGCTAAGAACTACAATAACACATCAGCCTCCTACAAGTTTATACACAAAGATGCCTCTCAACATAATTACTACAAATTAAGAGCAATAGATATTAACGGCTTATATACAGAATTTCCGAAAGTAGCTTATGCCTCTGTCGAAAATGAAGAGTTAAACTGGATGTATGTTGATAATCAGATTATAGTAAATACCTCGGATAAAATTACTTTTAAACTGATTGATATCTCAGGCAGAATAATTCAAAACAACCAACTCATGCCGGGACATAACCGGATTTATTTAAATATTAATTCTTCAGGTATCTATTTTATTTTATTCGAGAACGAACACAACTCCGTAAACGCAAAAATCTTTATTCAGAATAAATAAAATTTTTTATTTTTCGTTTTTGGTATTTATTCTTTTTATACTTTTAGCCTCCAAGTATAATTTAGATTTTTAATTTATGAGCGAAACTGCAAAAATCATTTTAGAAGGCAAAGAATACGAATTGCCCGTAGTAATTGGAACAGAAAACGAGAAAGCAATTGATATTGCTAAACTTCGCGATTTAACCGGGTATATAACTTTAGATACCGGCTATAAAAATACAGGTGCTACTAAAAGCGCCATTACTTTTTTGGATGGCGAAAATGGTATATTGCATTATCGGGGATATCCGATTGAGCAATTAGCCGAAAAATCAACTTTTATGGAGGTAGCTTATTTGCTCATTTTTGGCGAACTACCTAAACAAAAAGAACTTTCTGACTTTGAAAACAACGTGCGCATGCATACACTGGTGCACGAAGATATGAAACGCTTTTACGAAGCATATCCATCCAAAGCACATCCCATGGGCATACTATCCGCTCTGATGTGCTCTTTATCTACTTTTTATCCCGAGTCGCAAAATCCTAATCGCCCGGAAGAGAAAAAACTACTTACTATATATCGAGCATTAGGAAAAATGCCAACCTTAGCAGCTTGGGCTTATAAAAACTCCATCGGTCATCCGGTAGTTTACCCATTAAACAAATACAACTATACCGAAAACTTTCTGCACATGATGTTTTCTATGCCTACCTACGACTATACTCCCGACCCGGTCGTTGCCAGAGCATTAGACATCTTGTTAATACTGCATGCCGACCATGAACAAAACTGCTCTACATCAACGGTTAGAATAGTAGGTTCTTCGCAGGCAAATTTATATTCGGCCATATCAGCCGGTATTGACGCTTTATGGGGGCCTTTGCACGGAGGTGCTAACCAGGAAGTGATTGAAATGCTTGAAGCCATTAAAAATGACGGAGGCAATATTGATAAATGGATTAACAAAGCTAAAGACAAAAACGATCCCTTCCGCTTAATGGGATTTGGTCACCGCGTATATAAAAATTTTGACCCAAGAGCAAAAATCATTAAAAAAGCTTGCGATGATGTTTTGGGTAAATTAGGTATTCATGACCCCGTTTTAGATATAGCAAAAAAACTGGAAGAAATTGCCTTAAATGATTCTTATTTTAAAGAAAGAAATTTATATCCCAATGTAGATTTTTATTCAGGTATTATTTATCGTGCTTTAGGTATTCCGGTAGATATGTTTACCGTAATGTTTGCCATTGGCCGTTTACCGGGTTGGATAGCCCAGTGGAAAGAAATGATTAAAAACAACGAGCCGATAGGCCGACCCAGGCAAATTTATGTAGGGGCAACCAAACGTGATTATGTGCCAATAAATAAACGTTAACACAAAAAAATAATTAATCACACAAAAATGCCCCCGTTTTGGGGGCATTTGTTTTCACAAAATATACATGAAAAATAAAAAAATTTGCATTATAGGTGCCGGTAATTTGGGCTTATCTATTGCCCAGGGATTGGTAAATAAAGGATTTGATAAAAGTGAAATAGTTTTAACCAAACGCACAACAGTTAAGCATACACAAGGATTTAAATATACGGTTAATAACAAAGTAGCTGCTAAATGCGATATTATTATCATTTGTTTGCAGCCGGGTCAAGTTGAAAATGTTATAAATGAAATCAAAGAGGTTATTACTGAAAAACATATAATCATTTCCTGTGCAGCGGGAATTTCTATTTTGCAGATAGAAAAATATATTGGAAGAAAAATAAGTATAGTCAGAGCAATGCCTAATACAGCCGTTACAGTTGGCGAAAGCATGACGTGTTTTTGTTTAAATGCAGAAGCAGAAAAAGAATTAAAAACCATAGAAAGTATTTTTAATAGTTTAGGAAAATCTATGCGGGTTAAAGAGGAGTTGATGCAGGCAGCTACTGTAATATGCGCCAGCGGTGTTGCATTTTGGATGCGTTTTATCCGGGCAACCATGCAAGGTGCTGTGCAATTGGGATTTGAAGCGCAAGAAGCAAGATACATTGCTACACAAACTTGCCTGGGTTCTGCAATGCTTTTAATGCATAATGGTTCACACCCTGAACAGGAAATTGACAAAGTAACAACGCCCAGAGGATGTACAATATCGGGTTTAAATGAAATGGAACACAATGGGCTTAGTTCTGCATTGATTAAAGGTTTAGTTTCATCATACAATAAACTCGCTGCTATTGAAAGATTTTTATGAGTGTTTTCAACCGATAAAATGTTAATACATACAAGGGTTGTATTATTAAATTTAACCTCTTGCGGGCTATCTTCGTAAGTATTTATCTATAATGGCCTCAGCAAAAAAAAATACTTTCCGCGAAAAACCTGAAAATACCCATTCTGCTAAAACAGAATTAGATGAAGGTATTACTGATGGCACAAAAAAAGCCGGTAAACACAAATCAAAAAAAAGCAAACCATTGCCCGGTAAAAAATTCTTCGCTTTTTTAAAAGATGAGCGATTTCAAAAAATAAGCGGAGCATTATTGATATTACTATCCATATACATGTTATTGGCATTTACATCTTATCTTTTTACCTGGCAGGTTGATCAAGATAAGGTTGAAGCCTTAGGCTGGATGGGAATGTTGTTTGGTAATAATGAAATAATTGTAGAAAACTGGTTAGGAAAATTCGGAGCTATTATATCTCATCAATTTATTTACAGATGGTTTGGAGTAGTTTCATATTTGTTTACGGTTTTATTTTTTGTTTATGGATTTAGATTGATAACCCTTAAATGGCTTTATAATCCATATAAATTACTGAAACTTTGTTTGCTTGCCATGTTGGTTTTTTCACCTTTTGTAGGATATTTTGTATTTAACACCAAGGTTGTTTTTTTAGGCGGGGCTTTTGGTTATCAGGTAAACTTGTGGTTGTTTGCATTGCTTGGTAAAATAGGAACCCTGTTATTACTGATTTTTATGGTTTTTGGCATCATTGTGGTTTATTTTAATCCTTCATTTGTCATCAGTAAAACATCAAAAATGCAAGCCGAAACAAACCATTCGCAACAAGAAAATAATAAAACCAACGCTATTAGAAATAATTTACAAGAAGATGAACTGGAAAAAGATGAAATACATAAATATGATTTAACCAATGGTATAGTTGATGATATTCCTGACGGTCAAAACGAAGATAAACAAAACCATTTAGAGATAACCCTTGAAGAAGGTAATACCAACAAAGTAACAATAATTGATGAAAGCGAAGATTTTTCGGTAGAAGTAGGACAAGACGATGCAAAAGAACTTAGCGAAGATGAGATTAATAATAAATTGGCAGAGTTTGGCGAGTACGACCCTACCTTAGAACTATCTTCTTACGAGGCACCTTCGATAGAATTACTTGAGGCATACGGTAGCGGCAGTATTGTAGTAAACAAAGAAGAACTCGAAGAAAATAAAAACCGGATTTTAGATACTCTAAAAAATTATAACATCGAAATTTCAAAAATAAAAGCTACTGTAGGACCAACCGTTACACTTTACGAAATTGTACCCGCACCCGGTGTGCGCATAGCAAAAATCAAAAATCTGGAAGACGATATTGCACTTAGCCTCTCTGCATTGGGAATTCGCATCATTGCGCCTATTCCGGGCAAAGGAACCATCGGCATAGAAGTTCCAAATTCTAAACCTGAGGTGGTATCTATGCGCAGTTTGATAGCCAGCGAAAAGTTCCAACTATCAGAAATGGAATTACCGGTGGTTTTAGGGAAAACCATCGCCAACGAAACCTTTGTTACCGATTTAACCAAAATGCCACACTTGCTGATGGCTGGAGCTACCGGACAAGGAAAATCGGTAGGGTTAAATGCAATATTGGTTTCGTTGCTTTATAAAAAACACCCTTCGCAAGTAAAGTTTGTGTTGGTTGACCCTAAAAAAGTTGAATTAACCTTGTTTAATAAAATAGAACGCCATTTTTTAGCGAAGCTACCCGATAGCGAAGAAGCCATCATCACCGAAAATAAAAAAGTAGTTCACACCATTAACTCACTTTGTATAGAAATGGATATGCGCTACGAATTACTTAAAGATGCAGGTGTAAGAAACATCAAAGAATATAATGCAAAATTTATAAACAGAAGATTAAACCCTGAACACGGACATAAATATTTACCTTACATTGTGCTTGTGGTGGATGAGTTTGCAGATTTAATTATGACTGCCGGAAAAGAAGTAGAAACACCGATTGCCCGTTTAGCACAATTAGCCCGCGCCATCGGCATACATTTAATTATAGCCACCCAACGACCATCGGTAAATATTATTACAGGTGTAATTAAAGCCAACTTTCCGGCACGCATAGCCTTTAGGGTTACATCAAAAATTGATTCGCGTACGATTCTTGACAGCGGAGGAGCAGAACAATTAATAGGACGAGGCGATATGTTGTTTTCAACCGGAAATGATTTAATACGAATACAATGTGGTTTTGTAGATACACACGAGGTAGATAAAATAACCGAATTTATTGGCGCACAGCGTGGATATCCCAGCGCTTTTCTGCTGCCCGAATATGTGGATGAAAATTCGGATGATTTGGGTAGTATTGAAGATGAAGGAGAAAGAGATGAACTGTTTGAGGAAGCCGCCCGCATTGTGGTAAGCACCCAGCAAGGCTCAGCATCCTTGTTGCAGCGTAAATTAAAACTTGGTTACAACCGTGCCGGACGAATAGTTGACCAACTCGAAGCAGCAGGAGTCATAGGCCCCTTTAAAGGTTCTAAAGCCCGTGAAGTATTATTTAAAGATATGCAAACTTTGGAACAGTTTTTGAGTAACCTAAAGCAAAATAATAATAATAACAACACATTATGAAACTGTTTTTTTTATCCGGTACTATGGCATTCAGTTTATTAAATGTTAAAGCCCAAACACCTGCCATACAAGACCAAGACCCCAAAGCTAAAAAAGTACTTGAAGAGTTAAGCAAAAAGATGAAAAGCTATAACTCATTTGTTATAGAATATACCCGTAGCCTTAAGAGTAAGGACGTAAACGAAACACAAAAAGGTACGGCTTATGTGAAAGGTGATAAATATAAACTGGATGAAGGCGACAAAGTGATTTATTCAGACACAAAAAACACCTGGACCATACTGCCTAAAGAAAAGGAAGTATATGTTAATCCTATTGATGAAAAAGATAAAGAAGAATCGGTTAACCCTACACAACTTTTTAACATGTGGGAAAAAGATTTTAAATACCGCCATGTAAAAGAAGAAAATGGTGTTCACGAAATTCACTTATTTCCGATGAATCCTAAAAAATCTAAATTTCATACCATCATTATGAAAATAGATGCCAATAAACAAGAGCTAAGTTCGGTAATAATAAAAGGTAAAGAAGCTGATGAATTTACTTTTAAACTCAATAAATTAACACCTAACGCAGTTAGCGATGCCGATGTTAAATTCGAAAAAGCTAAGTATAGCGGTTATACAATAATAGATTAATTAATCCGAATCCATTCCATCACCTGCTATACATTATTTTTGACTGATGTAGTAATATAAAACAAATTTTAAGCATTGGCTAATTTGCAGGTAATAAAAACTTGAATAATTAAGTTTTATAAGAATTTTGGTTTTATCCCACATTACACATTAGCATGCGTAATGCTCGCCTGAGAGCGGATAACCCAAATCCCACACGACACTCAATACACTCAGTCCGCCCCTGGCGGAAAATTTGAAATAAATCCAAATTTCTAATGCTGAATTTGGGTTTATTTTAGTTACTTTGAAAACCAATGAAAGTTTTCTCAGAGGCTTATCAATCTAAACAAAAGCAATATCGTTTAATTACCATAATTTTATGGATGCTTACCCCTGTATTTTTTATACTTGATATTTCGGTTGGGAGCATAGATATACCATTTAGTAAGATCCTTAGAGTAATAACCGGGGATGAAATTACACCGGAAGTATGGAAAATAATCATTAGAGATACCCGTTTACCGCAGGCAATTATTGCTGTTGCGGCAGGAATGGGTTTATCACTTAGCGGTCTGCTCATGCAAATATATTTCAGAAACCCCTTGGCCGGTCCATCGGTATTGGGTGTTTCTTCGGGAGCATCGCTTATGGTGCTTGTTGTTATGACTGTTGCAGGCTCTGCAAATTTTATTAAACAAGCCGATTTTTTAAGCAGCAGCATCATTTATATTGCCGCTATAACCGGAGCATTAACAGTGTTGTTTTTGTTGCTATTGTTGGTAAGAATACTTCATAATTATACAATTTTACTCATAGCCGGTTTAATGTTATCTTATCTGGTATCTTCGGTAGAGAGCATTATATTACAATTTAGTAATGCCGAACAAATTCAGCGTTTTGTAAACTGGGGAATGGGTTCTTTTAGCGGTCATACTTTACATTCATCATTGTATTTGATAATGTTTTGTATGATTTTATTTACAATTGTTTTAAGCATGATAAAAAAAATAGATTTATATAACCAGGGCGAAGAGTTTGCCAAAACCATGGGTATAAATATGCAGCAAATTACCTATGCGATGTTGCTGATAAGTGGTTGTTTTACGGCATTGATAACAGCATATTGCGGGCCGGTAGCTTTTTTAGGGATGGCAGTTCCGCACCTAACCCGATTAATGGTAAAAACCGATAAACACATCATTTTTATACCGGCAGTAGCAGCAACCGGTATATTATTGGCGTTGTTGTGCTCAACCATTAGCCGCAGTATGCTGGCCGGTATAACTTTACCTTTAAATGCTGTAACCTCTATCATAGGAGCCAGTGTTGTACTTTGGTTATTATTTAGAAAAAAATGATTGAATTAGAAAATTTACATATTGGTTATGGTGATGTGGTATTGATAGAAGATGCTCATATCCAATCCGGCAAAAGCAAAATAATTGCCTTACTCGGAAGAAACGGAAGCGGTAAATCTACTCTTTTAAAAACCTTGGCCGGCCTTCAAAAACCACTTAAAGGAAATATAAGAATAGAACAAATATGTATTAAAAATTATACAAATAACCATTTGCATATTGCTGCTGTATTTCAGTTTAACGATGCTTTATTGCAAACAGATGTTTATTCATTTATAAGTTTTGGCAGGTATCATCATGCAGGTGCCTGGGGCAAACTAAAAAAAACAGATTATGCATACATAGATTTTATTATTAAATTAATGAAACTCGATAACCTGATACATAAAAGTTATAATAAACTGAGTGACGGAGAAAAACAAAAAGTACTTATTGCACGGGCATTGGTGCAAGATACCCGTTTGATTATATTGGATGAGCCTACGGCATTTTTAGATTTAGTTAATAAAAATGAATTATTTAATCTTATTACCCGACTGTCGGATAACACAAATAAAATATTTATTGTTTCAACACACGATGTGGATATTGCCGTAAAATATGCAGATGAGTTTTGGGTAATACACAACAGGAAACTTTTACAGATGTATCCATCAGCAGATAGCAAGCAGATAATTTACGGCATGTTTGGCATTGCAAATGTTTAATGTCTGAAAAATACCCTCAAAAGTTATTAGCAAGACATGCGAAAGGAATAACAAACTTGGTTAATGTTTTCCGCATACACATTTAGGTCTTTCAAAGGTATTTGTTTCTGTATTTAATTTAAAGTTGTGTTGGTAGTTAGGTAATTCCCAGTAAAATTTTTCCCTGTATTTTTTTGCTTTTGCAGTAAGCTCATCCATATTTTCAGCATCGTATAAACGACCATTTACCATGGTATAAATAATACTTTCAGTATTATAAATGTTATCCAACGGATTTTTTTCTAGTACTATCAAGTCGGCTAACTTACCTTTTTCGAGCGAACCAATCTCATGGTCTATACCAATATAATGTGCACCATTAATTGTAGCGGCTTTTAGTGCATCGTGGTTGCTCATGCCTCCTTGTGTAAGCATCCATATTTCCCAGTGCGCACCCAAGCCCTGTAATTGCCCGTGAGCACCCATGTTTACTTTTACACCTTCATCGGCAAGTTTTTTACAGGTTTTTGATACCAGTATATGTCCGTTTTTATATTCGCTGTCTGGTATCATGGTACGGTGTCTGGAGCGCGAGTCAATAATTACACGAGGGGTAAAATTGAGTAGTCTGGTTTTTTCCCAAACATTGGTTTTCTGGTACCAGTAATTTTCTCCGCTTACGGCTCCATAGCAAACAATTAAAGTAGGAGTGTAGCCGGTTTGGCTGTTTTTCCAGAGGTTTATAACATCGTTATAAGCCGGTGCAACGGGTATATTATGTTCAATACCGGTATGTCCATCTAATATCATGGTCATATTATGATAAAACGTAGAACCACCTTCGGGTACAACCATGCATTTATTTTCGTAGGCCGCTTGTATAATTTGCTGACGTTGGTCTCTGCGGGGTTGGTTGTAACTTTTTACAGAGAAGGCGCCAAAGGCCATAGTTCGTTTAATGGCAGAGCGTGCATCATCCAAATTATTAATTACCGTTTTAAAATCACCATCGGCACCGTATAAAATTGTGCCTGTAGAAAATATTCGGGGGCCTACCATTGCTCCGCTTTTTACCAATTCGGCCAATGCAAAAACAGTTTCGGTGTTTGTAGAGGGGTCGTGTGTAGTAGTTACACCATAGGCCAGATTAGCATAGTAAGGCCAGTGTTTTTGGGTGGTTAAACCGTATCTGAAATGCCTTACATGTGCGTGTACATCAACCAAACCGGGCATGATGGTTTTTCCTTTGGCATCTATAATCATGGCGTTAGCAGGGATATTTATTTCTGCAGCTTTGCCGATGGCTTCAATGCGATTGTTTTTAATTATGATAGTTCCGTTTTCAATTATTTCATCTCCTTTCATGGTAATAATGGTAGCTCCTGTAAATGCCATAAGCGATTGAGGAATATCAAAATCCAGTTCTAATTCTATTTTTATTGAATTAGGTTCTGCCGGGTTGTGGGGAGTTTTATTTGCATTTAAAAATGTAAACACTTCATTTAAATCTTGTGTATAATATTCATCGCCTAAAGTCCAGCATATTTTTTTTGCTGAGTTACACCAATGCATATTTATTCCTGCATCTTTACTTAATTTAGCAACAGGTACAGCATTGGTTTTTGCATGTAGTTCTATGCTGCTGCCTGAGGGAGGAAAAGCTGCTACATAAACATTATGCAATTCTCTGAATGCTACCCATTGGTTATCGGGCGATGGTACAAAGTCATTTGCATAACGGGAGGTAAAGTGTAATAATTCGTTTTCACCATTTAGGTCAACACTTTTAAATTGTACATTCGGAAATCCTGAGGCTAAATAGAATATTCTTTTATCATCGGCACTAAACATAGCATTAGTACCGTTTTTTAAAATTCTTTTTGTTTCGGTAAATGCTTTATCGGTAATATAAATACCTTCCGGTATTTCAAATCCAAACCCCTGGTCTTCGTTTCCTTCTTCTACCATAAATACTATTTTATCACCTTTATTGTTATAACGCGGAAGCCTGTAGATAGCTCTTTTTTTTGTGAGTTTAATTGTTTGTCTTGTTTTAAAATTGTATTTACATACAGCGCCTGCATTTTCATCATTCCAGGTAACATAGAGTAGTTCTTCGCCATTGGGCGAGAAAAATGGTTCAAATTCATGGTCGTTTTGTTGTGTGGTAAGTCGGGTAGGTTTGCCGTTAGGTAAATCTTTTCTCCATAAGTATCCTGCGGCATTAAACACAATAAATTTTTCGTTTGGCGATGTAACAGCGTGGCGAATTACTTTAGCATTAAATTTTTCGGGAGCAACATTTTGTTTAAAGCGCAAGGCTTCTACAATGCTGTGTTTGCAGTTTGCCAAAAAAGGAATAATTACATCATTTTGGGCAGCAACTCCTGCCGGGGCGCCTTTGGTTGTAAATACGTTTATTTTTCTGATTTTCCCGCCACTCCAGATAATAATGTTTTTATTATCTGGCAGCCAGTTATATCCGGTGTAAACTCCAAATATAGCCCATGCTTCCTGTTGGTCTTTACTTAACTGGTCGTATGCCATCCATTCTTCTCCATTTTCTAAATCTCGAATCATCAGGCAAGTGTTTTCTCGTATTCTTCTTATGTATGCTAAGTATTTTCCGTCTCGGCTAACTTGCGGACGCATGGCACCACCCGAACCGGAAATAAAAATTTCATTTTCACCGGTTTCAAAATGGTATCTTTTAATTACATAAATCTGTTTGTTCGGGTCCTTATTGTATTGAAAATATCCTCCCGGATACATGTCTTCGCTGTAATAGAGGTGTTTTCCATCGGGTGAAACATGCGGTTCGTTTACATCTTGCTGATCGTTTTTTCGTTTGGTAAGTTGCACGCCTTCACCACCCGAAATATGATACATCCACATTTCGCCAGCGCCCAACGAACGAGTACCCGTAAAATGCTTGCGGGCAACAATGTAGTTGCCATCCGGCATCCACACGGCATTGTTCAACAACCGAAAATTTTCGTTGGTAATTTGTTTGGCATTTTCCCCGTTTTTATCCATTACCCAAATATTGTCTCCTCCGCCTGCATCGCTGGTGAATAAAATTTTTGAGCCATCCGGACTAAAACGTGGTTGTACTTCCCAGGCATGTCCTCCTTTCAGTAGTTTTGCCTCACCGCCATTTACCGGTAGGGTGTATATGTCGCCTAATAAGTCAAATACAATGGTCTTACCGTCCGGACTCACATCTACATTCATCCAGGTGCCTTCATCTACTGTAAATTCAATAGTTTTATTAGGAATTGATGGTGTATTTACATCCCATTTATTTACATCTTTATTTTGTGCATGGATGCTTAAATTAAAAAAAAGGTATGTACCTAAGAATAACTTTAATTTCATTATTGCTCGTAATTTATTTTCGACTAAGATAGGATTTAATTTTCGAATATTTTATTGGTTTATGTTCAGGCTTTTTGTTTATTGTAAAGCGGATTGTTGTTTTTATCCCAAAATTATCATCAGTCACCTAATATTTCTTAGGATGATGCATGTGCGTATGTATATGGAAGGTATTGGGGTTAATGTATAGGCTTATAAAATTTAAAGCACATAGTTTGCTGAGAAAAAAGTCTTTATACTTTTAGGGTGTTAAATTACTATCTGCACTAAATAAAGTATATTTGAACTAAAATATTTTAAACTTTTTTGGAACGAAAAAAGAAAATAGGATTGCCTCCCGGCACTTTAGTTTATACCGGTACTAAGCAAGTACATAAAACAGATATAACCGTTTTAGATTTTAATGAAAATACTTTTTACGAATATTGCCCGGCAAACATCTCTGAACTTTGTAATTGTTTAAATACCGATATGGTTAGCTGGATAAATATGAATGGTTTGGATGTAGATACGGTGAAAAATGTGGGAGAGTGTTTTAACCTTCATGCCTTATTGCTCGAAGATATTTTAAGCATTGACCAAAGGCCTAAAATTATTGATTATGACGATTATTTGCATTTCACCTTTCGTATGTTGATGTTTAATGATAAAGAAAAAGAAATTATCAGCGAACAAGTTAGTATTGTGCTGGGACCTTCATGGGTTATATCTTTTCAGGAAACCGAAATGGATGTTTTTGATCCTATACGCGAAAGAATCAGAAATGCTAAAGGCAGAGTAAGAAAAAATAAATCGGATTATTTAGCCTATTTGCTATTAGACATAGTAGTAGATAATTATTTTTTGATTATAGAAGAAATAGAAGATTTGATAGATAAACTGGAGATAGAGGTAATGAATAATCCCGACAAAAAAACACTAGAAAAAATACAAAATCTGAAAAATGACTTGTTGTATGTGCGTAAATCGGTATTGCCTTTGCGCGATGCAATCGGAAATTTGCAAAAAGGTACATCGTCCTTGATACATAAAAAAACTACCATTTATCTTAAGGATGCATACGACCATACATTACATATTTGTGATAACATAGATTTATTGCGCGAAACTCTTTCTTCGGTTATGGAAGTGTATCTGTCAACTCTCAGTAACCGATTAAACAGCGATATGAAAGTACTAACGGTTATATCAACCATATTTATACCGCTTACTTTTATAGTGGGCGTATATGGAATGAATTTCGATAATATGCCCGAACTTCATTGGACGTACGGATATTATTATATATGGGCGATAATGATTGTTGTTGCATTAGGTATGATTATTTATTTAAAGCGTAAAAAATGGATGTAAAAAAACTTGAATATCCGGCAAAAGTTATGCTTGCATGGGCCGAAGCCATTGGAGGTAACAAACAAATTACCGAATGGTTGATAAAAAACGGATACACCGAACTCGGCATATTTGTATATGCTTTAAAATTAGATAATGATGCACGTAAATGGTTGATGGATAACGGATATCCGCATCTTATGGCATTGATATGCGCGGTAGAAAGAAATAAGTCGGCTATGGAATGGCTACAACGATATAATTATTCAATACTCGAGAAAATGGCATTGGCAGGTGACGGAGATGAAGATGCTTTTCAATGGCTGATGGATAACAATTACAGAGATTTTGCCTATATCGCCAAAAAAATACAATTTGTGAAAGATGATATTGAAGACAGAAACAACGATCCGCATTATATAAGTTTTGACTGATGATAATATGAAACAAACATATTTATCATATATCATTGCAAAATAGTGTTTCATTAATCATTTAAGTAATTTATAACCATTGTAATACACATTTTAATATTCTTTGCCAACAAAATGATTATTTCGCAAATACAATAACAAACTAATAAAGTATCTTTGTTTTTTTGAATAAATAAATTCGTTGTTTTGAAAGATAAGTTAAAACACCCGGTTTTTAAAGCAGTATCAGAGTGTGCTGATAGTATGGGTATAGAAGCCTACGTGGTTGGCGGATGGGTGAGGGATTTATTGCTGAACAGAGCATCTAAAGATATTGATATAGTAGCCATCGGCAGCGGAATAGAATTAGCAAAAAAGGTTGCTCAAAAATTAAATATTGCCGGAAAAGTTAATGTGTTCAGAAATTTTGGTACGGCACAAATTGTTTATCAAGACTATGAAATAGAATTTGTAGGCGCCCGCAAAGAATCGTATCGCAACAATTCCCGTAAACCTATTGTAGAAGATGGTACACTGCAAGACGACCAAAACAGAAGAGATTTTACGATCAATGCAATGGCAATTTCGCTTAATAAAATTAATTTTGGCCAATTACTCGATCCCTTTAACGGACAGCTTGATTTGCAAAATAAAATTATTCGCACTCCGCTAAATCCTGATATCACTTACTCTGACGACCCTTTGCGCATGATGCGTGCCATAAGGTTTGCCACACAACTTAATTTCAGCATTGAACAAAGCTCGCTGGATGCAATCAAACGAAATAATAAACGCATAGAAATTGTTTCTAAAGAACGCATAAGCGATGAATTGAATAAAATTATTTTGTCGCCAATACCCTCGCAGGGTTTTAAATTATTGTTTCAGACCGGGCTGTTGCCTCTTATATTTCCCGAAATGGCAGCTTTACACGGAGTAGAAACCATAGAGGGCAAAACACATAAAGATAATTTTTATCATACCCTTCAGGTATTAGATAACCTATCAGCAAATACACAATCGCTTTGGCTTAGATGGGCTGCAATTTTACACGATATTGCCAAACCACTTACCAAACGCTTCGAGCCTAACCATGGATGGACATTTCACGGCCACGAAGACAAAGGCGCACGCATGGTTCCTAAAATATTTAAAAACCTGCGATTACCACTTGACGCCAAAATGAAATATGTTCAAAAATTAGTAAAATTACATTTGCGCCCCATTGTATTAGCCAAAGATGAAGTTACCGACTCAGCCATCAGAAGATTACTCTTTGATGCCGGTGAAGATACCGATGATTTGATGTTGCTTTGTGAAGCTGATATTACTTCTAAAAATCCGGAAAAAGTTAAAAAATATATACACAACTTTAAAAAGGTACGTCAAAAATTAAAAGAAGTAGAAGAAAAAGACCGTATTAAAAACTGGCAGCCGCCTATTACCGGTGAACAAATAATGAAAACATTTAATTTAAAACCCGGACCCGAAGTAGGCTTAATTAAAACAGCTATCAGAGAGTCTATTCTGGATGGTAAAATACCCAATAATTATAACGAGGCCTACAACCTTATGATTGAATTAGGACAGCAAATGGGGCTGAAAGCACAATTTTAAAATATTATTTTTTTAAATTTACAACACCAAAACCAATTTTGTATGAATGTTTTTAAATTTAGAGTAGTTTTAGATGTAGAAGAAGACGTCTTCAGAGACATAGAAATTCCTACTGATTATACTTTTGAAAATTTTTATGAGGCTATTATCAATGCATTTGAATTTAAAGGTGGCGTGATGTCTTCGTTTTATATAAGCAATAACAACTGGGATAAAGGCGAAGAAATTACATTGCTGGATATGAGCGAGAATGGCAATGGAAAAACCATGAGCAAATGCGTGTTAAATGATTATGTGGAAGAAGAAAATCAAAAATTAATTCTGGTTTACGATTTTATGCGTATGTGGTGTTTTTACATCGAATTGGTTGAAGAATTAATAGCACCCAAAAATGCAACATTTCCTAAAATTTCTATGAAATTTGGTGATGCTCCGGTCGAAGAATCGCGCGAACTGACCGATTTTGATTTTGCCGGTTTAGACACAAATTCTGATGAAGATATATCTGATTATACAGAAGACATGGAAAGTGAAATAGGTGATATGTTTGATGATTTATCCGAATATGACGACAATAACCGCGATGATTATTAATCTTTTGCTACATTCATTTTATCGTTGCATTTTAATATCATTTAAAATCTATACATTTTTCATAATTTTTGTTTATAACACCACTTACGCCCAGTATAGCTATAACCATTTAAAACTTAAAACGCAAAACTTATCATATTTTGATTCAATTGGAGTCTTCGAAACAGGTAAACTTGCTATCGAACAAGCTAAAATTGAAAACAAACCCGAACTGGAGGCAGAAATACTCATTTATTTCGGTAACCACTATTATTACAGGAGCCTCTACGAAAAAGCTGCACAACAATATCAGTTGGCATTAAATAAATCCATTGAACATAAAAATAACCATTTTGCTAACCTGGCACGTATCAGACTGGCATACATACTGGCTGAAAAAGGTAGTAAAATCAAAGCATACGATATATTTAAAACCATACTCACAGAATCCAGAAAAAACAATGATTACATCATTCAAATCGAAGCCTTAAATGCATTGGCTCTACACGAAGAACACAGTTTTAATTCCACACAAAGTGCCGCTTATTATCTGGAAGCGCTTAAAATAGCCGAATCAAACAACGATGATTATTATACCGCACTTATATTAAATAACTTAGGTTTAATTAAACTCGGTGCTAAAAAATATTCCGAATCATTAGCAGATTTTCAAAGAGCTTACGAGCTTTCGGTAAAAATAAATAACCCGCGGTTATCAGCCCATCTATCTAACAACATCGCGCTGATATATATGGAGCAAAATAAATTTAAAGAAGCCCTGATACAACATAAAAACAATCTGAATTTTGCTAAAATAACCGGTAACATAAAAGAGTTGTATGTTGCCTATATTAACTTATCATCGGTGTTAATGCAATTAGATGATCTTAAAAATGCTGTAAAATATTGTGATTCGGCCATATTTTATATGAAAAAATCTAATCATTATAACGAGTTGGGCAAAGGATATTTAGGCAAAGCACAAATATTATTTAAATTGGGCGAATACAACCTGTCGCATAATAATCTTGATACGGCCCTTATAATTTCAGACAGCTTAAAACACCTCGAAAATCAGGTAGGTATTCATCTTTTTTATTCTAAGATATACGAAAAACAAGGAAGATTATCAGAAGCGCTGAATGAATATAAATTATACAAACAACTAAATGATAGTTTAGATGAAACACGCAACAGCCAATTTTTATCAGAAATACAAGTGCAATATCAGGTAGAAAAACAACAAACCGAGCTTGAAAACGAGCGCCAGCAACGCCTCAATGAAAAACGTCTGAGTCAAACCAAAATGTATTTTACCATCGTTGGTTCATTAGCACTCATACTTTTAACAGCTGCGCTGATCTATATTCGATACAATCGGCAAAGAAGAATACAACAACAAAAGTTTTCTCAACAACTTATACACTCTATCGAAGAAGAAAGAAGCCGAATTGCCAAAGATTTACACGATGACATCGGTCAATCATTATCAGCCATTAAATCAAAAGTGCGATTGCTTAATACTAATAATAACGAAGCTTTAACTGAACTGGAAAACGACACCGGTAAAATCATAGAACAAACCCGCGAAATATCCCGAAAACTATATCCTTCCTACCTCGAAAAAATCGGACTCACACGCTCCATTGCGCAACTCATGGAAAAAATTCAAAAACACACACACATCGTTTGTAGTTTCGAAATACACAGTGAGGTAGAAAACCTTGATATAACTACTAAAACTCACCTCTACAGAATAACACAGGAATGTATTAACAATACCATTAAACATGCCGAAGCTAGTGCATTAAAACTCATTATCGAAAAAAAAGACAATGAATTTATTTTTACATACCGCGATAATGGTAAAGGAATAAAAAAAATAAAAACCGAACAAATTGAAGGGATTGGATTTATGGCTATAAAAGAGCGTGCATCCATTTTAAATGGCGAATTAAATTTGGGTGAAAATTTTACCGGTGGATTTAAGTTAATGCTTAATTTTAAGGCATAATTTCATCATTCTATGATATTATTAATTGCAGATGATCATGCTATTTTTAGAAAAGGTTTGCGCAATGTGCTTGAAAATGCTTTTAATAACGCAACAATCATAGAAACAAAAGAAGGCGAAGAAACCTTAAAAATAATTCAAGCCACTAAACCCAATGTTGCTATTTTAGATATTGATATGCCCGGCATAAACGGGCTGGATATTTGCAAACAAATATATGATAAAGAACTACCGGTAAAAGTTATTGTGCTTACGATGTACAACGAAGAAGAAATGTTTAACAAAGCAATGCTCAACGGAGCCAGCGGATACGTAGTAAAAGATAACTCGGTGAACGAAATTGTTGCTTGTATCAATCATGTTTTAAACGGTAAAAAATACATTCCTCCATCGCTCTATCAATTAAATAAAAGCTACAGCGAAATTGACCGTAAAAAAAAGGAAATAAAAGAAGCCCTGCAAAAACTTACGCAAGCCGAATTGAAAACCCTGAAATTAGTCAGTCAAAACAAATCCAGTAAAGAAATTTCCGAACTGCTTTTTGTTTCGGTTAAATCTGTAGAAAACTATCGATCAAGAATATGTAAAAAACTTGAATTAGACCCCCGAAACAATAGTTTATTGTTGTGGACTTTGCAAAACAAAGACATCTTAAACTCCATCAAGGATTTGTAAGATATTTTTTAAGCCATGCTATCGCCTCAGCTTTGTCTGTAAATCCCTGAGTTGGGATGGGTGGTTTATCAAATTTTAAATAAAAATTCAGTAAAATTCTTTGTGTTATCGTATTAATTACAAAAGCTTCGGCAATTGAATATTTTAAAGATTCTTCAGTAGCCATAAACTTTCTGGCTTCATTAGAAACAGCGGATAATGAACCGGCCATTATTAAAAGAGGTGCCTTCTTGCCACCGGTTAATTCGCCTACTGCTTCAGTCGTTTCTTTTACATCAGAAAGACTGAACTCGTGATTACTGTTGGTCTCTATTTCTATTATCCCGTCCGCTCTTTTACTTATCAGCGAATGAGCCAGGCAAATTTTATTCATCGAATTTTATCTGTGGTTAAAAATAACATGATTTATATGCTGTTTTAAGAAACAATTTTATTTACCTCGCTTTATCGTTACAATATTAACATTAATAGATGTATTGGTTATATTTATCGGATAAAATGAGGGGCTGCCCCTTGTAATAAAAAGCACGTATGTATCGAAATTTGCATAAATTTTTTTGCTATGAGAAATTATATCTACCGCTTATTTACATCGCTGATTTTTTTAATTAATCTGCTGCATGTAAATGCACAAACATCCTTTAGAAGAAGCTATGATATTGCCAGTTTTGATCTGGCCGGGGGTATGGTGCAAAACCCTTCAGGCAATTTTGTAATGGCAGGTACCAATACAACTTTCTTACCATTATATGGCAACATCATGGAGATTAATTCTATAGGTAATATTGTGTGGGCCAACAGATATGTGGGAGGTATAGCAACTTCTATCACCGATATTAAAAACGCAAACGGAGGAGGTTATATTGTTTGCGGAACCACTGACCCCGGAGGGTTTTTAATGCGTATAGATAATTCAGGTAATGTTATTTGGTCCAGAAGATACCAACTTCCTGATTTTCCGGGTAAACCTTCTGACGAATATTTTAATGCAGTAATTCAAACTTCTGATGGTGGTTTCTTGGCTGCCGGAGGTGTAAATTATTTTTGGGATGGTGTTTCTCCCGGAACGGTTGATACGGCCAGCCCTTTTGCCGTTAAAGTGGATGCTACCGGAAATATTCAATGGAGCAGGGTATGGACTATTTCAGTTACCAACCCTGATGAACATTATTTTAATGATGTAACTGAAACATCTAATGGATTTATTTTTGTTGGTATATCTTCCGAGGGCTCAGGAACTTTGCAAGGAAATCCACCCAGTGACTACCCCCGTAACGCACTTATTGTTAAAACCAATAAAACTACCGGAGCTACTACTTACATCAATAGATTTGGGGCAGGTAATACCTCAGGTCAGGGCCTGCAATGTATCATCACGCTTTCAAACGGTGATGCTTTAATTTCAGGTTATGACGATATACATGCACCTTATGCCAGAATAAGCGGAACAAGTACTTCATTCTCGCAGGTTTCGGGCAGAAGAATAAATGGTGCTACATTCCCTGTTAAGAATTATGCTGTAAACGATATTGCAGAAAATTCGGATGGTAATTATTCTTTTATTTCGACTTATTTGGCAGGTTTAATACCTGTGCCAACATCGGCTATTCTAAAAATTAACGCTTCGACCGGAGCCGTTATGATTGACAGAAGTTATGGTACAACAGGTGGCTTGGCAACCATTTTACCCGAAGGCGGATTAGCTACAGACCAGGGGTATTACTACACCATGACCGACCAACAAGTAGGTGGTTTTAACTATCAAATTGTAAGAACTGATAACTTGGGTAATATGAATGTAGGAGGTACCGGATGTGCTCCTTCAAGCACAAACGCAACAACAAGTAATTATACCTTTACTGCACAAGCTGTTACCAACTCCCAGTTCGCCAATTTAGCTACTACCAATACCTTTACTCCTACCGTACAAAGCATTACTCCAACCAACATTTTACATTGTTTAAATGTGGTATGTACCCCTCCGGCTCAGCCTAATTTGCTTTTTGCAGTGCCAATGCCTTTTTGTGTAGGATCATGCACAACAGTAACAGTTGATAACCCACAACCGGGAGTAAACTACTTATGGTACACTGTGCCCAGCGGAGGTACTCCGTTTGCAACCGGAACCTCCCAAAATTTATGTCCTACAACTACTACTACCTACTATGTGGCAGCAGAAGATGCCAGCAACCCGGGATGTGAGAGTGCCAGAACTCCCGTAACCATTAACGTAAGCACATTATCTGCAGCTCCAAGTTCTGCATCGGCAAGTCCCAATCCGATTTGCGCAGGACAATCAACTACCTTAACCGTTAACGGTGGTAGTTTAGGTACAGGTGCCACCTGGAACTGGTATAGCGGTTCCTGTGGTGGTACCCCTGTAGGTACAGGTTCTTCTATTACGGTTTCTCCCTCTAGCACTACTACATATTTTGTTCATGCCCAAGGTGATTGCAATACCACTACTTGTGTAAGTGTAACTGTACAGGTTAATCCTTTACCCGCTACTCCAACAGGTTCGGCATCACCCAACCCTATTTGTCAGGGGCAAAGTACAACTATTAATGCCACATCCTCAGGTTCTACCAGTATACAGGTTTGGGATGCCAGTGTAGGAGGCAATCTTTTAGGAACAGTGCCTTTATCAGTTAATCCTTCATCAACAACTACCTATTATCTGGTAGCACTCAACGGTACTTGTGCACATGCCGGTGCAAGGGTACCGGTTACGGTAACAGTTAATCCTGCTCCGGCTACACCTACAGTGTCTGCAACCAACACAACCATATGCCAAGGCCAAAATACTACCATCAATGCCAGCGGAAGCGGTGCACAGTTTTTTAATGTATACACTGCCATGGTAGGCGGTACTTTATTAGGAACAACACCACTGGTAGTTACACCTTCTGCCACAACTACTTATTATGTTGAGGCGGTAAGTGCTCAGGGCTGTGCTAATTTAGGAGGCAGAGTACCTATAACAATCACTGTAAATCCTGCACCTGCTACACCTACAGTATCAGCTACAAATACAACCATTTGCGAAGGACAAAGTACTACCATTAATGCCAGCGGCAGCGGTGCTGCAAATTTTGAAGTTTATACAGCATCCACAGGGGGTACACTATTGGGCAATACTCCGCTAACCGTAAACCCTACCGTTACAACAACATATTACGTACAAGCAGTGAGTGCACAAGGTTGCTCAAATCTAGGTGGTCGGGTGCCTATTACGATTACCGTAAATCCGGCTCCTTCTAATCCCACAGTAAATGCTACCAACCAAACCATTTGCGAAGGACAAAGCACCACTATTAATGCCAGCGGGCAAGGAGCAAATACCTTTGGTGTTTATACAGCATCGGTAGGAGGAACTTTTTTGGGTAATGCGCCATTAACAGTTAATCCTACTACTACCACTACTTATTATGTTGAGGCGGTAAGCGCCAACGGATGTACAAATTTGGGTGGCAGAGTACCCATTACCATTACCGTAATACCCATTGCCAATCCATCCTGGACCAGCCCGGGTGCAACCTGCGAAGCAGCCGGTACAATCAATCTGGATGCCTTGATTACCGGAACTCCCGGAGGAACATGGAGTGGCACCGGTGTAACAGGCAATATCTTTGACCCTACCGGTTTAGCCGGACAAACGGTTAGCATCACTTATACAGTAGGGTCAGCGCCATGCCAGCAAAATTCTACGCAAACAATACAAATCACTCAGAATGTATCGGCTGCATGGACACAACCCAACCCGATTTGTGAAAATGCTGCACCTATAAACCTTAATACGCTTATTACCGGAAACTCTGGCGGAACCTGGAGCGGAACAGGTGTAACCGGCAATACCTTTAATCCTGCAGGCAATGTGGGAACCAATACCGTAACCTATACTGTGGGTGTACCTCCTTGTCAGGATATAGTTGCACACAATATTACAGTATTAGCATCACCGGCCGACCCAACCGTTTCAGCATCTGCTAATACAGTTTGTGCCGGTGATCCTGTTACTATCAATGCCACCGGCTCAGTTGGCAGCACTTTCAATGTATATACTACCTCTACCGGTGGTATGGCAGTAGGTACTACACCTTATACTTTTAACGCCACTTCTACCATTACATATTATGTAGAAGCAACCAATGCTAATGGTTGCATTAATTTAGGCGGCAGACAGCCCGTTACCATTACAGTTAATCCTTTGCCCAATGCTGATGCCGGACTCGATCAACTCATCTGTCCATCATCAAGCACAACCCTTACTGCCAGCGGAGGCGGAAATTATTTATGGAACACTACTGAAACTACTGCCAGCATTACGGTTACACCAAGCAATAATATTACCGTGTATTATGTTACCGTAACCGACCCTGTTACCGGTTGCGAAGCAAGTGATAGCGTTGTGGTAACAATAAATACTTCAGCTTTAACTTTACAGGCCAACAACGATTCTACCCAAATAGAAAACGTTCAAATCGCGGTTATTAATGCTACCACCAACGATAATGGCAATTTTACATCCGTTAGTATTATTGCCGGTCCTAATAACGGAACAGCAAGTATAAACGGTACCGTTGTATCTTATACACCCAACAGCGGATACGAAGGAACCGATACGCTTGTGTATGTAGTTTGTGATGCCTTGTGTAATAATTATTGCGATACGGCAACAATAATTATTCGTGTAATCAAAGAAATTGTGCTTGTCATCCCAGACGGATTCAGTCCGAACGGAGACGGGATAAACGATGAGTTTGTGATATTAGGGATAGAGAAGTATCCAGAGAACGAGTTATACATATACAACCGCTGGGGCGGATTGGTATACAG
>JBBIOU010000035.1:0-26475 GCA_037443205.1 Flavobacteriales bacterium | reverse complement strand
ACTTCTTAACGCAAATGCATTACATCTGCATTTGCTAAAGTTTTTATTCACGCTATGCACACGCCCGCATTTGCGTCAGGCTTACGCGCTTTAAAAACCTCTGTGTTACTCTGTGCTCTCTGTGGTTAAAAAATTTTTCCTTAAATTTGGCTAAGCAGTTTAATGACGAGCAAAACACATATAACCAATTACTCTCCCTTTGGCGCCCACCTACAAAACCGCAATTTTACGGGTGAGAAGTATAGGTATGGGTTAAATGGGCAGGAGAGGGATGATGAGGTGAAAGGAAGTGGGAATAGTTATACAACAGAGTTCAGGCAGTACGATTCTCGCCTGGGAAGGTGGTTGAGTTTGGATCCTCTTTTAAGAGAATTTGGAGATATTAACCCCTATAATTTCGTTAGAAATTGCCCAATTATTTATCTTGATCCTAAAGGGGATGAACTAGAGGGCACAGACAGAAGGTCTGCAAGAAGATTAAAAAGAAATATGAAAAAGGAAACCTTTGATGGGGAGGAATATAAAGAATTTAGGAAATTAATAAGAAGGCGAATATTTAGTTATTCCTTTAAGAAAATTGATCAATCTGATTTTTATGAGGCGACCAAAGATCTATCAGATGATGAACGAGCGTTAGCAGAAGGTTATTTTACAATGATCAATGACAATAATAAACATTTTATTAGCATTGTTAAAAAGAGAGAGAAGGTAAGGTTAAAAAATCCTGATATTGATAATCGATTAGAGAATTCTGCTAATAGATATGCAAATGGCAATGTCATTAAAGGGTCATTAGTTGACTCTAAATCAGGTGGAGGAGTAAATTTTACACTAGGTGGTTTAAATCAATCTCTTTCAATTGTGGTTTCAAATTCAACTGCAAATGTGGGAGATTTCCAAAATTGGGGGACATCACCTGGATATATTTCTCGTAGTAGTTCCCTTGGTGAACTTATTGCTCACGAAGCAATTGGTCATGGATTAGGAAGGTTATCAGGAAGTCCAACTTGGCAACATGCCGATGCTGTTCAAATGACAAATCTATTCTTAAGAGTTGTTTATTCCCCACATGGTTACTTTAGAGATGGAACTTCACATGGTAATCGAACAAGGTTAAATCAAGGAACAGCTGAAGGCATTCCTCCATATATAAATAATGCAAATAATTTGTTTAATTTGATTAAATCGCTTCCACTGAATTTTTTAACCCAATAGGATTATGAGTACTAAATTCATTGTTATTGTTCTTTCGGCCGTTGTTTTTTTTCACTTTTGGCATGTTTCATGTCAATCAAGAAAAAAAATGATTGATAACACCCAAGTGTCTCAACGATTAGAAATCGACTCCAACCTCGATTCAGTTCTGTTTGATTTCTTTATTAATAAAATTGAAAAAAATCATATTTTATCAATTAATGCAACTCTTATTAATAATTATTCAAATGACACCATTAATTTTCTTTCAACATCTTGCTACGGACCATCTCCTTTTGTTAAATTCGATACTAGCAAATTAAATATGATTCATGATGTCAATTGCAATACCGATTATCCTGTTATTCAAGAATTACTTCCTAAAGGCAAGCATGAGTTCGAAATCAAGTTTGTTTTTGATCCCCCAATAGATAGTATTTGGCTTGGATTCGATTTAATTCTATTCCGTAATAATGTTACTCCAGATCTCAATCTATCAAAAGAGATTAATAGACCTGCTAATAAGCAGAATATTCTATGGACGCAAAAAAAGAAAATTGCTTGGTAACTTGGCAGCACCTCGATGAGCCACTCTTCGGGCAGGCTCCGGGCCAGCAAAAGTGGCGGCTCCTCTGCCATGGGGTGTATAAAACATTTTCCGTAAATTGTAATACCGTGTACAACGTAAGCGCTATCATCGACAAGGGAAGCTGTAACCCGGCCAGTTCCATTAGCTATCGTGTAAAGAACGCTTCCAACGTGGTGATCTATACCGGTAGTGTAAGCGCAGCAGGTATAAGCAACATCAGCTTTAGCTTCACATCCGGCAGCAGCGGAACGTACAGGATAGAATTTGAGAGAACCGGCAATAACAGCAACTGCGCTTTCTTTATTGACGATGTGAAGATATCTGCCACAGACGGAGTGAGTGCATACAGGTATGGATTCAATGGTATGGAAAAGGATGATGAGATAAAAGGCAGCGGGAATAGTTATGATTACGTAAACCGTTTTTATGATAATAGGTTGGGTAGGTTTTTAAGTGTGGATGGGCTGGCTAAAAGTTATCCTTGGTACACACCCTATCAGTTTGCAGGAAATAATCCAATTACATCTATTGATTTTGCTGGTGACAGTATTTTTGTTGTTACCACTGATGGAAAAATCTATCATATCGATCATCCAAATGCTGCTGAGATAAAGAATAAAATTGGTTACAATACTTTAGAACGCACAGCATCAGGTAAAGCAATGTTAGATAAATATAAAACTAGTACAACAGACGACATCTACATAACCATTGGGAATGCTACAACGTATTTAGATCCTGAAGGAAAAAGCACTCAAGCAACTACCTCGGGCCCTATGATGATCCAAAAAGGCAGTGAGATAAAATATGAAGGCACTAATTTTAATGGGATAAAGGTTCGAAATACTGCAAATACGTCTTTTATTGTATTTAATGAAGATATGGCAAATGACACCCCTGGCAAATTTCCAGATTTTTCAACCTATGAAGATGCAGCAGTTTTGTTTCATGAAATAAAAGCTCATGTGGACAATTATCCAACTATTAAGGAAAAGGTAAGCGAGGCAATGAATGCTAATTCTAAAGAGGAGGATGAACATAAGCTAAAACATAAAATTTCACACAAGATTTATGGGTCATACAACTCAGGTTATCGTGGTAAATTGATTAATCCTAACTCACCGTCTTCAGCAAAAGATATAAAAAATGAGCTTACAATGCTTAGAGAGATAGACGAAATGCTTAAGCCTTTACCAATGCAGAAGGACAACACAAAAGTTGGGGGAGGTGGAGATTCTAGTGATGGAATAGGGCGCTAATTATTTTATTCGATTATGTTAAATTCAAGGAAAATAATGAAAAACATTATATTATATTGTTTAATTATTATATTAATTTGTATCAAAATTTCTATAAGTAATAATGGGTTTAATTCAGATTATGGTGAGCCGAATTTGGAGTTAATACCAACTTTTGAAAATGTTAAATCGGACTCTTTGTGGTATAAATTATTTCCCACTGCACACAATAAATATTTGCGGGAAGATTTTATTGCAAAAAAAGAACATATTTATTGTGATAATATTGGGAACAAGTATCAGATGTATGTTCTAGATTCATTGCATTTTAATAAAAAGCTATACCACAAAATGATTATAACAGACGGAACTCATGTGTTTTTTGATCACTATGTTTCAATGTTGGAATCTGAAATATTTTTTATTGACACCTGCGCTGAATATTTTAATGAACGTAAAATCTTGTTTGAAGGTAAAAAACCTGATGATTTGACTCACTTAATGTGTATTAATTTACGAAGTGGATATAGATTCTCTTTTTTGGATACTATACATGTAGAAAAAGGTATTGATTTTATAAGGGTTTTTTCTTATGAATTATCATTTACAAATTATTATATTGTTGCTTTCTTCCTAAATTTGAATAATGTTTTTATTGGCTTCTCAATTAAAAACGGAGATACAATTAATATTGTTTGGTTAATGTAAAATATCTCTTGTGAAGCCCCCCCGCTCGTTGGAGTTTAGCACAGCGTAACTTCAATGTAAATAAAATGTTTAGTATGTGCCAGTTTGTAACTGGCATTTATTATTTTTGGCATTATGAGTAAAAGCTTTACAAGTTATAGGATAGGTAATCAAAACCCGCTTGTGCGGAAATGCAGCGTGGTACAAACAGGAGCCTTTCTGTGCCAATAATACCCCAATGCCATTTATGCCAAATTCAGCATTACAAATTTGAAATAAATCCAAATTTTCCGCCAGAGGCGGACTGAGTGTGTTGAGTGCCGTGTGGGATTTGGGTTATCCGCCATCAGGCGAACATTACGCATACTAATGCGTAATGTGGGATGAATATGTTGGACAAAGCATTTAAGAAAGTAAAACCATCCCAAGACTTGTTGTTACATTCAGACCAAGGCTGGCAATATCAAATGAAGCAATACCAATACAAACTAGAACAAAAAGGCATCACCCAAAGCTTGTCTAGAAAATGAAATTGCTTGGACAATGCCGTGATTGAAAATTTCTTTGGGATACTAAAATCAGAACTTTTTCATTTGAAAAAATACGATTCCATTGTTCAATTGAAAGAAGTAATTAAGGACTATATCCACTACTATAACCATGGCAGAATAAAACTCATTCTAAGAAGAATGAGCCCGGTACAATACCGAGTTCATCATTAACAAAATTAATTCTAAATTTGTCTAAATTTTTGGGTGCAGTTTATTTTTGACGGGCTTTTGTGATGAAGGATAAGTAATTTTTATTTTACTTTTTCTACAATTGCTTTAAATGCATCGGGGTTATTTAGCGCTAAATCGGCCAATGCCTTACGATTAATTTCAATGCCTTTGGCATTTACTTTACCGATAAATTCGCTGTAACTCATGCCGTATGGTCTAACGGCTGCATTAATACGCTGTATCCAGATTCCTCTGTACAGACGTTTCTTTTGTTTGCGTCCTGCGTAGGCGTGTACGCCTGCTTTTTCTACAACGTTTTTAGCAACGGTGTAAACATTTTTGGCACGTCCCCAGTAACCTTTGGCTGCGGCCAATACTCTTTTTCTTCTTGCTTTTGATGCTACTTTGTTTTTACTGCGTGGCATAATTTAATTTTTTGTTTTTGGTAGTTAGTGGTTTTCATTTTAAGGTAGAAAACGCTTGTTTACTAAACTCCCGGGTTAAACATGTTGAACCTTTTTTAAGAACGTAAATTACATGCACAATAAAGCCTTGATATTATTCATATCACTTTTGTGTACCAATACGTCTGCTGTTAAATGACGTTTGCGTTTGGTTGACTTTTTAGTTAAAATGTGGCGTTTAAAGGCCTGTTTACGCTTAATTTTACCGGTACCGGTTATTTTAAACCTTTTTTTGGCACTGGCATTTGTTTTCATTTTTGGCATAGTTGTATATATTATATTAAACCTTTATTTTCCTTTTTTCTTTGGATTGATAAGTATAAACATTTTCTTACCTTCCATTGAGGGTAGTTTTTCTACCACACCATATTCTTCGAGAGCCTGTGCGAACTTCAGCAAAAGTATTTCACCTATTTCTCTGAATACGATGGAGCGTCCTTTAAACAACACAAAGGCACGCACTTTAGCTCCTTCCTGCAAAAAACCAATGGCGTGTTTTAGTTTAAAGTTAAAATCGTGGTCATCGGTATTAGGTCCGAATCTGATTTCCTTAACAACTATTTTAGCCTGTTTGGCTTTTTGTTCTTTTTGTTTCTTTTTTTGTTCGTAAAGAAACTTTTTGTAATCTATAACTTTACAAACAGGGGGCACGGCATTGGGAGATATTTCTACCAAATCAAGTTCCTGTTCCTGTGCTATTTTTAATGCCTGTGCCAAAGAATAAATTTTAGGCTCAATTCCTTCGCCAACCAAACGAACTTCGCGGGCCGTAATTTTTTCGTTTATTCTGTAGCCTTCTTCTTTTTGCGGCTTTTTAAATGTTTGCTTTTCTTGCAGTGCTATAGTTTTTATTTTTTAGTTTAACATTTTTAATTTTTGGCAAGCAGTGCGTCAATTTCATTTGCAGGTAATTAACAAATTGTTCTACCGGCATTATTCCTTTGTCGCCATCGCCATGCTTTCTTACCGATACCTTGTTTTCTGCCTGTTCTTTTTCGCCTACTACAAGCATATAGGGTATTTTTTTTACTTCGGCATCGCGAATTTTTTTGCCTATTTTCTCGTTCCTTTCATCAACGAGGGCGCGAATATCGTAATTTTTTAAAACATTTGAAAGTTTGTGTGCATAATCGTTATATTTTTCGCTAATAGGTAAAATAATGGCTTGTTCGGGGCTGAGCCAGAGTGGAAAGTTACCTGCACAATGTTCGATGAGCACCGCTACAAATCTTTCTAACGAGCCAAAAGGTGCGCGGTGTATCATTACCGGACGGTGTTTTTGGTTGTCGCTGCCGGTATATTCAAGTTCAAAGCGTTCGGGCAGGTTATAATCAACCTGTATGGTGCCTAATTGCCACTTTCTGCCTATGGCATCGCGTACCATAAAATCGAGTTTAGGGCCATAAAATGCAGCTTCGCCTGTTTCAACAACAGTTTTCAGGCCTTTATCGCGGGCTGCATTGATAATGGCTTGTTCGGCTTTATTCCAGTTTTCTTCGCTGCCGATGTATTTTGTTTTATTTTCGGGGTCGCGCAGCGATATTTGTGCAATGTAGTCGGTAAAATTCAAGGCATTAAAAACATATAGTACCAGGTCTATTACTTTTTTAAACTCATCCTCAACCTGGTCGGGCCGGCAAAAGATATGTGCGTCATCCTGGGTAAATCCTCTTACGCGTGTTAAACCGTGCAGTTCACCGCTTTGTTCGTACCGGTACACGGTTCCGAATTCAGCTAAGCGAAGGGGTAAATCTTTATAAGAGCGTGGGTTGGACTTGTAAATTTCGCAGTGATGAGGGCAGTTCATGGGTTTTAAAAAAAACTCTTCTCCTTCTTGCGGGGTTTGTATGGGTTGAAAGGAGTCTTTACCATATTTTTCGTAATGTCCGGAGGTAATGTATAGATTTTTGTGTGCGATGTGCGGAGTAACTACCTGCAGGTAGCCGGCTTTTTTTTGGGCATGGCGCATAAAGTTTTCCAGGCGTTCTCTAAGGGCTGTACCTTTGGGTAACCATAAGGGCAGTCCCATGCCTACTTGCTGCGAAAAGGTAAACAATTCTAACTCTTTACCTAATTTGCGATGGTCACGTTTTTTAGCTTCTTCCAGCAATTTTAAATAATCATCAAGTTCTTTTTGTTTAGGAAAGCTTATGCCGTAAATACGTACCAGTTGTTTGTTCTTTTCATCACCTTTCCAGTACGCTCCTGCTACAGAGAGTAATTTTACGGCTTTAATGTGCGAGGTGTCGGGGATGTGGGGACCTTTGCACAAATCGGTAAAATTGCCTTGTGTATAAAAGGTTATGGTGCCGTCTTGCAGATTTTCGAGTAAATCCAGTTTGTATTCATCACCTTTTTCGGTAAAGTATTTAATGGCTTCGGCTTTGCTAACTTCTTTGCGCTGATAGGTATTTTTTTGACGGGCAAGTTCAAGCATTTTATCTTCTATGCGTTTAAAGTCAGCATCCGAAATATGGTGCTTACCGGGGTCAACATCGTAATAGAAGCCGTTTTCGATGGGTGGACCGATGCCAAATTTTATTCCCGGATAAAAGGCTTCGAGTGCTTCGGCCATGAGGTGTGCCGAGGAGTGCCAAAGGGTGGCTTTACCTTGTTCATCGTTCCAGGTTAACAACTTTAGCGTAGCATCTTGCTGTATAGGTGATGCTGCATCACATACTTTTCCGTTGATTTCGGCAGCCAGTACATTGCGTGCCAGTGCTTCGCTGATTGATTGTGCAATTTGCATTGCTGTGGTTCCTTTAGCATACTCGCGAACGGAACCATCGGGTAGAGTAATTTTTATCATGCCTATTTACAACATAGGTTAATTTTATGGCTTGCAAAGATAAATAAAAAAGCCATCCGTTTTAGGATGGCTTTTGCAAACAGTATTATTTATTAAACATTTTTATAACCGTACGAAACAATTGCAAAACCTTTGAGTGGTTCTTTGGTTTCGTTAGCCGGAATGAGGTAATTGATGTAAAGTCTTTTTAAAGTAGCCGATTCGCTTTTTTTCATTTCTTTATATTTTTTTTCTAAGTCGGCTGTAATAATATTAACATCTCTGCCTTGCACGTTTTGTTCTTCGTAGATGAGCGCGCGTGTTTGATTGCCCGAAGGTTTGTCATAAATCCGAATACCTATGGGTTTAGGAGTTCCTTCGGTGTTAAAACACAACTTGTATTCGGTACCGCTGAAGAGCAATAGTTCAACTTCTTTGCTTTGCTCGTATGCGCTAAACGAAAAGTGTGTAACTGCACAGGCATCGTAGCGATAAGGTTTTAAATTTTCGCGGCTTTTTTGTTTAAACTCAGTAACCTTACTCACTTCTTCAGCGGGGGTGTTTTTGCCTTTGTCTTTTTTATTTAACACCTGAGCAATATTTATGCTTACAAATGCCATAAAAGTGGAGGTAAGCAATATAGAAGCGATTTTTGTATTCATAAGCGGGTTTATTTTATCAGATTTATTCTTTTACAATAGAGTTTCTTATATCAATAATTTTACCGGTAAGCTGGTTCATTTCGTCTTCGGTAAGTGTTACTTCGTAGGCAGCATCACCTTCCATTTTTTTAACTGATTCAAAGTTGTGGTATAAATCGTTGATGGCTTTGATGTCGGCAATAAGTTTATCAACTTCGGCAGATTTTTGGGCTTTGGTTTCGAGTTCTTTAATGATGTTGCCACAAATAATCATTTGTTCGGATAATTTATTTCCTAAATCTTTATTTTTCTTTTGTTCTTTGATAGCAGAGCGTGCGCCTATATACATGCCTTCTATCCATGCACCGGCAAACATTACTGCACCTAATTCATGTTCTCCGTTTTCTTCAATATAATCATCAGTTTTTTCTTCAATTAATACCAGCAGATCGAGAACAGAGTCTTTATTGGAAATATTTTTTTCAAATCTTGTCATAATATCTTCCGAATCGAAAACTGTGCTTAAACCAATCTCGGAACTTAATTCTTTAACTACTTTCAGTGTTTTGGCTGCTTCTTTCGATTTTTCGTTTAAAACGGCATAGGCCAAATCAGCCGAATAGGCACCAAAATTCAATGATTTTTCGAATTTAGTTGTATATTTTTGCAAGTTATTTGGGTTATTTACTAAAGAGGGATCAAATTCAAGCCCTGATTTATCAAAAATCATAGCAACTTGCAGGGGAGAGGGAAGAAAACTTGACTGCAGCTCTTCTCCTTCATTTGTTTCAACAGGCAATTGGTCACTTACTACATCGTTACTGTTGTTTTTGGGTTCTTCATTACCTTCGCAAGAGGCTAACATAAATACCGGTAGAGCAGATAATAAAGCAATTTTAAAAAGTTTAGCAGTTTGCATAAATCAAATGTTTTTCAGGCAGCGAATATATAAAGTTTTGCTTATATGGTAAAAAATAAGATTAAAATAATTAAACCGAATGGTTTATAATGCCTTAATCAGATATTTATATATTCTATCATTCGTTTGAATTTACCAAACATACTGCGTTTTTTTCTGCAACGCTTAATGTGTCCTTTTAACTCTTCCAATATTTTATCGTTGAGGCAATGTTGTATAGCTTTTTTATAATATTTTATGGCTTGTTTGTATTGTCCTCTCAGTTCGTAGAGAGAACCAAATTCATCGTATATACCGCATTTATTAGGTGCATTTATGTTAAGCGCCCGGGTTAATATTTGTTCTAATTCGTCTAAACGCCCGCTATCTCTTAATAAGTAGGCATAATTGAGGTAGGTGGCAGAGTAGTCGGGGTCAAATTTTAAAGCTAATTTATAATGTGTTTCGGCAGTATTATAATCCTGAAACCTGGTTTTATATAACCAACCTAAATGGTTGTGGGCTTTACCGTAAGAAGGTTCTTCTCTGAGTATTTCTTCCAGCAGCTTTTTCCCCTCTGCAAGGTTTCCCTCGTCTAAAGCTTTATCCGCTTCTAAAAATAATTCTTCAATGTGGTTAATTGCTTTCATTTGTTGCAATTTATTGACGCTAAACTTAAATTATGGTTGCCTAAATTTAAGTTATTTTTATTTAGCTGTGTTGTATTTTTGACTAAGCCTTACTTTTGCACTACGGATGCCCTATATTTTACTTATAGAAACCTCAACCAAAGCTTGTTCTGTTGCGCTGGCTAGGGGAGAGAAGGTATTAGCTAATGAATTGGTTTTGCCTGATGAGTATGTGCATGCCGAAAAACTGAACTTATTAATTATTAAATTATTAAAAACAGCAGGATTAGACATCCGGGCACTAAATGCGGTTGCATTCAGTTGTGGTCCGGGTTCTTATACAGGGTTAAGGATTGGACTTAGTACAGCTAAAGCCTTGTGTTATGTACTCAATATACCATTGATATATGTAGATACTTTAAAAACGATGGCCTTGAAGGCTAAAAAAAAACTAACGGGTATGGAGAAAGATAGTTTATTATGCCCGATGATTGATGCACGCAGGATGGAGGTATATACAGCACTCTTTGACTTTGAGTTACGTGTGATAAAGGATACCGCAGCTGTAATTATAGATGACGTTTTTTTGAGTAACTATCAATCGCATAGGATTTATTTTTTTGGTGATGGTGCTGCTAAATGCAGGGATATATTAGAAAATCATCAGGTAAAATATCTGCCAGATATATGGCCGGATGCTAGTTTTATGGCTTCGGATGCATACGCTAATTTTTTACACGGACATAAGCAAAACATTGCCTATTGCGAACCATTGTATTTAAAAGGGTTTAACGGTATGAGTAAATAACTATTAACCCAAATTTCTAATACTGAGTGTGTTGGGTGTCGTGTGGGATTTGGGTTATCCGCCATCAGGCGAACTTTACGCATGCTAATGCGTAAGGTGGGATTAAACCTCTTTATTTTTATTAATCCCAAAATTGTTATTAGCCAGCGAATTTTCCTTAGGCTAATGCAAGCGTGTAGTTATGTGAGTAATATTTGGTTTGTCCCAGTTCTTAGGTTTTGTTAAAATTTCTTACACACAAAAAAAAGAAAATATGCTAAGAAATTTCTTGCAAAATCTTAGACATCCTTTTTGCCTGGAAAAAGTCTAATGAATTTTTGGGTTAATTTTATTTAAGAAAGCTTTTAAAGCATCCCAATATTCGGCATGGTTGGGGGTAGTTGTCCAAAGCGCCTTAGAACCATGTTCGCCTTGCCCGGCAGGTATAAAGTGTTCTTTGATGGTTGACTTTACATTTTTAATAAAATCAGATACTTCTTTTGCTTCTTTTTTGGAAGAGGTGATGAAAACCGGTTTATTTAAATCGGATATGTTTTGCGCAATGTTTGTTCCGGGGATGTATTCGCCCGGGCTAAAGGCAATAGCTGCGCTTACTTTATCATTTTCTGTTGCTATTTTTAAAACCAGCGAAGCAGAGTAGGAACTGCCTAATAAAATTACGTTTTTGCCGGTTTTTGCATGTACATAATCTATGGCTGCCAGAATATCTTGTTCTGCATCTGCATAATTAGCAGGTAGTTTATTATCGGTAGCTCTGGCGGCAGTTTCATTAATCATTTTATTACACTCTTTGCCCGAACGCAGGTCAATCGCCAGGCAATTATAGCCTAAAGTATTGAGTTCTTTTGCGGTTTCTCTGTATTCGCCACGGCTATAACCGGCCTGGTGGCAAAGTATGATGTAGGGTTCGTTGGGAACGTTATATTCGTAGCTGTTGGCGGTTATGAGTAAACCATCTTTTGAGGGAAATTCTATGTGTCCATAAACCATAAATGAATCACGCGGGGGTGTTTCAGTAACTATCACGGTGTCTCTTTCGATAATTACTTCTTTAACCGGCTGTTTTTCCGAGCATGCATAAATAATGGATATTGATGTATATATCAAAAGTGAATAGATTGTCCTCATGTTTTTATATTATTTTTTGTGCTAAGATAGAAAAACTTTACAGATAACAACCTAACGGTAAATAGCAATTTTATGAGTTTCTATACCCTTGATTGTTTCTATGGTAATAAAATATATTCCTGCGGGTTGTTGACTAATATCCAAAGTATAAACATTTGTATTTATGTGTGATGATTTTATGAATCGTCCGTAAATATCGGTTAATAGTAAGTTAGCAGAATTAAAATATGTATGGCTGCGTAAATAAATAACATCAGTTGCAGGGTTGGGATATATTTGAAAAATATTTTTTGTAATTATTTCTGTTATTCCCACGTTATTATCGCTGCCCGAGAAGTAAGTAATACCGCCTCTGTAGTTACCTGCAATCAGGTCTGTTTTGCCGTCATTATTCAAATCGGCAAGGGCAGGAGCGGTTCGGATGCCGGTGGGTATTTCAAATAGGGTAGAATCTACCAGTGTAAATGTACCGCTAAGGTTGTTATCTAAATTATTATAATGATGAATGTATCCCGATTTGGAGCCTATGAAAAGCTGGTAACTACCGGCAGAATCTATTATCCAGGGTATACTGTATCCGTTAATGTCCTGATAAGCCGTTACATCAACATTTCCCAGGTTATTAGTGATGAGTTTAAAACTGTGTAGGGTAGTGGTGCCTATATTTTTGTAATAAGATAATTTACCGCTGCGTGTTCCGATTACCAAATCAAGTTTGCCGTCACGATCTAAATCTATCAGAAACGGAGCAGCATCTTGTCCAACGTCAATGGTTTGATTTTGGTCGTCTTGCACAACCGGGTTTATTAACTGAAATGAGGCGGGGTTTCCTGCTCCTGCAATGTTTCTAAAATAACTTAAGGTGCCATCTGCATTTCCCAATATCATGTCAATATCACCATCAGCATCTAAATCGCCAAAGCTTGGATATAACCCAAGTTTATTAATGATAAGATTAAGGTTGCCAAAATTGTCGCTTACAAGTTGAAAACGCGGTTTGTTGGCCGTACCGGTGTTTTTATATAGCGCAAGTTTAGATTCTAAGGTTTGCGAAGTAGGAACCCATGAGCCGTAATTTGCCACAAACAGGTCAAGTAAGCCGTCTCCATCGTAATCGGCTAATACGGGAACAGCGCCTTCTCCTTTTTCTATCATTTGTTGTTGTAAAAAATCCTGTTGTATGTGTTGATATACCGGTATGCTGTCGAAATTATTGTTGCGGTAATAGAGTAAACTTGCCCGGTTTTCAGAACTACCCACTAATTGGGGCGAAACAAGTAAATCGCGATGGCCGTCATTGTTAACATCCGCCTGAAAAGCACAGGGAAAAACATCTACATGGGCTGCCGTAGTATTTGACGGAAAAAATGAGTCAATTAAATCCATGGCACTATTGGTATTAGGTGCGCTACCGCCATTGTGTAAATAGCGCAATTCTACACAACTTACATCAGCATCCAATAAATCGGCAACATTGTCTCCGTCATAATCAAATGCACATAAACAGGAGCCGGAGTGTCTGTACCATCTTGCTTCGTCATCCGGCATAATAATTAGGGTATCAGCATCATAAGGCGCTAACTCTGCGCCTCCGCCAATACCGCTGTTAGAGCAGGTTTGATTAAGATAGAGGGTGCAATTAAAAGCGTCTTCGGCATATTGCCCCCAGCAATTGTTTTTAAGTATGTATTTTAAGCTATCGCAGCCATAGCCACTCTCAATCGAAAGATTTTTATGATACTCTACCTGTGTGCCTAATACTCCGTAAGTTAAAATATCTAAATCTCCATCCCCGTCAATATCAGAAATAGAAGGAATATCAACCGAACTCACATATAAATTGACATAGTTACTGATTTGATAAGAATAAATAAAATTGGGTGTTACCAGTTGAAAACTGATATTTCCAGGGGTAGATGTGTTTTTGTACACTTTTATCCCTCCGGGAGTAGAAGTAAAAATATCGGGATAGCCATCGCAGTTGTAATCTCTTAACAGTGTCCAGTATTCCATTTTAGGAAAGTATATCTCGTATTGGGGTGCATACTTATATGTAGCGCTGTTGGGTTGACCGCTGTGCAAAAAAGTAAGTACTTTATTGCCTGTTCGGTCAAATATAAACAGGTCTTGTGTGCCGTCAAAATTCAAATCTATATTAGAAACCTGTACACTGTTAATACCGCCTGCCCAGGCTAAAGTTAAGGAGTCTATACCATGATATACAGCTACCGAGTCGTTTCTGGAAAAAAAATAATTAGTTTGTGCAAATGCAAAGTTGTATGTGGTGATAAATAGAAGAGTATTAAACAATTTTCTGCGCATAGTTAATTAATGTAATATTTTTTGGTTAATCAAATATAATTAAATTATATGTTTAATATACAAAAAACTTAGCCATAGGTAATGTTCATTCCGCATTAAGTATTTGTATGCGTAATGCAGAATAAGTTAAATTACATTACTGAGCAAGGTATATTGTTTAATTTGCATTAGTTTATCCCACATTACGCATTAGTATACGTAATGTTCGCCTGATGGCGGATAACCCAAATCCCACACGACATTCAACACACTCAGTCCGCCTCTGGCGGAAAATTTGAACTTTTTCAAATTTCTAATGCTGAATTTGGGTTTATATTGTTTACTTCTATGAAAATATGTGTTTATAGATTAGAATTAACCCATTATTTTTGCGGGTACATTTATCCAATTAAATATATATTGCATGGAAATACTTAAAACCGACAACATAGTTAAAAGATATGCCGGGCATACTGCACTTGATAATGTCAGCATCAGTGTATCAGAGCAATCGGTTTTTGGGTTGTTGGGTCCAAATGGAGCGGGCAAAACATCACTTATACGTATAATCAATCAGATAACGGCACCCGATGAAGGCAAAGTTTATTTCAGAGGAGTAAAATTATCTCCTGAACATGTTGCCGAAATAGGTTATTTACCCGAAGAAAGAGGACTGTATAAAAAAATGAAGGTGGGCGAGCAAGCGCTTTACTTAGCGCGATTAAAAGGAATGAGTAAAAAAGAAGCCTTAAAAAAACTGCGCGAATGGTTTGAAAGGATGGAAATGACGGCCTGGTGGAATAAAAAAGTAGAAGAATTGAGCAAGGGAATGGCGCAAAAAGTGCAGTTTGTTACCACCGTTATACACCAGCCTAAACTGTTGATATTAGACGAGCCTTTTAGTGGTTTTGATCCGATTAATGCAGAACTGATTAAAAAAGAAATTTTGAGATTGCGCAATGAAGGCGCTACCGTTATATTTTCAACACACAACATGTCAACCGTTGAAGATATGTGTGATTATATTGCGCTGATAAATAATTCTAAAAAAATATTAGACGGCAACGTTCGCGATATAAAAAAGCAATTCAGAAGCTATCTGTACGAAGTAGAATTTCATGGCAATATGATTGCCTTTGCCAATGCATTGTGGGCAGGCTTTGAACTGATTGATAAAGAGATAATCGAAAATAATCATTTTAAATGCCGTATTAAACTCTTAAATAACAATACATTGAATAATCTTTTACAATCGCTTATACCTCATGTTGAAATAATTTCGGTAAGAGAAATTACTCCCTCCATGAGCGATATATTTATACAAACTGTTCAACAACAAAATACTGTAAGTAATGAGTAAGATAAGTTTAATTATTGGCCGCGAATATTTTACGCGCGTACGTAAAAAATCGTTTATCATAATGACTTTACTGGCACCTATATTATTAGCCGGGTTTTTGGTTCTTGCTATTTGGCTTTCGGTAGGAAACACTACCCTGCAAAAAGTATTGGTAGTTGACGGAATAGGACTAACCGATAAACTTTTTAAAGATAATGATAAAACCCTGTTTAGCTATACCGATAAAGCCATTAGTGATGAAGATTTTATTAAAAGCGATTACGACCTGATATTACGCATCAACGATAAAATAATTGAAAATAACAAGGCCGAGCTAAGTTACAAAAAACTGCCTCCTTTGTCGGTACAAAATTACATTAACAGCGAGCTTAATCATATTATGGAAAGCTACCGTTTGATGAAACAAGACACCACAGCCGAATTAAAAAAATTTATTCAGGAAGTATATCCAAATATCAAAAAGCCGGTTGAATTAAATGTTACCGATGTTGAAAACAAAGAATCAGGAAAAGATAAAAGACAAAGCACGGTGATAGGATTTTTATTTGCGTTTGCTATTTATATGTTTATCTTATTGTTTGGACTGCAGGTGATGCGCGGGGTAATTGAAGAAAAAACAAGCCGCATAGTTGAAGTAATTATCTCGTCTGTAAAACCTTTTGAACTGATGACAGGAAAAATTATCGGGATAGCCATGGTAGGATTAACCCAATTTTTAATTTGGGTGGTATTTACCGTGATATTAGTAATGTTAGCTTCAACTTTTATATTTAATGATATGTATGATGCAGCTGTGCAAGCACAAGAATTACAAGTAGCTAAAAACATACAGGCAGCCGATATGCCACAAATGATGAATAACAGCAGCAACGAAGTGTTTGATCTGATTTTTAACCGCATTAATTGGTATTTGATGATAGGCTTGTTTTTGTTTTATTTTATATTTGGTTATTTAATGTATGCGGCTCTGTTTGCTGCTATTGGCTCGGCAGTAGATAACGAAACCGATACCCAACAGTTTATGTGGCCGGTTACCATACCCTTGATTTTTGCTTTTATTGTAGCCCAGTTATCCATAGAAAATCCCGAAAGCAGTACGGTGTTTTGGACTTCGTTATTTCCGCTAACCTCGCCTGTGGTAATGATGGTAAGAGTAGCCATGGGTAGCGCTCCGTTGTGGGAATTGTTATTGTCAATGAGTTTACTTATTGCAGGGTTTTTATGCTGCACCTGGCTGGCCGCTAAAATATACCGCACAGGAATTTTAATGTATGGTAAAAAAGTTACCTATAAAGAGTTGTTTAAATGGATTAGGTATTAATATAACATTTAGCCGAATGTTTATATGCATTTTAGACGATATTTTGCATAAACAATCTGAAGGAATTTGGGAGTATTTATAAATAAATTATTAAGTTTTTTCAATAGCTTAATTTGGATTTAATTTTTGATATAAAACCGATTTCATAAACCTAAATTACGCATTATAAAATGCCTAATTGAAAAATGCCCGTAACTCTTCTGATAGATTGCAATAAAGCAATCATAAAATCGGGGTTAAATCAACTAAATCAAATAGTTCGGTTCATATTACACCTCTTGTTGATAAATTTGGGATATGGTTTTACCTATTGTAGTCATACAATTGCTGACAGAAATCATTTTTATAATTGATTTAAAAAAGTTTTTAACTATATGTATTGATATAATTTTGAATACAAACAAAGAGTTTATAAAATCAATAATTAACTTAATAAATTTGTTTGTCAGAAAATTATTAGTTTGTAATTATAATACTAAAATTATATGAAAAAAAATGTTGGTCAAATTGATAAAATTGTAAGGATTGTATCTGCATTGATTATGTTAACTTTTTATTTTACAGGATTACTTGAAGGTACCCTGGGTTTATTATCTTTAATAATATCAGTTGTATTTTTGTTAACTGCTATTGTAGGATTTTGTCCATTGTACAGGTTAATTGGTTTAAATACATGTAAATTATAAAAGTAACCTAATTATTTTTTTTTTTTAGGTACAGGGTCATATCCGTGCGTACCCCAGGGATGACAACGCATAATGCGCTTTATGCCCATTATCCAACCTTTAATCACTCCCCATTCTTTAATAGCTTCGATGGTGTACTGCGAACAGGTAGGAGTGTGCCTGCAGGTAGGCCCGGTAAGCGGTGAAATGGTAAGCTGATAAAACTTTACCGGAATTAATGCCAAAAAAATAATAATTTGATTTAATTTACTCAATGGTTAATAATTAATTGTTGTTGTGAGTTATATTTTAATTCTTCGTTGTCGAGCATCCATTGTATTACTTTAATTACTTTCTCTTCTTTATGTTGTTGCAAAAGCGGAAGCAAATCTTTTAAAGATAAAGCATTTTGTTTTAACACATTGCAAATATCGTTTGCGATGTTTTGATAATCAATATTACTTAATCCGGTTTTATTCATTTTCAGGCAATAATCGCACACCCCGCAGCGCATATCTGTTTTTTCGCCAAAATAATTCAATAAGAAATTACTTCTGCAAACGGCTTGCTCAGCATAATTTATCATGGTATTTATTCTGTTCTCTGCCCGTTTTTTTCTTGTTTCATAAACTTCATTGGCCAGATAAAATGAACTTTCGCTAACGCGGGGTGATAACAGTGTAACCTGCGGGTTGTCGTTTCTGGGAATGTAACTGATAATATTTATTCTGTCTAAATAATTTAAGGAATTTATTGTATCGCTTAAGCTTAATTCCATACGTAAGGCAATATCTTCTTCTTTAATGATGACATAGTTGTCAAATATACCACCGTAAGAACGCAATAATACTTTAATAAATTTATCAAACTTGGGATTGCGCAACTGATAATCGTATAATGTTAAATTATCTACCGTAATTTTTATTTTAGAGGGGTTGTGATAAGCCTCAGACAGGGCAATATATTCGGCCAATTCAAGTATTTTGAGCGCATTAAAGGTAATGGACGCATTGAGGTTAAATCGTTTGCAAAAATCGTTAAGATTAAAATTAAAAGTTACTCCTGTACCCGCATTTACAGCTATTTGAAAGTAATTGCACAAGGCTATGTAAGTTTTTTTAATGATTTCTTTTTCGGGGAATTGATTTTCAAAATTCTTTTTTAAATCAATTACATCCGAATAATTCCATAGCAATATCGCATAGGCATTTTTTTCATCTCTGCCGGCTCTTCCTGCTTCCTGAAAATAAGCTTCGGGGCTGTCGGGTAAATCAAGGTGTATTACAAAACGCACATCAGGCTTGTCTATACCCATGCCAAAAGCATTGGTCGAAACGATTACACGGGTTTGGTTATTAATCCAGTTAAATTGCTTTTTTTCTCTTTGCAACATTTCTAATCCGGCATGATAAAAATCTGCCCGTATATTATTTCTGATTAAAAAGTCTGCTACTTCTTGTGTGCGCTTTCGGTTACGAACATAAATTACACCGCTGCCTTTTAATTTATTGCATATTATAAGCAGACGTTTTAATTTATTTTCTTCTTTTTGTACGATGTATGATAAATTTTTGCGCTCAAAACTTTTTTTAAATACATTGTTTTTTTTAAAGGCCAGTTTATTCTGAATATCTGCTACAACCTCTTGGGTAGCCGTAGCCGTAAGAGCCAAAACAGGTACTTCGGGTTTATGTTTGCGCAGCTCGGCTATTTTTAAATAAGGTGGTCTGAAATCGTAACCCCATTGCGAAATACAATGAGCTTCGTCAACAGCAATTAAATTAATTTGCATTCTATTAAATCGCTCTATAAACAACTCATTGAGCAATCTTTCGGGTGATACATATAAAAATTTATATCGGCCATATACAGCATTATCTAATGTATAATCAATTTCTTTGATATGCATACCCGATACAATAGCCGCAGCTTGTATATTTTTTTTATGCAGATTAAGAACCTGATCTTTCATCAAGGCAATTAATGGAGAAATAACCAAACACATACCATCTGAAGCCAAAGCAGGTACCTGAAAACAAATTGACTTGCCTCCACCGGTAGGTAATAATGCCAGGGTATCATTGCCATTCAATACACTTACTATAATATCTTCCTGTAAAGGCCTGAATGTACTATAACCCCAGTGTTTCAATAATATATCGTGTATCTTGGCTTTGTGCATGCTAATATTTTTACAATTTTAACAATAAGTGCTTGTTTACACATACTTTTTTATCTAATTTTCGCAAAACATTAAAAACTGAGTTGATGATTGCGGAAAAAAATATTACCGGACAGGGCATAAAAATTAATCCCGTTAAAAATTCCAGACTAAAAAGCATAGATTTAAACAATGTTGTTTTTGGGAGGGTGTTTTCTGACCATATGTTTGTTGTAGATTACATAGACGGCAAATGGCAAAACGCAGTTATTACGGCCTACGACAATATGCCCCTGCCACCGGCAACCCATGCGCTACACTACGGACAAGCCATATTTGAAGGCATGAAAGCCTATAAAAACGAAAAAAACGAAGTATATCTTTTCAGACCCGAAGAAAATATCAAACGAATGAATATCTCGGCCGAAAGGATGTGTATGCCGCAAATTCCAAGAGAATTATTTTTAGAAGCTCTAACAGAACTTATTAAACTCGATCATAACTGGATACCTACTTCTGAAGGTTCGTCATTGTATGTTAGGCCATTTATGTTCAGCACAGATTCTTATATAGGCGTTAAACCATCCGAAACATACCGGTTTATTATATTCACCTGTCCGGTAAATAATTATTATACTGAGCCGGTGCGGGTAAAGATTGAAACCGTTTACAGCCGTGCCTGCGAAGGTGGAGTGGGACGGGTTAAAGCAGCCGGAAATTATGGCGGAGCATTATATCCAGCGCGTTTAGGACAACAAGAAGGTTATCATCAGTTGGTATGGACCGATGCAAAAGAACATAAATACATAGAAGAATCGGGCACCATGAACATCATGTTTGTTATAGGTGATAAACTACTTACACCACCTACCGGTGGAACCATATTACCCGGCATTACCCGAAGCAGCGTACTTACCATTGCCCGCGATTGGGGTATGAATGTGGAAGAAACCAGTATACATGTAGATGAAATTATTAACGCATTAAAAAAAGGTACTCTTAAAGAAGCTTTTGGTACAGGTACGGCTGCTACCATAGCTCATATTAAGCTGATAGGTTATCGCAATAAAAAGTACGAATTACCGGATATTGAAAAAAGGGAATTTTCTAATAAAATAAGCAAGTATCTGGAACAACTCAGAAAAGGATATACCGAAGACAGGTATAATTGGCGTTACAGAGTAATTTGATTTTCCGTAATACTATTTAGAATTTTATTGGTTGTTTTATTCACGCCATGCACACGCCCGCATTTGCGTCAGGCTTACGCGCTTTAAAAACCTCTGTGTTACTCTGTGCTCTATGTGGATTAAAAATTTTTCCTTAAATTTGGCTAAACAGTTTAATGACGAGCAAAACACATATATCAAATTACCCACCGTTTGGCGTGTACCTACAAAACCGCAATTTTACGGGTGAAAAGTATCGTTATGGTTATAACACACAAGAAAAGGTTGATGAAGTAGCTGGTTCAGGAAACCACTACACAGCACAATTTTGGGAATACGACCCAAGAGCAGTTCACCGTTGGAACTTAGACCCCAAACCCAATCCTTCATTTAGTCCTTATGCAATCAATCAATGTAATCCTATACTGTATTCTGACCCTGACGGAGATACCGTTAAGTATTCTGGTTTTAGAGATAAAGTAAACGCATTTTTTGGACGAGCATTCAATAAAGATTTTAGAGAGAAATTTAAGGCGTGGGATGAATCTCCTGATACTTATACCCTACAAAAAAGTAAAGACTTCGGAAAAAATAAACTTGTAGATGCAAAACCATGTGAGTTTTCTTGCGATAATGGTATTGCTCAAAATATGGTGTATTACAATAAAGGATTTACAACAAACGATATAAGTAACCCTATTTTGAGAAGTGCTGCAATTCCATTTGATTTAGCTTTTAACATTGGTAAATTACCTATTGCTGCAATTTCAGGGTTAGGTATTGGCATACATAATATATTTTCAAAGAATGATATTGGTTGGGGTTGGGGTAACAGAATAGAATTTCATAATGGAGCAAACTTCTTATCTTGGGGTTTTGGCAATTTTAATAAGTATAATATGTTTGGTCAAAACCTAAGCGATAACCCATTTGGGTCAAAGAAAATATACCCAGAAGATGGGTTGATTGGTCTTAGGGTTGGTATTGGAATGAAAAGGACACCAAATTTTATTGACGTGTTGGGGCAAGTTTATGATAGGCAAGGGCAATCTTATCATTTTCATATAAATCTCGCAAAAGAAAGAGTGAGGAATAGAAAATTAGGAGGAGAGAGTGTTATTGATTTAAAAGAATAATCATGAAACAGCAATTAATTAAAATAGTGTTCTATGCCTTGATAGGCACTCTATTTTCAAGTTGTGTAGTTTCTTCAAGAGATATTATTTTAACTCAGAAAATAAATTCTAATTTTCTTATTGGTCAAGATAAATATCATTCGGTAAATAATGGCATTTGGTATTTAAAATACTCTTCTTGTCCAGATACTTCAACAGATTGGGAGGGTTATAATGAACATATCTTAATTTTTAAAAATCCTACCGATGTAGAGAATAATAAGGATTTTATTATAGCTCGAAACGCAAATAAAAAAGATAAACCAAGTTATATTATTGTAAAAATTAGTAATGATAAATTGGTGAAATTTTATCCTGCAAGAAATGAAAAAAAATACATGAGGCTAAGAGGTAAATTAAATGTGCCTGATTCTCTTAACTTCAAATAGGAAAATAAAAGCCCTGAACTTACGGGGCTTTTTTATTTAGTGCTTCTACCTGCATCGGCTTTTGTTAGTTTGCTGTGGCTCTTAGCCAATACCTCACCTGCTTTTGCTCTTGATGCTTTTTTGGTTTTAACGGCAACTTGTTTAGGTCTTGCGGTCAATACCTGTTTAATGATTTTGATTGCGGCAGTTTGCGTTAAACGGTGTTCTTTTATCAAAGTATCAGCAAAGTTGTTTACTGCATTTATTACACGTCCTGCGTCCGCTTTAGTGAGCTTTGCACTTGCGGCAATAGCGTCAATAAGTTCCTTTTTACTCATAAGGCAATTTTATTTATTGTGTTCATCAAAAGTAGTCATTTACTCGGCTCAATAAAAAAGTTATTCACACCCTTATTCCACCTGCTTTTTAATGGGGTTGGGTCGCAAAAAATGAGAGCAAAAAAGGGATTTAAAACGGGGCAAAAAATCAGGTTTAAATGAGTAAGCTAAAACCGTTCATCACAAACGAGCAAAAAAGTAGTGAGCCGCCACAGGAGTTTTAAAATGGTCGTTAGAGAAAAAAACGGGCGAAAAAAAAAGAATGAATGGCGAAGCCATTACCGATTAAATAATCCCGCAGCATTGCGGGACAATGCAAGCGTAAAATAAGAAAACGGGCGAAAAAAATTGTGTGGCAAATGCGAAGCATTCACGAACACCAATAAAAAAATAAAAGTGAGGTGAGTAAAGCCACGCAATAAAAAACACAACGAAGTTGTGAGCGAAAAAAAACGGGCGAAAAATTTTGTCTTAAAAAATATTTGCTGCTTGCAGCAAATAAAAAAACAAGCTAAAACAAAGCGAGCTGAACAGGAGCAGGCAAAGCCAACCACAACGAACCACCGCAAGGCGCAACACCAACAAAAGCAAAGCGGCAGGCCAACGCAGGCGGAGCAGGAAAACCAACCACAGAGGCCGACAGAACCACCGGAGGAGTTAATCCGGCCATAAGCGGAACCATCTTAACCAACAACGGCTCTTTATTGGCCCTTTTTAAAGCGCAGAATGCGACCAATTACACGGTGACGGCATTTTCCTCGCTTACGGGTGTAAACGTGTCTGACATTGCCTTAGATGAACCCAACAACCGCGTACTGGCTTTTGACAATACGGGCAAACAGATTTACCGCATTGATTTAAACAATACCTCTGCCAGCACAACGGCAACGCTTATTCCGCAAACCAATACCATTGCACAGGCCAATGGTTTTGCTTACAGAAACAGCCGCGTAATTGTTACCGGAAATAACGGAGAGATTTTTACCGGTATTCTGGACGGTACTGCCGGTAATGTAACATGGACAGACAATACTCAAAATACTAACCCGCTTCCTTTGCAGGATATTCAGTACAGCGGTGCATCCGGCACCGTGTATGCAGCCGGAAGCGATGGAAAAGTGCTGCAACGCCAAAGCAGCGGTAACTGGAAAACAATGGTAACGGGCATCACTAAAAACATTAACCGCATTTATTTTGCCTCTGCCAGCAGTGGAGTGATTGCCGGTGATGAGGGACTACTTACGAAGTTTGCTGTTACCGCAACATCCATCAACAACGGAATGCTGCCTGTAAACAACGGCCCGGTAACTGCCAATCTGCATGATTTTATTCTTTCGGGTACTACCGCTTACGTTGCCGGAGAAAACGGAACGGTGCTTTATACTCCCGATGTAATCAATACGCCTTTTGCCATTACCAACCAGAATACAAGTAACGATTTTTATGGTTTGGCATTTAAGCCCAATACCTCGCAGGCCTATGTAGTAGGAGAAAACAGTAAAATACATTGGTGTATGGGCGCTAACAAAACCGTAATAAAAAATATATTTACGCCCGCACTTAAAGATGTTCACTTTGCCGATTTGAATAACGGAACATTGGCGGGCGATAATTTTACGCTTCGTCAAACGCACGATGGAGGAGTGACATGGGAAGTGATTTTACCAAACAATACAACCATAAACAAAGTAATCAACCGTGTTTGGACAATTAACGGAAATTATGCTTTGGCAATTGGTGATGGAAAATACATGGGTGTTATTGAAAACAATATTGCTACCGAACAACCAAACTCGCTTTTCCCCGGAGCCGGAAATAATTTCTTAGCCATTGCCTTTAATCCCAACGAGCCGCTCAAAGGTTACATTGCCGGAAACCAAAGACAATTAAGAGGAATTACACTTACCCCATCAGGAAGCAGTTTTACCATTAGCATAAACAATGGGATAGCACAACCTGTGTTTACTGCGCCAACAATTCCGAACACAACGGAGATACGCGCACTGCATGTGTTTGATAACAACAGTGTAATGGCTGTTGGAAACAATAATTTTATTGGGTATTACAACACCAGCGCATGGGTGGACCTAAGGAATAATTCACTTCCGGCAACTACGGTTTATAACGATGTTTATTTTCACGATCATCTTAACGGATATGCCGTAGGAAATAATGGTGTGATGCTAAGAAGCACCAACACTTCATTAAACCCGACAACAGGATATTTAACCGGAACCACCTGGCAGCAAAAATCTATTATTGACGGATTAAATATTACTGCCAATTCCCAAGCCAACATTACAGCTATTGCCTTTGCATCACGCTACAACGGTGTTTGGGGTGGTAGCTACAACATTACCAACACCACCAACAAACCCTATGTACGATTGATCCGCGATGAAAGTGAATTGTTCAGTACGTATTTCTGGTATGATAAACTTGGTAGAATTGTGGTATCGCAAAATACCAAGCAGCGCAACGGTGCAAGCAGTGGCGGAGTGCAAAGATTTAGCTATACCTTATATGATGAATTGGGCAGAGTAATAGAAGCAGGTGAAAAAACGGAGAATACAACGGCAAGCACGAAATTCAACTCCATTTTTGGAACCACGGTTGCGAATTATTTTAACCCCAAAGTAATTGACGATGCAAAACTACTTGCGTGGATAAACGATAATACCGGACCAAGAAAAGAAGTAACGAAATCCTATTACGATGAAACAGTAATAACCGGATTGCCCTCAAACTTTAATCCTAATGCGGCCAATCAGAGAAAACGAATTGTACACGTAACTTATGAAGAAGTTTACGATGGCAACGACCAGACTTACGATTACGGCACGCACTACGATTACGATGTACACGGCAATGTGAAAACCCTGTTGCAGGACAATCAAAAACTGGCAAATACTTACTCTGCCGACCCGAATATTGTTGCGCAACGATTTAAGCGAATGGATTATACATATGATTTAATTTCGGGCAATGTGCATAAGGTGGAATACCAGGTTGGACATGTCGATGAATGGAACCATCGCTACGAATACGATGCCGATAACCGGATTACACAAGTAGAAACAAGCACCAACAAAATTTTGTGGGATAAAGATGCACAGTATAAATATTATGCGCACGGACCATTAGCCCGAACAGAAATTGGCGACAACCAGGTGCAGGGTTGCGATTATGTTTACACTTTGCAAGGATGGATAAAAGGCGTAAACTCAAATACACTGAATGAAAACAATGATCCCGGAAAAGACGGCACTTTGGCAGGTTCAGTACCCGGAAATCCGAATAAAAATTTTGCACGGGATGTGTATGGCTATAGTTTAAATTATTATACGGGCGATTATCAAAGCATAGACGTAACCAATCAGGGAACAAATTCGTTTACGGCAAGTATTGCAGGAAGTGATGTAGAAGCAAACCGAAACGATTTATTCAATGGAAACATTGGCTCAATGATAACAACGATTACCAAGCCCGTAACGCGAGAAATTTTACCGCTTGGTAATGCTTATAAATACGACCAATTGAACAGACTTTTACAGGCGGTGAGTTATAATAATTTGGATTTGAATACTTCAAATTCTACATTCAATACCTTCGGCACAGGCGGCACGCAGATGTATTATAATGCATTTACCTATGATGCGAACGGGAACATCATAACCCAAAGCCGCAAAGACCACACAAACGCAGCGATAGACAATTTGCAATACCGCTATGCCAAAGATGCCAATGGTAAAACCATACAAAACAGACTGTATCATGTAAACGATGACACCGATTATGACGCAAACGATATTGATGATATGGGGTTGTTTG
>JBBIOU010000034.1:0-29370 GCA_037443205.1 Flavobacteriales bacterium | reverse complement strand
GCTCTTCCGATCTAAGTTACCGTTTTCGTACCAGTATTTCCATTCTCCATCTTCTAGCCCAACACCACTAAAAACCTTAGAATTAGTATTTATATAACGTCCTTCGGTGCGGATTTTTTTCTTTTCCTTATCCCAATAAGTTCTTTCAATTTCACCGGGTTTTTGTGCAGATTTGTTTACCGGTGGTTTTTGTGCCCACACCTTAATGGTAATAGCGGTTAATATAAAAATGTAAAGCGTTTTAACCATATTTGATATTTTACACGAATTTCTGAATTATGCCACAAGGGATTATTAATGAATGAAAAAAGTAATTAACCATTATAACGTGCAAAAACAAAAAAATTACAGGAAGTGTATATATCCGTTTATTCCCTTAACTATCATTACTATTCCAAAAATCATTAATACTGTACCGGTAAAGAGGTTTATTTTTTTCATCGTTGTAGGGGTAATTTTTTTATTTAACAGGCCTGCTCCCATAATTTTAAGGATGTCTATTCCGAAAAATGATACCAGTATAGACGCAAAAAAAATAAATAGCTCCGGGCCTTTATATTGGTTGTTAATTTGTCCTAAAATCAAAACTCCAAACCAATAAAATACTACCGAGGGGTTAATGGCATTTAAAATAAACCCTTTTGCAAAGTACCTGAAGTATATTTTGTTTTTTTCAGCCGAAAGCATTTCGTTATTTAAGCGTTTTGCCGTATTTTTTTTTGCATTATATATGCCAAAGGCAACAAACGTAATACCGGCAATTATTAACAAAGTGTTTTCATATTCGCTAAGGCTAAGTATTTCTTTCGAAAAAACATAAACAAGAGAGATAAAAAAAACATCGCTCAGAAATACCCCTAAATCCAGAAAAAGGGCAGCCTTAAAGCCATCGCGAATACTGGTTTCCATCAATAAAAAAAATACCGGACCAATTAAGAGGCTTAAAATAAAGCCCATAGAAATGCCTTGTAATACCACCTCTAAATACATGGGCTAAAAATAAGAACAAATTTTATGCGTTTCAAAAAAAAATAATAGCCGGTTTGCGGCAGAAATTATACTTTAGCAAAAAACTACGACCATGCATTTTGAAAAAAATATTCTAATCACAGGGGGTGCCGGTTTTATAGGCTCGCATGTTGTAAAATTATTTGTAAAAAAATATCCGGCTTACAGAATTGTAAATGCTGATAAACTTACTTATGCCGGAAATCTTGAAAATCTGAAAGAGATTGAAAAAGAAAAGAATTATGTATTTGTAAAGGCCGATATCAATGATTATGAGTTTATGCAAAAAATTTTTATGCAATATTCGATTGATAGCGTTATCCATTTAGCTGCAGAGAGCCATGTTGACAGGTCTATCAGTAATCCTTTGTCTTTTGTAATTACAAATGTGTTGGGAACTGTAAATTTACTCAATGCAGCGAAGGAACAATGGAGTAAAACCAATTATTCAAGCAATGTATTTTACCATATATCTACCGATGAAGTATATGGCGCATTAGGCGAAACGGGGTATTTTAAAGAAGATACCCCCTATAATCCGCATAGTCCGTATTCAGCTTCTAAAGCCTCGAGCGATCATTTTGTGAGGGCGTACTTCGATACTTATAAATTACCCGTGTTAATTTCTAATTGTTCAAATAATTACGGAGAGTATCAGTTTCCGGAAAAGTTGATTCCATTAACACTGAACAACATCAAGAACATGAAGCCCATTCCTGTTTATGGTAAGGGAGAAAATGTGCGCGATTGGCTCTATGTACAAGATCATGCCAAAGCCATAGACCTGATATTTCATAAAGGAAAAATTGGCGAAACCTACAATGTAGGGGGTAATAATGAAAAAAGAAATATTGACTTGGTAAGATTTTTATGCCGTACTATGGACGTAAAACTGGGGCGCGAACTCGGTACTTCAGAAAAACTCATAAGTTTTGTAAAAGACCGTGCCGGACATGATTTGCGCTATGCCATAGATAATACAAAAATCAAGACTCAACTGGGATGGAAACCAGAAATGAATTTTGAAGATGGAATAGAACGAACTATTGACTGGTATATGCAAAACGAAAAATGGATGCAATCTGTTACTTCGGGCGAATATATGAAATATTACGAGGAGCAATATGGAAAATAGCATTGCATTTGTATGCTGTAACTAAACACAACAACAACGGTTGGTTTTAAGTTCTGTAAGTTACGTTTATTGCGGCTAAAAGAAATTTCGGTTGTCGGTTACTAACATTAATTTTCTGAAAGTGCCTTTGTCAAATTCAATTCTGTTTGCTTTTACCGCAATCGGAAAATAACCGGTTCCGGAGGTTACCATTTTGAGTTTAGAAGAATTATTAATGGCAAAATCTATTTTTCCTTCCGAAATTTTGTTCCAGCCTGCTACCAATTCGGTTGTTAATTCAAAATTGGTTTCAATCTCAACAACAAGATTCTTTGCAAAAACCACTCCTGAAATTATGAGAATATTGTTGCGATTGGCATTCTTTAAAAGCGCAGGATTATGATGTCTGAAATCAGCGTTTGACAAATAATTTTCTAATTCGCCAACCGGATATTCTTTAGTTAAAGAATTGTCGTAGCTGATAGTAACTTTTTTTCCGCTCTTAATCTTAGCAGATAATTCAAAACCGGCAAGCCCTAAAGATTTTAAAATATCTTCTAACAATGTAATGCCTATGTTAAAGCTGTAGTCGTCTTTTTTTGATGAGTTTACACTTAAAGCATCATTTGTAATTTCGTTAAGTGCTACACTGCTAATAAAGGCATGATCTATATTTGCGTAATACAGTTCAATTTCGTCAAATAACTTTTTTACCCAAAGTTGTAAAGGTTTATGATTTCTTACCGGACCGTCAATGAGGTCATAACCTTGTCCGCGTAGAAATTTTTTTAAACTCATGATATTATATATATAATGTGTTAAAAATAAACATTTACACGTTTGTCAAATAATTTTCATCAAACTCAATTTCTAAAATATTTTCACCATTTTCGTAAGTATATCGGGTAGATGCCTGTAACCATTTACACCGGGCATGAAGACTGTTTAAACCATAACCTTGTTTATGTGTTTCTGTAAAGGGGTTAAATTTCTTACCATCATGTTTGATGATGAAGCCAACCACATTTCCGGTTTTTTCAGCGCTTATATTCAATTTTCGGGCATCCGAGTGTTTAATAAGATTGTTGAAAAGCTCGCTGAATAACCTGTAGGCACAGTGTAGAGCTTCGGGCTTACCGTTTATTTTATCGGGTTTAAAAGTGTAAGTTATCTCTGCCACCTCACTGATTTTTGCTGCTTTGCACAATTCGCTGCAAGCGTAAAATAATCCTTTTTCGCTGAGTGAGCGGGGACAACTTTCCTGCAAACTCAAGTTAATGCTTTCGTTTAATTTACTGAAGTTATATAGCGCATTTTTTATAGCTTTTTCGCATTCCGGATTATTATTTTTTTTAAGCGCATTATTTAATTCTGATTTTGTAAGGGTTATCCAGGTACTTGTATCATTATGCAGATTATTGGCAAAACGCCTTAGCTCATCCTGTTGGATCTGAATAAATTCAAAAACTCCTTCGTCATTGGTAACATGCACTTCCATAATATTATCGGCACTGCGCTTTGCATGTACTACCACAATTACCATGGCCGTTAGGGCTACCGCCCCAAAAAACAGAAAAATCATGTGGTCTGCACTCATGTGTTCTAAATTTTAGGGGTTAATAATATAAAATCACAGGGGGCATGTATTTGCATACATACCCCTGTGACTGCGCTTCAAAAAAGTTGGTGCTACGATTGTGAAAGAACTGGTAGAAAAAAGAGGTAGACCGGTTGTTTATGAAAAAAAGCTTATTTATTTAATCCAGATTTCTTCGTGACCAACAACTTCGCTTACTCCATCGGTGTAAACAATTACAGTTACGTTAGCTCCATGTATATTACGCACATTTGCTATCCAGTTATTTGTACCTTCTATAGGTGCAACATTAAGTACATAAACATAACCAACTGACAATAAATAATTTGTAATATCTCTGTCGCTTATAATCTTTTTAGCGAATACACCACTACCGCTTGTTTTATCAAAAGTTGTTTGTAAGCTCAAGGCTGGTTGCGCAATCAGGAAAATAGCTATTAAAGCTATTGTTAATTTATTGATTAACAGTTTCTTATTATTAAATTGTGTTTTCATAATGCTTTTTATTTGGTTCGACATTGCAAAGCAACAAAGACCTGATTAAAAATTTATGGACAAAAAACAGTTTAGTACAGATTTGAAATAAAAAAACTATATTTACAGGCAAAATAGCGGGGTATGAGTTTCATCAATCATTTTATATCGGCATTGGGCAAGGATGAAAAAAAGCATCTGAATGAATTTATTGGTACCACTCTGTTTAAAAATCATCAAACCAAAGAATTTCAGTTATACAACCTTTTGCAGGCTACTGATCCGCATGGTTTAAACGATGAATTTCTTGCCTATAAAATTTATGGGGATACAGATGCCGTTAGTCTTAAAAATTTAAGAAGTTTACGCTCGCACTTATTCAATAAAATTTTAGACTGCATCAATCACGAATCGTTTATAAACAATGACGAAATTGATGATCTGGAAAAAACCAGCATCCAGTTGAGAAAAAAATTAATTTCTGCCAGAATTTTACTCAGAAAAGGCGATGCCGATTTTAAAGATGTTACCGAACATTTGCTGAATGAAATTATTGAAGAAGCTAAAAAAATTCAATCATACCCGGTTCTAATAGAGGCATTAACCATAAAAAAATATCGCTTAAATATTAGAAACGGTATTGAAAAATTTGAATCCGTACAAAAAGAAATCAATCATTATTTTAACTGTTATATAGCCACCAACAAAGCAAACGATTATTACCACAAGCTAATTATCAATAAAAGTTTTATCAGCACGAATACAGACGAAGAATATTCACAGCAATTGCAATTAGCAATCAGCGATTTAGAAAAAGAATATGCAAGCACCGGGGCCATAGATATTTTATATTTTTTATATTATTTAAAATTAGAATATGCCCATCATACCGGCACTTATGAAGACGCCATAGATGTTTGTCTGGAAATGTTAAATTCTATGCGTAATTTTCCTTCATTATATCGCAAAGAGCGAATCGGGTATATTTATGATAATTTAGCCCAATGCCAGATATATTTGGAAGAATATGACAATGCCCTGCAAACTATACAAGAGGCGCAAAAGCATTATAAACCCCATTCATTTGCCGCTTTAATTTCAAGAGAAGTAGAGTTTTATGCCAATTTTTACAATAAAACTTATGAGCGCGCCCGGGAGTTGTGCCAATTAATGCTGCAACACCCCAAAAGCGATACAGGCGAATTTAGGCATGATAGAATAATTTATTATGCAGCCTGTGTTGACTTTGCCCTGGGCAAATACAATGAGGCACTAAAAAAATGCACACAAAGTTTAGAAATACGCAAAGACAAAGCCGGCTGGGAAATAGCCTTGCGCACACTCACCATCATGTGTCAGATTGAACTGGGGCATATAGATGCTGCCATAGCAGGGATTGAAGCATTGCGTAAGCATCTTTCGCGCAATACCGGAAAATACCCCATTAAACAACGCGATGAACTTATCTACAAAGCATTATGCGAATTTGAAAAAACAGGATTTGAGTGTTTTGAACTTACTCCCAAAAACGAAAAAATATTAATTGAACTCAGTGCAAATAACACATCTGCCTCCTGGCAAAAGTATAGCCCCGAACTCATTCCTTTCCATCAATGGTTAGAAAAAAGAATTTGCGCTACTGCAGTTATCAAACACAAACTACAGGTTAAGAAAAATATCAGGTAAGCAGAAAAACAAATAATTTTTTTACAAGAACTATAAACCCAAATTCAGTATAGGGGGATTATAACTATATCCCAAAAATTGTCATCAGCGAGCAAATTTTTCGTACGCAGATGCAAGATTTTTAAATGTTTTGTATTAAGAGAAAGAGAATAAGTACTAAATTTGTAATCAAATCCATGCCCGAGTGGTGAAATTGGTAGACACGTACGTTTGAGGGGCGTATGGCGCAAGCTGTACCGGTTCGAGTCCGGTCTCGGGCACACCTAGCATTCCTGCATGTTTGATAATTTAAAAGTAGTAGAATTAGCTTCTGTATTGGCAGGACCTGCAGTAGGCACATTTTTTTCAGAACTTGGTGCACAGGTAATAAAAATAGAAAATAAAAAAACCTCGGGCGATGTAACCCGAAGTTGGAAATTACCCCAAGAAAATCCTGACCACAAAACATCTGCTTACTTTAGCAGTGTAAATTACAAAAAAAAATACCTGCTTTTAGACTACACCCTAGCAGCCGATTACGCAGTAACATTAGATTATCTGACAAATGCAGATATTATAATTACCAATTTTAAAACCGGTGATGATGTAAAATTCAAACTTGATTACCATACCATACGCAATATAAATCCTACCGTAATATATGGTTCTATAACAGGTTTTGGACATAGTAAACGCACCGCTTTTGACGTGGTACTGCAAGCCGAAAGCGGATTTATGAGCATGAATGGCACACGCGATAGCGGCCCTGTAAAAATGCCCGTAGCATTAATTGATATATTGGCGGCACACCAGCTAAAAGAAGCTATATTACTTGCTTTGCTCAAAAAAGAAAAAACGGGCAAAGGAAGTTATGTAAATGTTTCGCTTTATAACAGCGCTTTGGCTTCATTAGCCAATCAGGCCAGTAATTATTTAATGGCCGGACATATTGCACAACCCATCGGATCTTTGCACCCAAATATTGCTCCCTATGGCGAAATGTTTTACTGCAGTGATAACAAACCTTTAGTGTTGGCTGTTGGCAACAATAAACAATTTGAATCATTATGTAAAGTACTCAATTGCGAAAACATTATACAGGACATACGTTTTAAAAACAACCCCGACAGAGTGGCAAACCGAAAAGAACTTGCGGAGATTTTGGCTTTAAAAATAAAATTGCATCCACGCAATTACTGGATGCAAAATTTTGAAGAAAATCAAATTCCGGCAGGAGCTGTATATAACCTGCAGGAAGTTTTTGAAAAGCCCGAAGCAAAAGCAATGATTAGAGAAGAGATAATAGACGGAGAATTAACCAAACGTGTAAGCAGCATCGCTTTTAATACTTCATTTATATATGATAGAGATTAGAGAACCTGCAAATAAAGAAGAATTTAATGCCTATTACAACTTAAGATATGAAGTATTGCGCAAGCCATGGAACCAACCCCCGGGCAGCGAAAAAGACGATAAAGAAGATGAAAGCATACATTTTGCAGCATTCGAAAATAAAAAAATAATAGGCGTTTGCCGTTTGCAATACAACAACGAAACAGAAGCACAAATACGCTTTATGGCAGTAAATCCGAACACGCAAGGAAAAGGCATTGGTAAAAAATTACTCTATGCGGCTGAAAAACGAGCACTCAATGACGGTAAAAAAATAATGATATTACAAGCCCGAAAGAATGCCGTAAATTTTTACAAAGCTTGCGGTTATACTATCAAAGAAAAAACTTTTTTGCTTTGGAATGAAATACAGCATTATTTGATGGAAAAAAAATTAAACATTATTATATATTAATCCATGTGTAATATAAAATAATAAATAAATTTATATTATTCTACTTTTTTTAATTTTACAAAAATAAATCATTAGTTACATGAAAAAAGCATACATATTTCCGGGACAAGGCTCACAATTTACCGGCATGGGTAAAGACCTTTACGAAAGCAACTCTATGGCAAAAGAAATGTTTGACCATGCCAACGATATCTTAGGATATAAAATAACCGACATCATGTTTGGCGGTACAGAAGAAGAACTAAAACAAACCAAAGTAACACAACCCGCTATTTTTTTGCACTCGGTAATATTAGCAAAAATCAAACAAGCAGAATTTAAACCCGATATGGTTGCCGGACATTCATTGGGAGAATTTTCGGCCCTGGTAGGCAATCATACACTTACTTTTGAAGATGCATTAAAACTGGTATATAAACGTGCCATGGCTATGCAAAAGGCCTGTGAGGCTAAACCCTCAACCATGGCTGCCGTATTAGGTTTAGATGACGAAAAAGTTGAAGAAATATGCAAAAACACAACCGGAATTGTAGTAGCCGCAAATTATAACTGTCCGGGGCAATTAGTTATTTCGGGCGAGATTGATGCAGTAAATAAAGCCTGCGATGCTTTAAAAGCTGCAGGAGCCAAACGCGCATTGGTATTACCTGTTGGGGGCGCTTTTCATTCTCCGTTGATGGAACCTGCACGCCTTGAACTGGAAGATGCCATAAACAACACCCCGTTTAACCAACCTACTTGCCCTGTGTATCAAAATGTAAGTGCCTGCGCCATCTCTAATCCTCTTGAAATCAAAAAAAATCTGATTGCACAATTAACCGCTCCTGTACGTTGGACACAATCGGTAAAACAAATGTTTGCCGATGGCGCAAAAGAATTTATTGAAGTAGGCCCGGGCAAAGTATTACAAGGTTTGGTTAAAAAAATAGCCCCCGAAGCAGAAGTAAAAAGTATATAAAATGGATGTTAAAATAAAAAATGAAAACAATAAACTGATAATACAGAAAAAAAATTTGATGCTGCCAATACTCATTGTTATTGCTGCAGCTACTCTGTTTGTGCATGCTAATTTATTAGTCAACTTTATTATAAATAAAGGCAAGATAATTGAATTTATTGGCATTTCTATCGTACCCGCAGTAATATTTATACTGTGTTGGCAATATTATAAATGGAACAGCGGCAGAAAAATAGTTTTTGATAATACCAGCAAAACTATTTTCTTTAACGGTAAACCATTAGCCTATTACAAACATGTCAAATCGGTATCTACCCACAGCGATATCGAAAAAGAACAGTATAAAGTGATTATACATTTTACCAACAATAAATCAATTGTTGCAGCACTAATTAAAAACATACATGACGCTAAAGAATTACAAAATAAAATTCAAAAAACCATCAATCTGTAAATATGCATTATAAGAAATTGCTGATAGTTATATTTTTATTTGTAACAATTGCTTGCAAGCAAGAAAATAGCAAAAACACAAATACTTCTGCTGATGCAGACACTGTAGTAACAAACAATAAAACAGCACCCGCTCAGATAATTACTGATTCGCTTACAGGTAAATACCGGGGAGAGTTTGGTTCAACAACAATCTTTTTATCGCTAAACTACATTAACTTAGATAACAGCAGCGCTTCAGGTTATAATATCGTAAAAGGCAATAAAAGAAATATAAAAGGAAAAGTTGAAGCAAAAGACGGAATTTTATATTTTAACCTATCCGAACCCGGAGATGATAAACACGATGGTGTATTTAACTTTACTTTAGATCCGGAAACACTTGTAATAGAAGGCACATGGACACCCAACGATGAAAAAATAACAAGCGCAAAAACACTCAAGCTAAATAAAGCCAAACCAACGAGTCCTGATGATGAGATTGAAGGGGATTGGTATTTTGGATATGAAGTAATTGAAAATAATGAAAGAACGGATTATTGTAACGGATACATTAAATTTAAAAAAGACGGTACTTGTATGCTGGAACTACACAAATGGGACGATACGAGCGATAAAGAAATTAACGAAGTAGTAAAAGGTAGTTGGGAAAAACAAAATAACGTTTTAACACTTTATACCGGCAAAAGCAAAATACTTAAAAAAAACAAATATACTTTAAAATATACTGTTGAAAATGAAGAGTTCGGTTTCGGGTATTATTACGGAGATAATATAACCATCTCAAATTCGTTTTTCTGATAATACATGAAAAAAATATTTTCATACCTGTATATTGTATTCAGGATATTATTTATTGCAGTAATATTATGGTCGTCATACAAAATGATAAGGATAACGCTGCCCTATGCATTTGCCGAAAACTATACTAATGCAGAATTTTTAAAAGATAATTTTATACGTACCAAATATGCAGTATGGCATCTGCCATATTGGCGTTGGGGATTTTTTATACACATATTCAGCAGCGTTTTTTTGCTTTTAGCCGGATTTACCCAGTTCAGTTCTTACATCATGCGTAAATACGTGCGGTTGCATCGCTATGCAGGTTACTGTTATCTTATTATTTTAATATTTATCAGCGCCCCCGGTGCAATGGCTATGGCAATACATGCCAACGGAGGGTTTGCGGCAAAAACGAGCTTTGTATTTCTTACAAGTCTATGGTTTATATTTACGCTATTGGCATGGGCAGCATTGCGAAAAAAGAATTACCTGATACACGGAGAATTTATGCTGCGTAGTTATGCCCTTACTTTATCGGCTGTAACCTTGCGTATATATGTTTATATATTTACCGCCTGGAAATTATCCGGTATAAAACCTGCTGAATTGTATGTAACTGTTGCCTGGTTAAGTTGGGTACCCAATCTGATTATTGCCGAGATAATGATTCGTAATGGTTTTATCCAAAAATTATTAACCAACCGTATTAAAAATAAATAACCATCTATCATATTTTATTTTGCAGCATAACATCCCTGCAACGAATATCTACAACCGTAAATATGCTGAATTTAAGATAATATTTTTATATCTTTACCCAAAATCTAAATGATGAAAATATTATATGCGCTTTTAATTTTATACTTTAAAATATTTACCCTATCAACTTTTGCACAGGATTTAAGAAAAAACGGCTCTGTTTTCGGTAAAATAGAAAGCAACGGAGATGTAAGAATAAACGGAACCATAAAAGGCAGGTTTGAACCAAACGGTGATATTCGGGTAAACGGAAGCATTAAAGGAAAAATTGAGCAAAATGGCGACATCAGAAAAAACGGAAGCATAATCGGTAAAATAGAAAGCAATGGCGATGTACGTATAAACGGCAGCATAGCAGGTAAAATAGAAGATAACGGAGACATTCGTAAAAATGGCAGTATTATCGGTTCGGCAGCGGGAATAAAAAAAGAATATGCTGCGGTTTTATTCTTTTTTGATTTTTTCGACTATTAATACCCATGCACCTATGACAAAAAAGTACTCAATCATAATTTTTTATTCGATTTTAATACAAGTTTTCATTTCCTGTTCGGCAAATAACGATACAAACATTCCTAACAAGGATGATAAAAAGAATGCTGATTCTGTAAATACCAATATTACTGAATGTTTAAAGAGTATATTGTATTACAACTCCGAAGTTAACGAGTCAAATTACGACAGCATAGCCACCTATTATTTTCATGAAATACTGGATTACAACCAGGAACACGCCCGGGTTATATCAGCAAGAATAAAAACCATAGAAGAAACCTTATCCAAAAAAGATAAATACAGTGGCATTACCACCGAAGAACAAGCTAAAATGAGCCGCGAAATGGATTCGTTAAAAGCCGTATTGTCATCATATCCTAAAGCTGTATCCGGTTATGTTTTTGTACACACCTATTCAAACGGTAAAGATACCATCTCGGTATTGGTGGTTATGGATAATCACTGCGCATACGGTGAAGCTACACCCATAAAAAAAATATTTGACCCCAACCCCGAAGATTATTCGGATAAAGTAAGAACTATTGAAAATTATTAAAGACTAAATTTTAATTAGCCACACGCTATGCTTGGCTGATAAAAATGTTGGGGGTTAATGTATAATTTGGGTTAAAACAATCACAAACTACTTTATTTACAAAAAATTTTGTTGTTTTTATCCCAAATTCATAATTAATTCAAACATATTATATTGCTGAATTAGGCATATATTTTTAAATTTGTAAAAAAAATTAACGTGATTCATCAAAAGGTATATTTAGACAATGCCGCAACAACACCCATGGCCCCCGAAGTTATAGAAGCCATGTTGCCATATATGAAGGAAGAATTTGGCAATCCTTCTTCTACTCATTATTTTGGCAGGAGAACCAAAGCAGCCATAGAAACAGCCCGCAAAGTTGTTGCAAAATATATCAACGCAAATCCATCAGAAATTATTTTTACATCAGGAGGTACCGAAGCTGATAACATGGCCATAAATTGCTCCATCAAAGATTTAGGCGTTACACACATCATTACTTCACCCATAGAACATCATGCTGTATTACATACAGTTGAAGAAGCCTCCAAAAATAATATTCGAGTGTCTTATGTTAAATTAACAACCAACGGGCATATTGACTTAGATAATTTGGAACAACTGCTGCAAACAAAAGACAAAACATTAGTAAGTTTAATGCACGCTAACAACGAAATAGGCAATTTATTACCCATGAAAAATGTGGGTGAACTTTGTAAAAAATACAATGCCTATTTTCATTCGGATACGGTACAAACTATGGGACATTACATAATTGATACCCAAAAAATTCATATACATTTTTTAACCTGTGGTGCACATAAATTTCACGGCCCTAAAGGAGTTGGTTTTTTATACAAAAGCGATAAAATAAAAATTAATGCGATGATGCATGGCGGTGCACAGGAAAGAAATTTAAGAGGGGGTACCGAAAATTTATATGGTATAGTTGGCCTTGCCAAAGCTATGGAATTAGCTTATGAGCATTTAGATACACACATGAAGCATGTGCAGGGTATTAAAAGTTATTTTATAGAAAAACTGAAACAAAATTTTCCCGGAGTAACTTTTAATGGTGATGCAGAAGGAAGCAGTTTATATACCGTATTAAACGCATCTTTTCCACCCAACGACAAAAAAGACATGTTACTCTTTATGCTTGATATTAATGGAGTAGCGGCATCCGGAGGAAGCGCCTGTTCTTCGGGTAGCAACAAAGGCTCTCATGTATTAACAGCTTTAGGAGTAAACCCCGAAAGAACCAATATTCGGTTTTCATTCAGCCGATATACTACACTGCAAGATATTGATTACACCATACAAAAATTAACCGAGCTTTTGGGTGTTACAGCAGAAAAATCATACGGTTGATTTATTTTTGCAATACCACTTTAATAACTCTGTTATACTTATCGGTCTTTAAATTCACAAAATACAAACCGCTTGATAAGTAATTCAAATTTATGGAATACACTCCATTAACGAGTTTATTAAAATTAAAAACACTTCTGTACACTTCTTTTCCGCTAATATCATACAGGTTAAACTGTATAACATCCTCAAAGTTATAATTATATAATAATTCTAAATTGATAAAACCATTTGTAGGATTAGGATAAAGTTTTATGTATTTATCCATTTCAAAATCATCAGTACCTACAAAATTATATACCTGCGATGTTACGCTACAACCATTTGCATCGGTAGCTGTAACACTATAAGCACCCGGATTTACCACCAATAAAAAAGTATCTGTTTCGTTAGGAATAGGTATTCCGTTAAAATACCATTGATAATTATATCCGTAATTTTGTATTTGCAAAACATTATTATTATTTGTTATAAAAGGAATATACATAGCTAAATAATCAATATAAACCACATTGCTGGTGTCGGAACAATTGCCTGATAAAGTAATTCTTTTATACCAGGCATCCTGCTGTATGCTTGTTGGCTGAACATAATAACTCTGTGTAGCAGAAGGAATATTGTTATAGCCGGTATTAGAGTTTATTAAACTTCTTTGCCATTCAAAAATAAAACTGCCATAAGCGCCTGAAGGCGATGTACCCGATATCGTATCGGCTTGTTGCATCGGGCATATTTGCTGTGTACTGCTGATGATATTGTTGCTGATGGGAGGCAAAACAGTTATTAAATTGTTGTATGTAACCGAATTGCTGCCAAAAGAATTTGACACTTGCAAAGAAACAGCATAAGTACCCGGATTATTGAAAACTACTACCGGATTTTGCAAAGTACTTGTTTGAGGAGTAGCATTCGGTCCAAAGTTCCAATTCCATTGATTAGGAATATTTGCAGATAAATCGGTAAAGTTTATTTCACTACCTGCACAAATGGTAGTTGCATTTTGTGTAAACGAGGCAACGGGAGCACTTGTAGGCATTGTAAATAAATCACTTTCCCAAAGTCCTCTTCCATAAGTAGCAGCTCTGATTTTTGAAGATGAATATTGTATTTCCAGTTCGCTGACAATAGTATTGGGTAAACCATTATTAAACAATATCCATTCGCTCATCGAAGCATCTTTGTAATAAACGCCTACATCCATGCCTACATATAGAGCATCGTTGCTATTATTGGTAAATGCCACACAATTTGCGGGTAAGTTAGGCAGGTTAAAGCTAATGTTTGTCCAGGTTAATCCTGCATCTTCCGTTTGATAAATTTTTTCTCCGCTTACAAAGCCGGAAAATGTAACCCATGCTTTTGCCGGATTGGTATTAGAAACCGTTATGTAAGTAATAGCTGCTTGATTTACCGGCAGTCCTGCCGAGCGATTAACAAAATTATTTCCATCGGTAGTAATAAATATTTGATTGCTGCGTGCAGCATAAATATAATCAGCGTTTGAAGGAGCCACTGCCAACGACTTTAAATTACTTCCCCCAGGAATATTACCAACTTGTGTAAAAGAAGTTCCGCCATTGGTTGATTTATATACTTGTTTTTTGCCCACATATAAATGATTGGCATTACCTGCCCACATAACATAAGGTGTAACCCAATCTCCGGGCTCGTCTACTCCGCTACCCGAACTGCCAACAATATTAAAAAAATTATTACCGCCATCGGTTGATTTAATTATATATCCATAATACAATGTAGCATACATTACATTTGCATTGGCATGGCTAATTATACATTCCATACCATCTCCGCCATAAACCCTGTCCCAATTAGCCGGAGCGTTGAGCAGGTTGGTGCCATTGTCTTGCCAACCTGTAATGATTCGGTTGGCATTGGTTTGCGAAACACCTAAACGATATAACTGACCAATGGATAACCCATTGCTTTTATCTTCCCAGTTTATTCCTCCATCAATGGTTTTAAAAACGCCACCGTCACAACCAATATAAATTACATTGTTATTTCCCGGTGCAAATTGTATATCGTGTATATCGGCATGTACATAAGGCGCTCCACCTCCGCCATACCAATGTGCCGCTAAATATAAATTAGCTCCGCCATCATCCGAAGTATAAACATTTACGCCACCGGTAAATATTTTATCGGCATTGGTAGGACTTACCGCTATAGCCAAATCGTACCAGCCCTGGCCGCCATTATCGTCACCCAACTCGCTCCAGCCTAAAATATTGGGCGCATTATTAGCATCACTCATTACAGTAAAATTTTGCCCACTGTTTACCGAGCGATAAATTGCATGAAAACCATTGTCGGTAGATTTGCTGGCTAATAAGTAAATGTAGTTAGGATTAGCCGGTGTAACGGCCATACTTAAACGATTAATGCCTGTAAAAGTAGTGCCGGTTGGTGCTTGCCAGGTAAGCCCTCCATCAGTTGAATATCTGAAATAATTTGCACAAACATAAACCGTGTTGGGGTTTGCCGGATTAAATTCCATATCTCTGAAATTACCTGATAATGTTTTTATCCAGTTAACTCCGGCATCGGTACTTCTGTACACTCCGTTATTAGTAGCTGCCAGCAGTATATTTGAATTAGTAGGATGGATGAGCACACGCGAAATTTGCCTGGCCTGCGTTAGGTTAAAATTTAAACCGGTTTGCTGAAAAGAAATTCCCCCATCGGTAGATTTTAATATTCCGGTACTGCGACAATCGTTACCATCCGGGTCTCCGGTAGAAACATACAATATATTCGGGTTAGACGGATGAATGGCAATATCGCTAATACCTATTGATTGTAAACTATCTGTCGCCAACAAAGTCCATGAGTTACCACCGTTTATTGATTTCCACAAACCGCCTACCGGTGCACCGGCATAAATAATATTGTTGTTATTGGGAGCAAAACGCACGCAGTTTATTCTGCCGGCACCGCCACCTGATGAAGGTACATTTACCGGGCCCAGATTAGTCCAGTTTCCGTTGGCGCTTCTTGCCTGCGGATTATTGGATAAAAAAAGTTGAAATTCTTTTAAAGTTCTATCTGCCTCAAATTTTTTACCATCAGGGTAAACCCTTGGCTCGGTAAACCATTCCCAGCGTTTATAAGGCTTGTAGCCTTTACCTTTTTCTATAGGTTTATTGTTCCAATAATTATTAAAACTTTGTTGTATGGTATAAAAATTAGCGGTATCGTTTTGAAATAATTCTACCCACTGCTGAGACATTAAGTTATTTGTAAGGAAGAAAGCCAGAATGGGAACGATGAGTTTTTTCATGTGTATCAAATTTCTTAATTATGGCAAAATATTAATGATAATTCAATATGCAGTTGACATCATAGTGATATATTAATTCCAAATTAATCAATAATAGGCATAGCATCAGCCGAACTATTTAATTTAGTTGAGTTTAACCCCGATTTGGTGATTGTTACATTTCTATATGTCGGAATGATTACAGGCACTTTATCAATTGCGCATTTTCTGATACGTAATATGGGTTGATTATTCAGGCATAAAGCTAAGGAAAAATATCTATTATAACTAAGTTTATGCAATAATATTATAATCATTCTGCAATTCCTAAAATCCTGATGTAAAAAGATAGCGTGCTGCTTTGATACCACATTTTTGATAAGTATGGTAAGCCTGTGCTGCTCTTTCTTTTATTTGAGAGACATTTTCTTTATTTAACCAACCGTCAATTATCCATTTCAGGGTATAAGCTTCGGCTGCCATAAGTCCGGTTGTCCATATTAAGGGATAGGCATTGCATTGTTTAATATACCTGCTAAAGTAGCTTTTGCTGTAACAGGCCAAAATAATTACTTCTCGTTTTATAATGTCATTAGGTTTAGGTATAAAAACTGTATCTAAATTAAAATCCATTAATCCGTTATGGCCTACAAATGCCAGCAACTGCGCATTTGCGCCAAAACTAAGTTTGAGCGAATCTACGGTTACATTTACTGTAAAATTACCTGATGCTGCCGACAAAAAATCAATGATAGTTTTTCTCATCATTGCTCCGTCATAGGCATCTGCCAGAAGGTAAGTATTGGTTTGGGTTGATTTAAAAATTACTCTTTCTAAAATTTCATTGCTTGGATTTTTAATAACTTTTATAAGCTTCCAGTTATCACTTTTACGATGAAAAAAATTTTTAACACCGTAACCTGCTCCCCAATATAAATTAGCATCGGGATTTTGTCCGTTTCCTATTTTTTCAGGCACGGGAACAATTCCCTGATATTTATTATCACATAATGCCACAAATACATGAATGTAGCGTTTGCTATCTGATTTTACGCAAAAATAAATTACAATAAAAAACAGTAAGAAAATTAACCTCATTAAACTAATAAACGTAACACCGGAACAAATATTATTGCTGCTATAATAACATACCAACAACAACTGCCGTAAATAAGCAAGCCAGTGTACCACCAATTAATGCTCTGAAACCTAATTCAGACAACGCTTGTTTTTTATTTGGGGCAATAGAACCAATACCACCAATTTGTATTCCGATAGATGCAAAATTGGCAAAACCGCATAATATATAGGTGGCCATAATTACAGACTTTTCGCTGCTAAACAATCCTTGGCTTTTCATGCTTCCTAAAGAAGTATAGGCATAAAATTCGTTGAGTATAGTTTTTTCGCCCAATAGCTGACCTACCCACACTGCATCTTGGGTGGGTACTCCCATCCCTATTGCCACAGGCGAGCAGGTATATCCAATCAAAAACTGAAAATTTAATTTATCGTAGGCTGTATGTGTGGCTATTAAGTTATTCAGGTTAGTGGCCTCACCTATCATTCCTAACACATAATTACCCATTGCCATAAGTGCTATAAAAGCTAATAACATGGCTCCCACATTAGCCGCCAGTTTTAATCCGTCTGTTGTACCGTTGGTAATAGCCTCTAAAGCGTTTGAGCCTATTTTTTCGCGGGGTATAACCATTTCGGGATTAATAGTTTCAGTTTCGGGTACTAATATTTTAGCTGCAACAATAGCCGCAGGTGCACTCATTACTGATGCCGCCAATAAATGTTTGGCATAAAAGAGTTGTTGTTCAGGGTCGTTGCCTCCTAAAAAACCTACATACGCTGCAAGCACTCCTCCGGCTATGGTTGCCATTCCTCCGGTCATTAAACACATTAGTTCTGATTTAGTCATGTTACTTATATAGGGTTTTACCAGTAATGGTGCTTCTGTTTGACCTAAAAATATATTGCCGGCAGCAGCCATACTTTCAGCACCCGAAAGTCGCATCGTTCGTTTCATTATCCAGGCAAAAGCATATACTACCCGTTGCAAAATACCCCAGTAATACAGCAAACTGGTTAGTGCGCTAAAAAAAATTATGGTTGGCAATACCATCACTACAAAGGTTTGCAAAGGTTTTTCTACATTGCCGGTGGCAAAACTTCCGAATAAAAATTTTACTCCTTCCTGAGTAAATGCAATAATTTGTATAAATATAGAACTTATAAACTCAAATGCCGATTCTATAATGGGAACTTTTAATACCCCTATTGCAAAAACCAGTTGTATCAATAAGCCTGTAGCAACCAGTTTCCAGTTGATTGCTTTGCGGTTGGCACTAAACAACAGTGCAATAAACAGTAAAATCAGGATGCCTGCTAAGCCGCGCAAAACCGAGGTTATGCTAAAGTGGGATTCTTGTTTTACGGGAATATAGCCGGCCGATATACTTTTATTTTTGTTATATAATTCAAGACCGGTTGGGTTGAGTTGTTTAATCAGAAAAGTATCATGGATAATTTCACCTTTTATTTCTCCGTTTATAATTTGTCCCAGGTATATTTTATTATCCGTAAGGCTATCGGCAGGGTTGTTTTTATAAAAGGATATACTTTTATTTTGGGGTGTATTATGAAAAGTAAATGAGTCAATATTTTGGGATATGATTTTTTCGTTTGGTTGTTTAGCAAATAAAACATCTATCAGCAGTACGGAGTCGTTTTGTAATTTCCAGTAGCCATATAACATTGTATCGGCCGATCTGTTTAACTTGTTTTCTAAAGTAATGGATACGGAAGGAGGATAATTTTCGTTGATGTTAAAAGTAATAAAGCTTTTTTTTAAACTATCGTTGATAAGCCATTTTCGCTGCAGGAGTTTTTCGGTACTTTGATTTGGTGTAGGCTTACACGCTTGTAATAATAAAACACACAAGCAGATATAGTACCCTATTTGCCTGCACATATTTACTTTTTTTTGCGGTTATTTATCTCATCGCGTATTTTAGAAGCTCGCTCATAATCCTCGTTTTGTATGGCTTCGTTTAAAAGTTTTTCCAGGTCTTTGAGGCTTAATTTAGCATAATCGCTTTGTCGGGTTGATGGTGTTTGTATTAAATCATCCGTTGTTTCTTCTTCATCCTCTGCATCATCAATAATGGATTTTTCAGTGCTTTCATCCAAAATAATACCTGCTGAGGCGAGGATAAATTCGTAAGTATAAATGGGGCAGCCAAAACGTACGGCCAGGGCGATGGCATCCGAAGTACGAGCATCTATTTCTGATAGTTTACTTTCACCCTGACAGATGATTTTAGCATAAAATATTCCTTCCACCAGGTTGTAGATAATTATTTCTTTAACCTGGATATTGTATTTTTGGCAAAAGGTTTTAAAGAGGTCGTGTGTGAGCGGACGGCTGGGTGTCATTTTTTCTAGTTCTATGGCAATAGCCTGCGCTTCAAACCCGCCAATAATAATAGGCAATCTTCTTTTGCCTTCCGATTCGCCCAATACCAATGCATAGGCACCTGATTGTGTTTGGCTGTATGACAACCCGATAATTTCCAGTTTAATTTTTTCCATCAGCAATTTAATGAAGAATCAACCACCGATTCATCTTAAAAATTGTATAAAGGTAATATTTTTTACGGACAATTAACCGAAACTTTGCCGAAATCAATTGGCGGCAGCCTTAAATTTTTTAACTGATTCAATCAACTTAGGCACTACTTCAAAGGCATCGCCCACAATGCCATAGTCGGCCGCTTTAAAGAAGGGGGCTTCGGCATCGGTGTTAATTACTACTATAACTTTGCTTCGGTTTACACCGGCTAAGTGCTGTATAGCACCCGAGATGCCAATGGCAATATATAAATTGGGAGCAATGGCAATGCCGGTTTGCCCTACGTGTTCGTGGTGAGGTCGCCAGCCTATATCGGCTACCGGGCGTGAGCAGGCTGTTGCTGCGCCTAATAACTTTGCCAGCTCTTCTATCATGCCCCAGTTTTCAGGACCTTTTAGTCCTCGTCCTCCTGAAACAACCAGTTCTGCTTCGGGCAAAGATATTTCTCCTTCATTTTTCTTGGTTTCCTTTACAATTACTTTAGCTGTTCCCGTTTCGGGATTAAAGGATTCTATATTGATACTTGTATCTATCGTAGTAATACCTACTGAATTTGGCATAACCGAAATCACTTTTTTATCAGAAAGTACTTCAACATAGGCTGCAGCTTTTCCGCTAAATACATTTACTTTAATAGTATTTGCTTCAGGCAGGGCTACCGCACCTGATACCAGGCCGGCATTTAGGCGGGCAGCCACACGGGGAGCAACGGCTCTACCCGTTAAATCGTGCGAAAAAATTATGGTAGAAGCGTTTTCTTTTTCGGCTGCGGCCACTACTAATTTACTTAGCTGGGCACTGTCTGGATTTTGTAATGCGGATGCTTGCAATATTTTATTAATGCCGTGTTTGGCAAATAGGTTCAAATCGTTGTTATTGCCATAAGTAACTAAGGTACAGCTTGTGTTATTTTGTTTGGCTAAATTAGCTCCGTACGAGGCTGCTTCTAAAGCGGCTTTGCTTATTTTTCCGTTTGTTTCTGCAAATACAAGTATCATGGTATAAAAATTATTTGGTCGGTTTAGTAATCATATCACTTTAGCTTCGGTGTGTAAGAGGTTTACCAACTCTTCTACATTATCAGGCGAAATCATTTTGCAAGCTGATTTTGCCGGTGGTAAAGTAAATTTTTTGTAGGCGGTTAATTTTGGGGCTTCTACAGGCTGAATTACCGTAAGGGGCTTGGTGCGTGCTGCCATTATACCGCGCATATTGGGTATGCGTTGTTCGGCCATTCCTTTGGCGGCACTAAGCACCAGAGGCAATTTACATTCTATTACCTCTGTTCCTCCTTGTATATCTCTTTCTAAGGTGGCAGTATCATTGTTAACATCTAATTTTGTAGCCAACGAAACATACGGCATATCGAGCAATTCGGCTATCATGGCGCCTACCTGCGATCCGTTATAATCTATGGTTTCTTTACCGCACATTATCAAATCAAAGTTTTTATCTTTTGCATACGATGCTATTTGTTTGGCAACATAATAGGCATCTTCAGGTACGGCATCAATACGAACCGCATCATTAGCACCAATAGCCAACGCTTTTCTGATGATGGCTTCATCGGCAGCACTACCAACCGTAATGGTTGTAACATTCCCACCGGAGTTTTCGGTAAGTTCGAGTGCCCTTACCAGCGCATACCACTCATCGTAAGGATTTACTATGTATTGCACACCGGATTCGTTGAATTTGGTGTCATTATCCGTAAAGGCAATTTTGGTAGTGGTGTCGGGCGCTTTGCTTATACAAACGAGTATTTTCATGTGCTTATTATTTGGGGCTTCAAAAGTACATATTTGAATTATAAAATGCTAAATAAGTTTGGGATAAAAATGCTCTGTTTGTCCGGCAGTAAAAAAATGCGTTACACATATACATTCCGCTGTATAGTTATTTTACCCTGCTTTGTTTTTGTCTAGCCTGACTTTACTTTAGTAAGTAAAGGAAACACAAGAAATCAAAGCTGATTTTCATACCATGAAAACGGGCCGGGTTATATAATGAAATAACAACTTTACACTGACCCCGATAGCTATCGGGGCAAAAAGTCTTAAAATGTGGTGTGTGTTTTGATTTTTATTAAACTACATAGCCAAATTTAACGAAAATTTTTAAACCACAGAGAGCAAATAGAAGGACAGAGATTTTTTAATATACTTGCTTTTATCATGCAAAATCTGGCGCTTAATAATACATATTTTATGTCCGCTTACATCAGGCTAAAAAGAAGGATTGCCAACAGGCAGCAATGAAGCAGGCTATCACTTGATTAGGAATTAAATAAAATTAACTTTCTTGCACAATAAAAGAAACAAGGGCTTGTTTAATAGTATGAATTAAATCAGCATATTTTTACTAATTTTATGCGGTTAATATGAAAGTTTTACTAAAAGCCGGATTTTGTTTAATATTATTTACCTGTTGGCACAATACAATAGCACAAGTTGCCCGTAAATACAGTAATGAGTTTTTATCTATCGGTGTCGGAGCAAGAGCATTGGGAATGTCAAACAGTATTGTAGGTTCGGTAAGCGATGTTACGGCCGGATACTGGAATCCCGCAGGATTAACTGCCATAGAACCTGATATGCAGGTGGGTTTAATGCATGCAGAATATTTTGCCGGCATAGCCAAATACGATTATGGAGCATTGGCTAAAAAAATTGACAGTAACAGTGTATTTGCCATTTCTATCATACGCTTTGGAGTTGACAACATACCTAATACCACCGAGTTGATTGATGCTGCGGGTAATGTCAACTACGACCGCATTACCAAATTTTCGGCAGCCGACTATGCTTTTATAGCTTCTTATGCCCGCAAACTAAAAATTACCGGCTTGTCGGTTGGCGGTAACTTTAAAATTATTCACCGCAAAGTTGGCGATTTTGCCAATTCGTGGGGCTTTGGCTTAGATGCCTCAGTACGTTACAATTACAAAGGTTGGAATTTGGGATTGATGGCACGTGATATTACTACAACATTTAACGCATGGAGCTACAACCTTACCAATAAAATGATAGAAGTATTTGAACAAACCGGTAATGAAATACCTGAAAATTCTATTGAACTTACTTTACCTAAATTTTTAATGGGAGCCGGCAGATTATTTAATTTAAAAAACAAATTCACTTTGTTTACCGAAATAAACTTTGATTTGACTACGGATGGCAAACGCAATACCCTTATAAAAAGTAAACCTTTTAGTATAGACCCGCATCTGGGAATTGAAGCAGGATATGCTAACATGGTGTTTATACGTGCCGGTATAGGAAACATACAACAAGAATTAGATGTTACCGGCAAAAAAACAACCACATTTCAGCCCAATATAGGCATAGGTTTACGTATAAAACGTTTTGTAATTGACTATGCCCTTACTGACATAGGCGATCAATCGGCTGCACTTTATTCTAATGTTTTTTCACTACGTTTTGATATTTATAAGTCAGGCTCGTCAGCTAAATAATGGGATACATTATTGAATATGTATTGCTTATCTTACAGAAGATTAATCACCGGGTTTATTTAACACTTCAAAAATTTGTGTAATCCATTGCCCGTTCTCATCAATGATGGTAAGTTTGTGTTTGCCGGCAGCAGGTTGCAGTTCAATTTGATGAATGTCTTTCGTTTCGCCCACAAAATAATCGTCTAAATGCCAGAAAAGCCTGATATTTTTATTGCGATGCGTAACTTCAAAAACTGTTTTTCCTCTGGTACCATCCAGGTTAACGGGCACGTAAATTTTACTTGGTTTTTTAGGATAGATTATTTCCATGCTGTTATCCTCTATCTGTTGACAATCGCTTCTGTAAGGCGGTAAAGATTTGTAATTAGGGTTTTTTAATTTATAGTAATATTCAATAAGGGGCGGTAATACAAAAAATATTTCTTCTTCCATGTTAAGCGGATTTTCGCAGCGGCTGTCAACCTGCCATTTTTTACTTTTATCTAAATGTATCCGTTGATGATAGGTACACACACCGGTGTTATCGCAAGTTATGGGCAAATAAACCGTATCTATTGGGTTGCATAAATCAGATGCCTTATGACCGCTAAGCCTGCAAACGGCTGCTTTGCGCATTTCATCAAAGGGCTTTTTAAACCATTTACCCGGTGGCAAACGGCTAAACACATCAAATAATATGGGAGCGGCAACTTTAACTCCCATTAAACCCGGGCGACCTTCCCCGTCAGCATTACCTACCCAAACAGCTACTAAATAATCTGCATTCAATCCTATACTCCATGCATCCCGATGGCCAAAACTTGTTCCTGTTTTCCAGGCTATTTTGTTGGACGTATTAAAATATTGCCAATTAGATTCTTCATCAGGTCGGGAAACTTCTAACATAGCTTTAAATGTAAACCAGCTTGCTGCCGGATTAATTACCGGAGTATTGTTTTTATTAACTATGATGGTATCATTTAAAATATATTTGGGAGGCTCGTTTAAATCAGATTTGTAATCGGGATATTGATTTAGGCTGCGAGCCATAGACGAATAGATAGCCGATAAATCCCATAGCGTAGCTTCGGCTCCTCCTAAAATTAATGATAAACCGTAATGTGCCGATGGTTTATGCAAAGTAGTAATTCCCAATTTTTGAAGTAAATAATGAAATCGGGCAATACCGTATTCCTGTAACATTCTTACTGCAGGTACATTTAATGAGCGTGCCAATGCTTTGGATGCCGCAACAGCACCATCGTATGTTTGGTTGTAATTTTTAGGCGTATAGCCAGATATGTGTGTAGGTATATCAGCTACCAGTTGTTCGGGAGTAATTAAACCGTCATTTATCATGGCTGCATATAAAAAGGGTTTTAAAATACTACCCGTGCTTCGGGGAGAACAAATAATATCTACTTCGCTGCCGTGTTCGGCATCATCATTATTTACATTGCCCACATAAGCTAATACTTCGTTTTTATTTATATCAATCACCAAACAAGCAGCATTATAAATTTCATTTTTTTTGAATTGCTCATGGTGAATTTGTAAGATTTTAGTAACCTGCGTTTGTATATTTTTATCCAAAGTGCTTACAACACGCTTGCCTTTATAATTTTGACTAATTAATTTTTCGGTAAGATGTGGAGCCAGTTGAGGCAAGTCGGGCGGTTTGTTGGGCAAAGGTTCTGTCAGTGCCAGTTGATAGGCAAGAGAATCTATTTCACCGGCTTGGAATAATGCGGTTAATAAGCGGTTGCGTTTTTCTAACAATTTTTGTTGATTTTTACCCGGGTAAATTAATCCGGGAGCATTTGGTAAGACGGCAAGCAAGGCGCTTTCTGCCCAGGATAGCTCATCGGCTGTTGCTCCGAAATAACGCCAGGCAGCAGCATCTAAGCCTACCACATTACCACCCATCGGAGCATTGGAAGCATAGTATGCTAAAATTTCTTCTTTACTGTATCGCCATTCTATTCTGGTAGCTAAAATAGATTCTATTATTTTTTCATAAATGCTTCTGCTTTTACCTTTACGCATTAAGCGTATTACCTGCATGGTTATTGTACTACCGCCACTTACTACCCTGCCTGCCGAAAGATTTTGTTTTATAGCTCTGGCTATAGCACGAAGGCTCACTCCCCAATGTTTGTAAAAATTCCTGTCTTCGAACTGTATAATACATTTTTTGAATTTTTCAGGCACATGACGATTGTGCGGAAATCGCCATTGCCCGTCATCTGCTATGCGCGCATTTAATATATTGCCATTTCGATCGTATATTACCGTACTGGTAGGATCAGTAAATAGTTGCTCGGGAATACATAAATAATACCATATAGACAGGATGGCAAAAAATAATAACAATACATAGCGGTATTTTTTTATAAACCGCATAAATCTTGTTGGCTTAAATCGGATAAATAAATACACTACTGCAAATCTATGTTTTATTAATTTCTGTAAGATAATATTTATTGCTTGCCGGTATATATACAGCAGGTGTTTATTATCTTTGATTAACTGATGAAAACTTTTCTTCAAACCGGTTTAAGTATTGGCTGCATATTGTTTAGCAAACTGTTTTTTGGGCAACAATTAAATATTAAAAATTATTCGTTAAACGAAGGATTGCCGCAATCGCAGGTATTTGCCATAGAAGAAGACCACCGGGGTTATATTTGGGTAGGCACGCGCGGTGGAGGGATAGGCAGGTTTGACGGTAAAAAATTTAATATCTATACCACCGAACATGGATTAATAAATAATTTTATTTATGATATAAAAAAAGCTAAGCTTAATGGCCGGGAAGTGCTGCTGATAGCTACCAACAACGGCTTATCTGTTTACAACGGCATAAAATTTAGTAATTACCTGTCGGCTGACGGAAAAAATATTACACTCTACGATATGTTTTATGACCAACATTTTGTATGGTTGGCAACTTCGGCAGGTATATTTTATTTTTATAACAACAAACTGCATGATGCAACCTATAAAAACACCCCCACTGCCGAGCGTATCAATTGCATAACAAAAACACAAAAATATGTTTGGTTTGGCACCGACAAAGGTTTACATAAAGCCGAATATTTTTATAAACAAGACACAGTAAAAGTAAAAACATATGGTGTAGCCGATGGTTTATCAAACCTGCAGGTAAGAAACATCTATGTTACGCGCAACGAAGACATACTGATATGTACTTACGGAGGTGGGTTATACATTTTATCGAACGAAAAAATTACGAATGTTTCTAAAAAAATATATTTTAAAAACAAAGTTATACACGATGTGCAGGAAGATATAAACGGAGATATATGGATAGCTACCCATGATGCCGGTGTAATGTACTGGCAAACAGAAAAAGACAAAGTAAGCTATATAACCACTCAAGAAGGCTTAAGCAGCAACCACGTGCATACGGTTTTTCAGGATAAAAACAACAATCTATGGTTTGGCACTTCAGGTGGCGGTTTAGCAAAATATTCTCGAGAAGATATAATGCATTATAACGAAAATACAGGATTGAAAGGAAAGCTGGTATATGCTGTATGTATGGCCAACGACTCCTCGCTTTGGATAGGCACTTCAGCAAAAGGAGTTATTCGTTATAAAAACAATGAGTTTATACACTATACAGCCGATCTTGGCTTTTTGGATGAAAAAATCAGAACAATTTTTTGCGATGAGGCAGGTAATGTATGGTTTGGCACCGAAGGCAAGGGATTACTGCTTTATAAAGATAACGAGTTTTTGCAGTTCAATAACAAAAACGGTTTAAGCAGCAACTGGATAAAAGATATTCAGCAAGATAATACAGGCAATTTGTGGCTGGCCACAGCCGGACATGGCTTGATGAAGTTAAAACTTGAAAATAATAAAATTAAAACAGATAAATTTTTACCCTCAATGGGTTTCCCGTCCCGAATAAATTGCCTGTATATAAACAGAGATACGATTTGGTTAGGCACTGATGGTTACGGTTTGTATCAATATATCATACACGAAAAAAAATTAAATCTCATCAGCGAAAAACAGGCTATAATAAAATCTATTAAAAAATATAAATCATCTGTTATCATAGCGTCAGAAGAAGGATTATTTAAGTATGATCAAAATAAAACAGAAGATATCGGCAAAAAAGCATATTTAAACAGTCGTAACATCTATACTGTCGAAGTTACCGACAACATCATCTGGGCAGCAACCGATAAAGGTTTGTATAAAATATTTATGAATGATACGGCTGAAAATTATTACGCTAAATTATATGCCCGCGAAGAAGGCTTTTTAGGCGTAGAAGCCTGTCAAAACGCTTCGCATATTGATTTATTCGGAAATATTTGGTTTGGCACGGTAAACGGACTTACCCGTTTAAATAAAGATGAATCTATTCAAATTACAAAACCCCGCATATACATTAATAATATCCATCTGTTTTATAAACCATTATCCGAAACTATTTATAAAGACAGCATAAGCGCATGGCAAACTTTTGACAAAGAAATACATTTTAACTACAACGAAAATCATTTGGATTTTGAGTTTACGGGTTTGCATTATCAAAATCCGAATTCATTAAAATACTCATGGATGCTGCAAGGACTAGAAGATAAATGGAGTCCGCTAAGCGATAAAAATAATGCCACCTACATCAATCTGCCACCGGGTAAATATACTTTTAAAGTAAAGGCATGCACCGAACAAAATAATTGCAGCGAAAATTATGCGTCATTTAATTTTGTTATCATTCCTCCATATTGGCAAACCCTATGGTTTAAAATCCTTATCGCTGTTGTAATATTGTTGTTTTTGCTTACAACGATTATGTTATTGCTTAAGCAAAGCCGCAACAAAGCCAAACGTTTAAACGAAAAATTGCAACTGCAAAACAAAATACTTAAACTGGAGCAAAAAGCATTACAATTGCAAATGAACCCGCATTTTATTTTTCATACGTTAAACTCTATTAACGGATTAATGATAAATAAAGATATTGCTACTGCCCGAAAGTATTTAGCAAAATTTTCTAAACTGATGCGTGCCATACTCGAAAATTCGAGAACCGAATTAATTTCGCTTTATGACGAAATAGCTACCTTAGAAGAGTATCTGAATATAGAAAAATTTACCCGAAACAATAGTTTTGATTATCAAATAAACATTGATAAGACTATAGATACGCAGGATATATTTTTGCCTCCTATGTTAATACAGCCTTTTGTTGAAAACAGTATAATACATGGCTTTAAAGGATTAAACCATACCGGAAAAATAAGTATTAGCTTCAGTGTGTTAAACGATATATTGATTTGCGAAATTACAGACAATGGCATTGGCAGGATAAAAGCTTCTGAAAACCGTGCACAGCAAGAACAAAATAAAAAATCTATTGCCATGCAAGTGGTTAATGAGCGATTATTAGCTTATAGAAATAATAAACACACAAAATCCTTGGAAATAATTGATTTGTACGAGAATAACCGGGCTGCAGGCACAAAAATTATTTTAAGGATAAATATCCGTTAAATTATCGCATTAAATACATTTTACCATAACCCTTGGTAAAATATTCATCTCCTGACTTCCGCATTATTTAGTGATACCTTCTGAAACCCTTGATTTTACTGAGGAGATTTTTTGTTTTGGGTGTTAATTTGTGTTTTTTAGTTTTGATTTGTGTTTATTAGGAAGCTAATATCACCCAATGGAAAAACTTATGTTCAGGTTATTGACAAAAGCAAAGGCCGGTACAATGTATGCTCCCTAAAAAAAATACAGTTTAAAAGTAGAAAAAAAGTAATTTTAAACTGTAAAAACCTATGAAACGAGCATGATTCGTTAAACACAAACAAGTATGAAATTTCATCATGCGAGTTCCATCCGACCTATTTAAAATAAATTATTTACGGATGAAAAAGAGTAAATTTCACCCGAACAAATGCAAAGATTCTCA
>JBBIOU010000033.1:0-29945 GCA_037443205.1 Flavobacteriales bacterium | reverse complement strand
GCAGCTTAGGCCTTGCTGGGGCAGCCACTCGTAATTTATGCCTCCGCTGGCAAACAATTGCAAACTATCTCCTTTGCATACTACCGTGTCTTGTGTGTGTGCCACGCTAAAGGTATCGCAGGGGGTGGTGTAGGTGAGGAAGTAGGCGAGGTTGATATTAGTGTGATTTATTGATTGGTTCGGATAATTAGTATGTCTTAATTGAAAATTACAGAAAGTAGCATTGTTGTTTAAATAAGCTGAAACATCAGCTAATCCGTCTGTACCGCCCATCACATTATCAGGGGTATCATCGTCTAAACCATATAAAGTGTTGTTTTGATAATAAAAATGGCCTTTTACTCCTGCGGAACCCCATATTGAATTTACATTATCACTACCTCCAATAATACCTAAAACACTCATGTTAAAAAAAACCTGAGTGTTTGGAACAACTCCTGTCCTATCTTTATATAAAGAAAACCCAACAGGATAACTTGTATTAATAGGGTTTAAAGTATTGACATTGTATATTTCATTGCCGATTAGGTTCTTATCGTTTATAAGTATGTTATAACCAATGTTACTCAAAGTAGGGTTTTCGTAAACGATGTATAAATAAACTGTCCAAAAGCCTTCATTTATTTGCAGTCCATTTTGTGCCGGAATAGTTATATTGTAATTTAATATAGCAGGATTAATTTCGTTGGTTATGTCTTTATAAAATAGCCTTATAGGCGTTACAAAAGGAGTGGGAGGTTGATTATAATCTACATACATTATTGGGTTTAATGTATCGAAAACATAAGAATTTCCGTTTAGAATAAATTCAACGGAAACAGGATACCGTTGTGTATAGGTAAATAAATAAGCTTTTTTGATAGTACTACCCGGTTCTATATAAATATCAAAATTACCGGAACCGGAACCTTGTCCTGTACTAAATCCCGCTCCCGTAACACCGCCTCTTATTATATCTTGTTCAAAAACAAGTTGCGCATTGGTAATGTTTGCAGATATAATTAATAATATCAATATAAATCGCATCATCTGCTCTGATTAAATAATAAGTTGTTCTGCTACTAAAAACATAAAATTATAGTAAATAAACGTAAACTAAAAGTAAATATTAGATAAAGCACAAGTTTATTTTTTGCTTTGTACTTGTATAAAATTGCTTATTTTTCTTTTGTAACATATTGATAAACAATAGTTCTTTTTAAAATACTGCTTTGTTAGACATGTATAAAATTAGAAAATTTAGTTTCGTTTTTATTTTTCTTAATAAAAATGAAAAAATAAATTTATACAACAAAAAAACAAAAAAAACTATGAGAACTATACATTACTTTTTATATCTGTGGCTCTTGGTAAGCAGCACACAGCTTATGGCTCAAAGCCCTATTTGGACTTTGCCTAATCATTATTATGATTTTATTACTAAACAACCCCTCCCCACGGCTTTGAGCAATCCGGGTGCTATTGTATATAACGGGAATCCACATCCTACATTGAGTATAGATAATTATCAGGGGCATTACAGTAATTTTGGGCACAATAGCTACACCAACCCGGTAACAGGAGAGTTGCTGTTTTTTGTAATAGATGGCCTGGTATATGATGCCCAAGGTTATTTTATAGATGCTATGTACGGTGAAGCCCCTGATGGTTACTTTGGTGGCGACCACATTTGTGTAGGCAACTCGGAAGTGGTTATTTTACCCAACCCCGCTAACTGTAAGCAGTTTTATATTTTTACTTCATATACAATATTGGTTAATGATAAAATAACACAAGTACCCTACTACAGTATATTAGATATAAGTATCCCCAATATTCATTTTAATAAGCCTGTTAGCGATCCCCAACACAACCCAAACGGACCTTTTGGTGCATTAATTAATTTTGGTGCAAATTATACTGCTCAATCCTTAATTTACTACCCCTTTTCGATTGCCAATAATAACCCCAATGTAATACCGAAATTTGTTACAGGCTTGGGTATATTATGGCCATTAGAAGGAAACAACGATATACGATATGCCATTACCCCATCGTGTGCCGGTAGCAGATATTTATTTATAAAAAACAGCAATGGTAATGTTTTTAGGTTAAAACTTTCCGCATCCGGGCTTCAGTATTTGGGACATGAATTTATACCCGATATTTGCAATCAGGTATATGGTTCTTATTTTATAAATGGAAGCTATGGCTTAGACAGCCGCAGCGAACTGGAAGTTGTAAGATTAAATAATGGCAACTACCGTTTAGCCGGAACATTACATGGAGTAACCAGTCTTCCCGGACAGCCTACATCGCTTTTTACTATTGATTATGATGCAAACGCTAATATTATACCTTCGAGCTTAAAATATCAAACATTTCACTCTGATAACTCAAATAAATTCTTGATTTTCGGTATAGAAATAAGCCCCAATGGGCAATATGTATATTTTACACACACAAGCGGTCCGGTTAATACTAACACTTTGGAATACTGGGATTTGAACACCAACAGCATTACTCCTATTATTACCACTGCACAAACTTTTGCCAATGATTTTCGCAGATCATTTATAGAAACTGATGCCAATGGCAATTTGTATTTAGCCACCTCTAATCGCTTGGCACAGTTTACTAATGCCAATAACCCTGTTTCGGGTGTTTTCAATAACAATTTTTTGGGTGGATTAAATTACTCCGTAAATAATTATGGTAATTTTTATCCTGCCATGCAAACCATGAACATATACCCCTTGCAAGACCAGATAGACCGAAATAGTGGTATATGCAGTTCATCCGGTTTAGATTGCGCCTGCTGCCGTTTTTATCAGGGTAACGATTTTAAAGCATTTACCGCCACACAAAGCGCTGTTTGGACACCCACCAACAACCCCATAAACAACGGCACGGGCAACATCGTTTATATTATAGATAGTTTAATAATACCGGCAGGCATAAACATTACCATACGCGATATGGAATTTCGCTTTGCGGCAGATGCCAAAGTGATAGTGCGCAGAGGGAGCGGTACGGCAGGTGGCGGAAGGTTAACCTTAGAAAGAACCACCTTTACTGCCGATACGCGTTGTTGCGAAGCACTGTGGCAAGGTGTAGAAGTTTGGGGCTACAATACCCTGTCACAATCTCCGCTTAACCTGAATAATAAACAAGGGCTTATGCGTATGATTGATAACTCTGTGGTAGAACATGCCCAGCGTGGAGTTGCTTTGGTTAAAATTACTCCCCAAGCCGGCTATGATTTTACGCACACAGGCGGAGTAATTCAATCAACAAATAGTTTTTTCAAAAACAATGTAGTGGATGTAGAATTTAGAAATTATTTGGGTTATAATAACAATACCCTTGTAAATAACCTGAGTTTTTTCAATAATACCGAGTTTATTACCAACCAACAGATGTATGCTAATGCGGTGCCTAATGCGCACGTATTTATGTCGGGAGTCTATAATGTGTATTTCAGGGGATGTGATTTTAAAAATACTGTGCCGCAGTTTTATAATACAACCGACAGAGGATATGGCATTCGTTCGTTCTTCTCACAGTTTCATGTAGTGCCCCGTTGTTTAACCCTTAATTGTTCGGGCATAGACCAAGGTAGTTTTGAAAACCTGTGGTATGGCATACGTGCTTTTAGCGCGTTTAATTCGTTTACATTTACTGCTGATAGAAATAATTTCTTGCAAAACTATTATGGCATAGAAGCTAACTCGGTAGATTATCTCCAAATAACCAGAAACTATTTTGATATTATTGCTACCAGCCCGCAAAATCCACAGGCAAGCTTTGGTGTTTATTTAAACACTTGCACAGGCTATAAGGTAGAAGAAAATGATTTGAATACAATGAATGCCTACAACAGCAGCAGGGGCATTATTGTAAATAATTCGGTAAATAATTTACCTAATCCTAATTTACCGCCCTATCCAAACATCAGTATATATTATAATGAGGTTTACAAAAACCGATTTACCGGACAGTTAATCTCAGGGCAATCACAAGGCAATAATGCCGCTATAATAAACAATGTTACTCCTCAAAACGATATAGGTTTGCGTTGGTTGTGCAATACATTTTATGGGGATGTTTATCAGGCCGATTTAGCCGTTACCAGTGGTGCTATAGATTACCATCAAGGTACTGCACTAACAAACCCGGGAAGAAATATTTTCAGTCATAACACCTATGATTTACATAATGATTTTGCTTTGAATCAAGGTGTTTATCCTATCAATTATGTGCACGGTCCAACTTTCGCAGAAACACCCTTGTATTATACTCCTGTATTACTGACTCCAACTCTTGTTAATACCAGTGGATCTTGCCCCACTAAAATAATATCAGGGCAAAATATTTCTTTTAGAAGTAGTCTTTTTGCAGAAATAAATACACTGAAACCTGAAATTGAAACAAAGGTTAATCTTATAGACGGAGGTAATACACAAAGTGTATTAAGCGCCATTAACGGCAATATGAGCCCGGGTAATTTAAAAAACCTGCTCCTAAGCAAATCGCCTTATCTGAGCGATACGGTGTTGCTTGCCTATATTGCCAGAAACCCGCCTCACGGGCATTTAAAAGAAGTATTGATTGCCAACTCTAAACTATCGGCACAGGTAATGCAAGCGGTAAATGCGCTTAATTTACCCAACGGCATTAAAAATCAAATACTGGCTGCACAAAACGCAAACAGTTCGGCTAGAGAGCATTTAATAAACGAAATAAGTGCTTTGTATGCTGCTCTTGGTTATAATACTTACGAGCTAAACAGAAGTTATTTAACCGATACAACAGTGGTAAACGGCATAGACAGTGTTATAAATATACTGAAAGACGATAATTCATCCCTGTCGTTAGAATTGCTTTGCAAAGCTTACGTTACAAAAAACGATTGGGTAAAAGCCAAAGAAATTCGCGATTTACTTTATAACACTTATGGCATGTATAACTTTGTTAAGCTATTTGATGTATATGCTCAGCTAATGCAAGATTTATCTACCTGTATTAAAATTAATACTGACCCCACCAAACGTGCAATTGTAGAAGAAGTAGCATATGACCCCAATGATCGCATCAATTGTACCCGAGCCGAAGCCTTACTTGAGCATGCATTGAACAACTATTTTCCTGCTCCTATAGAAGAACTTTACCCTCTAGGTTCAGGCAGAAGCACTTTCTTTAGCGAAGAAAATAACAATCCACTTAGCAATGATGTTTATCTGAACATTTACCCCAACCCCACCAAAGGTATATTGAATATTGAACTGGGCAATGCCGAAAACACATACATGAATGTGTTTGTATATGATGTTTTTGGTAAGTTAATTTATCAAACACAGGAAACTAACATCAAAACACAAATTGATTTAAGCAAACTGCCACAAGGTTTGTATGCCGTTAAAGTAGAAACAAATAATCACAGCCAAACACAAAGGGTGGTTGTAGTTAAGTAGCTGAATTAAATATAAACCATTTTGTAAATCTGCCCGACATCATCGGGCAGATTTACTAATTTTCGAAAAAATTGATTCAAATAGTCAAGCCTCGATATTCAGCTACTTAATTATTATTATATGCATTCATAGTATTTTGTAAACCCGCAAAAGCAAAAGATAAAACAGCATCGCTTGCAAATTTTATTCGTTGCGGTAGTTGCAGTCGCTGTTCTAAAGTAAATGGACTTAATACATATTGCGCTTGTTGCCCCTTATTAAAATCAGCGCCTATGCCAAAGCGCATGCGTGCATAGTTGTTATGTCCCAATGTTTCGTTTATGTTTTTCAAACCATTGTGTCCGCCATCCGACCCTGAAGGTCGTATTCTTATTTTACCAAATGGTAGAGCTATGTCATCGGTTATCACCAATAAATTTTCTAATGGTATATTTTCTTCCTGTAGCCAGTAGTTAACGGCTTTACCGCTTAGGTTCATAAAAGTATTGGGTTTTACCAGTATGAGCACTCTTCCTTTGTGTTTTATTTCGCACACGTCTGCTAATCGTTCACTCTTAAAAACAGCATTGGACGCACCGGCAAGTGCGTCCAATACCATAAAACCTATATTATGTCGTGTGTTTATGTATTCGCTTCCGGGATTTCCCAAACCCACGATTAGATACTTCATCCCTAAAAACTATTTTTTAGCTTCGGGTTTAGCAGCAGCCGGTGTTGCAGCAGCAGCGGCAGGCGTAGCCGGTGCGGCAGCTTTGGTTTCTTCTTCGGCTGCTACATTGCGGGTAACTTTAACAGCTGCTATAACTGCTTCGGGGGCTTCTAATAGTTTAATGCCTTCTAAAGCAACATCTTTTACACGAATCATACTGCCTATTTCCAGGGCATCAACATTTACTTCAATCGCATCGGGCATTTTATCTATGGTTCCCCAAACCAGCATTTTGCGAAAGTTTTGAATAAGTTTCCCGCCTTTTTTTACGCCTTCTGCCGTACCGGTAATACGAACAGGTAGTTTTACTTTAAAGGGTTTCCCCGGAACTACCGATAGAAAATCAACATGTACCAAACGGTCGGTTACCGGATGAAACTGTACGTCTTTTACGATGGTTGAAAATGTTTTGCCGTCAATGTTCAACTCTACATTAAATACTTCAGGATTCCAGATGATTTTTTTTAAATCAATTTCTTTTACGCTGAAATGTATTTGTTCACCTGTGCCGTAAACTACACAGGGTATTCTTTCTGCTTTGCGCAGCAAGGAAGCGTCTTTACTCCCTACGTTCGCTCTGGGCGAACCGCTCAATGACACTTTTTTCATGTTTATTTAATTTATTTGTTTAACATTTATTGAATAATAAAATGCGAACTGATGGACTCGAAGTTTTGCACCCGTTGAATAACATCGGCAAATAATCCGGCCACCGTAAGCACTTTAATTTTTTCTGATTTTTGTTTCAGTGGAATAGTATCCGTTACGATTAATTCTTTGAGCCCTGATTTCTCAATGTTTTCATAAGCTTTACCCGATAATACGGCATGCGTACAAATAGCTCTTACAGAATTTGCTCCGCGTTCTAACATCATATCGGCTGCTTTAGTTAGTGTACCTGCCGTATCACATATATCATCAACCAGCATAACGTCTTTTCCTTCTACCTCTCCTATTACGGTCATGTTTTCTATTTGATTGGCTACTTTTCTTTGCTTGTAACAAATAGCCAAATCGCAATTCAAATATTTAGAGTAAGCATTTGCGCGTTTTGTTCCGCCTGTATCAGGCGCAGCCATAACCAAATTAGGAAGTTTTAAACTTTGCACATAAGGTATAAATACCGTTGAGGCAAACAAATGATCAACCGGTACTTCAAAAAAACCTTGAATTTGATCGGCATGTAAATCCATGGTCATTACACGGTCAACTCCGGCAGCAGTCAGCAGGTTGGCAACTAATTTAGCTCCAATTGATACACGGGGCTTGTCTTTACGGTCTTGTCGGGCAAAACCAAAATAAGGCATAACGGCAATTACCCTGCGTGCTGAAGCGCGTTTGGCGGCATCTATCAACAGCAACAATTCAAAAAGATTATCGGCCGGTGGGATGGTGGATTGGATGATAAATACATCTTTTCCGCGCACGGTTTCTTCGAGCGATGGTTGAAACTCACCGTCACTAAAGGTGCTTACCGCAACATGACCAAGTTCAGCCCCGTAACATTCAGCTATTTTGCTTGCCAAATCTTTGGTTGCTCTGCCCGAAAAAAATTTTATGCCGCCCGCCATGATTTTTATAAAAGGGCTGCAAATGTAGTGTTTTTAGTTGAATATTGCAATAAACGATAATGTTTTTTTATTTTACATATGTTATATTATTTATTTGAAAATCAAATATTTATATAAATATATCTGCCCATTTAGAAATTTAATTGTAACGTTACGTACAACTCTAATGTTTGAAAGAAAAAAATACATTTATTATATTAAATATTATCTTAAAAAATTTGCCGTTAGCGCACTATCAATAACAAGTAAATAATCAAATCTATCTTTAACTTCTTTTATGTTTTTCGTTGATATGATTTCGTTGTTTTTTGTATTTAGAATTTGTTTATCTATTGTAGCTCTATCGTAGAAAATAGAAAATTGATTTTTAATGATTCCGTTTTCATTCAACAATTTTTTATAATATAAATAAAGTGAAATAGTTTTGTACTTTTCTTTATTAAGCATGGTCAAAACTGCGTAATCCCCTCTGTTTTTAGCAATATGCATATAGCCTATTTGTATGAATATTTTTTTGCCCGCATACGTTTTTTTTAGTTCAACTAAAGCATTAAAAAGATGTTTCTCTCTTGCCTTTATCAGGTCTTTCTCATATAAATATTGAAAGTTTTTTATTATTTTGTTTACGTGATGATACTTTTCGGGATACTGATTTAAAACTTTTATTATGTCGTCTTGTTTCAATAAGCCCAGTATTTCTTTTACAGCTTTTGCACTATCCCATTTATTTGCATCTATAATGCTATCGCATATTTCTTTATTTAGTAATTGATAAAATTGTATTATGGCCGGATTCGTTTTTAATAAGTTAGTTGGTTCGCAGTCAATAAATTCTATAACTATCTTTTTGTTTTCTGGCAAACTATTATTAAACTTATTCAGCTCAATAAACATTTGCTTTACATATGAATAGTATTTTGTATTTTCCTTCTCTTTTGGATTAAAAAAGGTTAATGCCGAATCAAGAATTTTCTCATTTCCCGTCTTAAAATATTGATGAATTAAAATACCGTAACTATACGGATATTCTAAACAAAAAACTTGAACTCCTGCATGTGTATAAAGAAATTGCAGCAAAGCAAGTTGTGTTTCAAATTTTGTTATTACATCATGCCTTTCTCCGCTAAATATAAAATCAGCTTGTTGGCATGATTTTAAAAACTTTTTATCGTAAATAAATTCATTCGACAAAGTGTTATGGTAAATAAATAATAAAAGCCCTGTTGTAAAATACACTTTATATCTCAGCAAAAGAGCTTTTATTATCATTATTATAAATTTTATAGAAAGGCCATGCATAAAGAGAATAAGCCGGCAACCTGACTACATTCCCATGCGTCTGCAGCGTACCAGTCGCCTAATCCCCCTGATTGAATACAGATATAATTAACAATAGCATCAAAATAGGATGCCCAAGGCCCTAAATGAGGTTTGTCTGAATATTCCATTTCCCAAAGATAAGTGGAATATCTGTATATAGAAAACATGATTGACAAACGTTCATATGATGCTGTAGAATATTGATTTTTATCTCGAACTAATGTTATTTCAATTTCTTTTATTCGATTAATTTTAGTTACCGGATTTCCGCCTAAATTATATGCAACACTTAAAAATTCCCTTAACATGTCTATTTCAATTTTTGGTACTTCAACCTGCAATAAATATGACGTGTCTACCTTTCCATCATCCATATAAAGATCAAAAATATCTGTAATATTATTCGTTCCTTCTTCATCAAAAAACTCCTCATTATATTCATTCATACTCCATTCATTACCAATTGTAAGAATACCCACGAAATCGCTGCTATCAAAATTTTGATGCTCCATTATAAAACGGGCCATATTATTATGTATTATGCCAATATCATCAAATTCATTATTAGGATTTGAAGGATCAAAAGTTTTATAATTATGAGATGAGTTCGCAGGATAATGAGTTTTTTTGTTTAATAACTCTTTCTTACAAGCAACTGCAATTGTAATTGCAGCAATTGAGAATAAAATTAATTTTTTCATAAATGTTTTTTTTAGATTTAGAATTCAAAATTACAATAATTCTAATATATAATGTATTATATATAGTACATTTTTAATTAGAGTACCTTAAATTATTGGATTACAGGAACTTTGAAGCATGAAAAAGTCTGAAAAATCACCGGTATTGATATGCTTAGCAAAACGATTAAAGGAATTAAGGAAAAAAGCGGGATATAAAAATTATGAACATATAGCATACGAATTAGGTATGTCCAGAAGTGCTTATTGGCGATTAGAAACAGGGGTTAATTTTGAAATTAAAACCCTTGTAAAGATTTGTGAATTATTAAATATTACATTGGAAGAATTTTTTGAAGGTATAGATTTACCAAAAGCAAATAAATAGAATTTTTATATCGTATCTTTAGCGCACTATGCAACCCGATTTTAATAAAAATGCCGATGGACTTTTACCTGCCGTTATACAGGATGCCTTCACAGGCAAAGTGCTTATGTTGGGCTATATGAATCAACAGGCATATGAAATTACCCTAAACAGTAAAAAAATTACCTTTTACAGCCGTAGTAAGCAGCGGATATGGACCAAAGGTGAAACCAGCGGTAATTTTTTGTATTGGGAAAACATTCAATTAGATTGTGATAACGATGCACTGCTAATAAAAGCTAAGCCCCAAGGCCCCGTTTGTCATACCGGAAATGATACATGCTGGAATGAGAAAAACGATTTGCACGATGATTTTATTAAACATTTGGAAAATATAATTGATAAGCGCAAGTCAACAGGTGGTTCTGAATCATATACTAAATCATTATTTGAAATGGGAATTAATAAAATAGCTCAAAAAGTGGGCGAAGAGGCCGTAGAATTGATTATTGAAGCAAAAGACACCAACGATGAATTATTTTTAAACGAAGCAGCCGATTTATTTTTTCATTATTTGATTTTACTTAAAGCCAAAAATTTCAGTTTAAATGATGTGATAAAAATTTTAAAAGACAGACATTTTAAATAATAATGTTGTTACAATCAATTACAATTTGTTCTTTTTTGTTGTTTGCAAATCCTGTTGTTTGCGATACAAACGGTGTAGCTGATTCACTTGTTGAATATGCCTGTTCGTTCCTGGGAACACCTTACGTTTGGGCAGGCTGCTCGCCCGGGGGTTTTGATTGCTCAGGTTTTGTAAGTTATGTGTTTAAAAAATTCGGTTATACCATATCACGTTCTTCGCAAGGACTAAATAATTGCGGCAGAGAAATTGATATTCAAGATGCCTGCAAAGGAGATATTATTTTATTTACCGGAACTAACCCAAACGATAAAAGTGTTGGCCACGTGGGAATAATTATTTCGCAACCCGGTGAGCCAATTAAGTTTATTCATGCTTCCAGTTCTGAAAAACATCCGGGCGTAGTTGTAACAACCTATCACATCAGTAATTATCCAAAAAGATATATAGGTATCAGACGTGTGCTTAAATAACCAAACTCCTTATTGGTCGGTTTAAAAATAAATATCAGCTAAAACAATGCAGATAATTACCTAAACTTGTACGAATGTTTTACATTTGTAAATAGACATAACTCAGTAACATAAAAACACACAAAACATACATACTTATAGTATTTATTATTATAGTTGTCTGTAATGCTTACAGTCAGGTATATAATTTTCAGAATTATACCGGTAACGAAGGTTTATCGCAATCGCAGGTTAATGCTATTTACGAAGATTCGAGAGGATTGCTCTGGGTAGCAACTTCCGGTGGGGGAGTGTGCTATTTTGATGGTCAGCGATTTACTGAATACAATGAAACCCATGGTTTAAATGGAAACCTTGTTACTTCTATTACTGAAGATGATGATGGTCGTATGTGGTTTGCCAGCCCCTGGTCAGGAATAAGTTGTTTAAATGGTACCGGCTTTACAGCATATAACAAACACAATGAACCCCATTTACAACATTGTGATATACTTTTTTTTGATAAACATAATAAAGTGCTTTATGCCGGTAATGGTTCGGGTTTATTTTATTTGGATAAAGGCAAATTTCGTAAAATATTTTTAACCGATGATACACTTGCCTATGCGGTATATGATATACAAGCCTACAAAAGTTCAATCTTAGTTGCATCAAACAGGGGTTTATACTGGCTGAACAGTAATTATAAACTTGAATCGGTGCAAAAAAAGTATCTTACCCGAGGTATTAATAATATTTGCGTGTATAATGACAGTTTGCTTATCTTAAATGCCTTAGATAATCAGCTTTGGGAGTTACACGGCAATTTGCATAAAAGCAAGATTTTTCAACCCTGGTATGCACAAATCGTGCAACACCACATCGTAAAAAAAATATTCCGCGATAGCAAAAATAATGTTTGGATTGGTACTTCGCAAAACGGTGTGTATTGCCTGAATTTAAACGAAAAATCCTTTCAAAATTTCAACAAACAAAACGGCTTAAACACTATAGGTATTTTTTCAATTTATGAAGATAAATATAAAAACATTTGGTTAGGCTCAAATGGTAAAGGATTATTTAAGTATTCAGGTAAACAATTTGTAAACTACCACAATTATCCGCAGCTATCTACCGAAGATATTTTTTCTATCACTAAAGATAATTATAACAACCTATATATAGGTACTATTAATAATGGAATTATAAAATTTACCGGTAAAGAAATTACCCAAATAAAATTTATTAACGGGCAGGAAATTAAACGCGTTCGCGATTTAAAATGCGACAAGGATAACAATATATGGTGCGCTACTGAACAGGGGTTAATTAAAATTTCGCCAACAGGCAATATGCAACTTTTTACGATACAAAACGGCTTGCCTATGAATGAAGTTAAAAGTATTTGCATCAGCAAAAACAACTTGATTTATGTAGGTACCAGCGGCAAGGGAATAGCCGTTATGCAAAATAATCGAATTATTGATTTGATAGATGAAACCAAAGGACTGGGACACGGATACATTCATTCAATGTTACAAGACTCTAAAGGTAATATTTGGATTGGAACCGGTAATGGGTTATTTAAATATTCAGAAGCCGATAAAACGATTTCTCATTATGCAACTAAACAGGGATTATTAAATACATACATTGGCTCGATAACCGAAGACAAGGTGGGTAACATATGGGTAGGAACAGATAAAGGCGTTGCTCGATTTGATGGAGTTAAATACAAAAACTACACAAATAAAGAAGGTTTAACTTCCAGTACAATTTATTGCATAATTGCCGATGACGAAGGTAATATATGGGCGGGTTCTAATAAAGGCATAGATAAAATTATTTTATCTACCCATGGAGAAGTTACACAAATAAACAATTATACAAAAGAGCAAGGATATACCGGCAGTGAAAGTAATTCAAAGGCGGCATATAAAGACACGGAAGGAAATATTTGGTTAGGTACCGTAAACGGATTGATAGAAATTAAACCCAACCAGGAACTTACAGAATACATTTTACCCACTGTACATCTTACGGATATAAAATTACATTTTGAAAAATTATCTGCCAATGCAGTCATCGGTAATAAAACAAATTGGTTTGGTGTACCCCGAAATATAATCCTTAGGCATGACCAAAATCAACTTACTTTTAATTTTAAAGCAGTTAATCTTAATGCAAATGTCAAAACAAAATATACTTATAAACTCGAAGGATTTGATAAAGAATGGTCTCCTCCCATCGATTACCAGGAAGTAACCTATTCAAACCTCCCTTCGGGAGAATATGTTTTTAAAGTAGCTGTTACGGACACAAATGGCAAACGCAATCAAAATTATGCTTCCGTAAATATCACTATTCAATCGGCATTTTGGCAAAGCTGGTGGTTTGCCATAGCGCTTCTTTCAGCCGTTATCTTTTTAATTTATAAATATAACCAAAGCATACAAAAAAACATTACACGCTACAGTAGTATATTAGAAGAAAAAGTTGCAGTTAGAACAGCCAAAATAGAAAAGCAATCGCAGGAAAAAGAAATATTATTAAAAGAAATACACCACCGCGTAAAAAATAACTTACAGGTAATTGCAAGTTTGCTTAACATACAAACCGAATTTGTTAAAGATAAACAAACCATTCAAGCGCTTGAAGAATCTAAAAACCGCATCAGAAGCATGGCGTTAATACACGAAAGACTTTACGAAACCAAAGATTTTTCGCGTGTTAATATTTCAGAGTACTTAGACAGATTGGTAAAAGATTTAATTGACACATACGGCATACAGGCAAATATTAAATTAGATAAAAAAATTACAACTGAAAATTTTGGATTTGATACAGTGATGCCACTGGGATTGTTGATGAACGAAATAATTACAAACGCACTAAAGTATGCTTTTATAAACCGAACCGAAGGAACCATAGTTTTTCATCTTACAAAAATCAATGAACATTTTGAACTGATAATTGGCGATGACGGATTAGGTTTTGATAAAGAAATTTTTAAAAAAAATTCCAATACCTTAGGAATGGAACTGATTAAAATACTTACCGATCAGATTAATGGTGAAATAGATATACTCGATAAACCCGGAACCATATACAAAATAGTTTTTAAAGGTATTGATAAAAAAAGATATTAAATGATTTTATTACCTACCGCATATATGGGCAATATAGAATATTTTAAACTCATTGCCCGCTACCCGGAAATAACCATAGAAATATATGAACATTACATCAAACAAAGCTACAGAAACAGAGCCTCTATATATGGTGCAAACGGTAAATTAGATTTAATTGTTCCTGTAGTTAAAGGAAAAAGCCAGCGCAAACTTGTTAAAGATACTCAAATAGCCAATAGCGATAATTGGCAAAAAATTCATTGGAGAAGCATTGAGTCAGCTTACAGAACTTCCCCATACTTTGAATTTTACGAATCTGAATTTATGGTATTTTTTCAAAAAAGATACCACTGGCTGCTCGACTTAAACAACGAATTAACCAAGTTTATTTTAGATAAAATAAATTTAAACGTTCGTATAAATTATACAACCGCATACATTACCGATACCGTTTTTTTAGACTACCGCCAATCTTTTGACCCCCGTCAAGAAAGTATATTTAACGGTGTGCCATACAATCAGGTGTTTCAAAATAAACACGGCTTTTTGTCTAATCTTAGTGTAATAGATTTACTTTTTAATTTAGGCCCCGAAGCAGCATTATATATCAATAACAACCCTATGTAATAATTATGAATTGTTTAACTGTTATACTAACATTATGAGTAATTCACGAAGAAAATTTATTTCGCATACAGGCCTCACACTGGCCGGCATGGCATTAGCCCCCGAATTATTTACAAATCAAAATCCTGTTGATAATAACTTTTTTGATACGCAGCTTACCAACGATGATTTTTGGGAATGGGTCAGGCAATCATATACCATCCATGCAAATATTATTAACCTGAATAATGGCGGTGTTTCTCCTCAACCTAAGGTAGTACAGGAAGTATTTGAGCATTACAACCGATACAGCAATGAAGCTCCTTCCTATTTCATGTGGAGAATTTTAGATAAATCGCGCGAGCCGCTACGCAAAGATCTGGCTGCATTTGCAGGTTGCCATCCCGAAGAAATATCTATTTGCAGAAATTCGAGCGAAGCTTTGGAAACTATTATTTTTGGTCTATCACTGCAAAAAGGTGATGAAGTATTAGTTACCAATTACGATTACCCCAATATGCGCAACGCATGGCTGCAACGCCAAATGCGCGAAGGAATAAAATTAAATTGGATAGACATACCCATAGGCCTGGATGATAATGATAAAATTGTAAAATTATATACCGATGCCATCACATCAAAAACAAAAATAGTTCATCTAACACATGTTATCAACTGGACAGGACATATTTTGCCTGCCAGGCAAATATGCGAAGAGGCGCATAAAAAAGGAGTAGAGGTAATACTTGATGCCGCACATTCTTTAGCGCACATAGAAATGAATTTACACGAAATAGATTGCGATTATGCCGGCTTTAGTTTGCATAAATGGCTTTGCGCTCCCTTTGGAACCGGAATGCTCTATGTAAAACAAAATAAAATAGAAAATTTATGGCCTCTGTTTGCACCCGAAAAACCCAAAGAAAATAATATCAGAAAATTTGAAGCCCTTGGTACACGTTCCTTTCCGGCCGAAATGGCCATCGGCCGTGCTTTGAGTTTTCATAACAGTATTGGTACCAAACGCAAAGAAGAAAGATTAAGATACCTTAAAAACTACTGGGTAGAAAAAGTAAAATCACATCCTAAAATTAAATTTTATTCACCGCTCAGCAACCATGCAAGTTGTGCTATTGCAACGGTTGGTATTGAAGGTAAAAAAGCTCACGAAATAGAAAACTTCTTACTTGAAAAATACGGAGTACATTGCGTCTCTATAGAATGGCAAAAAGTAAATGGTGTTAGAATAACTCCGCACGTATATACATCAACAGATGATTTGGATAAACTGGTAAAAGGCTTAACAGAACTGGCAGGATAAATTATCTGATTAATCCGCTTACTATTTTTGCCGAATATAAACACAGCGGGATACCGCCCCCCGGATGTACGCTGCCTCCGCAGAAATAAAGATTTTTTATATCCGAACTGAAATTTGCATGCCTTAAAAAAGCCGCATTGCGCGTGTTTGAAGAAGTGCCGTATAATGAACCTCTGTAAGAAGATGTTTTTTGCTCAATTTCTTTGGGCGTAAGAAAGGCTTCTGTTTCAATATATGCTTCAATATTACAGCAAAGTATTTTAGAAATTTTTAAAAGTATTTGTTCTTTCATTCGGGTAATTAGTTCTTGCGAATATGCTTCAGCACTGTGCGGAACATTAACCATCACAAACCAGTTTTCACACCCTTCAGGCGCATCGTTTTTAATATCTTTTGATGTGATGTTAATATATACGGTAGGGTCGTGATATAATTCTTTCGTTTCAAAAATGCTTTTAAATTCTGCTTCGTAATCATTGCTGAAAAAAATATTGTGTAAACCTAAATTGCTGAATGTTTTTTTTATACCCCAATAAAAAATAAGTGCCGAGCTGGAACGTTCCTGTTGTAATATTTTTTCAGGGCAGTGTTCTTGTTTTAATAAATTTCTGTATGCCGGAAATATATCCGAATTACATACAACAATGTCAGCATATACTTCATGATTGTTTGCTACAATGCCTATCACTGTTTTATCTTTGGTAATGATTTTATTTACAACCGATTCAAAATTAAATTTAACACCCAGTTCGCAGGCTAGTTTATATAACGATTGCGTTATGCTGTGCATGCCCTGTTCGGGTATATAGGTGCCTATATTATGCTCTAAATGCGGAATCATAGTTAATATTCCCGGGGCTTTATAAGGATTAGAACCATTGTATGTAGCATATCGGTTAAAATACTGTATGAGTTTAGGGTGTTTAAGTTTTTTTGTATTTACCGCATGCATGCTAGAAAAAATATTTAAAAAGGGTAATGCAAAAACACCTTTAATAGTATGCCATTTAAAATAATTACTTAATATATGCAATGAGTTCTCTAAAAATACAGGTCGGGTTATGTTGTATGCAAATGCACTGTGTTTTAAATAACGCAAAATAATTTTTTTATCAATTCCTAACTTGTTTACTATTTCTTCGGCAAATTTTTCTTTATCGGCATAAGCAATTAAACTAGTATTGTCATCCCAAAAATACCTGCATACCTCTTCCTTTTTTTTATAGTTAAAATAATCTCCCGGATTTTTGCCGCTCAGAGTAAAAAGTTCATCAACCAAATGGGGCAGGGTAAATAAAGAAGGACCAGCATCAAAGCGATAGCCCCCGCATTTTAAATTACTAAGTTTTCCTCCCGGGTAAGCATTTTGCTCGTACACTTCAACAGCATATTTTTTGTTTGCCAGCCTGATGGCAACAGCTATACCCGCTATACCCGCACCAATAACAACTGCCTTTTTTGCAGGATTAGCTTTATTTACTTCTTTCATCTTTGTAATAATGATTATACACTACAAATAAACAGTATATTTGTTTTTTTAAAAAAAATTAAATTAAGTATTTATATTACTAACGCTGCAAATTAAATATGAAAAAAATATTTTATTCGTTTGTATTTTTAATAATTGTGCTCCCGATACTAGCGCAAGAAACATTTCCTGTTAACGGTTTAAAAAATAATTTTAAATCCTATTATGCCTTTATACACGCAACGCTTCATATTACACATGATAAAGTAATTGAAAACGGAATATTACTTATAAAAGGCAACAAAATTGAAGACGCAGGCACTACCGTAAAAATACCCAAAGGAGCAGTTATTATTGATTTGAAAGGTAAACACTTGTATCCTTCATTTATTGATTTATACAGCCATTACGGAATGCCCGCGGTTAATGATAAACCCTGGAATCCGAAACCTCAATATGAAAAAACTAAAAAAGGAGCATTTTCGTGGAACGAAACCATACACCCGGAAACACGGGCAGCCGAAACATTTACCTGCGATGCCAAACTTGCAGCCGAATACCGTTCGCAAGGATTTGGCGCGGTGCTTACACACCAACATGACGGTTTGATGAGAGGCACTTCGGCATTAGTTACTTTGGCCGATGAAAATGAAAATGAACAAATGCTTATTTCTGATGCAGCTATGCAATTATCCTTACGAAAAGGTTCCTCTAAACAAGAATATCCTTCGTCCCTAATGGGCTGTATAGCTTTATTACGGCAAACTTATTACGATGCCCGCTGGTATAAAACTCAAAAAAATATAGAAACCAACCTTTCGCTCGAAGCGCTGAGTAAATATAATGATTTGCCGCAAATTATTGAAGCCAACGATAAATTTAATGTGTTGAGAGCCGATAAAATAGGAGATGAATTTGGTATCCAATACATTATTAAATCATCCGGCAATGAATATCAACGTATAAAAGAAATAAAAAACACGGGTGCAAAACTGATAATTCCACTAAATTTTCCGGATGCATACGATGTAGAAAATGTTTATGACGCACAAAATGTATCACTGGCCGAGATGAAACACTGGGAAATGGCACCGGCTAATTTATTCTTGTTGTATAATGCAGGAATATCGTTTGCCATTACTTCGAGTGATTTGAAAGAACGTAAAAATTTTATCAGTAATTTACGCAAAGCCGTAAAACACGGCCTGCCCGAAACAGAAGCATTAAAAGCATTAACCATTATACCGGCACAATTTATTGGAGCCGATAAAATATTAGGTACACTGGAAAAGGGTAAACTGGCTAATTTTATCATTACATCAAATAATATTTTTGATGAAAAAACTACCATACACGAAAATTGGATCAACGGAAAAAAATATGTACTAAGCCAATCAGAAATACCTGATGTGCGGGGTGAGTATAATTTAAATATCAATAATTTTATTTACCCACTTTCGGTAAAAGGAGAATTATTAAAACCCAAAGCCACAGTTAAATCTGATACCACCCGGGTAGAAACTACCATGTTGTTAGATTATCCGCATATTCATTTAAGCTTTATTTTAAATGATAAAAATTTTGCGGGAGCCATCCGCTTATCAGGTGTAATAAGTGGAGACGGAGGTTTATGGGACGGTAATGCACAATTACCTGACGGGAAATGGATAAAATGGTCGTGCATACGAAATAAAAAAACGATTGAACCAGATAAAAAAGAAGAAAAAAAGGACAGTATTTATTTTTCGCATGTTATTTATCCGTTTCAAGCTTATGGCTTTGATTCATTACCCAAATCTATTCCTGTACTTATTAAAAATGCTACTGTTTGGACAAGTGAAAATGAAGGAATTTTACTAAACACCGACATACTGATACAAGATGGAAAAATTAAATTAATAGGTAAAATTTTAGATGTTGTTGACAAAAATACCTGGATAATTGATGCAACCGGAAAACACGTTACAGCAGGAATCATAGACGAACATTCGCACATTGCCATTAACGGTGGAGTGAATGAAAGCGGACAGTCGGTTACAGCCGAAGTGAGTATAGCAGATGTTATCAATGCTGATGATATAAATATATACAGGCAACTGGCCGGAGGAGTAGTAGCCGCACAGCTTCTGCACGGTAGCGCCAACCCTATAGGCGGTCAATCGGCAATCATTAAATTTCGCTGGGGGAAAAGCCCCGAAGAAATGAAAATAGCAGGAGCCGATGGTTTTATTAAATGTGCTTTAGGCGAAAATGTAAAGCAATCTAATTGGGGTGATTTTAATACCATACGCTACCCACAAACACGCATGGGAGTTGAACAGGTTTTTTATGATGCTTTTCATCGCGCATTGCAATATGAAAAAACCTGGAACGAATATTTTAAAAATGCTAAAAAAGACAAAAATTTAACCGAACCCCGAAGAGATATTGAATGTGATATATTACTCGAAATATTGCGCGGCAAACGATTTATTTCCTGTCATTCTTATATGCAGTCAGAAATAAATATGTTGATGAAAGTTGCCGACTCCATGAGATTTAAAATAAATACCTTTACACATATTTTAGAAGGATATAAAGTTGCAGATAAAATGGCTAAACATGGCGTGGCAGGTTCTACTTTTTCTGATTGGTGGGCATATAAAATGGAGGTTCAGGAAGCTATACCATACAACGCTGCTTTGATGCATCAGCAAGGAGTGCTGGTTGGTATCAATTCAGACGATGCAGAAATGGCCAGACGATTACCTAAAGAAGCAGCTAAAGCCGTAAAATACGGAAACGTGAGTGAAGAAGAAGCGCTAAAAATGGTTACTCTCAATCCGGCAAAAATGCTTCACATTGATAAACAAACAGGAAGCATTAAAATTGGAAAAGACGCTGACCTGGTTATCTGGAATACCCACCCGCTTTCTGTTTACGCCAAAGCAGAAAAAACATTTGTTGACGGAATATGCTACTTTGATATTGAGCGTGATAAAATATTACGCGATAAGCTACAAGAAGAAAGAATGCGCCTGATTAAAAAAATGATTGAAGCTAAAAAGAAAGGCGAACCCACTCAAAAAGCAGCTTCGCCCAGAAAAAGATTGTTTCATTGCGATTCGTTGGGCGATGAATTTCTTATAACAGATGAAGAAGAATTAAACAACCATTAATTAAACCAAATAGTAATATTTAATCAAAGTATGAAAGCAAAATTTTTTATTACATCAGTTATTTACATATTATCTCATCAATCAATTGCTCAAAGTAAACATAACTCTTATTTACTTATTAACGGAACTGCACACATCGGCACGGGCGAGGTAATAAACGAATCTGTAATAGGAATAAAAAATGAAAAAATAATACTTGTTGCCAATGCGCTTACAACTTCTCCCAATTATAAAGATTACGATACGGTAATAGACCTAAAAGGCAAGCACATTTATCCGGGTTTTATAGGATGTAACACTACCCTGGGATTAACCGAGATTGATGCCGTTCGCTCTACGCGCGATTTTAACGAAACAGGAGATATGAATCCTTCAGTTAGAACACTCATTGCATATAATACCGATTCTAAAATTATACCTACCGTGCGCAGCAACGGAGTATTACTTGTACAAGCAGTACCGCGCGGAGGAACTTTATGTGGAACATCATCTGTTATGAAAACATCCGGATGGAACTGGGAAGATGCCGTTTATAAAGCAGATGATGGAATATATATGAATTGGCCAAGCAGCATGCATCAAACAGGCTGGTGGGCTGAACCCGGTGAAACCCAAAAAAATGATAAATACAAAGAAAAAATTAATGAAATTAAAAATTTCTTCGTACAGGCTAAAGCCTATTACCAGAACACTCCCGAAAATAAAGACCTGAATTTTGAAGCAATGAAAAATATATTTTCGGGCAAAGCTAATTTATATATACGCGCAAATTATGCCAAAGAAATTACCGATGCGCTATTATTTTGCAAAGAATTGGAAATACCTAATAAAGTAATTGTAGATGGATACGAAAGCTATATGGTTACCGATTTACTAAAAGAACATAAAGTACCCGTTATATTGCGCGGAACCAACGAACTACCCCTGCGAAGTGATGAAGACATTGATTTACCCTATAAATTACCCTACCTATTACAAAAAGAAGGTATTTTGTTTTGCCTGCATAACTCAGGCAGTAAGGAAGCAATGCAGATGCGCAACCTGCCTTTTATTGCAGGTACGGCCGTAGCTTACGGATTAACCAAAGAACAAGCCCTGGCAGCTATTACACTGAATGCCGCTAAAATATTAAGAATAGACAAAACCACCGGTTCTTTGGAAAAAGACAAAGATGCTACCCTTATAGTATCAGATGGCGATGCATTAGATATGAAAAGCAATAATATAGTGTTGGCTTTTATACAAGGTAAACAAGTTAGCCTGGATAATTTACACAAACAACTTTATAATAAATACAAACAAAAGTACAATAAGCAGTAAAGAGTACTTACAGGTATAATTTCTTGCAATAAACCAATAACACAATCATTGAAATTTAATTGAACGTATAGGTTTTATTTTACTAACTATAGCTGCAGGTAACATCAAGGTCAGTAAACATATACTTACTATGAGTGCATTTACCATTAACCACTTTAAAACAGGTATATGTACCGGTACATAAGCAATAAAATATACTTCTTCGTTTAGTTTTATAAATTGTAAATAATATTGTGTTAAACATACAGATAAAGAAATAATATTTCCGATTATCAACCCCCATAAAATTATTTTTGCCGATACCCGTAAAAATACGAAGGCAAGCAACTTGTTTGTTGCGCCAATCGCTTTTAATAAGCCAATCATTTGCGTTCTTTCTAATATTAATACCAATAAGGTTGCGCACATACTTATTAATGACACTAACAACATCAAAGTAAAAATTACTTCAGTATTTACATCCAAAAACTCTAACCAGTTAAAAATCTCAGGATAAAGCTGGTTAATAGTATTGGTAGAAAATTCAGGAGGAATGTATTTTAAAATAATTTCGTTTGCTCTTTTCAGTTCATCTAAGTTGTTTAGTAAAACTTCAAAACCTCCGCAATACTGTGTATGTGTTCCTTTTTTAGAGTATTTTTTTATCGCCAATGAATCGGTATATTGCCCGGCAGATATTTCTAAGTACATCGTGTCAGCCAGCCCGCTTACGGTGGGTTCTTCACCGTGCTTAAACAATTTAAAACCCGCAGCAATAATTCTTAGTATTGTATCTTTTTTAGGAATAATTACTGAGGCAGCTTCCGAAAATCCATAGCCATAATCAAACATAATCAACTCATGGTTACCCCTTACTTGCGGTACGATTCTTATCTTATCTTGTTCTACAATTTCTGCATCAGCATCCAGTCTTATACCCCAGTCATTTAAATCTTGTATTAGTTCTATATCGGTATATACAAGTTGATTGTCAAAATCTTCCATACCGCTGTTATAAATACCATCTACAATTAATTTTCTTTTTATAGGCTGATTATTTTTTATAAAAAATACAGAAAGGGTATCGTATAATTTTATACTTAACCGCTGAGCAATTTTTTTAGAAATAATTATTTTATTATCCAGTTTGTGTTTTGTTAACTTTTTGTTGCCTTGATAAAGATGGTAGTTGATAAAACTCCAGTCATACATGCTGTCTACACCTTTGCAAATAATTCCTTGTATCTCGCGCTCTACGTTTGTGTCGTTAACAGGGTATTCTACCTGAATAAGTCCGGGTTTTAAGGCGTAAATTTCAATGTGTTTTACTTCGGGCAGAGTATCTAAATAGGGATAAAAATCTTGTTTGATTTCAACCGGAACACTCTCTTGCGATACATTGGCATTGATATGATGAATTTGTATATGCGAACCAAAACCAATTACTTTATCGGTTATGTTTTTTTTAAATCCTTCGGCAACACACATTGAAACCAATATAACAGTAACACCCAGTGCGATGCTTATTAATGCTATGGTTATAATAGGTCGCGAAAAGCTTTTACCGGAAGCTTTGTTTTTTAGCACGCGCTTTGCTATGTATGCTGATAGATTCAATAAAATATATTACTTTGGCACTAAAGTACACAATGAAAAGTTTATTAAGAAATAGAAAATTTATTTTACTGATGTCTTGTTTTTGGGCGCTTGCCAAACATACAACAGGTAAGCAAGTTTATATATATGATACAACCATTATTACCGGAGCAAGCAGAATATCCGAATATTTACCCTTGCTAAAAGGAAAAAAAGTAGCTGTAACCGCCAACCAAACCTCTTTGGTAGCTAATACACATTTGGTAGATACTTTAAAATCATTAGGTGTTCAAATTACTAAAATATTTGCTTTAGAACACGGTTTCAGAGGAGATATTCAGGCAGGAGAACATATAAAAAACGGCAAGGATACTAAAACCGGTATACCGATAGTTTCATTATATGGCAGTAATAAAAAGCCTAAACCCGAAGTATTAAAAGATGTAGAAATTATTTTGTTCGATATACAGGATGTTGGCGCCCGCTTTTATACCTACATATCCTCCTTGCATTATATTATGGAGAGCGCTGCCGAACAGCATAAAACCCTGATTGTATTAGACAGACCCAATCCCAACGGATTTTACGTAGACGGACCGGTGCTTGACCTTAAATATAAATCATTTGTGGGTATGCATCCTGTACCCGTTGTACACGGTATGACCATAGGCGAATATGCACAGATGATTAATGGTGAAGGTTGGCTAAGCGGAAAAATAAAGTGTAATCTGCAGGTAATAACTTGTTTAAATTACGACCACAAGGATTATTATTGCCTGCCCGTTAAGCCATCACCCAACCTGCCTAACATGGATGCCGTATATCTTTATCCCTCCATTTGCTTTTTTGAAGGTACTACCGTAAGTGTGGGCAGAGGAACCGATATGCCCTTTCAGTGCATTGGTATGCCGGGTTTTAAAAATGGTAATTTTTCATTTATCCCTAAAAGTGTAAATGCAGCCAAAAACCCTCCGCACAAAGACATTACCTGTGTGGGTTATGATTTAAGAGGTGCCGGAAAAATTATTCAACACGAAAAAAAATTAAATCTTACGTGGCTTATTGATATGTATAATTATTGCCCCGACAGAACACTTTTTTTTGAAAATACAAATATGTTTAATTTACTGGCCGGAAATACTATTTTAAAAGAACAAATAAAAAATTTTGTTCCCGAAGAAATCATCAGAGGCTCCTGGCAAAAAGAACTGAAAGAATTTAAAGAAAAACGCAAAAAATATTTATTGTATGATGATTTTGAGTAAGTCTGAAATTCATAAAAGTTATATCTGAAAATATTTTTATTCCTTATTATTATTGAGATAACACAGCAGGAAAGGTAGTTAAAAATTAAGGCACGCTTTTTGTTAATAAAATGTTAACGCATTTATGTTTAACCTAAATTCATTGTCTATGAAACCTGTATTCACACCCGTATTTTGTTTGAGTAGCTTTTTGATGTTTGCACAGGTTAATAATTTTAATAATTATAAAACGGTAAATAACCAATATAAAAGCGGTACATCTATAAATAATAATATTATCAAAACGCAACGCCATAACAACGCTGTGCATTATAAACATACATCTAATCAATCTGATAATTTGGTTCTAAGCTCTGCCTGCGAGCCTGCAAAAAACACCCCGACAAACCCTAAGCACAACACTACTTATTACTCAAAAACAGATGATACATATAAAACCAAATATACATTAACTGAAGAATATGGCTATAAAAGAACTATCAGTACAAATGCCCACCCATACAAGTCAACCGCAGTCAGCGAAATTTATTTAAATTATTACGACCCCAATAAAAAAATAATTAGCGGAGCTTATTCCGTTCCGGAGGGAATGTTATTACTCAACGGAAAAAACACACTTAAAAATGCTGACGGAAAAATAATAGAACAAAAAGTGTATAAAAACGGTAAGCTGGTTTCGGCTAAAATCAACAAAGACGACCATGAATATACATACAAAAATAATATAGCTATGGTGCGCTTAAAATACAACTCGATAAGTTATAGTTACAATACCAATTATTTGGGTTCAGATAATGATTATGTGTGCGAGGTGAAAATAAAAGATAGTTTGGACAATATATACGGTGTAAGAATACCGGCAGGTTGTTTTATGTGGAACGGCAATATGCAATGTCCTATAGAATTTAACGGTTATTATAAAGTAAAATATGTTTGCTTTGCAAAAGAATATTGGCTCGATTGGAAATTTATAGAATATTATCCCAATGGCAATATAAAAACTGAGGGTGTATTGGTAATGAACCCATGCTCCAAATGCATAGTACCTGTTGGTGTTTGGAAAACGTATAACGAAGACGGAACCCTGAAAACAGAAAAAAATTATGGATTAAGATATCTACGCTCATTACCCCAATTTAAAACAGAAATGGATATAGCAGCTGATAACAAAATATTATTGTTTAATCTGCATAATCGTTATAGAATAAGACGGTAATCAACATTACGCTTTTGAACAAGACTAAAATACATAACAGTTATATCTGAAAGTTTTTTTATTCCTTTTTTGGGTAAATGGTTTCTTAATTTTTCTTTTAAACAGTTTCGTTAACTGTTTATAGTTTATATAATTATGTTGTCTGTACCCGTGGTGTTTTCTGTTTTTAAGTAAATTAGGTTTATAGTGTTTTTTGTGTTTTACCGATATGTTCAAATCGGTTTTTTTTATATTCAACCGTATAACCGGTAAATCTGTAAACAACTTGTTGCTTTGCGGTATATCTTGTGTGTCATTTATAAAATTCATATTGTTTGTACTTTCCTGTATAACCATTGCGTTGGTTGGCGCTGTTTGTAGTTCCCGGGCCATATCCTCATTGTTAACAATAGTATTTTCGGAAGTATTTACCGAAATAATTTGTTCTGTAAATGTGTTACTCAAATTGTTTGAAATATTGGTCTGCAGTACCTCTGTATTTGCAACCGAATTTTCTATATTGCGATTATTTGTTGAAGTATTAGCTGTTAGGGAATTATTAACCCGGATAGATACGCTGCGAATATAATATTGTTGTGATAACTCCCTGTTAGGTATAATGTTATTTGATAATAAATCATCGGATATATTAGATGTAAAACGCAGATTAGAATAATTCATATTGTTTAATAGCAGGGTTCTTTGTCTTAATTGAGCAGGTAAAAAACTGTATATACCCATACCCATATATAAAAGCAACATAATGTGGCGCATGATGAGTTTTTTGCACCCCTGTACACATGATTAATTAATAAGTTCAATAAAGATTATAAATCGTCAGTATCTGCCTGAAATTTAAATCCTAAACGTTTACCGGTTTTAAGTTGCAGATTATCGCTGATAGCTTTTATTTCTTGTACGGTTACTTCTTTAACTAAGTCGTAAGGCGGGATATACAAATCAAAATCAATTGCATAAAGTATAATTGATTCGCAAACAGCTTTGATATATTCCTGTGTTAGTTCTGCATTGATAAAATCGTTGTACAAGAACCCCAATTGTCTTTTGCCTTGTACCATAAAATGGTTTTCTTTGTTTATAAAAATACGGGCAATCAAATAGCCCATATCATTATCGCGGTTGTATTTAAACGAATCATTTAAAAAATTAAACACATTTATAATGCCGCAGTAGGCACGGCTGCCATCCTCTTTAACATAACTTGTTTTCCAGAGCGGATGATCATTATCAAACAAAAAAACATTGGTATGAAAATGAAAAACCAGTAAGTCTCCTCCAATTACCACATGGGCTTCAAATTCTCCTTTATCGCTGTAAGTTACTTTAACGCGCTTGTCGAAAACAGCCATTTCAGCGCTTATTTCTTTTACAAGTTGTTCCAGCGCTTTTTTAAATTGATTAAATCTTTCCAAAGAAATAGCATAAACATCTTGTTTAAGGCTTGCCTTCTCTTTAAGTGTTTTTAAAATTAAATCTTTTGGGGAAAGATTTTCCATTGTGTAAAGCTAACAAAAAATATGATGCAAATGTTTATTAATAAGCCCTGGCAAACAATACCCTTCTGGCAGAAGCTTTGCCGGTAAGTATGCATTTGCCGTTTTCATTGGCTGCACCCAGCGGTATGCAACGGATGGTAGCTTTTGTTTCTGCTTTTATTCTTTCTTCGGTTTCGGTGCTTCCATCCCAGTGTGCGGCTATAAATCCTCCTTTTTCGTCAAGTATTTTTTTAAAATCTTCGTAATTATCAACCTTTGTAATCATATTATCTCTAAAAGCTTTGGCTTTATTAAACAGGTTTTGCTGTATGTCATCCAACAGGCTGATTATTTTTTCGGCTAAATTATCCTGGGGTATGGTTTGTTTTTCACCGGTATCTCTGCGGGCAATTTCTACCGTATTATTTTCAAAATCTCTGGGGCCAATAGCAACTCTTACGGGAATACCTTTTAATTCATATTCGGCAAATTTCCATCCCGGTTTGTGTTTATCTGAGTCATCAACTTTTACGCTGATACCCTTTTTTTCTAATTCTAATTTAAATTGCTGCATACGATCCGATATTTTTTTCAGTTCGTCTGCTCCTTTGTAAATAGGAACAAATACAACCTGTATAGGAGCTAATCGGGGCGGGATAACCAGCCCTTTATCGTCAGAATGTGTCATAATCAATGCCCCCATCAAACGGGTAGATACACCCCAGGAGGTAGCCCATACATAATCAAGTTTGCCATTGCTATCGGTAAATTTAACATCGAATGCTTTAGCAAAATTTTGTCCCAAAAAATGTGAAGTTCCGGCCTGCAAGGCTTTCCCGTCCTGCATCATAGCCTCTATGCAATAAGTTTCTTCGGCTCCGGCAAAACGCTCACCGGCAGATTTAATGCCTTTAATTACCGGCATAGCCATATAATTTTCAGCAAAATTTGCATACACATCCAACATTTGCTCGGTTTCTTTTATGGCTTCTTCTTTGCTTTCGTGTGCCGTGTGGCCTTCTTGCCATAAAAATTCAGCCGTGCGTAAAAATAAACGGGTACGCATTTCCCATCTAACAACATTTGCCCATTGATTTATTAAGATGGGTAGGTCTCTATACGATTGTATCCAACCTTTATAAGTATTCCATATAATAGTTTCGGATGTGGGTCTTACAACAAGTTCTTCTTCAAGCTTTGCCTCCGGATCTACAATTACTCCTTTACCATCAGCCGAGTTTTTTAACCGGTAGTGGGTAACCACAGCACATTCTTTTGCAAATCCCTCCACATGATTTGCTTCTTTACTTAAATACGATTTGGGGATAAACAACGGAAAATAAGCGTTAACATGGCCGGTTTCCTTAAACATTTTATCTAAGGCCGCCTGCATTTTTTCCCAAATGGCATATCCATGCGGTTTTATCACCATACAACCTCTTACATCCGAATGTTCGGCCAAATCGGCTTTGCTAACTATATCATTATACCAGGCAGAATAATCTTGCTGCCTGGGCGTTATGCCTTTGGTGCTTGTTGAATTATCTTTACTCATCTTAACAACTTTTTAACGTTTTTGGCACTGTATTTGCTTTATAATGGCAAAAGTAAGAAAATCTTACTGCTCAGTGCCTAATATTAAAAACTAAAGATTATGAAAACGATGAAGCTAATCCTACCTCTGGCAGTCGTAACTACTCTGTTGAGCGCTTGTACATCTGCGCGCATTGCCTCTTCAGATTCCAGAGATTCTGATGATGTATATTCACAACCCGGAAGAGCAGAACTTACCGAAGCAAGAGAAAGTAAGGCATCTAAAAACTATAATCATTATAAGTCTAACGATGCCGCTAATACCGGTCAAACATCCTCATCCAATAATCAATCAAACAACTATTTTGATCAGGATGACTATTATGATCCGGCATATAACGGCACACAAAGAAGCACAACACAACAGGTAACCACTGATGGTTCGGGTAATACTTACATAACCAACAATTATTATGATGATGATTATTATTACACCCAACGCATCAGACGTTTTCACAGACCCATCTACGGTTGCGGATATTGGGATCCATGGTATGCAAGCCCTTGGTATTATGACCCATTCTATTACGGATATGGCTGGGGCGGAATTTCTGTTACGTGGGGTTGGGGCTGGCATCGTCCCTGGGGCTGGGGCTATGGCTGGGGTAATCCCTACTGG
>JBBIOU010000032.1:0-32872 GCA_037443205.1 Flavobacteriales bacterium | reverse complement strand
TGCAGCAAGGAAATCACTCTTTGGGTCGCAATGCTGCGAGTAAATTATATGGAATGAAAATCAGCCTTGACTTCTTTTGTTACTTTTCTTTGTCAAGAAAGAAAAGTAATAGATACGTTATTACAGTACATTGATTGTTTTTATTTTACTTTCTTTTGTCTTAGAAACAAAAGAAAGTAACAAAGAAAAGTTCAAGACGCAAATAAGCTTCAGCGCACTCTAAAAACTTCTTAACGCAAATGCATTACATCTGCATTTGCTAAAGTTTTTATTCACGCCATGCGCACGCCCGCATTTGCGTCAGGCTTACGCGCTTTAAAAACCTCTTTGTTACTCTGTGCCCTCTGTGGTTAAAAAATTTTCCTTAAATTTGGCTAAGCAGTTTAATGACTAGCAAAATACATATAACAAATTACTCCCCATTTGGCGTCCACCTACAAAACCGCAATTTTACGGGTGAAAAGTATAGGTATGGGTTTAATGGGCAGGAGAAGGATGATGAAGTGAAAAGTGAAGGAAACTCCTATACCACAGAGTTTAGACAGTACGACCCGAGGTTGGGTAGGTGGATGACAATTGATTTATTGGCTTCTTATTTCCCTGCCAATTCTCCTTATGAAGGTTTTGCTAGTAATCCTGTCTTCTTCAGAGACCCTTATGGATTGGCTCCTACAAATGAAGGTGGGCCGGAAAAAGTGACAATTGATATTTCAAAGGATAAAAGGGAATATACAGCTGAATATTTACCAAAGACCGCAGAACAAGGACAAGTAATTGAGTTAATTAACCCGGCATCAGAATTACCAAATTTTAAATTGACGGCTGTTTTTGATTCAAAGATGGAGAAATGGGCAATAACTACATCTTATAACGGAAGTGAGTCTTCCATGCCGTCTTATCAAGAAGGATGGATAGATAATTTACCTAAGTCGAACGTCACGACAAATGAAACTACTTCTTCAAACACAATTGCAAATAATAACACAACACAAGGGCCAGCCCTGTCTAAAACGTATGAACGACAAGTTGCAAATAAGGCTGAAAAGGCAAGCACAGAAAAAACAACAAAAAAAGTGGCTGACATTGTGTCAACTACAACAACTGTTTGGGGTGTTATTGCCAAAACGGTAGAGACCTCAGCAGAAGATATGGCTACTCCGCCAAGATATCGTTCGACAGATGTTCCAAACAAAAAGGCTTGGGAACCAGTTGCGAAGGGCTTTAAAACGGTCGCTAGATATGCCAAATACGCAGGTAATGCTTTGGGTATTGTTTCTGCAGTAAATAATAGAATACATGCAGCGAATAAATTTGCTAAAGGCGACATTATTGGAGGATTGAAATCAACAGTAAAAGCCGTTGGTGACGCAATCATGATAGCGGTTAAAGCGAGCCCAATTGGTTTGTTGGTGTCTGTCGGTTGGGCAATATTCTCTAGTTGGTGGTAACTAAATTAAATCTACTAATGGAAAGTTTTTTATTCAAATTATTTAAATTTATTTTCTTATTCTTTAAAAAGCATTATTACAAAGGTGATAATGAAGAGTCTTATCGGCATACGCTGATTTTATTCACTGCTATTTTGATATTTCCAATATTAGCAATTCCGATAGGATTTCAGTTTAATCTTAAGCTTTGCCCTTCGTGCGATGAGTTTACCAATAAATTATTAATGATGCCTATATTTATATTCATAGTCTTTTTGGTTTCATTATATATCAGGAGTAAGGGGTTTTATAAGAAGCTTATTGAACTGGATGATTTTGATTTTTCTAATTACAAGAGATCAGAAAAAATCAGAATGTATGTTTTGATTCTTCTCTTAGGCTTTTCGATAATATGGCTGTCTTTGCTTATTTTATTTATTAGAATATGAAAGGATGTTGTTCTAGAAGTCTTGGTCGTAACCCAAATTATTTGTTATGCTTTGAAAGCCTTGTTTACCGGAGCTTTTTTATTGTCTTTTTTAAAACATGTTATTCCAGGTCGTACCTTTGTAACTAAGCAATTACGACCTTAATAATAAATTTCCTTGGCAAAGAAATCAAAACGCATACGACAAACAAGAACCGAATTCCAAAAGGTGTTTGATAAACATCCCGGTATGTACGAAATGGTTCCTTGGCCGATCTACATTCCGGAGGTGATGCATATCTCGATGGCTTTAGCTGAAAACGAGTACACTAAAGTCATGGAAGGTTTTCATACGGTTGCTGACTACGTAAACGGAAGACACTCATTTCAACGGCCATTTCATTTTAATCTCTCACACACAATCGAGCTTATTAAGACTGACCCAACAGTTTTGGAGAAAATTAAGGAAACGAGTTTTAAGAGGCCTTTTGATATACTATGGCATATTTATAGAAAGATTTTAAATCAGAAAATTGAAACTCCACGACCTGATAATATTGATGCCCTTTTTAAGGGTTACGAACAGATTTTGGATGGCAGATCTGATACTTCCATATTATGTAAGTACCTGATGTTACAATACGATCAAAAAAACAAGGATTATTTTAATCAATTTGGTGCCAAGACGAAAGAGGAAATCCTTGACCCCGGTAAAAAGTCTATAATTATGAGTATGTTTCTTGCCGGGATGACCACTTCTTCAAACACAATTGCAAATAATAACACAACACAAGGGCCAGCCCTGTCTAAAACGTCTGAACGACAAGTTGCAAATAAGGCTGAAAAGGCAAGCACAGAAAAAACAACAAAAAAAGTGGCTGACATTGTGTCAACTACAACAACTGTTTGGGGTGTTATTGCCAAAACGGTAGAGACCTCAGCAGAAGATATGGCTACTCCGCCAAGATATCGTTCGACAGATGTTCCAAACAAAAAGGCTTGGGAACCAATAGCCAAAGGATTTAAAACGGCTGCTAAAGCTGCTAAATATGTTGGTAATATATTAGGAATTGCATCGGCAGGAATAAATTTCACAGATTCCTATGACAAGTGGAAAAAAGGCGATAAATGGGGTGCAACCAAATCTGCTCTGAAAGGGGTAGTGGATGTAGCTCTAATTGATTTAAAATCTAATCCTGTAGGTCTAGCAGTTTCAATAGGTTGGGCAGTATTTTCAAGTTGGTGGTAAAGTGCAAATAATCCGTAGATGAGTCAATTTTTGTTTAAACAATATCAATTTATATATTTTCTCTTTAAGAAATTTTACTACCAAAATGATCTTGCGGAATGTCATAGACATACGCATGTGATTATCTCGTTAATAATCATTAGTCCTTTATTTGGTATGCTATTTTTATTTGGAGTAGATATAAATCTTTGCAGTCAATGTAATCAACTAGTGAATAAATTGCTCTTAATGCCCTTTGTTGCATTACTTTTATGGGCTACACATTTCTATATATAAAGCACTTAAATTCAAAATTCAGATAATTGATTTAGAATCCAATGGATTTACATTTACAAAGTATTCAATGTATGAAAAAATATCACATTTTTTAGTATTGTTGGTAATGGCACTTTCGGGCTTGTGGCTTCCAATACTAGTTTGGGAAATTTTTAGCAAGTAATTCAAGTTATTGTTGATCAACTGGTTAAAAAAAAGTTATCAACAAACATAAAACTACGCTGAAAGCTATACAAACAAAGGCTTTAAGCGTTTTTTGATTGGTTTTGTCCGCTGCCCTCATTCCCTCTGCTTTTAGGGTGGTTTAGTTTTTTTTTGGTCGGTTTTTTTTATTTGTTTTTAGTTCCTAAATAAGGTCGGTTTTTCATCAAAATATGGGGTTAAGATTACAAGCGTTAGGCTTTTGAGATTGCTCCGCTAAGTTCCAAGCGGTCAGTGACTGCAAGCAGTTACGTTTTTTGCCACTTTTTTCTTTTTTTGTGTGTTTACTGTGTTTTTTTACTCCTAAAGGACTTTTTTAAACGCTTTTAACTTAAAAGACCCGACCACGCAAGTAGCACCGAAGGTAAAAACTACTAAAAATGGCAAAATCAAGGCTTATTTATTATCGAACCAAAACCCCAGAACCCAAAACAATAAGGAAAAACAAACAGTCAGTTATTCAACCATAACAGAGCAAAAAATGAGTAGCAGAATTGAGCATTGCAAGTATTATATTTCAGATTATCACAGCTCAATAGATTCGTTGTTTGTATTATTTTCGGGTATATTATTTGTTGCAGGTAAGGTGTCTGTTTTGGGTAATAGAGTAGGGCAGTTTAGGGGTTTGGTAATTTTTACGCGGGCTTTAGGTAATTTTCCTTTGGTTAGCATCAGTCGTTTATCGCTGTAGTTTAAATCCATGTATTTGCCATAAACAGGCAAAGCGGTGCGCGCTCCTTCTCCGGTTTCTGAGGTTCTGAATCGTATGCGATTATCATCGGCACCTACCCATACTCCTGTAACAAAATCTTTGGTAATGCCGATATACCAGCCATCGGCATAGTTAGAAGAGGTGCCTGTTTTGCCGCCTACTTCGTTGCCGTGCACAAATTTATATTCCCACAATGCCTGCGATGTACCTCCGGGTTCTTCAATTCCTCCGCGCAGCATATAGGTCATCAGCCAGGCTGTTTCTTCGCTCAGTACTTGTTTGCCCGAGGGTTTAAATTCGGCAATTACATTGCCCTGGCGGTCGGTTATTTTAGTAACAAATACAGGTTCAATATATTTTCCGTTATTTAGGTACACAGCATACGCTGCAACCATTTCTATAAGTTTTACATCATTAGAACCTAAACCTATAGAAGGTACTTCTTTAAGCGGTGATTTTATACCCATTTTGCGCGCTGTTTTTGCTACTTCTGTCCAGCCTACTTTTTCGGTTAGTCGTGCAGTAACTGTATTTACCGAGCGTCCCATGGCATGTCGCAGGGTCATGGGTTTGCCGGTGGTTACCCAATCGGCATTATGTGGCGACCAGGTTTTTATTTCTCCATTTTCGGTATATTTAATGCTTACGGGTGCATCCAATAGGCGGTCGCAGGGTCCATAACCTTTTTCGATAGCGGTAGTATAAACAAAGGGTTTAAAAGTAGAACCGGGTTGATTTTCGGCTATGCTGGCGTGGTCGTATTTAAAATACTCGTAGTTTATGCCGCCTACATAAGCCAATACATGGCCATTGTATGGGTCAAGGGTTATCAATCCGCAATGTAAAAATTCAAGGTAATGTTTTATGCTGTCAATGGGCGACATTTCTTTTTCTTTAATGCCGCTCCAGGTAAAAATTTTCATGTTAACCGGTTTATTCATTTCCTGCATAATGGCATTTTCATCCTTAACGTACTTTTTTTTCAGATTTTTATAGCGTTGACTTTTTTTAATTATTTCGGTTAAAATGCCATGGGGATTTTGTTTAGTGGCATTTATAAGCCATGGTTTAGAGCCGGCCCAGTGTATTTTAAAACGTTCCTGCAGTTCTTTCATTTTTACAGCAACTGCGCGTTCGGCATTTTCCTGCATGGCCGCGTTTAGGGTAGTATGAATAATCAAACCATCGGTATAAATGTTGTAGCCGCTTTCTTGTTGCCATTTTTCAAGTTGTTTGGCAACGGCAGTGCGAAAATAAGGTGCTATACCATCGTTGTAGTTATATTCATTGTAATTAACGCCCAAAGGGGCCTTGGAGTATTCTTCGTATTCTTGTCGGGTAATTTTATTGTATTTTAATAATTGTGCTAAAACAATATTTCTTCTTTCGATGCAGCGTTGGGGGTGTTTAAGAGGGCTGTAATAGCTGGGGGCTTTAAGCATACCTATCAGCATAGCTGCCTGCGGATAGGTGAGTTGTGCAGGCAGTACGCCAAAATAATTTAATGCGGCTACTTTTATGCCGTATGTGTTGTGTCCGAATTCTACGGTGTTCAGATACATGGTTAGTATCTCTTGCTTAGTGTAAAACAGTTCTATTTTTACGGCAGTAATCCATTCTTTGGATTTAGCTATCAGGGTTCTGACACCCGGAATGTAACCCAGTATACCGGACGATTTTTTTCTTCTTGTTTTAAATAGGTTTTTTACCAATTGTTGGGTAAGCGTGCTGCCCCCGCGTTTATCGCCTTGTATGGTAGAATAGGCGGCACCGGCAATGCCTTTAAAATCTATGCCGTAGTGTTTAAAAAACCGAACGTCTTCAGTAACGATTAGTGCGTTAATGGTTTCCTGATTTATTTCATGATAGGTAACGGGTTCACGGTGTTCTTTAAAATATTTACCGATTAATTTGCCATCGGCCGAATATATTTCTGAGGCTACATTTAAATCGGGATTAAATACCATATTCGTACCGGGCATACTGCCAAATAACCATAAAAAGTTTATTTCAACCGCTGTAACGTATATGGCAATACTTAATATAATTGTGTAAATAAGTGATGCGGGTTTTAAATACCATTTTAATTTTTTAAAATTTTTAAAATTATATATCGAGTAATGAAAAATTTTATTGAAAAAAGGTAATGCGTAAACCTGCCAAAAAGCAAGTATAATTACACGAATTATCAGATAAAAAGCAATAAAGCGATTTTTAAGCAATGCGATTTTTTTTACAAAATTAACCCAAATTCAGTATTATAAATTTTACAATGGTTTAAATTTTTTGCCCATAGGTGTACTGAGTGTGTTTGATGAAAAGTGGCAATGGTGTTATTCGTCAACCGGCAGGCGTTACATGTTAGAATGCGTAATGTGCGATTAATGGTTATACCCCAAAAACAAATCATATTTTTATTAGAAAACCAGGTGTATAAGTTGTTATAGTTATGAATTTTTGATGAAAGTTATTTGTAATTTTCTTCGAAGAATTTTTTATAATCTTCGGGCTTTTTTTCCAGGTAAAAAGAGGCATAATTAGCGGCTGTGATAACGTAGTATTCAGCGTCTTTGTTTAGTCCGCCCAGTTTTAGATTATCGTTTTTAAAAGCGATGTAATACTCCATTGCTTTTTGTTTGTTTTCAAAGTTTTTTACAATTATTAATTGGTTGTCGGTATCTAAAAAATTATTGGTAACGGTAAATTCTTTCAACGAAAAATAATGCATATTAAAGTCGGTAATGCTGTTTTTGGCATTGTTTATAGAGCCTTTGTTATTAGGAAAGAGGTAAATAAAAAAATGCTCGGCATTGGGGTCGTAAACATATAATTTTTTACCTGCCGCAGCATTTTCTTTCGATTCCTGTTCTTTAAAATATTCAAGTAAATCGGCAGCTTGTTTGCCTATTTCGTCTTTCGGAAACTTTTGAGCGGTTTCAGCCAACGATTCTTTTAGTTTTTCGCGATTGTTTAATTTGCCGTAGGTTAATGCTCTTAAAAAATAATACCTGGGTAAAAAGAAATTTTCCACTTCTTTTTCTTTTTCAATTACTTCATTGCAGGCCAGCAACACATCTTGCCAGTTTTGATTGTTGTATTTTTTATAGGCATCAGTATATTTTTTTTCTTGTTCGGCTTTAACAATTTCTTCGTTTTTGCGGTAGTTAGGGTCTTTAATTATTTTGGCGTATTCGCTCAAAGGATAATCGGTAAGGATAATGTTTTTATATGTTTCTTTTTCGGGGTTGTTGGTTTTTGCGTAAAGCATATACAGTTGGTAGTATCCCGGCAAGGTTTGTTCGCTATCAGGGTATCTTTTGGCAAGTTCTTTAAATTGTTTGGCTGCCAGGTCGTATTGCGCTAAATTATCTTTAAATATAACGCCCGATTTATAGAGTGCTTGCATAATTTTTTCATTGGCTGTGGCTAAGGCTTCGGGTCCGCGGGGAATGTCTTTCATGGCTGCTTCAATTTCCTGTTCGGTAACTTCCAAGGGGTCTTTATTAATTACTTCGGGGTTATTATTGGTTAAAAACTCGTCACTTACCGAGGTTTTATCTTTTCTGCGCCAATCATCTTCCAATTTGCGTGGTCCCCATATTTTCTTAAAATCGTTAAAACCTTTACCTAAGAGTTGCTGGTTATAAAAGTACCAACCGGAGCCTTCGGCCATGGTATTTATGTTAGCCGGTTTGTTTTGTTCGTATATTTCTTTGGCGGCTTGTTCTTCTTTTTTTCTTTGTTCTTCTTCTTTTTGTTTTTTCAATACATTGGCAATGTATGATTCAAGGTCTTTATTGCTCATCGAGGCGAGCTTTAATAAGCTGTCTTGTATGCGTATGGTTTCCAGGTGCTGAACCAAATCGGTAAGTCCGATGCTTTTTTCTTTTATCTTATCGTATTTAGGCCAGTCGGCAGGTAAAAGAGCCAATGCACTATCGTAGTAGTTTTTAGCTTGCACATACAGTCTGTCCTGAAAGTACACTTCGCCTAAACGCAGGTAGGTTTTACCTTTTTGTTTATTGTTGCTGATGCTGGCTTCGATAGATTTTTGCAGATAACTTATGCCTTTTTCTTTATCAGGATGTTTAAATTCTATTTCTGCCAGGGCGTAATATATTTGGTCAAAATATTCTTTGTTTTTGGCATCTTTAAGTAATTTAAACAGTTCGGCTCTGAGTTCTTTGCTGTCTCCACCGCTGTAAAGTAAGGCGCGGTTTATACGCGAATAAAATTCCATTTCGAATGTGGGGCTAAGTTTAAGCACCTGGGCATAAGTGTCCATGGCTTCTTGTGCCCGGCCTTTTTCTTGTAATAGTTGTGCCAAAATAAAGGTGTAGCGGGCTTTTGTCTTTTTTTTGCCGGTAGCTTTAATTGCTTTTTGCAGTTGTTCTATAGCGCGGTCGTAATCATTTTTGCGTATATAATAATCGGCATAGGTTGCTGCCAAATCAGCTTTCAGATAAGCCGGAAAGGGAGGAGTTTCAGCTTTTTTATTGTTTGTTTTTTTTGATTTGGAGGAGTATGGATTTTTTTTCGATTTAGAGCCTTTGGCTTTATTTTGCGTAGTCTTTTTATCTTTTTCTTTTTCTTGGTTTTCAGCTTCTTGTTGTTTGTTTTCGAGTTTATCGAGCCAGCGTTGTGCCTCAATCATGTTGCCGGTTTCCATGTGTGTGCGTGCCATCCACAATTGTGCATCATAATAAATAGTGGTGGTTTTATATGCATTGTAGCAATATTCAAAACGTGCCAGGGCATCTTCAAACGATCGTTTATAAAAATAAGCCTGTCCCATCAGCAACCAGTTGTCGTCTATCCATTTATTCCATTCTTCTTTTTTTTGGATATTTTTTTCGCCACTGGGCATAGAGTGTCGTTTAATAACACGCGATGTTTTTTCTATGGCTTTATCCATATCGCTGTTTAGGGATGAAGCGCTTTCCTGGTCGGCATAAATATATACGGGCAATATTTTTGTGTAATCTTCTTTGTAACTGCTTCTGAAATTATTCAGAGATTCTTTAATTTTTTCATTGGCATTAAAATAACCGTTGTATCGGGCTGTCATACGGTGATAACCCCTGTTTAGCCATTTATTTTTTTCAGTAGAACAGGATGCGGTAAGTCCGATAATAAGTAATACGGAATATTTTAAAAAATTGCCCAAAATAGTTTAATAACTAAAAATTGTTTTTTTTATTTTATAATATGCAAATATAATGTATGTACTTAAAAATAAGTAGCACTTAATAGGTTGGTTATAAATATCGCAGGGAGGTATTATTTTGTTTTATTTAAAGAGGCAGTACTTTCGGGCGAAATACCTTCTTTAATAACTCTGATTTTACCTTCTTCGGTTTTAAGCAAAACATTGTCTTCCTTTACTTCTTCTATAATCCCGATAATACCGCCAACGGTTACTACTTTTTGTCCTTTTTGCAGACTATCTTTAAATTTTTTTGCTTCTTTCATTCGTTTGCTTTGGGGGCGAATCATAAAGAAATAAAACACCACAATAATAAGAGCAAACATGATAATGTTGGGCATTAAACTTTGTGAGCCTTGTGGACTTTGTTGTTGAAGAAAAACAGTTAGTAAGTTCATTGTTTGTTTGATTTGGGTTGATATTAATTTACAATTTATTCGTTAGGTACAATTACGTTGCCTTTCATAAACACTTCGGTTTTGGTAGGTTTGGTGTTGGCTAAGATAGTAATATACACGCGTTGAAATCCTTTTTTGCCTTCACTGTCAAAGTGCACTTCTATTTTCCCTCCATCACCGGGTTTTATGGGTTTATCGGGCCAGTTTTTAGGCACGGTACAACCGCACGAGCCTCTAACCGATTGTATAAGCAAGTCTGATTTTCCGGTATTGGTAAACTCAAAGCTGTATTTTACTATTTGTCCCTGAGCAATATCACCAAAACTATACACACTGTCTTTAAAGGTTATTACCGGTGGATTTTCGGGGTCTATTAAATCTGTGTTTAAGTTTTCAGGTTGGGTATTATTTTTACAGGCATAATTAGTGATGAGCAAGAGCATCAGTATAAACAGGCCGGTAAGTTTAAGTTTCATTTTCATTTTCATATTTTATTCGGTTTATTAGTTTTCAATTAATCCTCTTCCGGTTTTAATTATTTTCCCCTTGATTTTGAGTTCGGAAATTATCTTATCCAATATACCGTTAATAAATATGTTGCTTTTAGGTGTACTGTAAAATTTAGATATTTCTATGTATTCGTTTAAGGTTACTTTCGTGGGTATTGAGGCAAATTCGCGTGCTTCGGTAATAGCCATTTTCATCAGCAGCATATCCATGGCTGCAATTCGGTCAAGTTCCCAATTGGTAGCTTTTTCTTTAATAATAGCTTCGTTTTCGTTGCTTTGAACGATGGTTTTTTTAAACAGATTTTTTACAAATTCTTTATCTTCTTCGGGTTCTTTATACAATACGGCCAAAGGCATATTTTCATTGCTTTCGTTTTTAATGTTTTTGATGGTTTTTAGCACGGTATTACAAACCAGGTCAATATCGTCAATCCATGATATAGATTTTTCTTCGAGTTCGTTTTGTAAACCTTGTGAATTGGCAATAAATTCGGTAAAAATTTCTGATGTAAATTTTATATCGCTTTCCAATTGGTTTTCTGTTTCCTGCATATATGCTTCATATAGTTCGGATTCTCTGATTTCATGAAATATTTTTCTTACCAGTTCCTTGTCTTTTGCCCAGGATATTTTTCGTTTTTGCGCTTCAGCTTTTAAGTTTTTATTGATGCTTAAAGCTTTAAATACCTTATTATTTACGAAGCGCAGATTGGGTTCCAGATCTGCACGGGTAGGAAGTTTTTTGTTTTTTGCTTCTTCAATTTTATGGTTTGCCAAAAACAACAGTTCTTCAAAAATCAATAAATAATAGAGGTACAAATCATAAATTTTATCAATCGAGTTAAACAGATTTTTTTCGCTTTTTGCAAAATCTTCATTATCTCCCTGAAACCAACCGTATAAAGCCTGTAAAACTTTTATCCTTAAATGCCTTCTGTTTAACATGTAAAATGAACGAAATTATTTTTTAAAAATATTGTTTAATGTTGGCAATGGCGCTGATGCGTCTTTCGGCCATTCTGTTAGCCACCATATAAGTAGGTGTATTAGTGTCTTTACTCTCTTTTAAAATTTGTGCAATGGTATGATATATATTTTCGGCCTGGGCATAAGCTTTTTCTTTGTTGTAACCTTCTAATTCAGAATAACAGTTTATCAGTCCACCGGCATTAATTACAAAATCGGGTGCATAAATCAGTCCTTTTTTCATTATTTCTTCACCGTGTTTTTTCTCGTCTTTCAACTGGTTATTGGCGGCACCGGCAATAATTTGGCATTTAAGTTTAGCCAGTGTTTCATCGTTGAGGGTAGCTCCTAATGCACAAGGCGCATAAATATCCATGTCTAAATCATAAATATCATTTACCGGAACAGCGGTAGCGCCATATTTTTTAGCCACGTTATTTAAAATATCGTCATGTATGTCGGTAATAAATACTTTGGCATTTTCTTTTGTGAGGTATTCTACCAGATAAGCTCCTACATGGCCCACGCCTTGTACGGCAATTTTTTTTCCATTCAGGCTTTCGTTGCCGTATGCTTCTTTGGCTGCCGCTTTCATGCCCATATATACACCATAAGCCGTAACCGGTGAGGGGTCTCCGCTTTTGCCCGGCAAACCGGCAACATAATTGGTTTCCATATTTACCCAGTTCATTTCTCTGGGCGAAATACCCACATCTTCGGCAGTTATGTATTTGCCGTTCAGGCTTTCTACAAACTGACCGAATCTGCGAAACATGGCTTCGGATTTTTCTTTTCTTGAATCTCCGATAATTACGGCTTTGCCACCACCCAGATTCAGGCCTGATACAGACGCCTTGTAGGTCATGCCTCTTGAAAGCCTCAATACATCCTGCAGGGCTTCTAATTCATTGGTATAATTCCACATGCGGGTACCTCCTAAACTTGGTCCAAGCACTGTATTGTGTATGGCTATAATGGCGCGTAATCCGCTTGCTTTATCCTGGCAAAATAAAACCTGTTCATGACCCCATTCGCTCATAGGCTCTATTACTGGGTTCAGTTCTTTGGGGCTTGCTGTTAATGTTTGTGTCATGTATATTTATTTATTCGGGCACAAAGTTAATTCTATTATTCAATAATAGCTCAATTAACATTATTTATCATATTTTTCTAAATAATAATATTGTATGCATTAGATGTTTCTTAGTGTTATCCAACAGCAGACGAGTTTTCTGAGAAAGTTTTTTGTAAAAATAGATAGTATAATAAGTTTTTTTATAAATTTGCGGCCTAATTAAAAGTTGTAATTATGTCACGTATTTGTCAGATAACCGGTAAAAAACAGATGGTAGGTAATAATGTTTCTCATTCAAACCGCAAAACCAAACGTACCTTTTCGCCCAATTTGCAAACCAAACGTTTTTTTGTAGCCGAAGAAAACAGATGGATAACTTTAAAAGTTTCTGCTGCCGGTCTTCGCAACATCAGCAAAAAAGGTATTTATGCCTGCATCAAAGAAGCCCGCGAAAAAGGTTTTTTAGATTAACAGCACATTTTTTGATAAATACAATGCGCCCGGGCAAATAGCTTAGGCGCATTTTTTATTTTTACAGGTATGAAAAAAATACTCCTAATTTGTATTGCCCTTGCCGGGATGCTAAAAATACATGCACAAGACGCTGTACCCAAACCTGTTAATATAATCCGTCATAGCGATTATGACAACGATTTGTTACCGGCTTCTTTCCATAAACAACGCAGAGAGGAATTAAGAAAACTTTTGCCTGCCAACACAGTTGCATTAATCTTTGCAGCACCGGTAAGAAACCGCTCAAACGATGTGGATTATGAATATCATCAATCGCCCGATTTTTACTATCTGACCGGCCTGCTCGAAACGGATGCCGTAGTGGTTATATATAAAGAACCTCAAAAATTTGGCGACAAAGTGGTCAACGAATTGCTGTTTGTGCAGGAACGAAATCCGGATCAGGAAATATGGACCGGAAAAATTTTAGGCACCGACAGAGCCAAAAACGAATTATTGTTTGAATACGTCTTGCCTAATAAACAGTTTGCCGATTTTGTTTTTGATTTTTACAAATTTGACAAAATATTTATTCAGCCGCGCCATAACGACATCAGAGACGATAAACATAACCGGGGTGATTTGTTTAGCATGATGAAACATTTTGATTTGATGACTGATACGATAAGTAAAAAGGTAAATAAATTTAAGTTAAACGATTTTATGGCAAGGTTAAGACAAATAAAAACCGAAGAAGAGATTGTTTTACTTAAAAAAGCCATCGAAATAACCTGTCGCTCGCTTTTAGAACTTGCCCGCAGCCTGCGACCCGGAATGACCGAATATCAGGCAGAAGCTATTGTACAGTATGTTTTTCACCATCATGGAGCCGAACACGAAGGTTACCCCTCTATTTTAGGAGGTGGAGAAAACAGTTGCGTTCTACACTACAGTACAAACAGAAAAAAACTATATAGTAAAGATTTATTGGTGGCTGATGTCGGAGCAGAATATCATGGCTATACAGCCGATGTTACCCGTACTTTGCCAACAGATGGAAAATTTTCGGCAGAGGAAGCAGCAATTTACAGAATTGTTTACAATGCACAAGAAGCTGCTTTTACCAGGTGTAAACCCGGAAATAAATTTTACGCACCCCACGATACCGCCTATAAAGTAATAACAGATGGTTTATTGAAACTGGGAATAATTAAAAAACCCGAAGACGTAAGAAAATATTTTATGCACGGCACCTCGCATTATTTAGGCTTAGATGTGCACGACCCCGGTACTTATGGGCCTTTAAGTCCGGGTAATGTTATAACCGTAGAACCCGGAATTTACATACCCGAAGGCTCTGATTGCGACCCCAAATGGTGGAATATAGGCATCAGAATAGAGGATGATATACTTATTACACCAACCGGCTACGTTAATTTATCGGCATGTGTGCCCAGAACTATCGAAGAAATAGAAAAATTAATGTCCGAACAGGGATTTTTTGAGAATTATGATAAGAAGTAATTGCAAATTGCAAACATTTTTTTACCTTTGCAGCCCTTAAATGATATTTTATGGCAAAGAAAGGAAACAGAATACAAGTAATATTAGAATGTACGGAGCATAAGCAAAGCGGTTTACCGGGCACTTCGCGCTACATTACAACCAAAAATCGCAAAAATACTCCCGATAGAATTGAATTAAAAAAATACAATCCGATTTTAAAAAAGAAAACCATCCATAAAGAAATTAAATAATTAATCTTATCAGTTATGGCAAAGAAAGTTGTTGCAACACTACAAAAAGGCGGTAAAAACTATACCAAAGTGATTAAAATGGTAAAATCGCCTAAAACAGGTAACTATACCTTTAAAGAAGAAGTTGTTCCTAACGAAGAAGTAAAAAACTGGTTAGCAAAAAACTAAAAGAAATACTTTATCATAAACGGGCTTCTTACAGGTAAACTGAGAAGCCCTTTTTTATTCAATACCATGTCATTATTCGGTTTATTTAGTAAAGAAAATAAAGAAAGTTTAGACAAAGGTCTGCAAAAAACCCGCGAAGGCTTTTTGGCAAGAATAACCCGTGCGGTTGTAGGTAAATCAAAAATAGATGATGAGGTATTAGATAATCTAGAAGAAATTTTGATTTCATCGGATGTAGGGGTAGAAACAACCTTAAAAATAATTGAAAGAATTGAAAGCAGAGTAAAAAAAGACAAATACCTTAACACAAGCGAATTAAACCGCATATTGCGCGAAGAAATTGCAGCCTTGTTAGAAGCCAATGATACAGAAGATAATTTTAATAACCTTCCTGCAAAACCCTATGTTATAATGGTTGTTGGGGTAAATGGAGTGGGTAAAACCACTACCATTGGCAAACTGGCACATCAATTTAAAAACCAGGGAAAAAAAGTAATGTTGGGTGCAGCCGATACATTTAGAGCTGCCGCAGTTGAGCAATTAAAAATATGGGCACAAAGGGCAGATGTATCTATTGTGGCTCAGGGACAAGGTGCCGATCCGGCTGCCGTTGCCTACGATACCTTGCAAAGTGCCAAAGCACAAAATGCCGATGTTGTGATTATTGATACGGCAGGCCGTTTACACAATAAAGTAAATTTAATGAACGAACTTAGTAAGGTGCGCAAAGTGATGGATAAGGTTATTAACGGAGCACCTCACGAAGTATTATTGGTTTTAGATGCTTCTACCGGGCAAAATGCCATCAATCAATGCAGAGAATTTACTCAGGCTACCAGCGTTAGCGCACTGGCCCTAACCAAGCTGGACGGAACGGCAAAAGGTGGCGTAGTGATTGGCATCTCAGACCAATTTAAAATACCGGTAAAATATATAGGAGTGGGCGAAAAAATAAACGACTTACAACTGTTTAACAAAAAAGAGTTTGTTGACTCTTTATTTAAATAACTTATACACAGCCTAAGAGTAGTTTTTAGGTACATCAAAATAAACCAGTTCACCCGTATCTTTTGATATTTCGCGCCAATCATGCGTATGAAAGTTTATTTGAGCGATACCACAGGTTGGTATGTTTATAATATTAGTATCGGTTAAATAATTTAAAAAATCTGTCAATGCCGGATTATGCCCAAAAAGCATTACGCAATCGTATTTTTTGTCAATACTTGTTACCAATGCCAACAGTATTTTAACATTAGCCTCGTAGATTTCGCGGGCATAAATAATGTGTTTTGATTTATACCCTAATTTTTCGGCAATGATTTGGGCAGTTTTAGATGCCCGCTTTGCCGGACTGCTGATAATTAAATCCGGCAATATCTTTTTAGAAGCTAAAACTTCTCCCATCATGGGAGCATTTTTTTTGCCCCGCTCGTTTAACGGACGATCAAAATCATTTAAACTTATATCGTCCCAGCTTGATTTGGCATGCCTGATTAAAAATAATTTTTTCAAAACAACATAAATTTAAGGCTAATATAATTATTACTTATTTATCAAATATGCACCGTTTACTTAATTATTAAACAATAATACAACACTATGTAGGCTATTACGTTCAATATATAATTTGATAATAATTTTATTAGTTTAGTAAATGCTACATTTGTTCTGAATAATGAATCAGGAAAAAAATAATTCAAACCAATCAGTAAAGCTATGGCTTAACAGGCTTGCGCTGATTACGATAGTTTTTTTTCTGACGATGCCGCCTTTTATTTTTTTCTATAGTGCATTACCTCCTTTGTATTTGCCATTTTTTAAAGAAATACGAGTTGACCATATTATCATTTTTATTGTTGTTTACAGTATTGTATATTATTTAGCACATCGTGTAAAAAAGTATTTGTATTTATCTATAGCTATAGGCACCGCTGCATTGATAATTTCGGGTTTATTGGGATTTTACAGTTTTAGCGATTTGTACAAAAGTTATAAATCATTTTTGTATAATATTGAGGCAGGCGCCATTAAATTTGAGTTTGAACAAACATCTGCAGAAAATTTTCCGAATGCCGATAAAATGATTGCAGCCATAGATTACCGTAACCCCATTGTAAGAAATTATGCGGCTACCATTGCCATAAAACATTTTGAAGCTTATGAAAAAGGCACTAACAGAATTATTGTACAATTTTTTTCGGTGTTTAAAGAAATACGCAACCGCTGGCGCTATGTTTACGACCCCATGGGCAACGAATATTTTGCCCTAGCCAGCGAAACCATTCAGCAACTGCAACTTGACGGAAAATTTAAAGGAGATTGTGATGATTACTCTATTTTAATGGCGGCCTGCATTAAAGCCATTGGAGGAGAAGTGAAACTGGTGCGTACCCATGTTTTAACCGACTATGGCGCAACTGTAGGCCATGTTTATCCGGAAGTAAAAGTAGGAAGTGTAAAAAATATTGAAAACATAAATTATTTAATACGCGAAGTACTTTTTCCGCTTGAAAATAAAGATGAACCCATATATTACCATATTGATAAAGACGACAACGTATGGTTAAATTTTGATTATAACGATTATTACCCGGGAGGCAAATACCAGAGTAAAATCAGAAAAGCTGAATTATATATAAAATGAAAAAATCATTAAACACAATTTTCTATAACTTGCAGCATGTTTTTTAACAATAAAGTAGTATGGATAACCGGTGCCAGCTCAGGGATAGGAGAGGCATTGGCTATGGCATTTGCCCGCGAGGGAGCAAAACTGATACTTTCTGCGCGCAGGGTTGAGGAGTTGGAACGTGTAAAACAACGTTGCCCCAATCCCCATAATGTATTTATATTGTCGTTTGATTTAGAAAAAGATAATAACTGGAATGAACTTGCTGCATCGGCACATCAATCATTTGGCAGATTAGATATTTTAGTAAATAACGGAGGGATTAGTCAACGTGCTAAAGCTATAGACACAAACCCCGAAATTTTACATAAACTGTTTGCAGTTAATTTTTTTGCACAGGTAGCCTTAACACGTGCCGTGTTGCCTTATATGCAGCAGCAACAATCGGGTAATATTGCGGTAATAAGCAGCATAGCAGGTAAATTTGGTTTTTATCTTCGTTCGGGGTATGCAGCAACTAAACATGCTCTGCATGGATATTTTGAATCGTTGATGCTGGAAGAAGAGCAAAATAAAATTAAAGTCCACTTAATTTGTCCGGGAAAAGTTAATACCCCTATTTCATTAAATGCAGTTACGGGCAATGGTTCGGTTCATGCAAAAATGGATATCAGTCAACAACAGGGTATAAGCCCTGATAGTTGTGCCAAACAAATTTTACAGGCAATCAAAAAAAATAAAAAAGAAGTACTAATTGGGGGTAAAGAGATTTTTGCCGTAACTATTAAAAGATATTTTCCTTCACTTTTTTGGAAAATCATCAAAAAACAAAATCCTTTGTAGTATCCTTTATTTTGTATTTACGCGCTCCATGTACTCGCCCGTGGCGGTATTTATGCGTATTTTATCTCCTGTGTTAATAAATAAAGGCACTTTTATTTCTGCTCCGGTTTCTAAGGTGGCGGGTTTTAAATTATTATTTACAGAATCGCCTTTGATGGCCGGTTCGGTATAAGTAACTTCGAGTTCTATGTGTGGCTTTAGCTCACAACTCATAGGTTGTTCATCCTCTGTGTTGTACATTATTTCAACTTCGGCACCTTCTACCAAAAACTGCGGGCTGTTTATTAGTTTCTTGTCCAGAAAAAATTGTTCATAATCAGCATTATTCATAAAATGATACCCTTGTTCATCATTATATAAATATTGACAAACCCTTCGTTCTACTCTTACCGGTTCTACTTTTACTCCCGAGTTAAAGGTTACGTCAAGTATTTTACCGCTGTTTAAGCTGCGTAATTTTGTACGTACAAAAGCAGGGCCTTTACCAGGTTTTACATGTTGAAATTCAATTATTTGAACAATATCTGAATTATGTCTGAAACACATTCCGTTTTTAAAATCTGCAGTTGTTGCCATAGCTAATTTATTTTTTGCAAATTTATAAATCATTCTGAATATTATTAAACCAAGTTACGCTTTGATTTATAAGCTTAATTTATCCCACATTACGCATTTGCATACGTAATGCTCGCCTAATGGCGGATAACCCAAACCCACCCCTTTGACAAAGCACTCAGTCCGCCTCTGGCGGAAAATTTGGATTTATTTCAAATTTCTAATGCTGAATTTGGGTTTATAAAAATAATCAGTATTTACTTAAAAAATGTTCGCAAACTAATTAAACTCTACATCTGTATTAACTAATATCTGATTCGGTTGTATAAAACTTGTAATAAATATCTTAAATCTTAAAACTATCTTCGCAGTCTAAAATCATTTACATAAAAACAAGTATTGGTTATAAAGAAATTCTGAGCGTTTCCTTTCCGATAATGATAGGAACTTTTGTGCATTTTATTGTATCTATTACCGATTCGGCATTTTTGAACCGTGTAAGTAGTTTAGATTTTAATGCTTCGGGAAATGCTGCCATGATTTATATTTCGGTGTTAATGTTTGCACAAGGTTTGGGCAATGGCCTGCAGGTAATTGTTGCCCGCAGAGAAGGTGAGGGCAGAAAAAATGAAGCCGGCAAGGTTTTTAATGTTGCTATCTTATTACAATTAGTCTTATCGATTGGGTTGTTATTAATTCTTTGGGTAATATATTATCTTTTGCCGGCAACTGTAAAAGATGCATCTACCGGTGAAAAGATGCAGGATTTTTTGAGTGTACGTATATGGGGAGTTTTTTTTGCAGCTGCTATACAAGTATATAATGGTTTTTATTCGGGTATTGCACGCACACGCATCATCATGTACAGTACATTAATCATGGCGCTGAGCAATGTGCTGCTGGATTATTGCCTTATTTTTGGCAAACTCGGATTCCCTGAATTACAAATAAAAGGAGCAGCTTTGGCAACAGTATTATCAGAAGTTATAGCACTATTATTTGTAGCTGGTTATGCCTATGCCGATAAGAAGCTTACCGCATACCGCCTTTTTAAAAATATGTATTTAGATGCAGTTTTATCAGTAAGCTTAATAAAAATATCATGGCCTTTAATGATTCAAGGTTTTATATCGGTGGGGGTATGGACAGTTTTTTTCTTTTTTTTGGAACAAATGGGCTCAGAAGCACTAGAAATATCACAGGTAGTACGCAATTTTTATTTAATTGCGCTTATTCCTGTACTGGGTATGGGGGTAGCCACGCGTACCTTTGTAAGCCGCTTGATAGCAGAACAAAAAATAAATGAAGTAATACCTACCGTATTTAAAATAATGATATTGAGTTTCTTATTTATTTTTCTTTTTGTGCACCAAAATATTTTTTACCCTTATGTAGCAGTTCCTGTAATTAGTACGCACGAACATATACTTGCTGATTGTGTACATACACTTAGAATTGTTACCGGTGCAATGTTATTAATGAGTCTTAGTTTACCCCTATTAAATCTAGTGTCAGGTTCGGGTGATACCCGCACATCGTTTCGCATAGAATTAATTTCTATAGCGGTATATTTAACGGGTGCCTGGTTGTTTACCATGATTTATCCACAACCGATAAGCACGGTTTGGTGTATGGAATATGTTTATTTCGGAGTAATGGCCTTGGCCTGTATGTATTACATCAAAAAAGGTAAATGGAAAAACATCAAAGTATAAAAAGTAAAATAAAATGTTGAGCATAGTGTATATGGGTACACCGCATTTTGCGGTAGAACCTTTAAAAAAAATATTGGAAGCCGGCTATACGGTAAAAGCAGTTGTAACTGCACCCGACAAACCGGCCGGCAGAGGACAGAAAATAAGCATGTCGGCTGTAAAAGAATTTGCATTAGAAAAAAAACTGCCGGTTTTACAACCCGATAAACTTAAAGAAGAAACTTTTATTAACCGGCTTCAATCATTGCAAGCCGATTTATTTGTTGTAGTAGCTTTTAGAATGTTGCCCGAGGCAGTATGGAAAATGCCTCCACAAGGCACAATAAACCTACATGCCAGTATTTTGCCGCAATACAGAGGAGCGGCACCAATCAACTGGGCACTCATAAATGGTGAAACACAAACAGGCGTAAGTACATTTTTTATCAAACACGAAATAGATACAGGCGATATATTATTACAAGAGATATTACCCATTGATGACGAAGACGATGCGGGTACCTTACACGATAAACTGATGCATCTGGGCTCGGATGTATTAGTTAAAACTATTCGTTTAATAGAAACTTCAAACGCATCTGCTGTTAAACAAGAAAATTTAGTGCATGAACATCAGGAATTAAAACAGGCTCCTAAAATTTTTAAATCTGATTGCAAATTAAACTGGCACGATTTAGCCCATCATATCCATAACAAAGTAAGAGGATTGTCACCCTATCCGGGTGCATGGACAAAGCTAAAAAATACTTCGTCTGAATATAAAATTTATAAAACCAAAGCATATACGGCCGAGCATAGTTTTGAACCGGGTAAAATAGAAACGGATTATAAAAATTATTTAAAAGTTTATTGTAAAGAGGGATATATTGAAATACAAGAGATACAAGCAAGCGGTAAAAAAAGAATGCCGGTTGAAGAATATCTGAAAGGATGTAAATTTAGCACGGATGCTTGTTTTGAGTAAATTTCTTGTTTTTCGGGATAGCAGATATTGTAATTTTTTAGCATATATTGAGTGTAAACTGATATTAAATTTTTTAATTTAAAGCAGTTATATTGATCCCCAAAAGTTGTAAGAATTTTTGTATTCAATACACAAATAATCTTTAGTGCGCTCTAAAAACTTCTTAACGCAAATGCATTACATCTGCATTTGCTAAAGTTTATATTTACGCTTTGCGCGCGCCCGCATTTGCGTGTGCCTGATGCGCTTTAACCCACATTACGCATTAGCATGGGTAATGCTCGCCTGATGACGGATAACCCAAATCCCACAAGACACTCAGCACACTCAGTCCGCCTCTGTCGGAAAATTTGGATTTATTTCAAATTTCTAATGCTGAATATGGGTTTATATTTGTTTTAAGTAATTTTCTTGCAACCAACCTTTTTTATTTTCGTCCAGACTTATTTTGTACCAATTGTTTTTTTTCTCTTCCAGTTTTACTTTAGAGCCTTCATGCAAAATAAAAGCTGTATTACTTTTTTCGTTTGGTTCGGTTTTAATTTCTGCAGTTGATTGAAAAATTATGCCGTGTGTATGTTGTGTGTAATGTTTGTATGAGGCGTAAGAAAAATACCAACAAACAAAGGCAAAAACGGTGCATACAAACACCGAATTTAATGATAATCGTTTGATAAGTAATTTTTGATTATAGAACACAATTAGTAAGTTTATCCAGAATAGTATTATAAACAAAAATGAAAGCCATGCCCAGGTGTTGGAAGTAAAAAATGATGAGAATGAAATTATCCAGTTATTTAGATTCAGGCTATCATTAAGCGGAATATTATCTCTAATTTTTTGGTTTGCAAACTCCAGATTTTTTTTAATTTCAGGGTCGTCAGGATTTAATTTCAGAGCTTTTTCGTAATACCATATTGCATTGGCAATATTTTGCATTTTATAATGACAGTTACCCATGTTGTAATATAAGATGGCCGAATGTGTTTTTTCGTTTTCAAGTGATTGGTAAAGCTGTAAAGCTTCAGCATATTTTTTTTCGCTGTATAGTTTTTCGGCTTGCATAAAAATTTCTTTACCGGCATAAAGATTTACTGCTAGTAACATACAAAGCAGATTTATCCATAACTGTTTACCTGTAAGTGTATAATTCATATTTTTACTCATAATACTTTTTCAAGTTTTTCAATTAAATTGATGGCGTTGTTGTAAAGTATTTGTTCTGAACCAGGCTCTTGTCTTGCATATCTGGCCATTTCGCAGGTTTGCAAAATATCTATAAATAAGCGGCAAAGTTCTGTATCTGCATTTTTGTTATTAAGATACAGTTTTATATTTTCTTTGTTTTGTTCAGAAAATTGTATCCCGCATTTATCTGATAAATATACCAACAGCGCTTTGTGCAATTCATTATAAAATGCAGCCGACTGTTTATTGTCCAGATGTTGCTTAGCCTGGCGTAATCGCTTCAAAGCTATTTTGGTTGCTTTTTGCATTTTATGAGTTTGCTCATTTATATTTTTGCGCTTACGGATGAAAAATATAAAAGTCAAAAATATTGGCAAGGTAGATAGATACAGAAAATAATACCATTTTTTAGCGATTACAAAATTATCAGTGTTTATAGAGTCGTTTTCGTAAGTTTTCAGATATGCTATATCTGTAGTAATTATTTTCAGGTCGTTTTTTACAGTGGCATTTTGTTCGGGTTCGTTATCGTTTTTAAGTACATTAATTTCCTGAGGTTCGGAACGGAGTGTTTTGTAGCTTCGGCTGTCTGTATCAAAATAACTAAAGTTAATGGGTTCTATCAGGTATTTTCCTGAATGACGGGGAATGATTAAATAATTAAATTCTCTGCTTCCGCTCATGCCTTTTTCAGTTACAGAGAGTTTGTCTTTGGTTTCAGGGTCATACATTTCGAAATCTGCAGGTACTTTTAAAACGGGTTTATCCATCAGTTTAAAATTACCTGTACCGCTGATTTTTATTTTTATGTCTATACCGTCATTTGCTTTAAGTTCGGTAGTGCTGAAATTGGTTTCCATCTTAAACGAACCTACTGCACCCGAAAAATCTTCCGGTTTACCGGCAGCCGGCAAAGGCATAACTTCTATTTCGGGAGAATTGCTAACCAGGTCGAATCTTCGGCTGTCCCAAAAAGAAAACTGCACAATGGCCATTAAATCGTAAGGTTTCAATTTGAATTTGCCAAAAGAGTTCGGGTAGAGTAGTTCTTTTTTTAAGGGTACCACTACATAATCTATACCGTTTAAATTTTCTATATACTGTGGCCATCCTTGTTTTCCGGGATCAATTTCCTGGCTCCAGAAGCCGTTTTGTATAGGTATTTTAATGTCGTAATCGGTTATTCTTCCGGTTCGCATATACAATTTATAGGTTGCTACCAGAGGCTCACCTTGATACACTTTATTTTTGCTGACACTAACGGAGGTGAAAATAGGTTTGTTATTTTGATATGGATTACTGCCATTATCGGTATTGAATTGACCTGAACCTTTGCCAACAGATATTTTTACAGGATGGGTTTTATATTCTTTACCGTTTACATTTAATTTGGCTGAGTTAATGGTTAACTCGCCCTCTTTGGTTGGTCGCAGTATAAACGACCAGGTAATGGTATAAGACTGAGACATTACACCATTAATTATGGATATTTGCGAACTGCTTCCTTTGTTAGGCCCCGATAAAATTTTAAAATCTTTAAAATCGGGTGCCGTAAAATTACCATCGGAATTGCTTTTAAAGGTTATTTGAACGGTTTCGTCTGTGCTGATATTGGTTCTGTTTACCGATGCCGAAAAACTAACTTCTTGTGCAAAATTTATTTGTACAAAAAGTAGTAAGCTAATAAAACTGATATATTTATTTACTCTATACATACTTACCAGTCTTTATCGGTTTTTGTTTGATTAGGTTTGGTTTTGTTTTTATTGAGTTCAAGTTGTAATTCTTTTTCTTTGTTGTTTAATGCATCCAGTAGTTGTTTGGCTTGCTCTGGACTTATTTTTCCTTCCATGGGTTGCTTCTTATCTTCATTTTTTTTCTCTTCATTGTTTTTATTTTCTTGTTCTTTATTCCCGTTTTTATCTTTATTATTATCCTGATTTTTGTTTTCGTTTTGTTTATCTTTGTTCTCGTTTTTATCTTGTTGTTCCTGGTTCTCTTTATTATCTTTATTGTCTTTATTATCTTTGTTTTTATTGTTTTGTTGTTCTTGTTTAAGCATTTTTTGAGCGTATGCTAAATTATATCTGGTATCTTCATCAGCCGGATTAATACGCAGCGATTTTTTATAGGCTTCTATACTTTTTTCGTATTGCTTTTGTTGTAAATAAGCATTGCCGGTGTTATGATAGGCTTTTGCTTGTTCTTTTTTATCAGATATTTGTGCTGCCCATTCTTCATATTGCCCTATGGCTTCGTTATATTTGTTTTCTCTGTATAAACTATTACCTAAGTTAAAAGTGCTTTTTTTGTTGTCGTAATTTGTTTCGATAGCTTTACGATATAGTTCGCTTGCTTTTTCAAAATTATTTTTTTTATATTCCTGATTGGCTTCTACAATGTATTTTTTGGCTAGTTCAGCATTGTTTGTTTGTGGTTGCGCAAATAAATTAATTATAGCCAGTAAAAATATACCGGTTATACAACTTTGTTTATTTAGCATATAGGTATTCATATTCCTGCTAATTTTTCAAACCATTGAGACGTTTGCTCACTTATAAGTAAATGTATTATTAAACAAATCAGAGCTAAGGAAATAAATAAAGAAAAGGTATCCTGATAATCGGTGTACATTTCGGTATTGTAAGTATTTTTCTCCATATTTTTTAATTCGTTTAGCAAGGTTTCAAGGCCTAAATCGTTGCCATTGGCTTTTATATATTTACCTGAGCCGGCCTGTGCTATATCTCGCAGCATATTTTCATTTAAACGGGTAATAACAGTATTTCCGTTGGCATCTTTTTTTACGCCTATTTTTTTGTCTCCATCAAATATGGGTATAGGTGCTCCTTTTACCGACCCCATACCTATGGTGTGTATTATTATATTTTTCTCTTTGGCAGCATTTGCTGCGGTAATTGCATCGTCTTCGTGGTTTTCTCCGTCCGAAATTATAATGATAGCTTTTTTGGTATCTTCATTTTCATTAAATGATTGCATGGCTGTTTCTATGGCTTTGCCTATGGCTGTTCCCTGGCTGCTCATCATATCGGTAGTTATGCCGCTAAGAAATAATCGTGCGGCAGCATAGTCGGTAGTAATAGGTAATTGGGTATATGCGTCTCCGGCAAAAACAACCAATCCTATTCTGTCTCCATGCAGGTTTTGTAATAATTTTTCGATGGCAAGTTTTGCCAGTTTAAGTCTGTTCCACTGTGGCGACATATCTAATGCGAGCATGCTGTTGGATATATCCAAGGCGATAACCAAATCAAGACCGCTTACTTTAATTTCTTTTTTGCCTCTTCCAAATTGCGGGTTTGCAAGAGCTACAATTACTGAAAATAGGGCAATGCGAAACAGTAAGTATTTTAATAACGACTTTAATGACGAAATTTTACTGCTCACAGCGGGTAAAACTTCTAACCGCGCGTATTTTAATATGCTTTTATTTTTCCATAAAATATAACTAAGGTATATCAAAGTACAAACCGGTATGGCAAATAAAGCATAGAGAAAGATATTTTGTTCAAACCGAAAAGAAGGTTCGTGTTCTTTTAGGTAATAATATATACTTAAGGGAACTACCCAAAAAATCAACTCGCTTATAATAAGCAATACAATAATAATTTTTAGGTTATATGTATGTTGATTGTTCATGCCAGTTGTTTAAATAACAGATGTTTTAACAGAAAAGCTAACATAAATAAGCTAAGTGAAATGAGAGTAAACGTGCGGTATTTTTCGGGCGGGTCGCTTTTAAATTCAAGTACTTTAACTTTTATTTTTTCGAGTTTATCTATTTCGTTATATATTTCGCGGAATTTTTCTTTGTCGGTTGCTCTGAAATATTTTCCATCGGTATTTTCAGCAATTTTAGTCATAGTTGTTTCATCAATTTCAACCGGGCGATAATCATAAATATATCCTTGAGGGCCTCTGCCAATAGGCGTTTTGGCATTTCCGTTACTGCCCACGCCAATACAATACACGCGTACACCAAATTCTTTAGCCAGTTCGGCTGCGGTTAAGGGATCAATATTACCCTGGTTATTTACTCCATCGGTAATTAAAATTACTACTTTGCTTTTTCCCTCGGTTTCTCTTAAACGGTTAACAGCAGTTGCAAGGCCCATACCTATGGCCGTACCGTCTTTTATCATGCCTGTTTTAATATCTTTAAATATTTTTTTTAATACGTTGTGGTCGGTGGTAAGCGGACAAAGCGTAAAGGCTTCGCCTTCATAAACAACAAGTCCTATTCGGTCGTAGGGGCGTTTATCTATAAATTCTATTGCAAGTTCTTTAGCCACTTCCAAACGATTGGGTAAAAAATCTAATGCCAGCATACTACCTGAAATATCCAAGGCTATTATTATGTCAATGCCTTCGGTATATTGTGAGCGAACAATATCTTCTTCATCTAGTTGCGGGCGTGCCATGGCTAAAATTAAAAATGCCAGCGCCAACATATTTATACCAAAAACAACATGCTGTATAAAACGCCAATCACTTGCTTGGATATTTTGCAATGAGGGATATCGTAAACTAAAAGTTTTTTTATTATGCCAAAAAATATAACCCGCAGTTATTGCAGGTATCAGCAGTAAAAGCCAAAACCATTCTTTTTGTGCGTAGGTATATTTTAATACTTCAGTCATGGTTTGTTTTAGGCACAGTTATTAACACAAATTCTTTAGCTTGTTCTATGGCAGACAAGTTTTCGCTTTCTAAGGGTTTTTCTTTGGCAAATTTTACCAAATCGGCCAAACGCAACAACATACGCAGTTTCATTTTACAGTCTTCACTTAAATCGCTAAGTCTGAATGCGTGCATTATTTCATCGGTAGTTTTTTCTAAGGCCGGTATTTGAAATCGCTCTTCGATATACTTGCGTATAATATCGGTTAGTTCTACATAAAATAATTTTACATCACCTGTATGCCAGGGTTTGTTCTTCTCCAGTTCGTTTATCATTTGCAGTGCACGAATATGTGCCGGTATTTTGGGTGTAACAGGTATTACAGTTTTAGTTTGTTTTTTGCGGATAAAGAAATACCAAATTAAAAAACACAATGCCAGGAATGCAGGTAAACTGATATACCAGTTTTCTATCAGCCAGTCCCAAAACAATTTTATATATTCATTAAAGCTAAGCTGCTCTTCATATATATCTTTTATGTCTTTTATAGGTTGGGTGGTATCTGTTTCAACAGTGTGCACTTCAAAAAGCAGTGCCGGGGTTTCGTATAGGTTATTTTGTACCGAAAAAGTAAATGGTTTTATAGCATAATACCCGCTATCGAAAGAGGTAATCGTATAAATTGTTGTTTCTGAATTAAGTCCGTCATCAGTTATTTTTTTTGATTTGACTGAATCAAGTATTTCAATATTTTTATTTATGGTATCTTTAAGTACAGGCCAGCTAATATCGTTACTTTTAATGTTATTGTCGTAGCGAATGTTTAAACTGAGTTTGGCTTGTTCACCAATACTTATTTTTTTAGGCTCGATGGTTGCACTCACTTGCAGGCGTTGAGCTAACACCGTTGAGAGCGATAGGCAAAACAATAAAACAATACTATTTCTGTAAACAGTTTGCATTTATCGGTTTCTGGTTTTAAACAGGTTCATTAACGGAATGGTATAAGGCAGATGTGTATATATCATTGTATAATCAACCCCTGATTTACGGAAAAGATTGCGTATATCATCTTTTCTTTTTAGTGCCTGAGCTTTGTATTTATTACGTACCGATTTTAATCCGGTATTTATCCATTTGTATTGCCCGCTTTCTGCATCCAGAAAATTTACGATACCTATGGCAGGTAACTCTTCTTCGCGTATATCGGCCAGATGCAGGGCTATCAGGTCGTGCTTGCGATGGGTTATCTTCAACTCATCAGTAAACGGAGGAGAATAAAAGTCGGATATTAAAAAGGCGATGCTTCTTTTTTTTATGGCATTATTTAAAAATTTTAATGCCTGTGCCACATCGGTTTTGGGCGATTGGGGTTGAATGGATAAAATTTCGCTGATGATATGTAATAAATGAGTTTTTCCTTTTTTAGGCGGAATAAATTTTTCGATTTTATCGCTAAAGAGTATAGCTCCTACTTTATCGTTGTTTTGTAAAGCCGAAAAAGAAAGCACGGCCGCTATTTCTGCTGCAAGATCGCTTTTTAAGCAGTTTCGGCTGGCAAAGTTGGCCGATGCACTAACATCAATAAGCAGTATAACGGTTAGTTCGCGTTCTTCTTCAAACACTTTAACATAAGGGTGATTAAAACGTGCGGTAACATTCCAATCTATGGTTCTTATTTCATCTCCGGGTATATATTCGCGTACTTCGCTAAAAGCCATTCCACGCCCTTTAAAGGCAGAGTGGTATTCTCCCGAAAACACCTGACTGGATAGTCCGCGTGTTTTAATTTCAATTTTTCGTACTTTTTTTAATAATTCGCGTGTTTGCAAGCAATAACAGATTTTAAGAAAATAATCAGGGTACTTCTATTTTATTTAGTATCTCGCTGATAATGTTTTCTACTTTTATATTTTCGGCTTCGGCTTCGTAGCTTAGGCCTATGCGATGTCGCATAACATCATGACATACGGCTCTAACGTCTTCGGGTATAACGTAACCGCGGTGTTTAATAAAGGCGTATGCTTTGGCTGCCAGAGCCATGTTAATGCTGGCACGGGGTGAACAACCAAACTGAATGTAAGGTTCAATTTTTTCTAAACCGGCTTGTTTGGGATGACGGGTTGCAAATACTATATCTACAATGTATTGTTCAATTTTTTCGTCTAAATATACACTGCGCACAATGTTACGCGCGCTTAAAATTTTTTCGGGGTTTAGTATTTTGTTAGGCTTAGGCATGCCTGCTACCGATATATTATTTCTGATAATAATTTTTTCTTCTTCTTTTTTTGGATAATCTAATACCACTTTTAGCATAAAGCGGTCAACTTGTGCTTCGGGTAGCGGATAAGTTCCTTCCTGTTCTACGGGGTTTTGTGTGGCAAGTACCAAAAACGGTTCGGGTAATGTAAAAGTGTTTTCGCCTATGGTTACCTGACGCTCTTGCATGGCTTCCAATAAGGCACTTTGTACTTTTGCCGGAGCACGGTTTATCTCATCAGCTAGAATAAAATTAGCAAATAAAGGTCCTTTTTTAACTGTAAATTCTTCCTTTTTTTGGTTATAAATCATGGTACCAACCAAATCGGCAGGTAATAAATCGGGAGTAAACTGAATACGACTGAATTTGGCATCTATACAGGCCGAAAGTGTTTTTATGGCTAATGTCTTTGCTAATCCCGGTACGCCTTCCAATAAAATATGTCCGTTAGACAGTAACCCGATTAGTAACCTTTCAAGCATTTGCTTTTGCCCGATAATTACTTTATCCATTTCCAGGCTTAGTAAATCAACAAAAGCGCTTTCACGTTCAATAAGCTCGTTGAGTTCTTTTATGTTTATTGCTGTATTGTTTTCGGTTAGGTTTTGTGTAGGTTGTGTTTCACTCATTTTTCGTAAGTTTTACAGCAAATGTCATTATTTAATTCAGCAAGATTTTTTAAACGCGTGTTAAATTATGTTAAGCATAACAGGTAGGATAAATTAACCCAAAAAAGTTATTCGACTTTTTTACCTACAAGCCCGGTGTCTAAGATTTTGTAAACCCAAATTCAGTATTAGGTATTTTATTTCAAATTTTCCGCCAGAGGCGGACTGAGTGTGTTGAGTGTCGTGTGGGATTTGGGTTATCCGTCATCAGGCGAGCATTACGCATGCTAATGCGTAATGTGGGGTAAACACCTCTGTGTTATTCTGTGCCCTCTGTGGTTAAAAAATTTTTCCTTAAATTTGGCTAAGCAGTTTAATGACGAGTAAAATACACATATTAAATTACTCTCCGTTTGGAGTGTTGTTGCAAAACCGCAATTTTACAAGTGAGAAGTATAGGTATGGGTTTAATGGTATGGAGAGAGATGATGAGGTGAAAGGGGAAGGGAATAGTTATACTACTGATTATAGGTTTTATGATAGTAGATTGGGTAGGTGGTTAAGTATAGATCCTGTTGAACATCCCTTTCAATCTCCATTTATTAGTATGAATAATAATCCCGTGAATATATACGACCCAACAGGTGATGACGGAGAAGGAGATAAAAGGACAGGAATTATAACAGCTACTATATATCTTGAATTTGATGGTGCTTATTCAGAAGAAGAAAAGCAAGAATATATGAGAAACTTAAGAACCAGTATAGCTGCGGTATGGAATCAACAACAAATTAATGGAGTGCAAGTTAACGTAGATAATGTGAAGATATTAGAAGCTCCATCAGGAATGAAAGCAAAAGATTTGAAAAGGAATGAAAATCTAATCACAGTAGGTAATGGTAGTGATAGACTTCCTGATTATATCAGAAATACCCGAACTTCTTATGTAGATAATAATGCAAGGAACAATACAGGATACTGGTTTTTTAAAGGTGGAGATCCATCTTCGTATGCAGCACATGAGTTCGGTCATTTATTAGGACTGACTGACAGATACCATTACTTAACCGCTATAACAGAAGGAGGATGCTTGCAAGACAGAGGAACAATAGGTATGGAATTAAATAATAAAAAAGAAACAGGATACAACTCATCAACTAACTTAATGTCAAGCGGAGGCAATACATTAACACAATATCAACTCAACATAGCTTTTAATAGAAATAAAAAAGAAAGAAATTATACACAAGTTGTTTTGATGGTTTCCGATGCATTTTTAACAAGAAACGATTTAACATCTGCGCAATATGAACGAGGACATTTAATTGCGTATTATAGTTCAAGAATAAATAGAAATTCGGGAATTAGAACAGATTTTAATTATGTATTAACCGATTTAAATGGAAAAATTATAGGAGGCAATCCGGGTAATTATTTTAATCCGAACGATAGCAAATCTAGGGGTAAAGGAATATATAAACTCAAAGTTATTAAGGTTGGCTGTAATTGTGCAAACCAAAACAGACAAACGGTTCAAGATATTGTTACAGGAGGAAGGTAATGATGAAGAAACTGATTATTTATTGTTTATTTGCATTTTTTTATGCAAACTTATATGCTCAGAAGAAGCCTAAGATAAAACAAGTGGAAATACCTACACTATGCCCTTATAACAAACTAATACGAGGTGCTAATCATTGTAGATATGAAGATACCACATTATTTCCGTATGGTTGCCGTGCAGCTCCAGGACCAAGAAAATTTATAAATAACAAAAAAAAAGAAATAAAATTTTATTCACATTTTATACAAGATTCTACAAAAATTGCGTGTGAATATGTTTACCAATATGGTGTGTTAAGAAAATATACTTCTTACTGGTTTAATGGTCAAGTATGTTTTTTAGCGGAATACGATGAAGAAGGATATTGTACCGGTGAGAGGCCACATTATTCAAGAGATGGTAAATTAGTGTCAAAATATTATTATAAAAATAAAGCAATATACTTAAAAGAATATTATTATCCTAATGGTGTTTTAAAACAGGAAATCGAATTTAAACGCATAAATAAAAAACCGGTCACATTGTATAAATATTATTATGAAAATGGTAACATAAAGGCATATGGTTTTGCATACTATCCTCATTATACGAATGATTTTAAAATTGGATTATGGTATTATTATGATGAGAATGGTGAATTAATAAAACAAGTAAAACATAAATTGAAAAAGCATTATGTTCCCGGTCCGGGTTGGAATAAACTTGGTGATAAAAGAGATTGAAAATACTGTAATACAAAAAATAAAAATAATGTCTCAATATAATTATGGGGATAGACTCCACCCCGCATCTCAGAGCATCCGATTTTTTGCCCGATAGCCATCGGGGTTAGTGGTAAAGTTCTTATTACGTTATATACCCGGCCTATTTTCATGGAATATAATTTACGAAGCGGAATGCGGGGCACTCAAAGAGAAGTTCCGCAGCGTGCAGCAAGGAAATCACTCTTTGGGTCGCAATGCTGCGAGTAAATTTTATGGAATGAAAATCAGCCTTGACTTCTTTTGTTACTTTTCTTTGTCAAGAAAGAAAAGTAATAGATACGTTATTACAGTACATTGATTGTTTTTATTT
>JBBIOU010000031.1:0-33994 GCA_037443205.1 Flavobacteriales bacterium | reverse complement strand
ACCCGGATTATGCACGGCTGTAGCAACCTGGACAGCACCCACAGCGAACGATAATTGTGGTATATTAAGTTTTACTTCCTCACACAGCAGCGGCTCATCTTTTCCCGTAGGCACAACCACCGTAACCTACACAGCAACGGATGTAAACAGCAATGTTACAACAGCAAGTTTTAATGTGGTTGTTACCGATAATGAGTTGCCTGCATTCAGTGGTTTTCCGTCTAATATTAATCAACCTAATACCACAGGACAGTGTGGCAGGATAGTAACCTGGACCAGCCCTACAGCTAATGATAACTGTGGCATTTCATCGGTAACAGCAACACACAACAGCGGAGATTTTTTCCCTGTAGGAACTACCAGTGTTTGCTATACAGCAACCGATGTAAATGGTAATGTTCATAACCAATGCTTTAATGTAACGGTGATTGATAATGAAGCGCCCGTTATTTCGGGTTGTCCGAGTAGTATTACCGTATGCGAAGGACAAACCGTAACTTTTAGTACTCCTACAGCCACAGATAATTGTTCGGGTGTAAGCATTACACAAATTAATGGATTACCCTCAGGCAGTGTGTTTCCGGTAGGAACTACTTTGTGTACTTTCCGCGCTACTGATGCATCGGGTAATATTACCAATTGTAATTTTAATGTGATTGTAAACAGCAACCCAACTGTAAATTTTAACTTAAACCCTAATAGCATTTGTGTTTACAATAATCCGGTAGCTTTATCAGGCGGTAGTCCTGCAGGTGGTTCATATACGGCAAGCTGTGTTTCGGGTGGAATATTTACTCCCGGTACAGGTATCGGACAATGTCCGGTTGGGAATCATATTATAACCTATACTTATACCAACGGTAGTGGCTGCAGCGCATCTGCAACCCAAACCATGAATGTAAGTGCGTGTACCGGTATCGATGAAGAGCAATCATCTCTTGTTAATGTTTATCCTAACCCAAATGCAGGTAATTTCTTTATTGATATACAACAACAAAATGTATATAACGTTACGGTATTTGATTACTCCGGTAAGCAGATATATAGCAAGCAAATTAATCAAGCAGGTAAATTTGAAGTTCAATTACCTGACCCGTCACGAGGCATTTACATGGTTTTAATATCCTCTGATAATTTTAGCGAGGTGAAAAAAATAGTTGTAAATTATTAGCATAAAATTAATACCAATAAACCAGGTATATTCTCTTCACTTATCTATCAACCTTATTGAAACAAATTCAATTTAGATGGTTCACAAAATAGCTATTATAATTTTGGTGTACTGACCTAAAATCAGTTATTATATACCTTTACTTTAGGTACAGATAATGATAAACCCAAATTAAGCATTAGAAATTTGGATTTATTTCAAATTTTCCGCCAGAGGCGGACTGAGTGCTTTGGCAAAGGGGTGGGTTTGGGTTATCCGCCATCAGGCGAGCATTACGCATACTAATGCGTAATGTGGATTAAATGCACCAACAACAGGAAAACCTACATTACAGAAACTTGCCTGATGGTCGCCAGCTTCTTGAAATGTAATATAGTTAAGCTTAATCCGCAAAGGGATTATTTCAATTTAAATTCTTTCTTGATTTTATCAACATAGTTTAATTCTTCCCAGGGGAATAATTTAACCTTCATGGTTTTTTTATGTCCGGATCCATCGGTAAAATATTTGGTAACCGTAACGGGTTTTCTGCCCATGTGTCCGTATGCTGCGGTTTCGCTATAGATAGGAGAGCGTAAATTAAAACGTGTTTCTATAGCGTACGGGCGCATATCAAAAATTTTGCTGATGCGTTTTGCAATTTCTCCATCGCTTTCTTTTATTTTGCCTGTGCCGTAGGTATTAACATACAAACCAACCGGTTCGGCAACGCCAATAGCGTATGCAACTTGTACCAATACTTCGTCACATAATCCGGCAGCTACCATGTTTTTAGCAATATGGCGGGTAGCGTAGGCAGCAGAACGGTCAACCTTGCTGGGGTCTTTACCCGAAAATGCACCACCGCCATGGGCACCTTTGCCTCCATAGGTATCTACAATAATTTTTCTTCCGGTTAAGCCGGTGTCTCCATGAGGGCCGCCAATAACAAATTTACCCGTAGGGTTGATATGGTATTTTATTTGGCTATTAAATAATTTTTGTACGCGTGCAGGCAGTTGTTTTTTTACGCGGGGTATAAGAATATTAATAATATCTTCTTTAATTTTTTTTTGCATCTGAGCTTCTGAGGCAAAATCATCATGCTGTGTAGATACTACTATGGCATCAATTCTTACAGGTTGATTGTTATCATCGTATTCTATGGTTACCTGGCTTTTAGAGTCGGGGCGTAAGTATTTCATGGTTTTTCCTTCTCTTCTGATAGAGGCCAGTTCTTTTAAAATCAAATGAGCTAATTCTAAAGGCAACGGCATAAAGTTATCTGTTTCGCGACAAGCATAACCAAACATCATTCCCTGGTCACCGGCACCTTGCTTCATAGGGTCTTTTTTTTCTACGCCTTGATTAATGTCAGGACTTTGTTCGTGGATGGCTGATAATATTCCGCACGAATTTGCTTCAAACATGTATTCGCTTTTGGTATATCCGATTTTTTTAATTACCTCGCGGGCAATATTTTGTACATCCAAATAGGTTTTTGATTTTACTTCTCCGGCAAGCACTACTTGTCCGGTTGTTACCAATGTTTCGCAGGCAACTTTGCTTTTGGGGTCAAATGCTAAAAAATGATCAATTAAGGCATCAGAAATTTGATCGGCAATTTTATCGGGATGTCCTTCAGATACCGACTCGGATGTGAAAAGATAGGCCATAGTTATTCTTTATTTTAAATTTTGACAAACCTACAAAATTTTAACTTACAAACGATGTAAATATAAAATTGGCTACAGAGGTGGTGAGCAGGTGTTTTTTTTATTACAATAATGCTCAATATAGAGTAATGTAAATATATAAAATATCAATATAATTGCTTTGAGTATATACGATAGTGCAAGATGGTTGATGGTAATTTGCAGCGACAAATAATAAAGCATACAGGCAGATAACAAATAGAGCATTATTCTTATTACAGAATAAGGTATAGGATAATGTTTTTGTCCTAAAACATATGAGGCAATCATCATACATGCATAGCAAATAAATGTTGCCCAGGCGGCTGCAGTATAATCGTATTTGGGTATGAATAGGTAATTTATAACAAGCGTAATAATAGCACCTAAAAATTGCAGCCAGGCGCCATACATTGTTTTACCGCTTAGCTTATACCACACGGATTGATTGTAATAGATGCCCAAAAAAATATTTGCAAATAATAATACCGGCACAATATGCAGCGCTTGCCAATAATCGGCATTAGGGGTAAAATATTTGATAATATCAATAAATAACATGACAGCTAAAAAAATAACCGAACAAACTATCACAAAATAGTTCATAACCTTGGCGTAGGTAAACTTGGCATCAGCCTCTTTTTCTTTGGCAAAAAAGAAAGGTTCGGCCGCATACCGAAAGGCTTGTATAAATAATGTAATGATGATGGATATTTTATAAACACCGCCATAAATTCCAATCAGGCTCATGGTTGTTTTTTCTCCGCGCAAATCAAAAAGCATTTGTTTAAGCATAAGGCGGTCAATGGTTTCGTTTACGATGCCTGCTAAGCCCGCAAAAAGCAAGGGTATTCCGTAAATCAGCATTTGCTTTAAAATATCAATATTAACCCCTTCTTTTATTTGCAGCAACTGTGGCGATAACAATAAAAATTTAAATATACTGGCAATGAGATTAGCTATAAAAACATAACCCACACCTATTTCGGGATTATAAAATGTTTCTATAAGCAGGTTTGTTTGGCCTGATTTATATAAAGGCATACAATAGGCAAGAAAAAAAAGATTAAGCAAAATGTTTATGCCAACGTTGCTTAAATTTATCAGAGCAAATTTTATGGCTTTATTTTCAGCACGTAGCTTGGCAAGCGGAATAGAAGACCAGGCATCTAAGCCTACTATAATGGCAAACCAAATAACATATTCTGCATGGTTGGGATAGCGCAGCCAGTTTGCCAGAGGTTCCGCAAACAGAATACTGATAAGAATAAATATTGAAGAGCTGCACAACAAGGTAGTTAAAGAGGTAGCATAAACTTTATTTTTATCAAATCCGGCTTTGTTGTAAAATCTGAAAAAGGATGTTTCCATACCATAGGTTAGCAGTATGACCAAAAAAGCTACGTAGGCATACATTTCGGTAATAATTCCATATTGCCGGGTACTGAAAACTGCTGCACTGGTGTGCAGAGGCACCAGCAGATAGTTTAAAAAGCGGCCTATAATGCTGCTTAATCCGTATATAGCAGTTTGTGATGCGAGCTGGCGTAATGCGCTCATTAATTAGTTTCCTTTAAATTCCGGTTTTCTTTTTTCTAAAAAAGCGGTGGTTCCTTCTTTAAAATCTGTTGTGCCAAAACATTTTCCAAACTCTTCAACTTCTGTTTCAAAACCATTTACACCATCCTGAAAGCCGGCATTTACCGAGCGTATGGCAGCCCCTATGGCCGAGGGAGAGTTTTTTATTATTTTTTGGGCTATTTCTTCGCATTTAGCTATTAGTTCGTTTTGCGGAACCACATAATTTATCAATCCGAATTTTTCGGCTGTTGCGGCATTAATCATACCCGCAGTAAAAATCATTTCAAACGCACGACCTTTACCCACGAGTTGAGCTAAACGTTGTGTGCCTCCGTATCCGGGAATAACTCCCAACGATACTTCGGGTAAACCCATTTTTGCATTTTCTGAAGCAACGCGTATGTGGCAACTCATGGCTAACTCTAAGCCTCCGCCCAAAGCAAAACCATTTACGGCAGCTATCACAGGCGTATTCATATTTTCAATAAAATTAAACAGTAAATCGTGCCCTTCTTTACTTAGTTTTTTGCCTTCTTCAACGGCAAAGTGTGCAAACTCCGAAATGTCTGCACCGGCTACAAAAGCTTTTTCTCCGCTGCCGGTTATAATAATTACCCGAATGTTGTTGTCAAAATCAGCTGTACCCAAAGCTTTGTTTAATTCTTCGATAGTAGCTTTGTTCAATGCATTTAATTTATCGGGTCTGTTAATAGTTATGTAACAGATTTGATTTTTATTTTCTATTAAAATATTTTGATAGCTCATACCTGAAGTGTTGATTTTGTGTAAAGGTAATAATTGTAATTTATATCAGGATGAACTATTTTTGTTTTGATGCAAACCAAAAAATATACCCCCCGGCAGGCTTTATTAAAAATGATGAATTATTGCGCATACCGCGAGCGCAGTCACCAGGAAGTGCGCGATAAACTCTATGCTTATGGACTTTATAAAAACGAAGTTGAAAACATCATTGCAGAATTGATAAACAATAATTATCTGAACGAAGAGCGTTTTGCAGAAAGCTATGTATCCGGACATTTTAATATTAAAAAATGGGGCAAAAAAAAAATATTACAAGGTTTAAAACAAAAAAATACTTCCGCATATCTTGTTGATAAAGCAATAAACAGTATTGATGATGAAGACTATAAAAAAACACTAAAAGATTTATTACTAAAAAAAATCAAACTACTGAAAAACGAAAAAAACACACAAATAAAAAAACAAAAAGCAGCGCGTTATGTTATCAATAAAGGATATGAACCGGAATTGGTTTTTGAATTGCTTGAGGAGATTTTACGGAAATGATATTGATCAGCTTTTTAATTGGTATAGAATTATAACGCTACATTTGCATATTGAACATATTTTACATGAAAAGAGAAAAATCAGAACAACTGTTTGAAAAAGCAAAGACATATTTTCCGGGGGGTGTAAACAGCCCGGTACGAGCGTTTCGGTCGGTAGGCGGCACACCTTTGTTTATTGACAGAGGAAAAGGTAGTATAATTTGGGATGCGGATGGAAATGAATATATAGATTATTGTTGTTCCTGGGGGCCGCTTATACTGGGTCATGCAGATGACAGAGTTGTTAATGCTATAAAAAATACCGTTGAAAAAGGCAGTAGTTTTGGCGCTCCTACTGCATTAGAAAATGAACTGGCAGAACTGATTCTTACAAATAACAAATATATTGAAAAGATACGATTTGTAAGTTCAGGGACCGAAGCGGTAATGAGCGCTATCAGATTGGCGCGTGGCTATACCCGAAAAAATAAAATATTAAAATTTGAAGGTTGTTATCATGGGCATGTAGATGCATTATTAGTGAAGGCAGGCTCAGGATTGGTAACATTTGGTAATACTTCATCTGCCGGAGTACCCGAAAGTTTTGTTAATGAAACCATTGTTGTTTCGCTTGATAACGAACAGGCAGTTGCAGAAGCGTTCGAAAAATTTAAAAACGAAATAGCTTGTGTAATCATAGAGCCTGTTCCGGCAAACAATGGATTGCTGTTGCAGCGCAAAGAGTTTTTAATTTTTTTGCGCGAAATATGCTCGCAAAATAACACACTCTTAATTTTTGATGAAGTAATCAACGGCTTTAGGATAGGATTTAGCGGGGCGGCAGGTTATTACGATATACAACCCGATATTATTACTTATGGAAAAATAATCGGAGGCGGTTTACCGGTGGGCGCTTATGGTGCATCGGCAGAAATTATGAAATGCATATCGCCCGAAGGGGATGTTTATCAGGCCGGAACCTTAAGTGGTAATCCGGTTGCTATGGCTGCGGGAATCGCGCAATTAAAAGCGTGTTTAGAAACTGATTTTTACGCAAATCTTGAAGCTAAAACCAATTTTTTTGTGAATACTTTATTAAATCGTATTAAACCCGAAATTAAAAATTTTAAATTGTTTCAAATAGCCAGTATTTTCTGGATGGCATTTTCAGATAAAAATCATATCAGAACAGCACAAGATATACAAGCCGATAGCATGAAATATTTTAAAATATTGCACAAAGAGCTTCTCGAAAAAGGAATATATCTGGGACCATCGGGATACGAAGTAGGGTTTATTAGTGCGGCACATACATACGAACAACTAACTTATACAGCAACAATCATGGCAGAGATTATTAATTATAAGTTAGATTTAGATTAATATTAACACTCCGTGAAGCATTAATATGCCTTCGTATATAAACTGAAACAAATAAGTATTTTTGAATTGATTGAAAGAAATAATTGCAGCAATTCCGCAGGCGTAAAACAATAACATTAGATTTGTTTGGCATAACATAATACTTATATAACCGGCACCAGATAAAATTAACATACAAACAGCAATTGTATAATGATTTCCTAAAAGCGTAGCAAGCGTTTTAATTTTGCCGGTGTCGTAGTTTTTGTGTTTTAAATCAAAAAGAATGCAGATACATAATGTAATTAAAAACACTTCAATAATAACTAAAATATGTGTGTGTTCAGAAAAAATAAGTTCCGGTATTACTTTGCAAACCATGGTCCAGCAAATTGCAATTAGCGGTGCCTTCAGATAAGGGATTTTTCTTAAATACATTTTGTATGAAAGCGCAATTAATATACAAAAAACCACAGCAGCATAAACAAGATTAAAAAATATCTCTGTGCGGTAATTAGCCGATAGTCGTTTTAAGGGATAATAAGAGCCAGCGAGTAATATACCTACAAGCAATAAAATATAATTGGATTTATGTTTACTTAAATGTGTGGTGTATTGATAATTATATGCCAACCATACAGCAGCAAAAACCATTACAATATATAATGGAAAAAATTTTTGATTTGTATCAATGTGTTTAAAATTTAAGCTAAAAGTCCATGCAGCAGCACAAAAAGAAGTAAAAATATGCTTGCGAAAGATATATGCAATTACAAACAAAATTATTTAATGTTTTTTACAATTGCCCAGGTTCCTAATCCTAATAAAGTTCCGCCCAATGAAAATTTTATTCCTCCCATTCTGCGTTTAATTTTACCGATACGCGCAAAACCTTCTATGTAAGCATCCTGTAATAAATTAGGTTTATGGGTCACTTCACGTACATTGATGGTAATTCTTGGTATGGAAGCAAAAAGAAAATAAGTAAAAGTAGGTACAAACACCAATATAGTGGGAGAATTAGCTTTAAACAGTCCGCCAAAATCTTTGTCGTAAGTATCGTAGGTTACAATTCCCAGGCCATAGGCAAATCCAATCCAGTTTGAAACCACGGGGTTAAAATTTTTCCGCGCATCCATTTCACCGGCAATAAAAAAACCCATGTCGGCTACATTCATCACGTTACCTACCAACGAGTCCTGTATATATACAATTTTTTCTTTACCGCTTGAGTCTATAATTGAGTAAACCCTGTATTGTTCTATTAATTCTTGTGCAAAAGATTTTTTCTTTTTATATTGAAAGGTAATTATTCCATCATTTAAGTCGGTTACTTTTCCTTCCAAAATCCTGCCGTTGAGCAAAACCAGTTTGTCTTGTGCGCTTAATACATTAGTAAAAAGCAGGTAAACAATATATATAAATAATTTGTTTAAAAACATAATTTGTTGTAAAAATACACAAATAAAATAAACAAGTTGTTTAAAAATATTCAATGGCTTGCCATAAAACTCAATATCTTTGCACACCTTAAAAATAATTTTATCTATGTATGCTGATAATTTTGTAAACCGGCACACCGGTCCTTCCGAAAACGAAAAAAAGCAAATGCTGTCTAAACTCAACTTAAGTAGTATTGATGAGCTTATCGGGCAAACTGTACCGCAAAATATACGCTTAAAAAAGCCACTTAAAACAGGAAAAGCACTCAGCGAACAGCAATATTTAAAACACATACGAAACATTGCGACAAAAAATAAAGTGTATAAAAGCTATTTAGGTTTAGGATATTATGGCACATTTACCCCACCGGTCATTCAACGTAATATTTTAGAAAACCCCGGATGGTACACTGCATACACTCCTTATCAGGCAGAGATAGCCCAAGGCAGATTAGAAGCTTTACTTAATTTTCAGACCATGGTTATTGATTTAACCGGTATGCCCATAGCCAATGCTTCTTTATTAGACGAAGCAACAGCGGCAGCCGAAGCCATGACCATGCTGTTTAACAACCGAAGCAGAGAACAAGTAAAAAATAATTCGGTTAAGTTTTTTGTATCAGACGAATGTTATCCGCAAACCATAGAGGTATTGCAAACCAGGTCGTTGCCCATAGGAATAGAAGTAGTTGTGGGCAACTGGAAAGAAACTAAATTAACTGAATCATTTTTTGGCTGTTTGCTGCAATATCCTTCAGTAAATGGCGAAGTGTATGATTACAGTACATTTACCCAAACTGCTAAAAGTAAGCAAATAGCTATAGCCGTAGCGGCTGATATTTTATCTTTGGCCCTGCTTACTCCACCGGGAGAGTGGGGGGCAGATGTGGTTGTTGGCAGTACCCAACGCTTTGGCGTTCCTATGGGTTATGGTGGTCCACATGCAGCATTTTTTGCGGCAAAAGACGAATACAAAAGAATTTTTCCGGGAAGAATCATTGGGGTTTCCGTAGATGCACACGGAAGTCCTGCTCTTCGGATGGCATTGCAAACACGCGAGCAGCATATTCGCAGAGAAAAAGCAACTTCTAATATTTGTACAGCCCAGGCCTTATTGGCAATTATGGCCGGTATGTATGCTGTATATCATGGACCAACAGGCATTAAAGGTATTGCACAAAATATACACAACCAAACTTTTACCTTGGCTAAAGCATTAAGCAATGCCGGTATAAAAGTTGTCAATCAATTGTATTTTGATACCCTAACCATTGCCTGCGATGCCGATCAAATAATTGCCAAAGCAGAAAAAAATAAAATTAACTTCAGAAAAACAGACGATAAACACATAGCTATATCCCTAGATGAAACAACAGATGAAGAAGACCTGGCTTTGATATTGAGTTTGTTTGGAGTGAATTATTCCGGCATTTACCAATCTGATGTAATTTCTTCTTCAACTTTAGCCCGTAAAACAAATTATCTTACGCATCCGGTATTTAATTCCTATCACAGCGAAAGCGAAATGATGCGTTACATCAAACGTTTAGAAAATAAAGATTTGTCGCTAACGCATTCTATGATTTCATTAGGCTCATGCACCATGAAGTTAAATGCTGCGGCCGAACTGATGCCCATTACATGGCCCGAATTTGCCAATATACATCCGTTTGTTCCCCGGGATCAGGTAAAAGGCTATTTACAGATAATTAAAGAATTAAATAAATACTTATGCGACATTACCGGATTTGCTGCGATGAGCTTTCAGCCTAACTCAGGCGCTCAAGGCGAATACACCGGTTTGATGGTTATACGTGCCTATCATATCGCTAACGGTGAAGCCCACCGAAATGTAGCCTTGATACCTTCATCGGCACATGGTACTAATCCCGCATCAGCAGCCATGGCCGGCATGCAGATAGTAGTTGTAAAATGTGATGAGTCGGGAAACATAGACATAAAAGATTTAAAACAAAAAGCCGAAGCTCATAAAAATAATTTGTCTTGCCTGATGGTTACCTATCCATCCACACATGGTGTTTTTGAAGAAGGGATAAAAAAAATAACCAAAATCATACATGAATACGGAGGGCAGGTGTATATGGATGGGGCTAATATGAACGCACAGGTAGGATTAACCAGTCCTGGAAATATAGGCGCAGATGTTTGCCATTTAAACTTGCACAAAACATTTGCCATTCCCCATGGTGGCGGAGGTCCCGGTATGGGTCCTATTGGTGTAGCCAAACATCTGGTGCCCTTTTTACCCGGGCATCCGCTCGTAAAAACCGGAGGTGAAAAGTCTATTCAGGCAGTATCGGCAGCGCCCTTTGGCAGCGCCTTAATATTGTTGATTTCATATGGCTACATAAAAATGTTGGGTAGCGAAGGCCTAACAGAAGCTACGAAAGTGGCTATATTAAATGCAAATTATATGAAAGAAATATTAAAAGACTATTACCCTATATTATACACCGGAAAATCGGGTAGAGTAGCTCATGAAATGATATTAGACTGCAAAGAATTTAAAAAAACTGCCAATATAGAAGTGTCCGATATCGCCAAAAGATTGATGGATTTTGGTTTTCATGCCCCCACAGTAGCTTTTCCGGTACATGATACACTAATGGTAGAACCTACCGAAAGTGAATCGAAGGCAGAATTAGATCGCTTTTGCGAAGCACTGATACAAATCAGAAAAGAAATACAAGCCATAGCAGAATTGCGGGCTGATGCGCATGATAATGTGATTAAAAATGCACCCCATACAGCTAAAGAATTACTTAATGATAACTGGAATCATGCCTACAGCCGTCAGCAAGCAGCCTATCCATTGCCTTGGGTTAAGGAAAATAAATTCTGGCCGGCAGTATCAAGAGTTGATAACGCTCATGGCGACAGAAACTTAGTTTGTTCTTGTTTACCCATAGAAGAATACATAGAGGCATAAAACCGTTTAATAAACTAAACTGCCCCTTGCTGATATTTTTTTTAAAAAATATCAATTGATTATTATTCTTTTATTAAATTTGCTCAAATTTAAACTAAATACACAAACAACTATGAAAAAAATTTACACGTCAATTTTAGCGGTACTTGCAATTTCTGCTGTTAATGCACAAATTAAGCAAGACAATACAATTATTGCAAAACCCGTTACAAACATTCCTTCTATGAATGTTTCGTATGATAGAGCACCCATGGACACCCTTTATTACATGGAATTATTTGATGGAACATGGAGCCCTACAATATATGGTTCACAAAACGGTGGCTATGTAATTGGTTCAAATGGCTATGGTGACGAGCAAAAAGCTCAGGCTTTTATGCTTGGTGATTTACACCCCGGTTCAGGGCATTATGTAGTAGGTGCCGGTCTTTGGTTGGCCAGAAAAGCCACTACATCAGGTAATCCCAACTCAGGTATAACTGTTAAATTATACAATATGAACGGACCCGGTACCATGGTTGCAGGTACGGTTAACACAGCTCCCAATAGTACGGCATTGGCTCAAACTACATTACTTTTCTCTATGATAGATACCAATGATTTGAATTGGGTAACTTTTCCAACACCGGTATATATTGGTGCGGGTCAAAATTATGCAATTGGTATTGACCTTACCGGTTTGTTCCCCGGAGATACCGTTGGTATTGTATCTTCTGTAAACGGTGAATACAATATGCCTGAAGTTGTTTGGGAAAAATGGGCTGCTCCTGATGGTTGGTATTCTTTATCAGGTGCCGGTTGGGGCAGCGGAAATTTTGAAGTAGGAGCTGGTGTACTTGCTGCGGTTGATTTGGCATTAGGTATTGAGGATAATGCTAACATTGCTTCAATTAATGCATACCCTAACCCTGCAAACGAATTTACTACCATTTCTTATTCACTAAACAAACCTGCAACAGTTATACTAACAGTTACCGATATTACCGGTAAAGTTGTACATAGCGAAAACATCAATATGTCAGCAGCAGGTTATGGTTTGTATAACTTAAATACTTCTGAGTACAGCGAAGGTTCTTATTTTTATACTATTACATCAAACGGTATTTCTAAAACAGGTAAATTTATAGTAGTAAGATAAAAAACTATTAATTTTTTATAATACAAGTGAGGGGGGAGTTTAAAGCTTCCCCTTCTTTATAAGTCAGTAAATTTGTTTAACTTAAAAAAGGATCTATTATGAAAAAACGTTACATTTCCTTATTGATGCTAACAGGTGTTTTTATTGCAAACACAAAAGCACAATATACCACATTGCTATCGCAAGATTTTCAGGCTAATCCTATAACAGATATTGTTGTTGGGGCGCCCGATCCCGGTGATCCATCCGTTTGGTATTCTTATGATGATGATCCAAACTCGGATGCTTCGGGAGGAGCCAGACCGGAAGAATGGTTCCTGGGATATGCATTTGCTCTAACAGATTCGTTATTGCAGGATGGCAGCGATAATATTGTATTGTCTTCTAACTCGTGGTTAAACGGTACAATGGTTGCCAGTCACTGGTTTGTATCTCCTACAATAAATGTTACCAATGCCAGCTACCGTCTTAGATTTAAATCAGCTCCCCGACAAACTCCCCGCTATTTAGATGGATTCAGGGTGTGTGTAAGTACTACCGTAAATGACGATTTTGCAAATTTCAATAACAATGTGTTATTTACTGCTTCCGAAATGACCGGAAATCCTGCTCCACCTAATCCCAATAATTTTAATTCATACACTTATAATCCTACTATTGCAGGCGGTGGATGGATACATGGATGGGATGGTTCAACAATACAAGTGGCCGATTTAGAATATAATGGCGATTCTACCCGATGGATAGGAGTTTTAACTGAACATACCATCAACCTGGGTGCCTTTGCCGGACAGCAAATATATATTGCCTTTCATCATAACAGTGAAGATGATAACTTAATTTCAATAGATGATATTGTTGTTGAATACATCATGGGAACCGAAGAAAATAAATTAGAATTGTTTACCAGTGTTTATCCTAACCCCACTACCGATATGCTTGATGTATCTTTTAACTTGCAGGAAGGTATTAAGAATTTGTATATGGAAATTACGGATGTTTTAGGACGCCAGGTGTTAAATCAATCATTTGGCGAAACACCTGCGGGTAAGCACATTAAAAGATTAGATGTTTCTAAACTTCCCGTTGGTACCTACAACATTACCATACGTACCGATAAAGGATTTAACAACATTTCATTTATCAAACAATAATTTAACTATTCATATTTTATATTACAAAAAGTTTAAATTAGATTTGCAAAAAACTAAAACTATGAAAATAAACTTTAACCATTGGATGGCTGTAATTGCTCTTAGCTTTTTTAGCTTGCAATTAACAGCACAACTACAAACTTCGCATTTTGAAGGTGTGCCTTTACAGGGAAATTTTCAAAAACCCTTACACTCAACTATGAGAGCTCCCGGTGAATTTTTTGTGGATTATGATTATTCGGATGAAGACTATTCTACAAATACGCTGGGTATTTTATACAGCAGATACATTTGGCGAATGAATATGCGTTATGAATTAACACAAGGAGATACTTCTATTAAATTTGTTGTAGTAGATTACAATACCTTGGTAGATTCTTATGGAAACATACTGGGCAATCCCGGAGATGTTTATCCGTATTCAAGTTTTACCGGGCTAAAAATAGATTCAGTATACGTAGCTTGCGGTCACATGAACCAAAGCGGTATGAACGATACCTTAATGTGTAAAATAATTGCATTAAACGGTACAGGCTATCCGCAAACCGGTACGGTATTAAATACTACTCAAATAATTCAAAATACCAGTTTTACAGGGCAAGCAACCTGGTTGCAAGGAGGAGTTATAGGTTTTGCACCCAATTATACACTTGCTCCTGCCCAAACTTTTGGAGTGATGATAGAATACTATGGAGCTAAGCAAGACACATTCGGAATATTAGCCGGATTCCCTGATCAAGGCTCAGGTTTATGTGCTGCAATTCCGCAATTACAAAATTTTGCCGAGCTTTCTTATTATGCACCCAACAGTTACAGACAAGATATGCGTTTTGCGCCACCGTTAAACAGTTTCCCTTTACTACCTGCTTCAAGCGGTGCAGATACTTACTATGATTGTAATGGACAAACCGGTTTCCAGGCCGGGCAAGACAGCCGTAATTTTATACAAAACTGGACCATTTGGGTAAAATTGTCTTATACCAATACAACAGCCAGTGTTAATGAAAATGATATGAACCTGGTAGCACTTAGCCAAAACATCCCTAACCCTGCCAATGGCAATACAATTATTAATTATCAACTTGCAGCAGCAAGCACCGTAAATTTTGAAGTGGTTGATATTACCGGTAAATTGGTGTACAGCCAAAATATGGGTATGAAAAATGCAGGTAATCATTCTATTAATATTGATGCTTCTGTATTAGCCCCCGGAGCTTATTTCTATTCTCTGACTGTGGGTAATTACAAAACCACTAAAAAAATGATTGTTAATCGCTAAAATTTAGCTTAAATTAAAATTTTTAACCCCCGCCAGCACACGCTGGCGGGGGTTAAATTTTTTATAGATTCGCACTTAACAACCGCTTTAAATCCGAATTCCGAAACGAATGACAATTTTTGGACTAATATACTCTGTGAGATATAAATTTTTGTAGAATGCTATTATCCCAAATTCAGTATTAGAAATTTGGATTTATTTCAAATTTTCCGCCAGAGGCGGACTGAGTCATTTGGCAAAGGGGTGGGTTTGCGTTATCCGCTCTCAGGCGAGCATTACGCATGCTAATGCGTAATGTGGGATTATTTACTTTTCCCTTGTACTATTATTACAAATTCCCCTATAGGTTCATTATTTGCAAAATGAATTTTTACTTCAGCTACAGTACCTCTAATGGTTTCTTCAAATTTTTTGGTTAGTTCTCTGGATACACTGATTTTTCTTTCTGAGCCAAAATATTCTTCAATTTCATTTAAGAGTTTTATCAAGCGATATGGCGATTCGTAAAAAATTAATGTTCTGTTATCGTTACATAATTCTTGAAGTCTTTTTTGTCTTCCTTTTTTATGCGGTAAAAAACCCTCAAAACAAAACCGGTCGCAGGGTAAGCCCGAGTTAATTAAGGCCGGTATAAAAGCTACTGCACCCGGCAAACATTCTATTTCTATCAAATGATTTATACAGGCTCTGATTAATAAATACCCGGGATCGGATATACCCGGAGTACCTGCATCGCTTACCAGAGCCATGTTTTTACCTTCTAAAATTTTAGTAATAATTTTTTCTAAATTTTTATGTTCGTTGAAATTATGATTGGAAATAAGCTGCGCTTTAATTTCGTAATGTTGTAATAATTTTTGAGTTACACGAGTGTCTTCGCAAATAATTATTTCGCAATTTTTCAAAACATTCAGGGCGCGTAATGTAATATCCTGCAAGTTGCCGATGGGTGTTGGTACTATGTAAAGTTTAGGCATTTTTAACGCGTAAGTATAATATAATCTTGCAGTAATGTTTTAAAAAAAGATTTTATATCCTTCGGGGGATTATCAATTTTAAGCTGTTGACAGACAAGTCTGCTTAGTTCTTCCATAAGCTCACGGTGTTTGCTGTTTGGATATTTATAGTATCTTTCTAAAACATTTTTTACATACAACATATCATTATCGGTATATATAGTTACCTGAGGATAGGTAATATTATAATTATCAGATTTTACGTTATTCCCTATATTCATCAAATCGTTTACTGAATATTTATATGGCGGATTTAACCGGATAACAACAGTTTTTGCAATCATATCGCCCAGGCGTTGAGATTTATCATTTGATGAAGCAAATAAAACAGCAAACGCACCCGCAGTAAAACCAATATCTATCGGCCTGAAAATCCATCTAAGTAAACACTCCGATAAACCGGGGTTTTGCCCGTTTAGCTTAACTACTTTTATGCCTAAAGCATATTTCCCTAATGATTGACCTCCAAAAAATGTTTCGCAGGTTAAATGATATACAAGCAACATAGGCATATACAATAGATAATAAACCAGATAAGTATTATCATAATCCATATTGCGTGCTATAAGTATAACCATAAAGAGCCAAATAAACAATAAACCGATGTCTATTAAGAAGGCTAAAAATCGCTCGCCAACAGAGGCCAAAGAATATTCAATTATTACATTGTGTGAGGTTATAATATCTATCGTTTTCATCAAAATATAAAACTACACAATAATAATAAATATTATTACAGGTTTTATAAAATTCATGCTTTGTCTATTATCTTTGCGGGCATACGCTATGGCTATAAATTTTGATAACACAAGTATTGCATTTCAATCTTTAAACAGCAAAGAGTTAAAAAAAGCACATTTACTTTTTAAACTTTTATCCAGTCCAACCTTAGTAAGCATTGGCAAAGTATTAACACTACTTGCATTTAAACTTCATTTGCCTGTCAAAGGAATTATAAAAAAAACAATTTTTAGCAGATTTTGCGGAGGCGAAACCATAGAAGAATGTAATAACAGAATTGCTGCCTTGGCTAAATTTGGTATAGGAACTATTTTAGATTATTCGGTAGAAGGAAAACAAAGCGAAAGCGATTTAGATGAAACCACCCGCGAAATAATAAGAACAACTAAAACAGCTCAAGGCAATGCCCATGTGCCGTTTTGTGTTTTTAAAGTAAGCGGTATTGCACGATTTAGCTTATTAGAAAAAGTTAGCGCTAAAATAGAACTTACCGATGGCGAAAAACAAGAATATTTAAGGGTAGTTAACCGGGTAGACAGCATTTGTAAAAATGCCTTTGAAGCAGACACACCGGTATTTATAGATGCGGAAGAAAGCTGGATACAGCCTGCTATTGATGCGCTTGCCGATACGATGATGGCAAAATACAATAAACAAAAATTTATGGTATATAATACCATACAGCTATACCGGCACGACAGGTTGGATTTTTTAATGCAATCACACCATAAAGCCCGTAACGGAGGATATAAACTGGCCGTAAAACTTGTTCGGGGAGCTTATATGGAAAAAGAAAGAGAACGTGCTGTACAAAAAGGTTACGCATCGCCTATACAAGCCAATAAAAACTTATGTGATAAAGATTACAATCTGGCATTGGAATATTGCGTGAAAAATATACAAGATATTGCAGTTTGTGCCGGCACACATAATGAGCAAAGTTCCTTATTTTTAGTAGATTTAATGCATCGTTATAAGATTGAAAAAAATGATAAACGCATATATTTTGCTCAATTGTTGGGCATGAGCGATCATATAAGCTATAATCTTTCTGCAGAGGGTTATAATGTTGCTAAATATGTACCCTACGGACCGGTGAAAGAAGTATTGCCTTATCTAATCAGAAGGGCACAGGAAAACACCTCAGTAAAAGGTCAAACCGGCAGAGAACTTGCGCTAATAAAAAAGGAAATCAGCAGAAGAAAACTTAAACATGATAAACAGTAAGTTTATAATTTATTTGGGTTTATTTATTTTACTGGTGGGTATAGTGCTTTTTATATTTGAAAAAAACAACATAAATATTTTTAAATGGTTAGGCAATCTACCCGGGGACATAAAAATAGAAAAAGATAATTTTACTTTTTATTTTCCGGTTACCACGATGATAATCATTAGTTTATTAATCACATTAATTTTAAAAATTATAAATAAATTTTTTTAAATGAACACATCTTATATTTTAAATCATTTAGGCGAAGACAGAGATAAATATTATAATGCTGTTACGCCACCGGTTTTTCAATCAAGTAATTTTTGTTTTAAAAATGTACAAGCACTCAGAGAAGGTTTAAAAAAAGAATTTGAAACTCCCTTTTATACCCGCGGTTATAACCCTACAGTAGCCATTTTAAGAAAAAAACTGGCTGCATTAGAAGGTGCCGAAGATGCGTTGGTATTTTCGAGCGGAAGTGCAGCCGTTGCAGCAGCGGTATTTCATGCGGTAAAATCGGGCGATCATGCCATTTGTGTAAAGAAACCGTATAGCTGGACAAACAAGTTGTTTAACAATTTGCTTGCAGGTTATGGAGTTGCATGTACCCTGGTAGATGGTAGTGAGCTGATAAATTTTGAAAAAGCTATTCAGCCCAATACTCGTTTAATTTATCTGGAAAGCCCTAATTCTATGACATTTGAGATGCAGGACTTGCAGGCAGTTGCTGAGCTTGCTAAAAAATATAATATCATTACCATTTGCGATAACAGTTATGCATCACCTATTAATCAAAATCCTATTTCACTGGGCGTTGATATAGTTGTACATTCGGCCACTAAGTTTATCAGCGGACATAGCAATGTGGTTGCCGGTGTACTATGCTCTACTAAACAACATGTTGATGCTATTTTCGCATCCGAATTTATGACCTTAGGAGCAGCTGTTTCTCCGCATGATGCCTGGCAATTAATAAATGGTTTAAGAACTTTACCCCTGCGTGTTAAACAGATTAAAGAGAATACATTTAAAGTATTAGAGTTTTTAGAAAATCATCCCAAAATTGATAAAATATATTTTCCATTTTCAAAAAACAACCCACAGTTAGAACTTGCAAATAAACAAATGAAACCATGCGGGGGCTTATTGTCTATACAACTTAAAACAAATAAAATTGAAAATGTAGAAGCATTTTGCAATCATTTAAAATACTTTATTATGACTTGCTCCTGGGGTGGTTATGAGTCATTGCAATTTCCTGTTTGTGCACTTTATGACTCGCAGAACTATGTAACCGAGCTGCCTTGGAATTTAGTTAGGTTATACATTGGTTTAGAAGAACCCGAAGTATTGATAGAGGATTTAAATCAGGCTTTACAGAAAGTTTGATGATTACTTTTCAAACAGTTCGTCTTCTAATACTCCGGTTTCGTTAGAGTTTTTGTAGGTACCTGTTAGAATAAAATTCAAATCTTGCAAATTGATTTTTTTTCCGGATGGAGTAGTGGCAGTAATTTCAGACAGGGTAAGTTTATCTTCGTTGATTACGTGTTTTAACTCTTCTATAATAGCCGGTGGTATAATATAACCGCTTACCTGTTTATGTTGTAAACTGTTTTTTAACACATAGCTTATTTTAAATGATACAATGCTTAAACTATCTGTGCTAACTTTTATATAAGGTTGTTTAGCCAGGTTATTGTAATCTATTTTACCGTTTATTTTGCCGTTGATATGCGCATACACAGAGTTATTTAACTTTAAGTAATTATTATTTGTAATATTTTTACCTATATCATTTTGTATTTCATTCGTATATTTTTTTTCAGATATGGTTTTATTATTCGGGGCTTTGTTGTTGTTTGGTGACGTTTTGTTTATAAATGCGTTTTTTTCATCAACAATATCAGTGCTTAAATTATTATTTAAATTTACATTACCATCTTTATCGGAAATTTTTTCATTTTTTTGTTCAACAGCAGTATTTTGATTCGTGCCGCTAAGGCTATAATAAGTAATATAAACAAGGCTAATTATAATCATAAAACTTGCAGCCATAAATAATTTACTTTTATAAAACGGAGTTGACTGCGGATTAAAATTATGGATTAATGCAGAAAAATTTTTACCTTCATTAATTTCATCAATGGTTGGTTGAGTTCTATCGAGTTGTATTTTTATTTTCATAAACTTTTTTGTATATTATCTAATTTAATTTTTAATTTTTCTATGATTCGATGCATTTTAACTTTTGCATTATTTTCACTTACATTTAAAATTTCGCTCACCTCTTTAAATGACTTTTTTTCAAAATACCGCATTTCCAGTAAGAGTAATTCATTGTTACTTAATTCAGGTAATATCTGTTCCAAACATTGCAAAAGCATTTCTCTTTCTTCATAACCTGTTTCTTCTTGTAAGTCATTTAGCTGTGTTGATTCAATATCAATAACCCTAATTTTATTATTATCACGTAAAAATTGATATACTTCACTTTTAGCAATGCGAAACAACCAACTCGAAAAAGGTAAGCCCATGTGTTTATAACGCGGTAAATTTTGTAAAGCTTTTAAAAATACCTGTGCCGTAACATCATAAGCATCCTGTTTTTCTTCCAGGCGTTTAAACACAAAACGATAAATAGCCTCATAATATTTGTCATAAAGCTTTTCAAAATGCTGAGGATTTTTACAGGTTTCATCAATAATTCGCTGTTCATCAGCAATTTGACTATCGGTTTTGTGATAAATACGCTTGTTTTTCAACCTTATAACTTTATTTTAGGCAAAAGTTACAAATTTTTTCCTTTTTTTGTTATATAAATCTATCACTCTATGCGAATAAGTCAATTAATCTGTTTTTTATTGTTACTGAATCACTTTTTGTACGCGCAAAACACTCAAAAAATCGTATCCAATAAACTGGATATAAAAGACAATAACGACTATTCTACATTTTCCATGTTGGATTCTGTGGTAAATAATTATACGGTTTTTTTTACAGGAGAAAATCATTTGCACCGTAAAAGCAATTATATGTTGCAATTAAAAATGCTCAAATATTTGCATCAAAAAGCAGGCGTAAGGCATCTTTTTTTAGAGTTTGGTTATAGCAGAGGATATCTGGTAAATCGCTACGTACACACCGGAGATTCTACCTTGTTTAATATTTTAAGTGATTATTCGTATGATGAGTATGCATTGTTGTATAAAGGAATCTGGGAGTATAACAAAACCTTGGATAGTAATAATAGAATAATAGTTAGCGGGATAGACGTGGAGCGTTCTTACAATACCTCGGCAAAATTGTTGGAAATGTTTTTGCCTGCCGGTCAAGCTCCGGCAGCAATTGAAATACATATTGAAGCTATTAAAGCATTAGCTAAAATGAGTGATAAAAAAATGCAGGAATCAAAAGATAATACTACTGATGATATGAAGTTTAAAGGTGAAAATATATCGCAAGCTAAAACAATGAATTTTATCTTGAAAAGTGTAGATTCAATACCGGATGTATGGAAAGATTATTTGGGAAACAATTACAATGACTTTTGTATGGTGTTGAATGGGATTAAGGCAGAAAAATTAAGGTCGGATTATTTAGTGGGTAGCACTCCCTATCATTATATATACAGAGAGCAATATATGTATTTGCAATTACTTGCCTTAGTAGAAAAATATCCGAATGAAAAATTTTATGGCCAATTCGGAAGATGCCATACACCCATTAATGAACAGGAATACTGGTGTGGTTATTATTTCTTAAAAACACTTGCAAGTCGCATCAATCATAGCAACAACGAGCGTGTTAAAGGTAAAGTGCTGTCTATTGCCACTTATTATCCCGAGGGAACTATGTTTGAGAAAAAAGTTACCGAACAAGAAAAACTTAATAAAATAATAGATAATATAAAACTTGATACATTAACCATCTTAGCTGTTACAAATGATACGGCAGTATTCGGTAAATTTAAAGAAAAATATCAGTATCTTATTATCAATAAATTTAAACAGACAGATGATGTGGTTAAAAAAGAAAAACCAAGTGAAAACAATAATAATCAATCAAATCAACAGCCGGATTACGTTTTTTTTATAAATGGTAAAACCGGATTATTTTTTACACAACAAAATGATTTAAATAAAACCCTGAATAACCTTTATCCGGGTAATATTTTTAATATGCAATTGTATTCGTGGGGTATTGAAATGGGATGGTCTGAAAATGCAATTGCAAATGTTAATTTCAGTTACGATAATTATTTGACGCAAACAATATACCCAATTGATTCAATAAGTTTTAAATTTAAAGGCAGTAAATTTTTATTTAGATTTGGCCCCGAAATTACTCGCAGTAATACATTTAATCTTTCCCCGCAAATCGGATTAGGATATGCCGGATATACTTTTGTGCAAAGACTTGGCGGTAGCAGCAATACAGATATGATTTTATTTAATGCGGCTAATTTTACACAATATAAATTTAGAAATCCTGCATTTATTTTAGAAGGATTGCTCGAAATACGGATGAATTTATTCCCGTTTACTGTCGCATTACAAGGAGGATATACTTATGATGTGTCTAAAAAATCATGGCGCTATAAAGGCACTAATCTGCCCGATGGTATTAAATCATCGCATACAGGAGCTTTTATTAACTTTTGTTTAGGTTTTATGCTGGATTTAAGCTGATTGAACATCATTATTTATTTCATATTAACTGAGTTCATACAATATTTTAAGTTTATATCAAATGGATGGTTAACAGATGAGTTAATATTATAAATTATATTTAATTTTGGGTAAAGTGCACTAATGAGAATTTTTTTTTACAGTATTATTCTGCTACTTATTTTTGCAAATACACTATTTTCCCAATCTAATAAACTTGATTCCCTATTCTCTGCTTTAAAAACCGCCCAACACGATACCACAAAGTTTAATGTGTATTTAGAAATAGGTAATTATTTTCAAAATAGTAATCCTGACACAGCAATGTACTATCACACATTAGCCGAAAAAACAGCCGAAAAAATTTCAGGAGCAGAGGGAGAATTAAGAAAAGGTGAAGCAATAAGAGCAAAAGGATGGGATAATTATCTATTAGGGAATTATGAACAATCATTGAATTTATATAATCAATCTTTACAGTTTGCAGAAAATTATATTGCACAAAAAAACAAAATCATTTATACCAAAGCAAAAAAATTACAGGCAGCCACTCTTGGAAATATTGGGGCTATTTATTATAGTCAAGGAAATTATTCCAAAGCATTGGAATATTATTTCAAGGCACAAAAGATTGATGAAGAAATTGGAAATAAAAGGGGGCAGGCAGCCACTCTTGGAAATATTGGTATTGTGTATAAAGAGCAAGGCAATTATTCTAAAACACTAGAGTATTATTTCAAAGCATTGAAAATTTTTGAAGAAATTGGCAATAAAAGCGGTCAGGCAAATAATCTTGGAAACATTGGTAATGTGTATAAGGACCAAGGTAATTATTCCAACGCACTGGAGTATTATTTTAAAGCATTGAAAATAAATGAAGAAATAGGAGAAAAAAAAAGTCAGGCAATCAATCTTAGTAACATTGGCATTGTGTATAAAGACCAAAGCAATTATTCCAAAGCACTGGAGTATTATTTCAAAGCATTGAAAATAAATGAAGAAATAGGAAATAAAGCAATTCAGTCAGCCATATTTGCAAACATTGGCAATGTGTATAATTACCAAGGCAATGATTCCAACGCACTGGAGTATTATTTCAAGGCATTGAGTATTAGTGAAGAAATAGGAAATAAAAGAAATCAGGGAATCAATCTTGGAAATATTGGATCTGTTTACTACGACCAAGGCAATTATTTCAACGCACTGGAGTATTTTTTCAAAGCATTGAATATTAGTGTAGAAATCGGAAATAAAAGAAGTCAGGCACTGAATCTTGGAAACATTGGTGTTGTTTACACCAAACAAAAAAAATACAAACAAGCAGAAGAGTATCTGAAACAGGCAGAAATACTTAATAGAGAACTACATGCTATTTATGTTCTTAAAGATAACTTTCTGGGCATGTCAGAACTATACGAACAAACCAACCGATATAAAGATGCTTTGTATTATTATAAAGAATATATAGCCGCAAGAGACAGCGTAATGAGCGAAGAAAACCAAAAAGCCGCTGCTATAAAAGAAATGCAATACCTATACGAAAAAGAACAGGCACTGAAAGAAGCCGAGCACCAAAAACAATTAGCCATACAAAAGAAAGAAAAAGAAAGACAGAAAGTGATTTCATATTCCATTGCCGGAGGCTTAGCCATTACAGTAGCATTTTTACTATTTGTTTTCAATCGTTTGCAAGTAACCCGCAAACAAAAACGGATAATTGAAGAACAAAAAGAAATAGTAGATAAACAAAAACAACTGGTAGAAGAGAAGAACAAAGAAATTACAGATAGTATCAATTATGCCAAAAGAATACAGGAAGCGATATTACCCAACAAACAAAAGTGGAATAACTTATTGTCCGAAAGTTTTATTTTATACCTGCCCAAAGACATAGTAGCAGGAGATTTTTACTGGCTGGAAGAGACAGAAGAGTATATTTATGTAGCAGCCGCAGATAGCACCGGACACGGAGTACCTGGTGCAATGGTGAGTGTGGTATGCAGCAATGCACTCACCAAAGCAGTAACAGAAGACAAACTAAAAAACACGAATGAGATACTAAACCGAACACGAGAGATAGTGATAGAAAAGTTAAGCAGCGATAAGGAAGAGAACATCCGTGACGGGATGGATGTGTGTTTGGTTAGGATAAACAAGAAGAATAAAAAGCAAATACAATTTAGCGGAGCGAACCGCCCGTTGTATATTGTACAAAACGGTGAACTAAAGGAAATCACACCTGATAAACAACCTATTGGACAATACGAAAAATCAGCGCCATTTGCGGTGCAGGATATAGTGCTTGAGAGTGCAGGTATGTTATACCTGAGTACGGACGGTTATGCCGATCAGTTTGGAGGAGACAAGCAAAAGAAACTCACCAACAAAAAGTTTAAGGAATTGCTAATCCAAGTAAGCGATTTACCGGCCGGGGAGCAATACAGCCAACTGCATGAACACTACCAACACTGGAAAGACAAGCTGGAACAAATAGATGATGTAACGGTGATAGGAGTGAGAGTGAAGTAGAAACCCTTTAAATTGAATATGACAAACCAAATATTTATCCCAAATAAGTCATTAGACTTTTTGGAATTATGATTTATCTGAATGATTACAAGCACTTTATCTATTACGCATTTAAAAATGCGTAATTTGGGTTTAAAATTAGAGTGTATCTTGTGTTATTCACAAAATTACTAAGAGCTATTTTTGTAATCGGGATATAATACTCATTATATTAGCTAACAACAAGGTATTCAAACATCCGATAAGATTATACCATAAAAAACTGATATCCTTAGCATGAAAAATGTGAATGTATATCACTATTGCTTCAGAGATTAAGGCTGAAATAAAAACCTGTGTACCACGCACGTTTTTAAAAAACAAAGCCAATATAAATACCCCTAAAACGGTACCATAAAATAATGAACCTAACACATTTACTGCTTCAATTAAACTATTACCTGCATTAGAGGCAAATTCGGCAAATGCTATTGCTACAATGCCCCAGGCAATGGTTGTAATACGGGATAGCAATAATTGCTTTTGCATATTTTGTGTTTTATGATGGTATAAATCAATTACGGTAGTACTGGCCAGAGCATTTAACTCAGCAGCAGTGCTGCTCCAGGAGGCACAAAAAATAACAGCAATCAACAAACCAATTAAACCTGCGGGCAAGTAGGTAAATACAAAGGTTAAAAATATGTAGTTTGTATCTTTAGCTTCAGCAGTATTATCTAACTTTACAATCATCTTTTTATAGTTTTCTCTCAATTCATTTTCGGCAATATTTATTTTTTTTAATTCATTTAGTTTTTGTTTTTTTAATTTTTCCTGTTGTTGATTTATGGCAAACGATAGATCTTCGGCTATTTCTATTTTGTTTGCTTGCAGGGTATTATATTGCTGATTTATTTTTTCGTGATAGGCTCTGTTTTTACTTTCAACCATACTCATATTGGCGTTATTAAAATGTATGGGCGAATGATGAAACTGATAAAAAACAAACAGCAAGGCACCAATTAATAAAATTAAAAATTGCATGGGTATTTTTACCAGTGCATTCATTAATATACCAATACGACTTTGCCTGATGGATTTACCGGTAATGTATCGTCCTACCTGGCTTTGGTCGGTACCGAAATACGATAATGACAAAAAAAATCCGCCAATTATTCCACTCCAAATATTATACTTATCACTCCATGAAAATTGAGTTTCGAGTGTGTTTAGCTTTCCCATGTTGCCGGCTATATACAAGGCATTGCTCATACTTATTTTTTCCGGCATAAGTAAAATGATGTAATAACCGGCAATAAAGATACCTATTATAATTACTATCATTTGTTGCATTTGTGTATGTGCTACTGCTTTTGTTCCACCGCTCACTGTATAGCATATAACCAACCCGCCCATAATAAGGTTAGTTATAAATAAGTTCCACCCCAACATACTTGATAAAACAAGAGCCGGGGCATATATAGTTAAACCTGCTGCAAGTCCTCTTTGCATTAAAAAAAATACGGCTGTTAATACCCTTGTTTTTTTATCAAATTTTTTTTCAAGCAATTGGTATGCAGTATATATATTTAGTTTTCTGTATATAGGAATAAAAAATGCCGATACGATTATCATAGCAAACGGCATACCTAAGTAGTATTGAATAAAACGCATGCCATCTGTGTAGGCTTGCCCGGGTGCAGAAAGAAATGTTACGGCACTGGCTTGTGTAGCCATTACGCCAAACATCACCTGATACCAGGGTAGCGATTTATCGCCTAATAAATACGATTCAATATTTTTTTGTTTACGACTTTTGTATATGCCGTATAAAACTATCAATAATAGTGTTCCGCAAAGTACTATCCAGTCAACTAATTTCATTTAAAATAATTGCTAAATATGTGTAAAGAAATAATAATCATTGCAAGCCATAAAATAATAAACAGATAAAACCTTTTCCAGGTTTTAAATACGGGTGCTTGGTTATCTTCACTGTTTTGTAGCATGATTATTTTCTATAAAATTTACAAATAGTTTTATGGCACCGATATTGCCTGCGGGCAATTGTCTGAAAAAAGATAATGAAGTATAAATGTATTTGCCTTTGCCATATTTAGCATACAATACCGAACCATCGTTCTTATTTTCTCCCTCATCATTCATTGCAAATATTTTCTCGTAATTTTTGTCGGCATCTGCAGTAAAATATAGTCCACGTTCCTGTATCCATCCTTTAAAATCTTCTTCCGTAATATTATTGGGCGATTGTAAAAGTATATGTTTATCATTGATAAAATCAACTTTGGCATCCTCTTCGCATACCCTTTCGCGCGAAAGCTTAAATGGGTAAGGACCTAAGCGGTCGCTTATCAGATTCATAGAGGTATTATATTGTTGCAGAAGTGTTCCACCGTTATATACATATTCTAATAAACGGCTTTGTGCATTAGCCAGCCACTTTTCGGTATTATATGCCCTAACTCCTGTAATTATACAGGCGTAATCTTTCAAATCGCTCGTATAAAAATTTTCTTCGTTTAGTGTTTCTACCGTATAACCTATTTGTTTTAATATGTTTGGAATTTTATCTCCGGCCCCGCTGATGTAACCTATTCTGGAATTAGAGTTGTTAAAGTTTGCGTTTATCAGTTTTATTTTTGTTTGCGGAAAATATGTTATTAGCGGAAGATGTTCATATACTATTTTTTTGTAACCCGATACGGGCTTTTTATCCGCTAAAAAACTAATATATTCATCCTGTACTATCGTTGGATGTGCCGGAGCTGTAAGTAATAGTTCGTATGTTTTTTCTTCGCCTTTTTTAGCTAATTGAACTTTTAATTGGGCTGGTTTACAGGTCCACCCCTTAGGTAATTGTATTTGTATGTTTTTTTCAACACTGTCGGTAAATGTTTTAACGGTAACTTTTATTTTCTTATCTTTTATCCCGTTAAAGATTACTAATTCCTCGGCACTGTTCAGGGTTATTTCAGGAGAAATTTCTATCGGTTGATATATTTCACCAATACCCGGGTTTATATATTTGTATTGTACGGGAACTATATATTGCACTTTTTGCCGGTTTATTTCTAAATCATAGACTGCATAGAGCGGGTTGTCATTCCATGGTATTTTAAGTAATGGTGTGTTATATGTATACAGGTTTTCATTCATTACTTCTTGCAACCAGTAGGGCTGCGTAATTCCGGTATTTTTTAAAGGGAATATGCTGCTAAATTGTAAGAGCGTATTTTTTTCAAGCGGTTTATTAATTATGCTGTCAAACATTATCTGCTCTCCTGAAATTATTTTGACAGCGTTTAATTTCATGCTCGTCTCATTATTTCTGTATATTATTTTGGTATTTATTTGTATAACATCGCCTGTTGCATATATTTGTTCACTGCTGTTGCAGTCCATCCACAAGCCGTTTACATAAGCAATTAATAACTCGCATAGTTTTATTTTTTCGTCAGTGTAAGGGTAATATTTTTTATCAATATCGGGTTTTATTAATAATAATTTATTTCTTATCTTAAACAACAATTCAGTAAAATCATTGGGAGAAGAAGTTTGAGTTAATTTTTGATATAACTCATTAAAATAAATGTAAACGTTTTTGCCTTCTTGGGTTACCGGCAAAATTTTTTGAATGCTTAAATCTACCCCGTCCATTATGTCATACAGAGGACTTTCTCCGATAATCGTTTTAAAATATTCAGGTTGTGAGCCTCTGCGTTTTTCAGTTCCAAATCCCTGACTTCGGTGTTGCGAACGACTTTCGGCAGCTATTTCTCCATAACTCTTGCCCAGTAACATATTATACCCACCCACATCAACTTTAAATTGGTCTTCAGCTATGGTGTTTCGGCTGCCAAAATTAAAAGTGTTCCAAAGCAGACGTTTAGCCTGCCATATTTCCAATTCTTTTAGTTGTTCTGAAAATTTGTTTTTATCGGCTGCGGCTATAAATGCTTCCCGGGCAAGTATGGCGCTGGCGGTATGATGCCCGTGTCCGCCTTCCCCGGTAACCGGAAACCGGCAAATAATTATATCAGGCCGGAAATAACGAATGATATATACAATGTCTGAAAGTATTTTTTCCTTGTCCCATTTTTTTAAAGTTTCGTTTGCACTTTTAGAATAGCCAAAATCATAAGCCCGTGTAAAAAATTGTTTGCCTCCATCTTTTTTTCGGGCTGCAAGTAACTCTTGTGTGCGTATTAAACCTAATTCAATACCTTGTTCTTCGCCAATCAGGTTTTGTCCTCCGTCACCTCGCGTTAACGATAAATAAGCTGCTTCTAATTTTTTTTCTTTTACCAACCAGCTTATTAAACGGGTGTTTTCATCATCAGGGTGTGCGGCAACATACAATACTCTTCCAAAAACCGGTAAGCGTTGCATTTGATGCAAAAGTTCAGATTGTGTATATGCAACTTCGGGGTTAAATAGTGTTTGTGCGTATATACCTGCGGGTATAATAAAAGTAAGTAATAGGAAATGGTAAAGTTTAATTATTAATTGCATGATTCGTAATTTAACAACATCTTTGTCCTTATAATTTGAAACACGAAGATACAAATATTGAGCAAGCATGCGATGTTAAATTGCCCTCACCTTTGCAGGTATTACAATATCCGTTGTTTCAGCGTAAAAATATTCAGGTGTATATTAAGCGCGATGATTTGATACATCCGGTAATTTCGGGTAATAAATGGCGTAAACTCAAGTATAATTTATTGAATGTGTTGTTGCAAAAACAGCCCGCGGTTTTAACTTTTGGCGGGGCTTATTCCAATCATATTGCCGCAACTGCTTATGCGTGTATGTTGTTAAAATTAAAATCTATCGGTATTATTCGCGGCTTAGATGCAGATGAAAATAACCCTACCTTATCTGCTGCCATAAAATGCGGAATGAAAATACATAAGGTCAGCAGAGAGGAATATAAATTAAAAGAAGATGAAGATTATATTGATAAACTACGTGCAAAGTTTGGCTCGTTTTATTTAATACCCGAAGGAGGAGCAAACTATTACGCATTGCATGGTTGTATAGAAATGCTTAATGAAATTGAAACAGATTTTGATTACATTATATCGGCTTGCGGTACCGGCACTACGCTGGCAGGTATTACGCTTGCATTGAATAAAAATCAGCAAGCCATTGCAATCCCTGTTTTAAAGCAAGGTGAATTTATTGGCAATGAAATAAAAAAACGTTTTTTTGAATTTACTTATGATGCGGAACTTTCGGTTGAACTTTCAGAAAAAGTAAAATTATTTACTCAATATCATTTTGGAGGTTATGCTAAAACAAATCAGCAATTACTGGATTTTATGAAACATTTTTCAGGCATTACGCAGGTGCCTTTAGATTATGTTTATACAGGTAAAATGTTTTATGCTTTGTGCGATTTGATAAACCAAAATTATTTTGCTCCGGGAACAAAAATCATAGCCTTACATACAGGAGGTTTGCAAGGTAATCTTATACCTGAATTTTAAATCAGACTTTTTATTTGAATTAATACCCTACATAAAATAGCGTTAGATGCTATTTTGCCATATCTTTATTTGAAACAGAAAAGTAAAAGAAATAGTTTTTTACGGTACAAAAATTTAGAAGGACAGAAAATGTTTTAAGACAAAAGTACGTGCGTGGGGTATCCACGAACAGAGCAAAATTTTTTTACATATAGTTAAATGAAACAAAAAATTATCTGCATAATACTACCAAAATGAACTTAGCAAAAATTTTGGTGTTCGTTCTTGAGTTTTTGGTTCTTTTTGGTCAAGCAAAAAGAACATAATTATACTTTGTGTTTATTTTCTTTTTTTTCGCAAAAAAGATAAGAAACAAAAAAAACCTTCTTGCTTAAGAAACTGTTTTTAGAAAAGTTTCTAATGCAAGGCCATTTAATTAACTGAAAAAACAGTTATCTCCTCAACTCTATAAACCCCGTTAATCCCTGTGCATCGGGGTTGAGTTTGAACACATAAAAATACGTGCCTTCGGTAAGGGTATTGCCCATGAATGTATTAGTATTGCTTTTACCTGCAAAATTGTTTTGATAAGGCGCTGCGCTATACACCAACTCACCCCAGCGGTTGTAAATGTATAACTCGTTGCGGGGGTATTCTTCTATGCCTTGTATTACAAAATAATCGTTTATGCCATCACCATTAGGGCTAAAGCCGCTGGGTATAATTATTTGCTGTATGGCATATACGCTTGTGCTTGCCGTATCTGCACATAGCGTATCGTTTAAAAAACAGATGAGTGTTATTTGGTGTTCGCCTGCTTCTGTAATGGTAACAGGACTTTGGGTGATGGAGTTGTTTAGTAAATAATAACAATTGCTTACTCCCGTGCTTTGGTTGCTTAGGCTAATGTGTAAGGGCAAATTGCCACTTGCCGGAGTGGCTGTAAATTGTGCGTTGGCGTTGTTGCTTACAGCAATGGTAATATTACTACTGTTTGTACATCCGTTACCGTTGGTTATTGTTAAAGTGTATGTGCCGCTGTCTAATGCGGGGTAGGTTTTGTTGTTGTTTAGGCTTGTCCAGGTGTTGTTGTAATTGGCGTTATACAGATGATAAATATAGCTTGGAGGCCCGCTTACGCCAGTTACTTGCAATATGCCATCGTTGTATAAACCGCAGGTGGCGGGGGTAGTTAAAGTATTATAAGTGGGTAGCGGCAATACGCCCAGGCGTATGGGCAGCACTTTGCTGCAGCTATCTGTGTTCCATATGCGCAGGGCATATACCCGGCTGCTGTCTGCATAAAAAATGGGGTTAGGGCAGTTGTAGCAGCTTAGGCCTTGCTGGGGCAGCCACTCGTAATTTATGCCTCCGCTGGCAAACAATTGCAAACTATCTCCTTTGCATACTACCGTGTCTTGTGTGTGTGCCACGCTAAAGGTGGTATCGCAGGGAGTGGTGTAAGTGAGGAAATAAGCGAGGTTAAAATGTGTTGCGTTTATAGCTTGAAAAGGATAATTAATATGCCTTAGTTGAAAATTACAGAAAGTAGCATTATTATTTAAATAACCTGAAACATTTGCCAAGCCATCTGTTCCTCCCATCACATTATCTGGTGTATCATCATCCAATCCATACAAAGTATTATTTTGATAATAAAAATGACCTTTTACTCCGGCTGCTATCCATATATTATTAACACCATCATCCCCCCCTAATAATCCTAACAGCACATTATTAAAAAAAACTTGCTTATTTGGTGGAACAAACGGATTTGATCTATCTGAAAAAATAGCAAACCCAACTGGAAAATTTGTATTAATAGGGTTTAAAGTACTAACATTATATATTTCATTGCCGATTAGGTTTTTGTCATTAATAAGTATATTAGAACAAACCTTGTTTAATAATATATTTTCATATTCCACATATAGAAAAACTGTCCAATAACTCCAGTTAATCGGTAATCCGGGTTGAAAAGGTATAGTAACTGAATAATTTGTTATAGCAGGATTAATATCATTTGTAATATCTTTTATACAAATTGATATGGGCGAGGCATAAGGACTTGTACATGAAAAGGTAATAATTATATCGGTGGTATCAAATAAATAATTAATATTGTTAAGTGTAATAGTGGTATCTGGAGCATAACCTATTCTGTAGGTAAACAAATAAGCTTTTTTGATAGTACTACCCGGTTCTATATAAATATCAAAATTACCAGAACCGGAACCTAGTCCGGTTGAAAACCCTCCACCTGTTACTCCGCCATAAAATACATCTTGATGATATATCAACTGCGAAAAACTAACGATATAAAAAAAATTAAAAATTATTATAAAAAAATTTTTTTTTAACATTATTTCTTGAATAGCTTATTATCAATCTTTAACGCAAAAAAATCTTCTATGGTACAGTCATGTAGGGAAAGGATATGTAATAATGTACGAATGGTAATATTTGCTTTTCCCTTTTCAATTTTCCAATAATACATGCGAGATAAATCATGCTCGATAGCAAAATGTTCATAACTCGTAAATCCTTTTTTTATTCTTAACATTATTAACCTTTTTCCTATATCTTCTAACACTTGTTTTTCAGACTTCATAAATTTTACGGGTGTTTTATACCCGAAAAGTCTGAAAAAGAATATTTTAATATTACACTATACAAATATACATATTATAAGTATATTTAATTAAAAAATTTATATCTTAGTTCTGAAATTTTATAATAAAAAAATATGATACCTTACTACAAACTTTTTAAGAAAACGCAATAGTATTGTTTTTATTAGTTGGCAATTTATATGCGCAAAGTCCAATATGGACATTGCCTAATCATTATTATAATTTTATAGATAATATAGATGCCCCCCTTCCCAGCGCCCCGAGCAATGTGGTTATAGCGGCCAACTATGTGGGAGGGGCACACCCCACGCAACCCATAGACAATTACCAGGGCGCCCTATCGCAGTTTGCGCATAGTGCTTTTATGAATATCCATTTTTATATCGCTTAATTATTTTTAATAAGTATGAACCTAAAATATTGGCCGTGTTTATTAATGCAATAAATACGTATAAATTAAATTATCAGTAAATTTTATTTTAGATAATTATTTTATATCAGCGTTTCAACTCTATAAACCCCGTTAATCCCTGTGCATCGGGGTTGAGTTTAAACACATAAAAATACGTGCCTTCGGTAAGGGTATTGCCCATGAATGTATTAGTATTGCTTTTACCTGCAAAATTGTTTTGATAAGGCGCTGCGCTATACACCAACTCACCCCAGCGGTTGTAAATGT
>JBBIOU010000030.1:0-34410 GCA_037443205.1 Flavobacteriales bacterium | reverse complement strand
TTTCTTCCCCCCCCCCCCGCAAACAATAAGCCCAAAATTTATTCTATTTAAAACATCTTTGCTTATATTCATGGGTGTTTTGAATTGCTTATATACAACAGTAAGTGCACAAAATTCTAGCTACTGGACAGAAATAGGTGATACCTTATACACTAATCATGATGTTATTATAAACGGCACTATTACTTCTACCGGTATAAATGTTTTACATAAAATAGAAGCCGATACAATTAAGACAAGCACAAGATTAAATGTAAACGGCAATATTGTTCTCGGGCAAGACGGGAATTACAATGGCATTTCTACATCAATCGAAGACTTAAGAATTAATTCAAAACCGGGTTTTAATTTTAACACCATTTTGAATGCAGGAACCAACGGCAATGTAGGCATAGGAATTATTAACCCTAGTCATAAACTTGAAGTTTTTGGTAACAGCAAATTTTGGGGCTTACTAAATACGGATAGTATTAAAGCTTTTTCATTAAAAACACAGGTATTAAATATTACCGACTCACTAAAAGTAGGATTAAACTCTATTTGGATTGGCGGAGTAGATCAACTTACGGGTAATAACCACATATACTCAGATAATGGATCTTTATTTTTACAGAGCCAAGCTATCTCTACATTCAACACTATAATTAACAATAATTCCGGGCGTGTGGGTATAGGTACTCTAAATCCTGCTGCAAAATTACATGTTAGAGGAGTAACATGCACTGATTGTGGTCCACCTCCACCCGATAACACTACTTTTATAATTATTGAAGATCAGCTTCAAAATATACAAGGACAAACTATTGCTAATACACGATGGAACATTGCCGCCACCGCAAATACCGATAGATTTTTTATTAATAAAACAGGTCAAACTAATACGGGTGTTTTCACCATAAATGCTAACGAGCAAGTTGGTATTGGAACTGCTACTCCGGGATTAAATTACACTTTTGGCCCCTTAAAATTAGACGTGAATGGTGATGCCCGTTTCTTTAGAAATAATGACCCAAATAATTTTTTAAGAGTGGGTTATAATTCTGCCAATGCAATAATAGATAACTTTGGCACAGGTAGTTTGCTATTAAACTATTATAGTGGTAAAGATGTCGTTGTTGGTAACTCAAGTCATACTAATGGTCCATCTAACTTAACAGTAACCGGAAAACTGGCTGTTGGCACTTGCGTGCCTGCAAATTATCAAATGGCGGTTGATGGTACAATTGCAGCAAGAGAAGTAGTTGTTGAAACAGCCAATTGGTGCGATTATGTATTTGATGGTAAATATAAATTAATGTCATTGAGCGAACTAAAAGATTATATAAATAAAAACAAACACCTGCCCGAATTTAAAGCTGAAAAAGAATATGTTACAAACGGAATACCCGTTTCAGAAGTAATTAAATTACAACAAAAGAAAATTGAAGAACTTACGTTATACCTATTAGAACAAGAAGAGAAAATTAAAAAACTACAAGAAGCCCTTGAAAAATTAATTGACAAATAATATATTGTATGCTAAAGTCTGTTTTACCAGGTGTTTTTTGTCTTATACTTGCATTTGCAAATGCTCAAAATGATTCTTTGAGTAGAAAAAAGAAATTTGGACTATTGTTTGGAATATTTCATTCGCCTACACAAATACCTGAATATTATCCGCAGAGCTATTGGCTCCCTAAAAGAATACTTAAACTATGCGCTTTTTCAGGCGTGGCTTATAATATTCCGTTCAATACTAAATTTAGTATGGCTATTCATTACAATATAGGTTTAAACAGATATGCAACAAAAGAATATTTTTTCAAAGATTCATTACCGGTTCTAAATAATACTAATCGTAATCCATTTGAATACAAAGCTCATAGCACTTTTTTATATCATTCTTTAGGTTTTTTTTTAACGTATAATAATTTATTAAAAAAATTAAATAATTTTTCTATTTCTGTAGGATTAACAACCGAAAGTTATCTTATATATTTTTACAAAACATTAGTCTTTAATAAACTCCCAAATTCTAATGAATATAGTGTGAGTATATACAAATACAATACAAATCATAAATATTATTTTAAACAATCTAATTATTTTAATTTATATTTTTTGAATATTGATATCGAAAAAAAATTTAAAAACCCAAAATATTCATTATCATATCGTTTCAAATACGGATATTTAATCGGATTACGCGGCATATATTCAGATGCTAATGCCGATATGTTTGCAAATTCACTAATGCTTAAAATTAATTTAAATAATTAAGTATGAAAATGTATTGTTTCGTTTTTTTAATGTGCCAAACAATTAACTCCCAAAACCTTATCATTGATCCAGGATTTGAGGTTGGTTATCAATTATGTACTACAGTTAATGGAGTTCCAGATGTTGTCAAGAACAATGTAATTGATTGTAATTATTGCTATAGTATAGGCAGCTGTGTTATTGACAATAAACTAACATTCGACATGGAGTCGGCACATTGGAAAGAAGGAAAGCATAATTGGGGTAAAAAAAGTCATTTTGTTTATTGGGTAAAAGAAAATTGAAGAACTTACGTTATACCTATTAGAACAAGAAGAGAAAATTAAAAAACTGCAAGAAACCCTTGAAAAATTAATTGATAAATAATTTATTGTATGCTAAAGTCTGTTTTACCAGGTGTTTTTTGTCTTGTATTTACCGTTGCAAATGCTCAAAATGATTCTTTGAGAGCTAAAACTAATTATTTTTCTACGGGATTTTCTGTTAGTCATACACCTATTAAAATAAGCAGAGAAAATAGTTTTATAATAAATAACATTAACAACTATTATATTAGTAATAGAGCTTTTTTACTAAGTAGCGGAATCACATTACAATATACCAAACGCATATCTAAGTTTAATATAGGTATAGAATACACAGCGTCATTAGTTCATGATAAAACAAATTACTCACAAACTTATTTGTATGGAAATATTGATTCAAATAATTTACAATACAACCAATTTTATAATTATAAACATAGTAAATACTTCAATCAATTAATTAATATGTTTTTCTTAGTAAATACTTTCGAGAATCATTACAAGTCGTTCTCTATTGGTGCCGGTATAGCTTTAGCTGAGTACTACATTTATTATTTGGCAACTAAAACAACTTCTGTTAGTTATAGTTATTTAAATCCCAATCAATTAACAATAAAAGAGCATTATTATTCGGGTAGTTCATCTATCAAAAATTATTTTTTGCGGGGAAACAGGGAATTTTATATTATACCGAGTTTCATATGTAAATATTCGTTTTTTAAAAATAAATTTTCTATTATCAACCGAATACAGTTAATGCCTAATATTTTTAATGTTAGGCTTCCTTATGCCGAATTTCTGAAGTCAGACATCTCTTTTTTATATAATTTTTAAAATTAATGAAGATGATTAAGCTAAGCCTTGATTTAATGTATCATGTAACAGTAAAAGTATTTTTTTTAATAACGGCAATTTTATACGGTGTTTTGATTTACTCCCAAAACTTAATAATAGACCCGGGCTTTGAAGTTGGATATACAAATTGTTATGATGGAATTCCCGGTTTAGGACATGATACTCAGAATTGCAACTATTGCAGCAGTTTAAGTTGTCAACCTATTGATAATGACTTGACTTTTGACATGGAGTCGGCACATTGGAAAGAAGGAAAACATACTTGGGATAAAGGAAATAATTATGTTGATTGGGTAAAGGAAAATTGCAGTAATCAATACATTCAAGGTGCAACAAATGCTTTTTATTATGGTTTTGTACCCAAACAAAATCATATTGTTATAGCATCTGATGTGCAAAAGTGTAAGAATAATAATAAAAAATATTTTCATGATGCAGTAAGAATAAGTCTGCCAAATGGAATGTCATTAAAACATAATACCAGTTATATTATAAGACTTAACTTATATCCGCTTAGATCAAAAAATTATAATGGCAACGATTGTAATTTTACAGATTTAGATCCGGCTTCATTATGCCATGAACATGTCAGACAAGCACACTTAAGAGTATATTTTGCAGAAAAAGGACCTGATTGGTATAAAAACAACAGCGACAGGTTTTTAGCCAATAATGCTGTGGTGTATAAATATATTGCCGGTCCCTCTCAGTGGGAGTATGTGGAAAGAAGATTTACCACCCCTGCATCGGGTACATATAAAAATTTGATATTGTATATGCAGTCAGGTGCATTTGCCATAGATAATGTAGAATTATATGAAGAATGTACTGATTATATATTAATACAAAACAAAGATTATGTAAACTTACCGGGTGCTTACATACCCGAGGCAGGATACTTTGAAGAAAGAACCTCCAATTACATCATGGCGGGTAATGCGGTTGGAGCAGTTAATGTGTATAACGGAGATGTAATTATTCACCCCAATGCCACTGTAACTTATGAAGCAGCAAATAGAATTGTTTTGAAACCGGGATTTAAAGCCTCTAACGGCTCGTATTTCAGAGCCAGAAATGTTCCTTGTTCAACCAACAGGTCGTATTTTTTTTCAGATACTACTGACTTGTTTACATTTTTAAACCACGAATTTTATACTGATGAAGACGAGCAAGAAGATATAACGAAAATGCTTTTAGAAATATATCCTAACCCTGCAAATAATAAAGTTAATGTAAACATAAGTCATGAAAATACAAGTAAAAAATTCATATTAAATATTATTAATTCAACAGGAGCATGGTGCGCAAGCTATAATTTATATTCAGGAAATAATACGATAGATATTCAAAAATTACCTTTAGGGATATATTTATTTTATATTCAAAACGAGGATAATAGTTATTTTGTGAGTAAAACTATTGTCAAAAATTAATTTTTTTTTTTCAATGCCCGTTTAGTAGAGAAATTAATGCGGCAATTTTTCTCTTATCAAACCATACACCCATGTGCCGAGTATAGCAAAAAATAAAGTAACCAATACAACCGTAAAGCCGCTGCCTATTTGAGCAAACAAAGGTCCGGGACAAGCGCCTGTTAATGCCCAACCTATGCCAAACATTAAACCGCCTATAATTTGCCCCTTACTAAAAGGTTTTTTACTAAATTCTATTTTTTCGCCATAAATAGTTTTAATATGAAAGCGTTTTATTATCCATACCGATAGCATACCAACTATTACCGCACTGCCAATTACTCCATACATGTGGAAACTTTGCAAACGAAACATCTCCTGTATGCGATACCAGCTTATTATTTCGGCTTTTACCAAAATAATTCCAAATAATATTCCCGTAAAAAGATATTTCAGATTATGCCACCATGCATGTTTTTTTTCGCTTTCGTTTACACACATCGCATCTAACGAGCGTACTTCAAAATCGGTATTGGTTTCTTTTTTTATTTCGCTCATAATTTAAAAATTAAGGGTAACAAATAGTTGGCAGAAATAAATCCGCCTATCATAAAACAAATAGTTGCAATTAATGAGGGCAATTGCAAAGTAGATAATCCCATAATAGAATGTCCGCTGGTACAGCCACCTGCATAGCGAGTACCAAAGCCAATTAAAAATCCGCCTAAAGCAAATAAAATAAAGCCTTGAATGCTAAGTAAAGTATTCCAATTAAAAATGCTTACAGGCATTTGGTTTTTCAAATCATTGGGTTGCACGCCATATTCTTTTAATTCTATGATTAGATCTTCATGTATATCTAAAGGTTTATGGTTGCTTAAAAACTGAGTGGCAATTATTGCCCCCAAAAACACACCGAATATAAAAATTAAATTCCAGATTTCTTTTTTCCAATGATATTGAAAAAAAGGAATGTTTGCAGGTAAACAGGCTGCACAAATATGCCTGAGTGATGATGATATACCAAACGATTTGTTTCCTAAAATTAATAATAAAGGCACCATCAAACCAATCAGTGGGCCGGCAACATACCAGGGCCATGGTTCTTTAATCCAATCGCTCATAAAAGAAATTAATTTTTACTTTGGCAAACAAAATTTGTTTTAGGTAAATCTGTTTTTGCTATGGCGGCAAATCCGCCTTCTACTTCTTTAAAATTGTGTATGCCTCGGGCTTTAAGAATAGATGCCGCCATCATGCTGCGATAACCACCGGCACAATGCAAATAAAATTCATTTTTATCATCCATGGCGCTAAACCACTCTGCAATATAGTCTAAAGGTTTATTAATGGCAGTTTCCAGATGTTCGGCATTGTATTCGCTTTCTTTTCTAACGTCAATAATTTGTGATTCACCGATTTTTATTTCATTTTTAAATTGTTCAACGCTAATTCTGTTAACGGTGTCAATTTCTTTACCTGCTTTTTTCCAGGTATCAAAGCCTCCTTTCAGATGTCCTAAAATATTATCAAATCCTACACGCGACAACCGGATAATGGTTTCTTCTTCTCTGCCAATCGGAGCAACGAGCAATAAAGGTTGTTTTACATCTACTATCAGTGCGCCTACCCATGGAGCGAATTGTCCATCAAGGCCGATATTGATAGAACGAGGAATAAAACCTTTAGCAAATTCAGCCGGGTTTCGTGTATCTAAAACAATGGCATCAGTAACCTCGGCAGCCTGCTCAAATTCATTTGCATCAAAAGCTTTTAATCCATTATTGATAACAGCATCTACTTCTGTATATCCTTTTTTATTCATGGCTACGTTCATGGGGAAATAGGCAGGCGGTGGTGTAAGCCCGTCTGTAACAGCTTTGATAAAGCTTTGTTTATCGGGTTGTTTTAATGCATAGTTCATTTCTTTTTGGTGGCCTAATGTATCGAATGTTTCTTTCATCATGTTTTTGCCGCATGCGCTGCCTGCCCCGTGTGCAGGATAAACGATAACATCATCCGGTAAAGGCATAATTTTATTGTATAAACTATCGTATAACAATCCGGCTAAATCTTCTTGAGTCATTGAGGCAGCCTTTTGTGCTAAATCGGGCCGACCTACATCTCCTAAAAATAATGTGTCGCCACTAAAAAGACTGTGTTCTTTTCCGTTTTCATCAAATAATAAATAGCACGAGCTTTCCAGTGTGTGACCGGGTGTGTGCAACACTTTTATTTTTACTTTTCCCAATTCAAATATTTGTCCGTCTTTTGCAATCAGCGCGTCAAATTCGGGTTTAGCGGTTGGCCCGTAAATAATGGGGGCTCCGGTTTTTTTGCTCAGGTCAAGGTGTCCGCTTACAAAATCGGCATGAAAATGTGTTTCAAAAATGTATTTGATTTTTGCATTTTCCCTATTTGCTTTTTCAATATAAGGCTGTACTTCTCTGAGCGGGTCAATTATGGCAACTTCGCCTTCACTTTCGATATAATATGCACCTTGTGCCAAACATCCGGTATAAATTTGTTCTACTTTCATAATTTTTAAATTTAGTTTTTTATTATTAATTCGTTTACAATTATCCAACAACCCATAACTAATATAAACCATCCAAAAGCAGGTTTTAGTTTTTCGCCCTGAATGTTTTTAGAGAGTAAACTACCGATTATAATGCCTGCTATCGCAATCAGGGTAAAGATACTTAAAAATGTCCAATCTATAGCCATACTGTTTTTTATATCCCCAATAAAACCTGTTAATGATTTTACCGCAATGATAATTAATGAGGTGCCGATAGCTTTTTTCATGGGTAATTTTGCCAGTAAAACCAAGGCAGGGATAATTAAAAAACCACCTCCGGCACCAACCAACCCGGTAATTATACCTACAATTATTCCTTCTAAAAAAATGAGCGGATAATTATATTTGATATCTTTTTCATCAAGGCATTTTGTCCGGTTTCTTATCATGGATACTGATGCCAGTAACATAATAACAGCAAACAGCAACAGCAAAAACAGTGATTTTTGCAATGTAAAATCATTGTAAGTAAACAGTTCATTGGGTATAAGCGGTAGCAGGTAAGCCCTGGTGGCATATACACCCAAAATAGAAGGGATGCCAAATATGAATGCTGTTTTCCAATGAATGTTATTTAATTTAAAATGTCCGGCTGCACCTGCCAGTGAACTTATACCTACTATAAACAAGGAATACGCAGTGGCTAATTCTACATTTACGTCAAATAAATATATCAAAATAGGTACAGAAAGTATAGAGCCTCCTCCCCCTATTAAACCTAAGGAAATACCCATAATCAATGCACCGAAATAACCTAATAACATCATAATTTGTGGCAACAGTTTTCTATGCAGTTAAGTATTTTTATAAACTCTTTTTGACGGATGTAATAGTATCTGTATTTTCCTTCTTTTTTTACATCCAATATTCCTTTATTGCGCATTAAGGTAAGATGTTGCGATAATATTGCCTGTTCAATATTCAATATTTCCTGCAACTGTGTGTTGGTGTATTTTTTGCCGCTACTCAACACATCAATAATTGCCATACGCTGGGGATGTGCACCTGCCTTGAGCATTTCTATGGCTTTATTGAGCTTTTCAGCTTCTACACGATGGATTAACATAGGTGAGTTTTTTTACAAATATACATATAGTTATTTTACTATGTGTTATTTTTTAACATATATTTAAGTTTTGAATTAACTTTACGGCAATAAATATTTATGGCATATAACAATACATTGGATTTAAACGGTAAATCGGTATTAGTTACCGGAGGTACCGGTTCGTTTGGTAAAAAATTTACCGAAATGGCATTTGCCCGATTTCCGGATATCAAAAGATTTGTTGTTTTTTCGCGCGATGAATTAAAACAGTACGAGATGTCTTTACAATTTCCTAAAAACAAATATAAAGGCATTCGCTTTTTTATAGGAGATGTAAGAGATAAAGAACGACTCAAAAAAGCATTCGAAGGGATAGATATTGTTGTACATGCGGCAGCTTTAAAACAAGTACCCGCTGCTGAATATAACCCTACCGAATGTATCAAAACCAATGTTAATGGTGCAGAGAATGTTATTGATGCAGCTTTGTGGTGTGGTGTAAAAACAGTAGTAGCTTTATCTACCGATAAAGCAGCAGCGCCCATCAATTTATATGGAGCTACCAAGCTTTGTTCAGATAAGTTATTTATAGCGGCAAATAATATTAAAGGTAACAGAGAAATAAAATTTTCGGTGGTGCGTTATGGCAATGTTATGGGTTCGCGCGGTTCTGTAATTCCGTTTTTTTTATCAAAAAAATCATCAGGCATATTACCGGTTACACACCCCGATATGACACGATTTAATATTTTATTGGAAGAAGGAGTAGAACTGGTTTTTTTTGCCATAGCCAATTCTTTTGGAGGGGAATTGTATGTGCCCAAGCTGCCTTCCTATAATATTATGGAACTGGCAAGAGCTATTGCGCCCGAGGCAAAAACTGAAATTGTTGGCATACGCCCGGGCGAAAAAATACACGAAGATATGATTACCGAAAGTGACTCGTTAAATACTCTGGAACTAAATAAATACTACATTATCTATCCTACCAACGATTTTTGGAATTTAAAAAGTAACGAATTGGTAAAAAATAACATTGCAAAAAGAGTACCTCTCGGTTTTTCATATAATTCGGGCAAGAATACAGTGTGGCTTAACAGCCAACAACTAAAGGATTTGATAGAGAAGCATATTACAGGAAAAGTAATAGATTAATTAATGAGCAAATTAGCAATTATTCCGGCTCGCGGTGGTAGTAAAAGAATACCTCGTAAAAATATTAAAATATTTATTGATAAACCGATTATTGCATATAGCATACAAAGCGCTATAGATAGCTGTATGTTTGATGAAATCATGGTAAGTACCGATGATGAGGAAATAGCCAATGTTGCATTAAAATACGGTGCAAAAGTTCCTTTTTTAAGAAGCGCAAAAAATGCTGATGATTTTGCTACAACATTTGATGTAGTATCTGAAGTATTAAATAATTATACAAACAACAGTATATATTTTGAATATACATGTTGTATTTATCCTGCAGCACCGTTAATTCTATCTGATAATTTAAAGCATGCATTTCAGATACTGATTGATAATAAATTTGATACGGTATTTCCGGTGGCTCCTTATACAAATAATATTTATAGAGCGTTAAAAGCAGATTCTGATTATAAAGTATCTTTTATTTGGCCTGAAAATATAAATAAACGCTCGCAAGACTTGCCCGAGGCATATTATGATGCAGCACAATTTTATTGGTTTAAATCTCAAATTATATTAGAAAAAGGTAAAATTATAACAGATAACACAGGGGTAATTAAACTTCATCCCGGTCAGGTGCAGGATATTGATAACGAACATGATTGGTTATTGGCCGAATTAAAATTTAAACAATTGAATGGAAAATAAAATTCGTGTTTATCTTAGGGCTGAAGGTAATTCTCAAATTGGCTTAGGACATATATACCGATGTTTAGCCCTGGCTGAATATTTAAGACATGATTTTAATTTACATTTTATTTATTCGCAAAATGATCTCGGTGTGGCCGATTTAATACCTCCTTATATAGATAAAATTGTAATTCCGTTTTTTGATGATTATATAGATGAAGCAAATTATATTATACAAAATATACTTACAGGTAAAGAAATATTGGTAATAGACGGATATAATTTTAATACGACATATCAGACAAAAGTAAAACAAAAAGGAACCAGAACAGTATATATTGATGATATACATAATTTTAAAATTATTACTGATGTGGTTATCAATCATTCAGGAGGATTAAAAAAGGAAGATTATGATACAGATATTTTAACCAGATTATACCTTGGGCCTGATTATGCCATATTGCGCAAAACTTTTGTAGAAGCAGCCGGTCAACAAAAACCCGAACCAAATGCTAATAAAGTGTTTGTTTCCTTTGGTGGAGCCGACCCTCATAATTATACATTAAAAATTTTAAAAGAAATAAGCCAATTTAAATACCAATATAACATTGTGATTGGCAGCGCCTATCTCTATGAAAAAGAATTAAATGAATACATACAGTTACAAGAAGTAAATGCTAAAGTTTATAAAAATATTGATGCAGAACTGATGAAACAACTAATGCAACAATCAGCAAAGGCAATTACTTCGGCAAGTACTGTAAGTTACGAATATCTGGCATGCAGTGCAGGTACATTATATCTGATAAAAACAGCCGATAATCAACAAGGTATTTATCAATCACTGATTAACCAAAAGTTGGCTTTTGAGCTAAAAAGCTTTAACGGTACACATGCTCCCAATACGATCCGGATATTTAATAATTCCTTGCTTCACATAATAAAGATATTTACTGATTTGTCTTTAGAACTTTTATTAACACTCAGAATAGCTCAAACTAAGGATTTAGATTTGTATTTTAATTGGGCCAATGATCCCGATGTAAGGAAACAATCGTTTAATACAGAGTTGATTAAATATGATAACCACATAGTATGGTTTAATAATGCGCTATCAAATAATAATATATTGCTTTTGGTATTTGAAATGGATAATATACCTGTGGCACAAATCAGATTCAATATACAAAACAATAAGGCAACCATTAATTATTCGGTTGATAAGTCTTATAGAGGTAAAGGCATTGCTAAGGCTGTGATTAAATTAGGATGTGAATATGTATTTAAACAATATACACATATAAATATTATTGAAGCGCAGGTTAAGAAAGATAACTTTGCATCTAAAAATGTTTTTCTAAAAAATAATTTTAATATTACCGAAGAATCAGATAAGTATATCTTTACCCTTTCATCCATTCGGCACAAATAATGCCTGTGGCGATGGCTACATTTAGCGATTCTGCTTGTCCATATGAAGGAATGGTAATTTGTTCATCGCACAAGTTGAGTATATCCGGTGATAATCCGTGCGATTCGCTGCCCATAACAAGCAGAGTTTTTTCGGGTTTGCGGTACTGATAAAGATTAATGCCTTCTAAAGTGGCTGCAACTACTTTTGATTGATTTTTTTTTGCATCCGAAAAAATATTTTCTACTGCTCCATACCGGCAATTTACCCTAAACAGTGAACCCATACTTGCTTGTACGCATTTAGGATTATAAACCTCTACCGAATTTTCAGACAAGTAAATATTTTTTATGCCAAACCAATCGGCCACACGAATTATGGTTCCTAAATTACCGGGGTCTTTAATGTCGTATAAACATAAGCTGATTTTTTCGTCAACATATTTTATAAATGTCGTATCTTTTTGTTTAACCAAGGCTAATACTTTATTGGCAGTATTTAGGGTTGATAAGCGTTGTAATTCATTTATACTTACCGGTGTTTTTTGTATATTATTAGATTTGTTTTCCCATTCGTGTGTGTGATAGAGATGTATTATTTCGTAATCAGAATGTAAAAGTTCGTTTACGCATTTTTCGCCTTCAACAATAAATTGACGATATTCATTTCTGAATTTTTTTTGGTGTAAAGATTTTATAAGTTTTATATCTGATTTAGAAAGGCTCATTATTCAGAGTTGTATATGTTCTGCCTGAAGTTGTTCGTCTAAAAAAATGGACGCTGCCCGGTTAAACATTTCGGCCGAATCGGTAGTGTAATATTTGCAATGAGCATTTTTAGTGCATTTCGAGTCAATTTCGGGATGTCTTTGCAGATAATTTTTTAAACTGTTAGCAACAATTTCGCCTTGCGAGAGAATAGTAACTGATTGCGGGGTGTATTTTTTTATTTTGTCTATCAGCAAAGGGTAGTGTGTACATCCCAATATAATGGTATCAATGTTTTTATTTTTATCAAAAAGTTCATCCAGGTATTTTTTTACAAAAAAATCAGCACCCTCGCTCAGATATTCATTATTTTCTATCAAAGGCACCCACATGGGACAGGCTTGCTGGGTAACAACAATATGCGGAAAAAATTTATTTATTTCGGTAGGATAGGATAGTGACTGAATGGTTCCGGTAGTGCCTAAAACACCTACCTGATTGGTTTTTGTAAATTGGCCAATAATTTCGGTTACGGGCCTTATAACTCCTAATACTCTTCTATTGGGAGCGATTACGGGTAAATTTTTTTGTTGTATATTTCTAAGTGCTTTTGCAGATGCCGTGTTGCAGGCTAAAATAACCAGATGACAATTTAGTTCAAATAATTTTTTTACACTTTGCAGGGTAAATTCGTAAACTGTTTCGAACGAGCGATTCCCGTATGGTGTACGTGCATTATCGCCAAGGTAAATATAATCGTATTCAGGTAAAACTTTTTTTATTTCTTTTAATACGCTTAGTCCTCCGTAACCCGAGTCAAAAATACCTATAGCTTGTTTTTTGGCCATGTGGTAAAAATACATAAAAACATGGCTCGCATTTATGCGAGCCATGTAAGTCTAATGATATATAAACTTATTGTATGCCTAATTCTTTTTTTACGGCAGCTTGTAAATCTGTACCTCCATCATAAAACATCAGTTGCGAGATGTCTAACACATAATTTATTCCCTGGGCTTTGGCTACTTTATTTATTGCTTCGCGTACTTTTTTTATCATGGGTTCCATCAGTTCGTTTTCTTTTTTTTGAAGCATTTCTTCTGCATTTTCCTGAAACTGATAGATGCGTTGTTGGTATTCAACTATATCGTTTTCTCTCGATTTTAATACGCTTTCAGGGGTTTTATTATCTTTTTTCAATTCTTCGTATTCTTTTACCATTTGTTCGTATTTGGTTTTCATGCGTTTTAAATCCTCTTCCATTTCCTGCGCCTTTTTCTTTATCTCTTCTTCTGCATACTTGCGTTCCGGTAATTGCAAAAGCAGTTCCTGGGCGTTTACATGGGCTAATTTTTGGGCACTTGCTTCTTGAGTGTTTAAAATACCTAAAAGTATGATGCTGATTAAAATGAATTTTTTCATAGATTTTTGTTTAGTTGTGAATGATTTATTTATTGTCCAAGCTTTTTAAGCACTTCTTTAGATTTATCCAATTTAGGGTCGGTAAATAATATAGAGGCATTATTCGATTTATCAAAAATTATCTGAAACCCTCCTTGTTGTGCAACTTCTTCAATGGCTTTGTATATTTTTTCCTGAATGGGTTTAATGAGTTCTTGTCTTTTTTGAAATAACTCGCCATTGGTGCCAAATATTTTGCGTTGAAATTCTTTCAATTCTTTTTCTTTCTGTATGATTTCATCTTCGCGTTTTCTTTTCATTTCGTCAGGCAGTAGAATTTGTTCTTTTTGATAAGCCTGATACATTTTTTCTATTTCATTTTGTTTGGCTTCAACCTCTTTTTGCCACTTTTCGCTTAAGGCATCAATTTCCTTTTGAGCTTTTTGAAATTCAGGAAGTTTTTCAAGTATATCCTGGGTATTTACATAGGCAAATTTTTGAGCGTTTGCTGTTCCAAATCCCAAAATCAAGAGCGCAACTAAAAAAAATTTATTCATACGTGTAAGGATTAATTGTTGACGAAAGTAATAGTTTTACTACAATTCACCAAGATTCATGCCAATAGTAAAGTGAAATTGGCCGGTTCCGGGTTTTTTGAGACCTGCCCCGGCTTTATCTCCTTCTAATGGGTCAAACCCCCAGCCATAGTCTAAGCCAAGTAAACCAAACATGGGTAAAAATATTCTTACGCCTAAGCCTGCCGAACGTTTCACCTGAAAGGGATTAAAATCTTTGATTTTAGCCCAGGTATTTCCGGCTTCGGCAAAGCCTAATAAAAATACGGTAGCGTTGGGGTTTAAAGATACCGGATAGCGTAGTTCCATAGTATATTTAGCAATGGCAATATCGCCCACATTTCTTGATACAGTTTGGTCATCATAGCCTCTGAGAGCAATAATCTCTCGACCAAAAAACATGTTAAAGCCGGTTAAACCGCTGCCTCCTAAATAAAATCTTTCAAATGGCGAATCACCCACACTTTTATTCCAGGGCAGTAACAGACCAAAACCTGTACGTGCGTTTAATACCAGTTTTTTGTCTTTGCTTAAAGCCATGAAATGCGAGGTGGTAAATTTCCATTTATTGTATTCCAAAAATTTAAAACGTTCCTGAGCGCTTAAATCGGAGTAGTTTTTATTGTTGAAATAAGAATAAGGCGGGGTAAAACGAGCTGATAGAGTGATGCTTGAACCCGAACGGGGATATAATGGTTGGTCAATGGAGTTTCTGCTGATGGTAAACCGAAAGTTAATGTTGTTTACAAATCCGTTATCAAATGCAAAAAAACCTCTATAGTTTGCTAAATCGTAATACATATAGTTGACTTCTTTGTAGGTTGTAAAATAATCATCCGGCCATTTTAATCTTTTTCCTAAACCTAAAGAAGATCCTGTAATTTTTAGTTTGCTTTTATTGGGGTCGCTTCGTTTTAAATTGTCGTTAGAAGTAAAAGTATGAAATACACTAAAAGTTAATGAATTAGGTTTTTTTCCGCCCAGCCAGGGTTCGGTAAAAGAGAAATTGTATCCCTGATAAAACTGACCGGTAGATTGAGCTTGTAAACTAAGTGTTTGTCCGTCACCTGATGGCAGGGGTTGCCAGGCTTCTTTTTTAAAAAATTTATTGGTTGAAAAGTTATTAAACATTACACCTAAGGTGCCTATCAGTCTGCCTGCACCCCAGCCGCCCGAAAGTTGTAATTGGTCAGAAGGTTTTTCTTCTACAATATATTCTATATCTACGGTTCCTTCGTATGGATTGGGCATGGGGTTTACCTGCATTTTTTCGGGATTAAATAAATTTAATTGCATCAATTCTCTTTGGGTACGAATGATATCTCCACGACTAAATAAATCTCCCGGACGCGTGCGTATTTCTCTTCTGATTACGTGGTCGGATGTTTTGGTATTACCTTTAATGATTACATTTTTTATCCTTGCTTGTTTACCTTCTACAATGCGTATTTCAAAATCTATGGAGTCGCCCTCTACTCTTACTTCTACCGGATCAATAGAAAAAAACAGGTAGCCATTATCCATATAAAGTGAAGTAATGTCCATGCCGTTCTGGCTCATGTTTAGTCTTGCATCAAGCAGCGATTGGTCGTAAACATCGCCTCGTTTTATGTTGAGTACCGAATCTAATTGTCCGGTGCGATAAACCGTGTTGCCTATCCAGGTAATGTTTCTGAAATAATAGGTGCGTCCTTCGCTTATATTAAGGTGTATATTGATAGTGCTCGAATCGTGTGCCCAGATGCTGTCTGAAGTAATGGTAGCATCCCGCAGGCCTTTATCGTTTAGTTTATCTATTATTTTTTGTTTGTCTTTTTGATAGTTCGATTCTAAATACTTAGAGGTTTTCCAAAAGCGGAAAAAGTTTTTTCTTTTGGTTTCTTTCATCAGCCGTCTGAGTTTTCTATCGCTAAAGGTTTGATTGCCTGAAAAAGTAATATTGTTAATTTTTATTTTAGGACCTTTGGTAGTATGTATAACCAATACTACCATGTTGTTGCTTTTAAGAGTATCAAGTTCTTGCGTTACCTTAACCTTGCAGCGCATATAGCCTTTTTCAATAAAATGCCCGCGCACTATATTTTCTATATTTCGTATCATGTTTTCGGTAACTATTTTACCTTTAAACTGATCTATTTTTTCTTTGGCTTTTTCAAATTCTTTTTTACGCAGCCCTCTTGATTTTAAGCCCAGTAAGCGCGGACGTTCTTTTACTTTAATATCTAAAAATATATTATCGCCAATTATTTTTGTGGCATCAATGGCTACATCCGAAAACAGTTTTTGATCCCATAGTTTTCGGATGGCTTTACTGATGTCTTCGCCAGGAACTTTTATTTTTTGCCCTTCGCGCAATTCGGCAATTAATTTAATGGCATCATGATTAAAGTAAGTAGCACCGGTAACGGTAATTCCTGCAATGGTATAGTCTCGGGTAGAAATGTAGTCAATGGTATTTTCTTCTTCTACTACAACCGGTTGTTGTGCTTTTAGGTTTAGTAGCACCAGGCAGCTAATTAAGGATAAAAAGTGTTTTAGTTTGTTTATTGTTATTTTCATTAATGTGCGTTAATTTGTTGGCTAATCATACCAAATCTTCTTTCGCGTTTTTGGTATTCGTACACGGCCTGGTAGAAATTTTCTTTTTTAAAATCGGGCCAAAAAGTTTGGGTAAAATAAAGTTCTGTATAAGCGCATTGCCATAGTAAAAAGTTGCTGAGGCGACATTCTCCGCTGGTGCGAATTAGTAGTTCGGGGTCGGGTATATGGGCAGTGGTAAGATGTTTCGAGATCCATTCTTCCGTAATATCGGCAGGTTTTATTTTGTTTTCGGCAGCAAGCGATGCGGTAAGTTTAACCATGCGTGTAATTTCCCAACGGGCACTGTAGCTGAGCGCCAAAACTAAGGTAATGGCTGTGTTATGGGCGGTTTTATGAATGGCTTCTTGCAGTGCTTTTTTGCAGGTATCAGGCAGGTTGTCGGTATCGCCTATGGTATATAGTCTTACGTTGTTGGTGTATAAAGATTCGATTTCGTTGGTAATGGTTTGTACCAAAAGGTTCATCAGGGCATCTACTTCTTCTTTGGGCCTGTTCCAGTTTTCGGTAGAAAAGGCATATAAGGTAAGGTATTTTATGCCTAATTCGGTAGCGGCTGTCAGTGCTTCTCTAACAGATTCTACCCCGTTTACATGTCCCATAATACGGTTTTCGCCCTTTTTTTGTGCCCAACGTCCGTTACCATCCATAATGATGGCAACATGCGAGGGAATGTTGTCTTTATCAATCTTATTTAGATAGGTATCCATTTATCAATGCGCAAATATCTGCATTATTTATTAATTTCTGCCGGCTTTTTGAAAGGAACAAGTGTTGGGGTTCCCTAATGCGATAGTTATGGTTATGCCTGAGAAAGAATACCAGTCTTTATTATTGCTGTTACCTCTGGGTTTACCTGTGTTGGGTGCAATGTATCCGTTTTCAGGATTAATGCTTTGATCGGCAAAGTGGGCTGCCAACACACCATTTTGTTCTAATAAATCAAAGTTGTTAACATAGTTGCCGCTAACATCATCCAGATAGTCGGTAAATGTTTTTCGTATGCCGTATTCTAATGCAAATGTCAGGCGTTTATTGAGGTTGTATTTAAATCCTATGCCCAGAGGTATAGCTACTTGGTTGGTATTATATTTTTTCCGGGTGTTTAAGGAGCTACCTTGTCCTTCGGTGCCCAGGGGTTGCAAATCATACCATTCTCCGTTGAGCGAAGCCATGGGATTCATGTTAAAGTATGTTAATCCGGTAAAAAGGTATGGAGAATAGGAGAATTTGTCTATTCTGCCGGGTTCGTATTTAATAAAGTTCATTTCTATGATAGCTCCAAGTTCGATAATACGCGATTTAAAATGCAGATTTCTGTTTTGGTGATAGGCTACGTTGCTCTTAGAGTCGCTGGCTGAAACGTTTCCATAGTTTAAACCAATGCGATAGGCGTAACGTAGATTGATGTTTTTACGGTAAAAAATGCCTCCTGCCAGATGGGTACAATTGTAGGGTTTATAGGGATTAAGGTCGCCTATATAGTAACTGCCTCCGGCAAAAAATCCCAATTCGCTGCGCTGGCTGTAGCAAAATATATGGGTACTAATAAGTAAAAAAAATAAGGTTGTTTTTTGTATCACTTTTTTACTAGAATTTTGGTCTGTGCATACGGTATTTCAGGAAACGATAATTTACTGTAAATATTGCATACATATAAGCATCATTTTTAGTGTTATTGCCTCTTTGTTGCCCGGCACAGGTTTGGCAGCCGGTGGCACTACCGCCCAATTCTTCGGGAAATTGACTAAGAGCGGGATTCGACAAGTAAGCAGCAACATCGCCTTTAGCGGCTTGTAATTGTGCAGCGTCATAATATACTCCGCTTACATCGTCAATATAATCGGTAAAAACAAATCTGCGGCTAATTTCAAAGCCCATGCTCCAGTGTTTATCAAAGGCATATTTTACACCTATGCCAACGGGTATGGCAACGGTTATTCTTTTATAGGGTTTAGGGCCACCGGGCAATCCTTGCCCTTCGGTTGATAGTGGTTGTAAGGCATACCATTTGCCATCGGTATATTTAGCTTTAGGGTTAAACCATAATCCGCTGATACCGGTAAAAAGATAGGGACTAAATAGCCATGAACTACCTGAGGCACCTCTCAACTGATAGGGTGTATTGGTTCTTTCTTTAAATGGATAATATTCATAAACTATACCCAACTCTAATATAGGTGATCGAAAATGAAGATTGCGGTTGTTTCTGAAGGGTTCTTTTGTTAATTTATCATCGCCTTTTAAAATTCCGAATGATAGATTTCCACCTACTTTCATGTATTTATTTATAATGTATCTGTATCCGGCAGTGGTAACAGGTCTGGTCATTGAAAACTCAAGGTCTTTTAAAAAGTAGGTTCCTATTTGATCGGCTCCTCCCAATTCTCCTAAAAAGTTCGTGGCGCCTGCCCCAAAAAGCACTTCATGTCTTAAAAAACGCCAACTTTGGGTAAAGGCATTTGCCGAAATAAGAATAAAGCAAAAACATACAAGTCTATTAAAGCGCATATTACGCAAAATTAAGTATTAATACATTATTTTATATACATTTTGTGTAGAAAAATAACATGTTCGTGTTAATTTCTTTTGTCTATACCCCAAAGGAGTTTTTGACGTATAGTGCTAAAGTAGTGTTGGTTTTCGAGTTGAATAAAGTTTATTTTAAAGGGGGCTTTTTTTATTATAATTTCGGTATCGCCTTCGATGGTTTCGCTTCGGGAGTCTAAAACCATTAAAAATTGTTTACTGCGCCCTTCGGCTTTAAGGCTTATTTGACAGGAGTCAGAAATTACGATAGGTCGCATGTTGAGGTTATGCGGGCAAACCGGTGTTATAACAAAGTTTTCGGAACCGGGAACCACGATGGGGCCGCCACAGCTAAGCGAATATGCCGTAGAACCGGTAGGGGTAGCAATAATGAGTCCGTCAGACCAATAGGTGTTAAGATAATTATTATCAATATAAACATGGATGCTTATCATTGTACCGGTGTCTTTTTTTTGCAGTGTTAATTCATTTAGGGCAAAATTTAATTCGCCAAAATGTTTTTTTTCGGTATTTACTTGTATGAGGGTGCGTTGTTCCAGGCGATAGTTTTTAAGGTAAATGGCGTCTATGGCATTTTTTATATCATCTTTGGCAATATTGGATAAAAAACCTAATCTTCCGGTATTTATACCTAAAATAGGGATGCCGCTGTGTCTTACCAGTGTGGCTGCATCTAAAATAGAGCCGTCTCCGCCAATACTTATTAAAATATCGGTTTTATTTTTCAGATGTTCAAATTCGCTAAAGCGTTGGATGTTTTCGGGTAGTTTAATTCTTGGCCGCAGAAAGGATGAGAATGCATCAAATATTTTAATGGTAACATTTTTGCGGTATAGCAAATCAAAAAATTCCTGTATCTGCGGAATAAAATTGTCTGCGAATGCTCTGCCATAGATAGCTATTTCCATAAGTGTTTATATTGGTTGGATGAAGTGTAAAAAGAAACCATGTTTTAAATCTTTGTTGATAGAATATTCAAATCTAATAACTTTATCGTAAAAACTTACAAAATCTATTCCCAGTCCCATTCCGCCAATCAGTTGGTTGTTTAACGAATTTTTATCTGCGTAATATTTGTCCCATACATATCCTGCATCGAAATATATATTTAAATAAAATGCATAATGAAAAATTGAGAAGTTGGTATTTTGTAACCAGTTAACGTCTTTTTCGCGCGGCTTAATAAGGCTATATTTGAGGTTTGTTTTTAATAAGGCAAAATGCTGCCCGTCTAAAATATAATATTCATATCCTCTCACAAAATTGACATAGCCTAAGCCTTCTTGAAGATAATAGGGGATACGTTTGGAGGGGGTATATTTGCCTTTGAGTTGCGAGGCAAAATAAAAGCCTTTGCCTAAGTCAAAATACTTTTTGAAGGCAGCAATAAAATAGCTGATGCTTAAATTGTTTTCAAAATTAAAACCTAACCCGTTTTGGTGGTAGTCTGTTTGTAAAAAATATCCTTTTAATGGATAGCCTTTGTTATCTCTTTTATCGTATCTGAAAAAATAATGTAGTCCTATATAATTCATCCGCGTTTGATTATTTGATAAATAATCGTCAGTTAAACGGGTTATGGTATCTTTTATGTGGATAGAATTATATTTTATTTCCAGATGGTGTTTGCCAAAAACTTTTTTTCTGTAATTTAAACGCAATCCGCTGCTAAAAATGGTTCTACTATCGCCTGATTCACCGGTATAAAAAACACGTTTATTGTTTTCCGTGGCAATGGTTATTTCATGATTTTGTCTGTATTCGGCAATAATACCCATGCCCAAAGTTTGTTTTTGGGTGATGTAAGGAATATTGTAAATAAAGGCATAAGCTTTAGAGTAGCCTAATTGTACTTGTGCACCAATGTCTTCATTTAATCCTCTGAAGTTTTGTTTTAATAAAACTACTCCTATGTTGGTTCTTGCTATTGATTTGCTTTGCCACCAGGTATTAAAATTCGGGTCGGCAAACTGAAAAATAGGTACAGGCCAAAAGTACCATCGTTCTTTAAGGTTAATCAATACGTCTGTGTAAACAGAGTCTATGGGTAGTAAAACCAGATTTACATGGTTAAATAATTGTGTATTTACTAAATTTGATTTAGTTTGTGCAAGGATATTCTCAATTTTATCTGCAGCCAGAGTGTCACCTTCTTTGAATAACAGTTCGCGGTAAATAATTTTATCTTTGGTTTTATTATTTCCATTTATGTGTATGCGGGTTATTATTTTATAATCAAGGTTTGCATGAGCAGAAAAATAGTAAAGGCTGACAAGAATAATCACCAACAGTAAAATCGGGTAATTTTTTTGCCTTCGGCAGGCAATCATAATTTCAGAAAATTCATTAAACTTTCGTATCGTTTTTTTAAATCTTCCAGGTAGGTATTGTCTATCTGAAATCCTGATTTTACGTGAATATTGTATCTGGCAAAAGTTTGTAATATGCTGCTTACATCGGTTTTGTTTATTTTTATGGTAACGTCAATGCTTGAATTTTCGGGATGGTTATGTGTAAAAACACTTAAAATACGGGCATTGTTACTTTCTACAATTTGGGCAATTTGCGCAAGTGAATAATCAAAATAATTTACTTCTAAAATCAGTACACTTCCGTCTTGCGAAATGGAAGAAATAGCAGCAATATTTTTTAATAAATTGTTTAGCGAAATAGCTCCCAGGTAATTACCTTCATTGTCTAATACAGGTATTACGGTAAGATGATTCTCATGAACTAATTTTATTACATCGTAAACATGTTGATGGTCGTTAATAAAAATTTTTTCGGGAATTAAATCTTTTTGTTTATCAAGACTAAGGTCAGGATTATTTAAATCTAAAATATCAGCATCAGCAATCAGCCCTAAAAATTTACCTTGTTCTACCAAAGGCAGGTGGGCAACTTTAAATTCGTCCATCCATTTAAGTGCTTTGGTACCCGTATCTGATAATTTTAACGGGGGAATATTTTCTGTTATGAGTTCCTGAGCCAGCATGTTGTTAAATAAAAAATATCATAAATCTTGCCGAAATTTAGTTATTAACTTTTATACCCATACTTTTGTTTCAAAAAAAATAATCTGAATTTATGGTTCGGTTAAGTGTAAACATCAATAAAATAGCTACGTTGCGTAATGCACGTGGGGGTAATATGCCCGATGTTATTAAGGCTGCCCTTGATATTGAAAGGTTTGGCGCTGACGGGATAACCGTTCATCCACGCCCCGACCAGAGGCACATTCGCTACAATGATGTGAGGGAATTAAAAAAAGTTTTACAAACCGAATTAAATATTGAAGGAAATCCGAAGGAGCGAAAGTTTATAGATTTGGTATTGGAAGTGCAGCCGGCACAGGTAACCCTGGTGCCCGATGCCGAAAATCAATTAACTTCCAATCAGGGTTGGGATACCATTGCTCATAAGGATTTTTTGATTGAAATGATAGACTTATTTAAAAAATCGGGTATCAGAACATCGATCTTTGTTGAGGCTGATGTAGATATGGTTAAAGCCGCCAAAGATACGGGAACCGACAGAATAGAGCTTTATACCGAAAGCTATGCCAAAAACTATGAGTTGGATAAAGTGCTTGCCATAAAAAAATATATAGAGGCTGCCAATCAAGCCAATATATGTGGATTAGGCATTAATGCCGGACACGATTTAAATCTTTCTAATTTGAATTATTTTAAAAATAATATTCCCGCGTTATTAGAGGTTTCTATCGGTCATGCTTTGATTTGTGATGCGCTTTATTATGGATTAGAAAATACCGTTCAATTATACAAAAAACAATTGCTATGAAATTACATTACAGGGTTACAGGCAGCGGTGAGGTATTGGTGATATTACATGGTTTATTTGGCATGAGCGACAACTGGCAAACCATGGCCAAATATTATGCTGAAAAATACAAGGTGGTGTTGGTTGATATGCGTAACCACGGGCATTCTCCTCATGATTTGCAGATGAGTTATGAACTAATGTGTGAAGATATACGGGAGCTTTTTGAAGATATTAATATTAATAAGGCTATTCTGTTAGGTCATTCTATGGGGGGTAAAGCAGCCATGTTTTTTGCACAAAAGTATCCGCATTTTCTTAGTAAACTTATTGTGGCCGATATGGGTATTAAAAAATATCCGCCCCATCATCAATTAATTTTCGAGGCTTTGTTTGCTGTTGATTTGAATAAGATTGAGAGCCGGAAAGAGGCTGAGGAAATTTTGAAACAATATATTACAGATTTTTCCGTTTTGCAGTTTCTATTAAAAAATTTATATTGGAGTGATAAAGGAAAGTTGGCATGGAGGTTTAATTTACAGGTATTGTTTGATAATATAGAAAATATTTTGATTGAAATTCCTGCTAAGGTTTGTGATATAAATACATTGTTTGTAAGAGGGGGAAAATCTAATTATATTTTAGAAACAGATGCCGAGGCGATAAAAGCAATTTTTCCGCGGTCAGTAATTCAAACAATACCCCATGCAGGTCATTGGGTACATGCCGAAGCTCCTAAAGAATTTTATGATATAACCACCGAATTTATGAGCAGTAAATAATACACGGTAATAAACTGCGTTTTTTTAGAAAAATCCAATGCCTGTTTCGCTGGCAGTTAAGATAAGCACCGGTAATTTATCTTTATTTGTAATGATAGATTGGGCAAAGGGATCGAACTGCGGAAGTAATCTGTCGGAGAAATAAGAAATAGCAATCATATCGGCTTGCTGTTGTCGGGCAAAGTCTAAAACAGTTTCGTGATATGCTTTGGTTTTTTCCAGTAATTTTATTTCGTGTTTAACATTGCGTTTTTCAATTTGTTTTTTTACAACCTCTATATGTACTTTAAGTTTGGTTTTTAGTGCGGCATCTTCTTCTTTTGGTGCTACCATAATAATTTCAGAATTAAACTGAGAGGCTATAGTAGCAGCCATATAAACAATTTGCAAACTTTCTTTGTTGGTATCAACCGGAAAAACAATTTTCTTAATAGATTCGGAGGGTATTTTATCTTGCACAATAACAAAAGGAATATTTGTGCTATTGATAACTTTAATGGCAAAACTTCCAAAAACTTTTTGCATGCCTTTAGCTCCGTGTGTTCCCATAATAATGAGCATACATTTTAATTGTTCGGCTGTATTGCCTATATCGTTAAAAATATTGCCTTTTTTTACATGGGTATGAAGTTTAGGGTCCCAGGGTTTTAGAGCAAGTTTATTTTTAATTTCATCAAATTTTTGGTTGGCAGCGGCTGCTTCCGAGTCATTTTTAATGATATGCAGCAGGTGTACTTCTGCTTTGAGTTGGCGGGCCAGATGTAAGGCATGAAGGGTTGCAGCATCGGCAACAGCCGTAAAATCATGGGCAACAAGTAATGATAATGGTTCCACAGCAAAACATTTTGTCAAATGTAGTGATTATTTCGATTAATGACATAATTTGGGCAACAAATGTAGTTTCTGTTATTACTTGTTTTATAAAATAATCCTGTAATTAATTGTTTGATTTTCAAGTTTTTTACATAGAAATATTTAACTTAGCCATGTATAAAAATGCGAAATATTTGTTGTAAAAATTGTTTGCAATTGAATAAAAAAGTTATAACTTGCATCAATCAATTTTTTTAATCCGCTAAAACTATATAAGTATGAAAAAAAATATTCTAATTCTTATTATATTGTGTGCAACGATTAATTTGTTTTCACAAGGATATGAGCCACATATTATTCCGGATTCAGTTTTTTTTAATAATACTGCTCCATGTGGTATAAGCCCCGAAATTTTAAAAAAACTTGATGTTAATAATACAGAATATAACCCCAAAACCTTGCCGCTATCATTTCCCGGGTATGCAATAATTAGTTGCGGTAAATTTGACATATACTATGAAGATTTAATTCTTACAAACCCACAGGTTGGGTTTTCTGACCCTGTAAATGGTGTTGCAAGAAGAAATACTTTATGTGCAGTTTTAACGTATGTACAAAGTGTTTTTGACTTTAGTAATATACCATCCGCATCACCCATCCGATTACACGTAAACGAATCTTTTGCTCCGGTAGCAAATCCTGCCCCTCCTGGCACAAGTTTTTTAGCCTTTGCAGGCCCAACATTTGTAAATAATGCTACCCCGGGAATAATAAAAGGATTTGTTCATGATTATACAACTACCGGAATTGATCCCGCAACTGTAAACCAGTATCATGCAGAATTAACTGTTAATTTTCATCAAACAACATCTGGCGTTATTCAATGGCAAAATAACCATACTATCTTACCTATAAGCAACTGTTTTTATGATTTGTATTCAGTTCTTCTTCATGAAATAGGGCATACTTTAGGTTGGGTAAGCTATATCCATCATTCAGGTTCAGGAACCCCGGAGTCTGTTTTAGGAAACGATCAATATTCGGGTATAGATGAGTTTTTGCATATAGGAGCTAACAATTACCCGCTTTCATTAAACCCTTTGTTACTAGGCGCACCATCTACACCCACCATAAACCCTTTATATGCATCTAGCCAAGCCGTGTTAACTGATAATGAAGTATGGATTAATTCCTTAGCTGCACCAAATAATGCCCCTGTATATTCCGGATTACTGGTAACTTTTTGGCAACAATCATTTTCTATAAGTTCAATACTATCGCATTTAGATGACCAAATGTGGGTTTACTCAGAAAGATCCAGAATTTCACCGGGCAATTCAAAAGATTATGTTATGGGGCCTTTTGCCGCGAAGGGTGTGTTAAGACGAACTTTTGAAGACATAGAGATAAACACCTTATTAAATTTAGGTTACGCGATTAACTCTTCATTTGTAAGTATTACTTTAGCTAATTCCCCTCCCTACTCAACCAGAATGGCTAGTTATAGTAACTTTTTAGATAATGTTTTTCCTGAAACAATACCAGCTGATTTTCCGCCATTAGTAAATAATATTGGTAGTAGTTTGGTTATAAACCTGGCAACTGACCCAACAATTGTAGATGCCGAAGGCGATCCTATCTTTGTTGCTCCCGGTTCATTGGTAAACATCAGAGGCTGTGGAAACGGAGGTAACAATCATAATTCATTAACTGTTACCAGTACTCCCGCAGGTGATATTATAACATATACTCCCAGGGCGAATTTTTATGGAAGAGCACAATTTGGACTTAGACTTTTTGATGGTAAAGAAGATGGTTCGTATGTTATCTATACAATTGATGTTTTAAAAGGCTCAAACGTATCATGCAGTAGCGGCTCAAATATTGTTTTAAATGGCGATTTTGAAGAAGGAACAGAAGTAAAAAGACTTGGTTCTGAAGAAATATTAGAAGCATCTGTTTCGGAACAGGCATTTTTAAAAGAAGGAAAATTACGAGGAGGCATTCATTTTGGAGATTGCCATCCTTATAACTTTATATCAAACAACTGGGCACCATTTGGGGCAGGAGACATGATAAAGGATAGTTATATTACTTGCAACGGGACTATTTATACTTCTCAGGCTGGCTCAGTTACAACCACTTTCCCTTTTGGAGGCTCTGCCCCAAATCCAACCGCAGCCAATGGAGTAGGCGAAAGATACAGAAGGATTTTTGGTCCCTTTACCTATTTTAATTTATGCTCGGATGCAGAACAATGTAAAAAATATATTTTAGAATTTGATTATTTTAATCAACCCGCTAATATTCCTCCCGGCACCATTATTCCGTTAACTATAGCTTTTACAAATAATGCAACTTTTTTTCCAACACTACCTACTTATACGTTTAATTTTACACATAATATAACCGCAAATAATGGTGTCTGGCAGCATATTTCCATACCTTTTACCTATTGTGGTAATACACCTGCGGGAATCTTGTCTTTAGTACAAACAATAACTGGTTTTGGATTTCTTATAGATAATCTTGAACTTAAAGAAGATTTAAATCCACAACCCCCTCTTTCGGTAAATATTACTCCTGTATCACCTACAATATGTAGCGGCAACAGTGTTTCTTTAGTTGCAACAGTAAATAATGATTTGTGTAATGTTACCTACAACTGGTCTCCCGCTACGGGTTTAAGCTGTACTAATTGTCCTAATCCGATTGCAAGCCCTACCACCACCACCACATATACACTAACAGTAAACGATGGCTGTTCAACCATAACAGCACAAGTAACTGTAAATGTTGATAACAGCACCCCTCTTTGCTGTGCTGCCTCTACACTCACTATTCCAAATGGAACAACTTCTTCTTCGCTTGGTACAATACCTAACGGTTCGGTTATAGATGTGTTAGGATTGTTCACTATCAATTCTAATCTTACTTTAACATCTTGTACGCTGCGCATGGCTCCCAATGCAAAAATAGATGTGCTTGGCGGTAGTACATTTACATTAACTGCTTGTACAGTATTCTCCTGCACAGATATGTGGGATGGAATATACAGCAACCCGGGGGCTAATGTAAACATTACACTTAGCCGTATTGAGGATGCTACAAATGCGGTGTATTCTGTTAATGGGGGTAATTATAATTTATTCTTCAGCACATTCAACAAAAATAATATTTCATTATACGTTGATAATTTTAATGCTACCCACCCAGGCATTGTTAGAAGATGTATTTTTGAATGTGTGGCCGCAGGCTCGCCCACTCCGGGAGCCACCTTGAAAGCTCCTATGGCTGGGCAAATAAGCCATTTTGGAATTTATTGCAGAAATAATGCTGATATTACTTTTGGCCAGGTTTCTGCTCAACCCAATACGTTCAGATATATTGAAATTGGTATTTATGCCCTAAACACACAGTTAAAGGTTTACAGAAATAATTTTAATGACATTACAGCGCCTTATTGTGTTACCACTTTCCCCCCCCACAACACCTTGTCCTACCATAGGCTGGCCAATATGGGTGCAGAGTTCCAGACTTACAGTTGGAGACCCTGCCGGAACATCTCACCAAAACAATTTTACAAATTGTTCTAACGGTATTTTTATTGACGGGAAATCAAGTTTTGATATTCAGAAAAATAATTTTACAAATATTGTAACAACAGGATTTTTAGGAAGTTTGATTTATTCTAAATGTATTTATGCTCGTTTTAATGCAGGAGATTTCCCCGGCATTATTCACGATAATGTGTTTACCAATTTTGAAGCGGGTATATATTATCAGGCAAATAAATTGAGTTCATTTACTGTATTACGAAACAAAATGAGCAACTTTAATACAAGCAATGGAACGGCTGTTTACTTGTTGCAAAACCAAGCTCATCCTATACAAATAAAAAATAATTTAATAAACGATTTACCTAACCAATCGGGTTGGTATGGCATCCGTGTTCAAAATGCGGTGCAACCAAGCAATAATGTGCTTATAGCCGAAAATACCATTAAAAATGTACGACACGGGGTTTGGACAACCAATTACGACAACATAATAATTAAAGACCAAACCACCGCATTTACAAGCATTGGAACCAATCAGGCAGGTATTTATTACCCTAACACCGTTCCTGCTATAACATCGGTTGGTATTAAGGTAGAAAACTGCCCGAAAACCAATGTGTATAACAACCTTATACAAAAGGCAATGCCTAACCCAACTACATCGTTTACCAACGTGCTGTATGGCATAAGCGTAGAAACCAACAGTGTGGGAACCAATGTGCAGGAAAACGAAGTGCGCAGATTGGGCAAAGGGCTTAATTTTTATGGCACGCCAAACGGACCGCTTACTGTAACTTGTAATAAAATATACCAAAACCGCACAGGGGTTTCTTTAAACAACACCTTTATTGGCGACCAAGGAATGCCCAACCCAAGTGGCATAGCACAAGATAACCAATGGAATATTCCGGGGAATATTTCTACTAATTGGCTGGGAGCTGAACGCACAGGCACAAGTCCAACTACAACATGGTACACAAGAAGTTCGAATTTACCCTTTTTACCTAATCAAAATACACAAATGCTACCAACTTCAGCTTTGGTTAGTGTTACAAATTTTATCGTCCCTAACGCCCCTTACAACTGTACATTCGGTTGTGCCAATCCTCCTTGTTTTCATTTAATAGTTAAAAAAATGATAACCAAACAGGCGCCTTTTGATGGTTTGGATAGTGATGCAGAACAAATGATAGATATGAAAGCCTATCAAATGATTAAGCAAGACAGCGCTTATATAACTACCGGAACAAGCGATGATGCTTTATTTATTGCTTATAGAGATAGCTTGGCAAACACCAATATAGGGCGATTGTATGAATTTACTGAAAAATTAGAAGCAGGCGATACTTTGGGAGCTTACGCTTCGCTGATGGCAGTTGCTCCCACACGTTGCCCCGAAACGAGCCAGAAAATAGTGTATGAAATTTACTGGAAAACATGGGCAAGAAATATTTTTGAGTTTGAACCAAACGATAGTTTGTTGCTTTACCAAATAGCCGAACAAAAACCACACATCTGCGGAACAGCCGTGTATGACGCCCGTGTAATGTTAGGGCTTGATTTTAATGATTTTGAGGGTGCCGAGCAGAGAGTGGCTCATGAAGAAGAAAATGAAATTAGTATTAATGATGAAGATGGTAATTACAAAGGCGTATTATATCCTAACCCTGCAAATGATTATGTAATATATAAAACATGGCTGAATGAAGGTGAAACCGTAACTATTGTTATTTATGATGTGATGGGAAAACCAGTTATCTTGAAACAGATTACGGGTACAACAGAAGAACAATTTGATTTAAGTAATTTTTCTTCGGGTATTTATTTTTATAAAATAACGCTCAATCAAAAACAAGTACAGGCAGGCAAGTTAATTATCAATAAGTAATTGTTGAGATTAAGAGGCGTTGCTTTATGAAAGTGTTTTATTTAATAATAAAATCACGAGTAAGAATTATCTTACTTATGGCTTTATTTAATAACAATGTGTTTTCACAAATAAATCTTGTACCTAACCCAAGCTTTGAGGTTTATGATACTTGCCCTAATTCATCTATGTACGGTCATATTTGTAGAGCAATACCTTGGTTTCAGCCTTATTATCCTGAGCCAATTAACTGCGGTGGAAGTTCAAATTATTTTCACATTTGTGACGGTTCTGTTCCTAATACTGGAAACGGATTTCAATACCCAAGAACAGGCGATGGCTTAACTCATATAATAATATACATTCCTAACACCATAAATAATGGCAGAGAATACATGGAGGTAGAGTTAATAAACTCATTACTGCCAGATAAAAAATACTGTGCTTTTTTTTATTCAGTCTATACAATTGCAACATATTCACAATTATCATGTGATTGTCTTGGCATCAGTTTTTCAATAGATACATTAAAGCAATATGGTAGTTATGATATAATTAACGCCCCAAGTCATATTAAATCGCAAACTATAATTACAGATACCGTAAACTGGAGCTTAGTAAAAGGAATTTACACCGCGGGGGGAGGAGAAAAATTTATGACAGTGGGTTGTTTTTTGCCTTATACACAAGTAAGTCATATTTGTTATAGCACGCCTTCTAATTGTGCTTATAGTGCATATTTTTTTGACGATTTTGGAGTTTACGAACTACCCGAGATAGAGGCAGGAAACAACGATAGTATATGCGCCACAGGAGGCAGTGTGCAGCTTAATGCCAATTGCACTGGCTGCTGGCCGAGCTTGCAATACCGCTGGTGGCCTTCTGTTGGTTTAAATGATACTACCATTTTAAATCCAACAGCATCGCCCACACAAACCACTACCTATTATTTTGGTTTAACCGATACAAACAATACTGTGCCCTGTATTATAGATTTAATAGATAGTGTTACCGTATATGTTTGCGATAGCATTGCTAACCCGCCCCCACCCGCAGATAGTGTATTTACCTTTAATTTATATCCCAACCCGGGGCAAGCAACTCTTACATTAAATTTAACGTCTTTACAAGAAGATATAATGTTGTATATTTATGATGCAAGGGGGCGGTTGGTTTTAAATCAAAATATTGCTAAGGGTACAAAAAAAATGGATTTGAATATTGCTGATTTAGCAACAGGAATGTACGTGTTAAAACTGCAAAATGCAGAAATAAAAGAAATAAGAAAATTTGTAAAAACATGAAAAAATGAAGAAAAACATACTCATACTTATTATCCTGCTAAACACACTAAGTTCATTTTCTTTTACCCTCTCCGGTGGAGAGGGCAAGGGAGAGGTGATAGAAGGAGAGTTAAAAATTGTTCTGTATCCCAACCCTGCGGGAGATTTTATTATGTATCGCACAGAAATAAGCGATAACGAAAATGCGATGTTGGTTATATACAATATGTTGGGCGAAGCACTACATACCGAAAAAATAAGTGTACATCAGCAGGAAGGAAGAATAGATTTAAGCGAATTTGTTTCCGGTATGTATTTGTATAAAGTGTATATAAATAACGCTCCCGTTCGTGCCGGACCTTTTGTTATTAGTAAATAATGGTTGTTATTCTGTGTGTGATGAAAAAAGGATGTTTAATAGCGAAAAGAGAATTAAGATTAATCTTAATTCTCTTTTTGTTTAATAATCTCAGCTTTTCTCAAGTTAATCTTGTAAATAATCCTTCTTTTGAAAATTATAACACCTGTAATGATTGCAACCAAAATATTACGGAGGCAACATTTTGGTTTCAACCAAATATTTGGTGGGGAGCAGGATTAAATGGGGGGTCAGATTTTTATCATGCTTGCAATCTTAGTTGTGTGCCTCCACAAACAGTAGCGGGATATCAATATCCTCGTACTGGTAACGGTTTTGGGGGGGCGGGGGTTTTTTTCAAAAACTCTAATATTGCACGAGAATATATAGAAATATCATTAACTCAATCATTAATTTCTAATAAAAAATATTGTTCTTTTTTTTATACCAATCGTTCAGAATTTTTTACAGTTGCAACTGATTGTTTACAGCTTTTGTTTTCTGTTGATAGTTTATTATACTATGGCGATACTTATGAATTTTACAATGCTGTTCCTCATGTTCAAAATCCTACCGGAAATATTATAACTGATACGTTAAACTGGACTTTAATAAAAGGAATTTATACCGCTATTGGGAATGAAAATTTTATTACAGCAGGTTGCTTTTTACCTAAAGAGCAAGTAAATGACAATTGTTTTTCTACGCCCAATAATTGCGGATACGCCTACTACTTCTTTGACGACTTTGGCGTGTATGAGTTACCCGAAATAGAGGCGGGTAATAATGATAGTATATGCACTACAGGAGGCAGCGTGCAAATAAGTGCCAGTTGTGCGGGCTGTTGGAGCGGTTTGCAATACCGCTGGTGGCCGGCTATAGGATTAAATGATACAACGGTTCTAAATCCTATTGCATCGCCTACACAAACCACTACCTATTATTTTGGTTTAACCGATACAAGCAATACTGTGCCCTGTATTATAGATTTAATAGATAGTGTTACCGTATATGTTTGCGATAGCATAGCTAATCCCACGCATTCTCCAAATACAGGCTTTAGTTTTTCTATCTATCCAAACCCCGGACAAGCAACGGTTACTCTTAATTTTTCGTCTTTACAAGAAGATATAATGTTGTATATATATGATGCCAGAGGACGATTGGTATTAAAACAAACTATTGACAAGGGCACAAAAACAATAGAACTAAACATTGCCGATATAGCAAGCGGAGTATATATTTTAAAACTGCAAAATGCAGCAATAAAAGAAATACGGAAATTTGTAAAAACCTAAAAAATGAAAACAGTTGCAGTATTTTTAATAATGCTAAACGTACAAATAAGCAATGCTTATAGCAATAATATTCCCTCCCCTTTTAGGGAGGGCAAGGGAGGGGTGATGTATCCCAATCCAGCCGGAGATTTTATAATGTACAAAACAGATATTAGTGAGAATGAAAATGCTACACTAATTATATACAATATGCTTGGCGAAGCTATGCACACCGAAAAAATAAATGTGCAGCAACAAGAAGGAAGGATAGATTTAAGCACGTTTGTTTCGGGAATGTATTTGTATAGAGTATATATAAATAACGCTCCGGTGCGTGCCGGACCTTTTGTTATTAGTAAATAGTTCCTGTCATAATGTTTATTATGAAAGGATTTCATATAACAATAAAAGTGGCAGTAAGAATACTCTTATTGCTCCTTTTATTTAATACTCATTCGTTTTCTCAAATAAATCTTGTGCCGAACCCAAGCTTTGAGGTTATTGATACATGCCTGCCATTTGGAAATGGAGGAGAACAGATATGTCGTGCAATTCCATGGTTTCAGCCAATAAATTGCTTCCCTCCATGGGGAAATTGTGATTGCGGAAGCACTGAACTATATCATATCTGTAATGGGGTTGTTCCTTATAATTTTGGTGGATATCAGTACTCTAATTCAGGAGAAGCTTATTCGGGCATGACTATTTTTCAATCAAACAATCCTAATTTTTGGCGTGAGTATGTGGAAGTGCAATTAATTACTTATTTGGTTCCTAACAAAAAATATTGTGTGAGTTGGTATAATAATTTGGCGAATATTTCTCGTAATGGATGTAACCGTATTGGAGCGCATTTTTCTAGTGATACATTGTTTCAAATTGGCTTTAATTACATTCCTGTAATACCGCAGGTAGAAAACCTTAATATTGTTACCGATACCGCCAATTGGGTATTGTTTAAACAGATTTTTACCGCACAGGGTGGTGAGCAGTTTATGACTGTCGGAAACTTCAGGCCGGGAATAATGACTGATACCTCAAATGTTATTAATAATAATGGTGCTTGGGCATACTACTACTTTGACGATTTTGGCGTTTACGAACTACCCGAGATAGAGGCAGGAAACAACGATAGTATATGCGCCACAG
>JBBIOU010000029.1:0-36417 GCA_037443205.1 Flavobacteriales bacterium | reverse complement strand
GACGAAACTCTGATTTAAAACAACAAAGAATTGAAGCTGAAGAAAAACGCAGTGCTGATTTTACCCAACAAAATTATCAGAAAAACCAAAACATGATTGCCGATAAAGTGCAGAAAGAAGAACGCTTTGCTGCCAACGATAAAGAACGCCTGGATAACGAGCAAAGACTGAATACCAACCAACAACAAAGAATTGAAGCCGAAGAAAAACGCAGTGCTGATTTTACACAACAAAACTACCGGAAAAATCAGGAATTAATTAATCAAAAAACAAAAGAAGAACAGCGTTTTGCAAATAACGATAATGAACGAATTGAAAATATAAATGCAGTTAACAAGCAAACTAATGAGCGTGCTCTCACAGAACAAAAACTGGCAGAAAAAGGAGAAAAAACACAACAAAATAATACAAAAAAATTTGAAAGAATAGCTGCTACCTCTCATCATCACCCATATAAAGGAAGATTTGAAGAGCTTAGTTTAAAATATAAACACGGAGTTACGGAAGAAATATATCAAAAGAAAAACAGCAAAGGTGATGTTATTGAATATACCGTCAGAAGAATTGTGCTTAATGAAGATGAGAAGTATGCTTATGAATATCGCATGGTAATGACAAGACAATACATACTGTATTACAAGGAGGGCAAACAAATCAGCGAAAATGAATGGAATACAGGAACAACAAAGTTCAGTAAAGATTAATCACCCATTGGTTTTAAATTAAACTCTTTTTCGGGCAATTTAATTGTATAATTTTTTTTATGAGGATTGGGTAATTTATTATCTCTTAGCCATGGATTAAGTAGTTTCAAAATTTTTAAGTTAGTTTGGTGTTTTTGGGCAAATTCGCTAAGATTGTTTACCGTACTATCAATATTCAGGTCAACTGTAAGATAAGGCTGATATAAATCTTTAGGACGAACATTAAATCCGTAATATGCCGGGTTTTTAAATATTTCTTTAGCAGCTAAAATTCTAAAAACATAGCGGTGTGTTTCCTGATTAAGATATAAATCATAATAATTATTAACTCCTTGTTCTTTAAGTTTTTGTTGCAAGCCTGCAATACCCATGTTGTATGATGCAGCTGCCAATGTCCAGTTTTTAAATACGGCATAAGCGTCTTTAAAATACTTGCAAGCTGCTAAAGTTGCTTTTTCCAGATTATAACGTTCGTCAACAAAAGAGTTTATTTCTAAGCCATAGTTTTGGCCTGTAGATTTTAAGAATTGCCAAAATCCCGATGCTCCTGCAGGAGAAACCACATAATCTAAATTACTTTCTATCAAAGCCAGATATTTAAAATCATCGGGTATGTTTTGTTCTTTAAGTATTTTTTCAATAACCGGAAACCAGCGGTTAGCCCGTTTAATCATAAATAAAGTTTGCGAATGCCAGTAGGTGTTAATGATTAGTTCTTTATCCAGTCTTTCTCTGATGTCAATATCGTTTAATTTAACTTGTTCTCCTGCAAAATCAAGCCCTTCGGGAGTTGCCAATGAATAAATTTTATAATTTTCAGCCACATAATTTCTGTAATTATTATCGTTGTTTTTATCATCTGTATTGTTTACTGAAAAAATTAATGTTTGTGCAAAAAGATAAATTATTCCTATAAAAATTACACATACAAGGATCCTTAAAAATTGCTTAACTGAATTTATCATTTATTTTTGTTTCTGTTTATAATAATTAACATGAGCCAATATAGTACAAAAAAATATAATAAGCAAAGTACAGTATATACATGGCTCCATCCGATGATTATTTGCTTAATACTTATTGCCACAAATAATGATATAACAGATAAACCAACAAAAACAAATGCTACCTGGCTATCTGATAAACCTAAATAAGCAAGGTTGTGGGTAGTATGGTCTTTTCCCCCTACGAATGGCGATTTACCGGAAAATATGCGGGTAGTAACTACCACTGCCGTATCTAAAATAGTTGGTAAAAACGTGATTAGTGTAAATGCAAGTTGCTTGGCTTGTATATATTCTATTTGTACATCAAAACCGTTCCAGCAATATTTAATTCCAAAATATGCGAGTATAATTCCTAAAAACTGGCTGCCGGTATCGCCCATAAACATTTTTGAGGGATACCAGTTATAAAATAAAAATCCGATAAGTGAAGCACATATTGCCAGCAACAAGAAAAAGTCGAAACTGTATATTTGGCCCGATAAATAGATACAAGTTAAAATAGTTATAAAAATAAAAAGGCTAACTAACGTTGCAATTGCATCCATATTATCTAGCATATTTATTGAATTCATAATACCAATTGTCCAAATGATTGTAAGCACATAATCTAAATATTGAATACCGGTAATAGTTATAAAATTATCAGTAAGTATTAAAATAACACCGCATAACAATTGCACAAAAAATTTTATCCATGGACGGGTATTATAGGCGTCATCAGCCAAACCCATCATAAATGCTATCATTACAGATGATATCAATCCCATAAAGGGTTTATGTAGAAATAAATTATCTGTACTGAAAAAGAAAACACTGCATGCTATGCTGATTAAAAAGGAAATAAAAAAAGTGATTCCGCCAAGTGCCGGTTTAGAGCTAGTGTTCCAGCGGATAATTGTTGTGTTATAATCGCGAATACCAAGTGTGTTTGCAAAACGCAATAAAATTGTATTGATAATGATGCTAAAGATGACAAGGGTAATAAAATATACTGAGTAAAATATAAAAAGCGTATTGTTTTCCATATCATTAAAACGGACTACTAAAATCTTTAAAAAACATACATGTTTTATCTTTTTCTGACAAAAGTGGATTTTTTATATTCCAATGTATATTTAGTTCGGGGTCGTTCCAGCAGATAGATATTTCTGAGGGTTTATGGTAGTATTGGGTACACTTATAGAGAAAAACGGAATTGTTTTCTAAGCTTAAAAAGCCATGCGCAAAGCCCGGAGGTATCCATAACAGGTATGAATCTTTAGCTGATAGTATTTGTTTATAATGCTTGCCATAGGTTTTAGATTGTTTTCTTAAATCTACAACCACATCAAGCACAGACCCGTTAACTACTCTTACCAGTTTTCCTTGCTCATAAGGAGGTAATTGCAGGTGCATGCCACGTAATACATTTTTATCTGACACCGAATGATTGTCTTGTACAAAATGTAGATTTAATCCGGTTTTATCAAAAAACAGTTTTTCATTAAACGATTCAAAAAACAAGCCTCTTTCATCTTTAAATATTTTGGGCTCAATAAGCAACAATCCTTCAAATCCCGTTGGGTGTAATGTCATTTTTTAAAAAAATCTTTGAGTTTCTTTTTCTTTTTAAATACTTCTTCACCGGTATAATAACCCGCTTCATAGGCGTAGCCGTAACCATAACCGTAGCCATAACCGTAGTTATATCCATAGGTATTTTTTTCTGTATCTACCCCGTTTAAAATCACCGATAAATTGGTTATTTTATTTTCGTTTATTAACCTGTCGGCATTTTGCACAAAATTACGTTTAGAATAATTGGCTCTAAAAACATATATCGGATAATCGCTTAGTTGTATAAGATGTAATCCATCGGTTACCAAACCTACTGGCGGTGTATCAAAAATAATTACATCATATTTTGTTTTTAATTCTTCAATTAGTTTTTCGATTTTACCGTTGATGATTAATTCGGATGGGTTGGGAGGTATAGGGCCTGCAGTAATAAAATCTAAATTGGGTAAATGACTGTTTCTGATAACAGATTGTAAATCTGATTTACCAATGAGCAGCGTACTCATACCTGCATCATTTGAAACATTAAATCCAATATGGATTTTAGGTTTACGCATATCAACATCCAGTATAATAACCTTTTTACCGGTAAAGGCAATGATACCTGCCAGGTTAATTGCAGTAAATGTTTTTCCTTCGCCAGAAATGGTGGAGGTAACAGATACTACTTTGGGTCCGGGTTCATTCGAAATAAACTGCAGGTTGGTTCTAACTGTTCTGAACGCTTCGGAAATTATAGATTTCGGGTTCTTATCAATGATGAGCTGAGACACCGGAATATCAAGTTTATATTTAGGTATTAAGCCAATGATATTAATACTGGCGTTCGAAGCTTTGGTAATTTCGTGTAGCGATGTGATGTTATTATACATTAAATATTTTACAACAATGGTTATTAAACTTATAAGCATACCCAATACAAAAAAGGATATATATACCAATTTTTTTTTGGGAGATATAGGCGAAGAAGGTAGTTTTGCTTCTTCCAGTATCTGGTTTTGTGTGGTTTGTCCTGCTAATGCAATAGAATATTCTGTTTTCTTCTCAACCAATAGGGTATGGTATTTTTCGTTGATGTTAAAGAGTCTTTCTAAACGTGCATATTCAACTTCTTTTTCAGGTAAGCCATAGTATATATTTTCGTATTGTGCAATTTTATCTTTGATAGATGATTTGCGTTTTTGAATTTGCTCTTTTAAGGCTAAAATTGCTTTTTTTATTACTTTAATTTGTATATCTATTTGGTAGTCTAATGATTTTATAACTTCGCTTCTTTTAGTAACACTAAAAAGTTCTTTTTCTTTACTGAGCAACAACTTTTGCAGTTCTTTAATAGATTCGCTCAGAGGATTTTCATAACGGGTTCCTACCAATATAGAAATCATATTATACACATCTGCTTCGCTGTTGTTTTTGTTAAGATTTACTTCTATTTCGTTTAGCAGTTTTTCGTCTATTTCTTCTTTAAGCAAATCACTTTCCAGCACACTAAGTCTTTCCAGATAATTATCGGCTACACCTTTAAAATCTTTTACTTTATTAATTTGTCTGAATGCCTGTATCTGATCTTCAGAGTTTTTAAGTTTTGCATATACGGTATCTATTTGGGCGTCTATAAAAGCGAGTATTTTTTGGGAGCTTTCTTTTTTTTGCTCTAAATCATATTCAATGTAAGTGTTGGTTAAGGCGTTTACCACATCTCTGCATAAATGCAGGTTATTATTTTCAAATATTACTTCAATAGTGTTTGCACTTGCATTGAGTATTCTTGCAGTTAAACGCAAGTAAAAGCCGGCCGCCAAGGATTTTATATCATTAATCACAAAATAATTTCTGTTTTCTTTTAATGATGATAACAATGCTTGTTCATCCTGTAAAATTATTCTACATTTAAAGTGAGGTGTTTCTACATAATCATTAATTGTACAGGTGTATTCTTTTAATTCATTATTCCATTTGTAGGAAATAGTAAATGTATTATCGGCATACTTCACATCAATGGGGTAACCTATAATAGAGGAATCTGTAATTGATAAATCATAAAGATAGTATGCGGGATTAGGGTATCTTAATTCGGTTAATATCTGTCCTTCGTTATAATAAGTTACATGCAGGTTTAATTTTTCAATGGCCTTGGTAAATAGATATTTAGAACGAATTAATTCCAGGGCTACATCAATGCCCGATTCTTCGGGTATACCGGTAAATTCTAAAATTTTTTTTTCTTTGTTGTCGTTTCGTATCTGAATTACGGATGATGATTTGTATAAGGGGGGTGTATAACGTATATATATAAATGCACCTAAAAAAGATAGCGTCAAAAAAATAAAAATCCACTTCAGGTTTTTACGCGTAATGTACAAAAAGAGTCCTAATTCAAATTCATTACTGAAATTTGATAAACGTTCTTTATAACGTTCAAAATTTTGTTGTTGTTGAGAGTTTAAATCGTTTGGCAGCATGTAATTAAAATCGGTTTAAAACAGTGTAAATAATTACTGCGCTTGATATTAAAGAAACAATGGGTGCTAATTCCTGTAAAATCTCTCTGGATATTTGCGGCACAGGTTGTACGTAAATGTAATCATTAGCCTGTACAATCATATCGGCATATTTAAGTCCGTCTATGGTTGAAAGATCAATTAAATAAACTTGTCTTTTGCCGTTTGCTGACTTGCGCATAAGCTTAATTTTTGAGGCTCTACCACGTTCTGTAATACCTCCGGCCAGTGCCAGTGCTTCCATCAGGGTAGTATTGTTGTTTTCAAGTGTTATTACACGGGCATCGCTGCCATTACCCGGAAAAACTATTATGCGTTTATTTACCACATTGATTTGTACATAGGGATTGACATAATATTCACCATATTTTTCTTCCAGTAAAAACTCGGCTTCTTTTACCGTTAATCCTGCAAGATGTATATCATTAATAACGGGCAATCTAACTTTTCCGTCAGCTTCTATTCTGTAGTTTACCACATTGCGCATCAGATTAACCTGATTTGCTTCCATGCCGCTAGAGATGTCTATGATTCTGAATCCGTCATTGGCAAACAATCTGAAATTTATCAAATCATTGGTACTGATTCTGTATTCTGCAGGTGCCACCGTTGGGATGGTATCAAAAACAAAATTTCGGTCTGTACGCAGCATCAGATTACTGTTGATATAACAACTTTGAAATACACACGAAACTGACAATATATATATTATTTGTTTTAGTTGAAGTATCGGTTTTAATTTCATAAAATTTTATTTGTAATGATCTGAACCGTTTAAATGAACTACAAATGTAAAAAAATCAGGATAATAACAAACGGTATAGGTTTTTTATATCAGAAATTAATCGGGTATAATGAAATTTATTTTTAACATATTCCCAGCCATATTCCGACATTTTGATGCGCAATGTTTCGTTCTTACACAATTCATGTAGTTTATCGGCCATGGCATAAGCATCGCCTTGGGGCACTATCAAAGCTGTTTTATTTTGTTCCACAATGTCTTTAATACCTCCCACATCTGTTGTAACAATTGGTTTGCCGGATGCTTGTGCTTCGATTAAACTTACCGGGGTACCTTCGTTATCCGAACTAAGCGCCACAATATCCAGACCTGCATTTACCACATCGATATCTTTTCTCCACGATGTAAATATTACATCGGCATCGGGGTGTATATTGTCAGGTGTTGATACGGTCAAATGTAAGTTGTATGCATGTTTTATCAAAGATTCTTTGGTTTCACCATCGCCAATAATAAATGCTTTAATTTTTTTTTGCGAATTAGCTTTGAGTAATGAAATAGCCGTTAAAAACATTGTATGATTTTTAATAGGCGCCAGTCTGCCGGTTATGCCTATAGCTATTTCATCGTCTTTCAGAGCATATTGTGTTCTGAATATATTTCTCTTTTCCGGTTTATATTCATTGAATCGGGTAAGGTCAAAACCCAAGGGTATAACATGTACTTTATCTTGTTTACAAATTTTGTGTTCAAATACCAGCTCGTGTTTTTGCAATTGGCTAATGGCAATAATTGCATGGCTTTTAGAGGCAAGTTTACGCTCGATGCTTTTATAAAAATAAGTAATAAGCGGGTTAAAATATCCTTTAAATACATTTCCGTGGAAAGTGTGAACAATGGCAGGTACTTTTAATTTGTGCGCTGCTGTTCTGCCTAAGGCGCCTGCTTTAGAAGCGTGGGTATGTACTATATCGGGCTTAGTGTCGCCAATAATTTCATAAATCTTTTGATATGCTTTTCTGTCATTGCTCCAGCTTATTTTCCTGTTCATTTCGGATAATATAAGCGGTTTTATTCCCAAATCATTTAAAATAAATTCCGAACTTTCTTCATCATCATTTTTTTGTCCTCCTACTAAAATAGTTTCATATTCGGGTTGCAGATATCTGGTAAGATATGCCGCATTATATGTTGGACCACCTAAATTAAACCGGTTTATTATTCGAACTATTTTAGGCATAGTTTATATTTTGTATATACCATTTTTGAAAAACATAAATAGCCCATAGGGTTGATTCGTTTTCAATTTTATCCTTTAGTAAATTATGTTTAATTCGGCTGATGCTTTCAATATTAAAAATATTTTGTTTTAAAATTATTTCATCCTTCAGCAAAGACAAAAGTTCTTTTTTTAGTACCTGGGTTAATAAATAATGCAGTGGGGCCTCAAATCCTTTTTTGGGTTTTGTAATTAAATCGGGTTCAAAAAACTCGGTAAATGTATCACGTAAAATTTTTTTTGAGGTTCGGGTGTTGATTTTATATTTTGAAGGAAATGAATTTACCAATTCGGTAATACGATAATCCAAAAATACCGGACGTACCTCCATAGAGTTAGCCATGCTCATCATATCAGCTTTAAATAACATATCATTTGCCAATACCAGTTTCTGATCGGCTAATAAAACGGTATTAAAATCATCTGCTTTGATATACTGCGTATAAGTTTGTATCAATTCATTTTTTTCTGATGCAGGTTTAAGTTTAAGCAATTTATTTACTTTATCTGTGTTTGTAAAGCATGCCCAATCGTAATATCTTTCAGCAAAATTTTTATTTAACCCGGCCGCATATTTTTTTACTTGTCTTATTTTATTGCTTATTTTATTATTGCGTTTATCTGTTAAACCGGATAATAATAAACCTGATTTTTTTAAAACCAAATTAAGTGTATTATTTGATATTGAACGCAGTAATGCTTTGTGTTTATTGTATCCCGAAAAGAGTTCGTCTGCACCATCGCCTGTTAAAGCTACGGTAATATGAGATTTGGTTTTGCTACATAATAAATAAAAAGGGATGCATGAGGAATCGGCAAATGGCTCATCCAGATATTCACAAATTTGATTTACAATCGTATAGTAATCGTTTAACTCTGCCCATACAATATGATGTTTTATTCCCAGATAAGCAGCTGCTTTTTTTGCATCATTTGATTCGTCAAAGAAGGTTTGTTTTTTAAAGCCAATCGTATAACTTTCAAAAGATTTGTCAATATCGTGGGCAATACCGCATGTAATGGTAGAATCTACACCTCCGCTTAAAAATCCACCCATAGGCACATCTGTAATCATTCTTAATTTAACAGCATCATACATAAGTTCTTTAAGCATTTTTTGTGCCTGTGCATAGGATATATCTTGTTGCTCAACATTTCTGTTGTAATAGCTTGCGGTGCTAAAGTTTTGGTTTTTTATTTCGATGTAATGACCGGGGTAAAGCTTATATACATTTTCAAAAATAGTCAAAGGTGCCGGTATATAACTTAATTCAAAGTATAAGTGTAATGCATCAGAACTAATTTGTTTATTTTTTAAAAAAGGCAAAATGGCTTTCAGTTCGGAAGCAAAGAAAAAAATTTTTTTATCCAAAAAATATACAAGCGGTTTTTCGCCAAATCTGTCTCTGGCCAGCAACAAATAATTTTCTGCTTTATTGTAAAAAGCAAAAGAAAAAAAACCGTTTAATTTCTGTAATGCGTTTTTTCCTTCCTCTATCAGTAAATATAACAATACTTCGGTATCACTATGGGTTTTAAAGTTATAACCTTTATTTAGCAAATGTAATTTTAACTCTTTATAATTAAAAATTTCGCCATTATAAATCAAAACGTAATTACCGCTGCTATCAATAAATGGTTGGTTTGCTTTGGCATCTGTATCAATTATTGCCAACCGGGTATGACCCAATAAAATATGCTTATGATGATAAATACCTTGATTGTCGGGTCCTCGCTTATTTAATGCTTCTAACGATGCTTGTAAATCAAAATTATCAATATTCTTTTGTTCAAGATTAATTATACCTACTATCCCACACATAAAAAAATCGGACTAATTTTTGCTAATATACAAACATATCGGCACAATAATGTATCTTTATACGATTAAACATATACATGCAAAAAATATTTATCATATTATTATTTTTTTATTTACATGCAAATTGTGTAAATAGTCAAAATATCAATGTAACAGATAGCACAAAAAACCCTGTTCAGTTAGCAATTGAAGCATTTGCCAACGATGCCGACCTGAAAAATGCCGCCATCTCTTTTAAGGTTGTAGAAGCCTTTGGCAACAAAACTATAGCCGAGTTAAACCCTGATATGAGTTTGGTACCTGCATCTACCATGAAAATAATTACAACAGCTACCGCATTGGAAGTGCTGGGCGCAGGGTATCGTTTTAAAACCACCTTGCAATATACAGGCTATATTGATACAGTAAAACACGTATTAATGGGTGATTTGATTATTAAAGGTGGCGGTGATCCTACCTTAGGCTCAAAGTTTTTTAACGATAAAAACCAGGCCATAAACTTTATGCAAACCTGGGCTGATACGATTAAAAAAATGGGGATTGACAGCATTGCAGGTCGTATTATTGCAGATGCCGAAATTTATGGTTGGGACATGGCCCCTGCTACCTGGAGTTTGGGCGATGTAGGTAATGGCTATGGTGCTGCACCCTGCGGATTATCTATCTATGACAACGTATGTGTATTAAAATTTCGATCCGGAAAAAATGCCGGTGATTCTGCCTATATAGAATGTATCAATCCGTACATCCCCGAACTGGAATTTTACAATGAGGTATATGCCGCCAACACACCCGAAGACAATGCTTATATTTTAGGTGTTCCTTACGCCAACAAACGTTTTATCAGGGGAACCATCCCAAAAGGCAAAGAAGATTTTGAAGTAAAAAGCAGTTTACCCGACCCCGCTTATCTGGCTGCTTTTGAACTGGAACACGAATTACACACTATTGGCATTAAAACCGCCAAATCTTGTACAACACTTAGAAACCTAAAACTTAATGGCATTCATTTAAACAATGAAAAAAGAACCGATTTTTATGTGCATTATTCACCCTATTTAAGCAGTATTGTATATTGGACTAATCTGGTTTCGGTAAACTTGTTTGCCGAACATCTTTGCAATCAAATTGGCGTTGCTAAATACGCCAACGGAACAACTCATTCCGGTACACTTGGCATAACCGAGTTTTGGAAAAGCAAAGGCATTGATGTGTCAGGACTTTATATAACTGATGGTAGCGGCCTATCCAGATACAATGCCGTAGCAGCTTCACATTTAGTAAGCATACTAAACTATATGGCCAATCGCAGTAAAAATTTTGCTGCCTTCGAAAACTCTTTGCCTGTTGCCGGTAAAAGTGGCACGCTTAGCCATTTATGTAAAGGTACTCGCGCACAAAACAAGCTGGTTGCCAAAAGTGGCAGCATGACACGCATTAAGAGTTATGCCGGATATGTAAAAGCAAAAAATGGAAAAAAACTCACTTTTGCCATAATTATTAACAATTATAACTGCAACATGCGACAAATTGAAAAAAAAATTGAAAAACTGATGATTGCCATGGTTGATTTTACTGAATAAACACTAATATAAACTTCATACTTTAGATGTTAATAATTTAATCTGCCATATTTTATATTTAATCTAAAAAAAATTACCTTAGCTGCATAAACCAATAAACATAACATATTATGGAAAAATCTAAATTAATTGGAATTGCAGGTGGAGCACTTGATATAATTTCAACTTTCTTACCTTTTGTTTCTTTTATGGGCATAGGAGTTACCTTAATGGCTACTAATGCCGCACAAGGCGGTATAGTAATCGGTTTAGCAGCCATAGGCGCAGGTCTTTTATTTAAGGGAGGTAAAACAATGAGTATCATTGCGCTTGTTGCAGGAATTTTAGGACTTGCTTTATCACTATACTGGTTAAGCAAGGCAGGCGGTATGGCAGGAACAGGCTTATACATAATGCCTGTTGGATTTTTATTGATTGTCGTTGGTGGTGTTATGGGAATGAAACAAAAACCTGCAAACTCTTAAACTTAATTTTTTTTATTCTTAGTGCGCTCCTGTTAAATAATAGGGGCGCATTTTTTTACCCCAAAATTGTTATCAGCCACTGAATTTTTCGAGGGCTGATGCAAGTGTGTATGTATCTGGGCGGTATTGGGGGTTAACCTTGTTTTAGATTTTGTTAAAATTTCCTACACCAAAATTAGATAATATGGTAAGAAATTTCTTACAAAACCTTAGAGTCCCGACTGCCGGGAAATAAATCTAATGACTTTTTTGGAATCTACATCCCTTCTACTTTTACTGACGCTTTTCCTTTTACATCAACAATGGTTACAATAGCATCTTCCAGCAAGAATATTTTACTTGTTTCTATCTCATTAAGTTTGCCATTCAAAAAAACTCCTTTGCTTAATTCATAATTATTAAAATAAGATTGACACTCTTTTTTAGCGGCATCTAATTCTTTACCTATTTCAAAGTACAAGTATTGTTCTATTTTTTTAGCAAAAGTTCCATGCAAAAGCCAGTTAGCCGATTTAAGTAATTTATTCTTTGTATCTAAATGAAAATCGGTTTCACTCATTTTAATATTACGCGATTTTGCTTCATAATAAGGTACACCCGTTAAGTATATCATACCTTTGACGCTGCCTTTTAAACCCAATGACAATACCAGTTTATTTTTTTGTCCCCATAAATCAATAGCTGTAACTGTTACCGATTTTTTTCCGTCAGTATAAGTATAAGGCGTAACAACAAATTGTTCATGCAATAATTTAGCGGCATCCTGATAACTTACTAATGCGGCCAAACCAATATGAAAATCGTCATTTAAAACTTCAACTATTTTCATGGGCGGCACCTTGGCTTTATCAGCCGGCAAAGGTTTACTACCGATAATTGTTTCGGTATATGCTTTTAAGCCCATACCAAATTTTATTTTTTTATTAGCTGCATTAAGTTGTGTAACCAAAACCTCAACCGGTTGTATTTTTAACCATGTTTTGTAGGTTTCGCTTACCTGAATGGGTTCATATAAAGGGGTGAGATACTCTTTGGCATACTCTTTTAAGTCAACATATTCATTGATGGCTTTATCAATTTCGCGTGATATATATGTTTGTTGTCCCTTTATGGCTGCATCGGCAATGGTAGTAACCGGTAGTTCAAACAAATATAAATCAATGGTTGGTTTTTTTATCCATTCGTGTCCGGCAGATTTTGTAACTGTTCTCATCTTCCAGTCGTCTTCCAGTGTAATGGCTGTTACATAGCTGGCCGATAATATACCTTTAAAATCAACTGTAATACCCATTGCTTTATATTTGCCGCTAACATCAAGCGGAACAGTTATTTTAATCCGATTTTGCAAGGCATCCAGTTTTATGTCACTGTGTTTCTTTACCAAACATTTTAAACCGTCTTCATTATTATCATCAAAGCTATTATCTTCGTATAGTGTGCCTTTTACGTACTCATTAATTTTTTTTTCAATATCTGATGTGGCAATCTCTATAGGCAGATTAAAAAAAGACAGTTGTTTGTCGTATATTCGGGGTTTTGGTTCGTAAGATGCTTCGGGCTTTTCGGGTTTAAATGAAGTTTTACATGAAAAAAATATAAATAAAAACAGAAAAACATATAAGTAAAATAAATTGCGATTGTAATTCGGTAACATATATTTCATTTTAAATTTTTATGTAGGGGCAATCAGCTAAAAGTTGATATATTTTTTTGGATAAGTCGGCTGAAACAGGAACTAAAGGCAGGCGTGTATAGTTTTCGCACAAACGCATATACTTCAGAACTTCTTTAATACCTGATGGATTACTTTCTACAAACAGGTGTTGTATAATATCGAGCAATTGATAATGTATTGCTTTAGCTTGAATATAATTTTGTTCTCCTGCGAGTTGAATCATTTCTGTAAATTGTTTCGGAAAAGCATTGCCTATAACCGAAATAACACCTGTTGCCCCAACAGACATAGCCGGCAATGCAATGGCATCGTCACCGCAAATTACCAAAAAATCTTTGGGTTTTTTCTGAATGATAGACATGATTTGATTAAAACTACCCGATGCTTCTTTGATGCCAATAATATTTTTACAATCTTGTGCTATACGTAGGGTTGTATCTGCCTGCATGTTTCTGCCTGTTCTTCCGGGAACATTATATAAAATAACAGGGCGCGGTGCATATTTATTAATTTCCTTGTAGTGCTGGTAGAGTCCTTCCTGAGTAGGCTTATTATAATAAGGGCTAACCGAAAGTATCGCGTCTATTCCTGTAAAATCAAATTCATCAAATACTTCTAATATTTCGCGCGTATCATATCCGCCAACACCATATACCACCGGCAATCTTTTATTATTTATTTCTAATATAAAATCGAGTATGGCTCTTTTTTCTTCAGATTTTATAGTAACTGATTCGCCTGTTGTTCCTTGTACAACCAAATAATTTGCCCCACCGGCCATAACATGTTTTACGATGCGTTCGAGTGATGCAAAATCTATTTCTTTATTTTCATTAAAGGGTGTAACAAGTGCTACTCCCATGCCTTTTAATTTTTCCATCATATTGCTTTATTAATGATTGATAAATAATAATTGGTTTGCGAAATGAAATCACTCAAATCTTTGTTGGGTATATGTATCATCAAATCGTAATAACATTCAAATTCTTTATCATAAAATCCTACCTTAAACTTTGCCTTGCTCCAATTAAGCAGATATCGCAAGGGAATTATCTCTTCGCTTTCTAAATCTATGAGTATATCATAATCATCGTATTTAAAATTATTAATAAAATTTCCCCGGGGCTTGCCTTTCCAGGTTAAGTCTTTATTACAAAAAAATTCAAATTCAAGTCGGGGTTTCAGATAATCGGGAATTATTTTGGCAGGCACATAGCCTATTGCTATTATTTTTTTTATACCTTCTTCTTCTTTAAGATGTTTTACATAGTTTTTGATGATGTTGTATTTTTTTTCGTCATCTACTTTATACAATAAGGCTACCGAGCGTGCTTCGGCAAGATTAATTACCTTGCTTTTGCGTTTAAGAGCATTAAACTCATTTCGCATTGCACGCATGGATATTATTTTTTTAATATTGTAAAACATTTCTGTTTTTAAGCTATAAGATTTTTAAATTCGGTTTCATTAATTATTTTTATACCCAATTCTTGTGCTTTGAGCAGTTTTGCCGGTCCCATATCTTCTCCTGCCACAAGATAGCCGGTATTTTTCGAAACAGAGCCCGATACTTTTCCGCCATGCTGTTCGATGGTTTGCTTAATGCCATCCCGCGAAAAATATTTAAATGTACCTGAAACAACAAATGTAATTCCTTTAAGCTTTTCAGAAAGAACTGCTTCATTGGTTTTTAATTCCGTTTGTAAACCTGCTAGTTTTAGTCTTTCAACAATTTGCAGGTTATATATTTCATGAAAATAATTTACTACGCTTTCAGCAATTTTTTCGCCTACTTCATCTACAGTAAGTAATTCTTCATAGCGGGCATTGATTATGTTATCAAGCGATTTAAAATGTTTTGCCAGTTTTTTGGCTACAGTTTCACCAACATAGCGTATTCCTAAGGCAAACAATACGCGCTCAAAGGGTATCTTTTTAGAGTTTTCTATACCTTGTAAAAGATTGGTAACTGATTTTTCAGCCATGCGCTCTAAAGGCAGTAATTGTGCTTTTTTTAAATCGTAGATATCGGCTATATTTTTTATTAACCCGGCCTGATAGAGTTGGTCAATGGTTTCTTCGCCAAGCCCTTCAATATTCATGGCTTTGCGTGAGGTAAAATGTATGATTTTTCCTATTATCTGTGGCGGGCACGAAAATTCATTGGGGCAGTAATGCAGTGCTTCACCTTCGTTGCGAACAAGGGGCGTATTACATTCCGGGCAGGTATCTATGTATTTTATCGGCTGTGTTGTATCGCGGGGTTTAGTTGTATCTATACCAACAATTTTAGGAATTATTTCTCCGCCTTTTTCAACCCATACATAATCGCCTGCGCAAAGACCTAATTTTTCTATCTGGTCGGCATTGTGCAGTGAAGCTCTTTTTACGATGGTACCTCCCAGCAATATCGGATTTAAGTTGGCCACCGGGGTAATTGCACCGGTACGTCCTACCTGATAAACGATACTTAGTAATTGTGTAGAAACACGCTCGGCCTTATACTTATATGCTATTGCCCAGCGGGGCGATTTGGCAGTAAAACCCAACTCTTGCTGTTGTGCATAATCATTTACTTTAATTACTATACCGTCTATGTCAAATGGTAAATTTTTTCGTTCTATTTCCCAGTAATTAATAAATGCTACTATATCGTCAACTGTTTTGCAAATGGCTATATATTTTTTTTCGACAGGAGGTATTTTAAATCCCCATTCGCCTGCTTTCTGTATGGCTTGTGCATGCGAAGTAAACGGTAAATTATCACCATATATTCCATACAAATAGCAGTCTAACCCCCGTTTGGCAACCACCGCAGAATCTTGCATTTTTAAAGTTCCTGAGGCCGTATTGCGCGGATTGGCAAATAAAGTTTCTCCCGATTCTTCTCTTTCTTTGTTGAGTTTTTCAAAGTTTTTGCGCGGAAAAAATATTTCTCCCCGTATTTCAAATTCGGCAGGGTAATCATTTCCCTGTAATTGAAGCGGTATAGAACGTATGGTTTTTACATTGGGTGTAATATCTTCTCCTTGTTCTCCGTCACCTCTGGTTACTGCCCTGTAAAATTTACCATTCAGATAGGTTATACCAATAGCAACACCATCATATTTTAATTCGCAAACATATTCTACCCGGCTTTCGATGAGTTTTTTAATTCTGTTTTCAAATTCTATTATTTCTTCTATGCTGTATGAATTTGCTAATGATAGCATCGGATATTTATGCTTTACTACCGGAAATTCTTTGGTTACCTCTCCCCCTACTCTTTGTGTGGGCGAATCCGGCTTTAGAAATTGAGGGTATTGTTTCTCTAAGGTTTGCAGTTCTTCAAGTAATTTGTCAAAATCATAGTCGCTTATTTCGGGACTATGTTTAACGTAATATAAATAATTATGTCGGTTGAGTTCCTGTGTAAGGTATTCTATCCGCTTGTGCGCCTCTTCGGTTGTCATATTACAAAAATAATGAAATGTTAATGATGCATAAAGGGAATATTTTTAACAGAAAAAAGACAAGGTTTTATATCAGTCAATATCCAGATTTAATCTTTTTTGCAATTCAATCAACAGCGGATTTTTCTCTGCTAATCTTTTAAATTTATCTTTGTTGGTGTACAGGGCAACTGCATCGTTACTCTGATCAATGTTGGTTACTATGGTGATTTGGTGATTATTTAATTTTTCACGTAAAAAATCGAGTAGATATGTTTTGTCTCTTTCAATGGCTTGTTGTTGTGTTTTATTATCTATATTCAGTTGTATGGTTCCGTTTTCAAGTAATTCGGGTTTTCTGGCTGTAAGTGTTACGTACAGAGATTCTTTTCCTTGTTGTTTCAGGTTGTTGCACAGAACTATCCAGGTTTCATAAAATTTTTGTGTATCGAGTGGGGTAGTTACCGTATTGTTTTCTGCTTCTGATAAACTTGTATCATTATAAATGTCGGTTTGTGTTTCGTTTATTTTTGTAGTAATACTGCTGATTGAAACTGATTTAAGTTTAGTAAGGTCATTGGTGATAGGCAAATGAGATGTGATTTGATTCGCTTTTAATTCGGGTTTTGCTTTTACAGCAGCATTGGAGTAGTTTTTTGTACTTGCTGAACGCGAGAGCGATTGTGCAAAAAGATATTGGGCATCAGCGCCACCGGGGGGAGGAAGTATGGGTGTTAATTCAATTTTTTTTTTTCGGCCGATAAATCTATCGAGCAAACTTGCATAAGGGTAAGTTCTACCAACAAGCGTTGATTTTTAGCCATTTTGTAATTTACATCGCAATGGCTTAGTAAATCCATGGCTTTTAATATCCACTGTATATCTGCCTTTGCCGATTGTATTTTATAGCGTTCTTTTACTGCATCAGTAGTTTCTAACAAGGTGAGTGTATCGGTGTCTTTGCACACCATTAAATCGCGCAGGTGTGCTGCTAATCCGTTTATAAATAGATGCGCATCAAAACCGTGTCTTAAAATATCATTCAGCGTTAGCAGTGTATTTTTAATATCTGCTGCAAGCATATAATCTGTAACCTTAAAATAGTAATCGTAATCTAATACATTCAGATTTTCAATTACTGCTTTATAGGTTAAATTATTACCCGAAAAGCTTACTACCTGGTCAAAAATAGAGAGTGCATCGCGCAAACCTCCATCTGCTTTTTGTGCGATGATGTGCAAGGCCTCTGTCTCTGCCTTTACGCCTTCGTTTTGAGCAATGTTTTGCAGATGGTTTACAATATCGTTTAAACTGATGCGATTAAAATCGAATATTTGGCATCGCGAAAGTATGGTAGGTATGATTTTATGTTTTTCGGTGGTTGCCAAAATAAATATGGCGTGGCGCGGAGGTTCTTCCAGGGTTTTTAAAAAGGCATTAAAGGCGCTGGTTGAGAGCATGTGAACCTCATCGATGATATATACCTTAAATTTTCCTAATTGCGGAGCAAAACTAACTTGATCTATGAGTTGCCTGATGTCATCTACACTGTTATTGGAAGCTGCATCCAGTTCGTAAATATTAAGCGAACGTCCCTCGTTAAAAGATGTGCAGCTTTCGCATTGATCGCAGGCTTCGCCATTGGCTTGTAAATTAAGGCAGTTAATAGTTTTTGCCAAAATGCGTGCACAGGTTGTTTTTCCTACACCCCGGGGTCCGCAAAATAAAAAAGCCTGTGCCAGGTGATTGTTTTGTATTGCATTCTTAAGCGTTGTGGTTATCGCGCCCTGCCCCACTACTGAATCAAACCGCTGAGGACGGTATTTACGTGCCGATACAATGAAATTTTCCATAGATAATGTACAAATATAAAGCTTTACTATGGCTAAACAGTGGTCTTGTTAACTATATAAATTTAATTGTTGATAAGTTTAACACATCAGACATGAATAAACTGCCTGACCGAGCAAACGATGCTAATGATAAATGTGTTAAAAATACTTGTAACTATTGAACTTATATTAAGCAACAACCGAGTTCAACAAAGCATTTACGGCTCTTACGCTATCTGCGCTTTCTTTGAATTTGGTTTTTTCAGTTTCGGTAAGTTCAATTTCAACTATTTTTTCTACACCGTTTTTACCAATAATACAAGGCACTCCTAAACAAATATCATTTTGTCCGTATTCGCCCTCCAACATTAACGAACAAGGAATCATTTTTTTGCTATCCTGTGCAATGGCTCTAACTATTTCAGATACAGCAGCCCCCGGTGCATACCAGGCAGAAGTACCCAGCAGAGCAGTTAAAGTGGCTCCACCTACTTTAGTATCTTCAACAATTTTTTGCATCCGTTCGGGCGACAGAAACTTAGATACAGACACCCCGTTGCGCGTAGCTTTATCTATCAGCGGAAGCATACCTGTATCGCTATGTGCTGCGATTACCATACCATCCACATCAGAAGCAGGACAAGCTAAGGCTTCGGCAAGCCTGTACTTAAACCTTGCACTATCTAATGCCCCGCCCATACCGATAATTCTGTGTTTGGGCAATGAGGTGCATTTATGCGCTAAATAGGTCATGGTATCCATGGGATTGCTAACAACAATCAAAATAACATGGGGCGAATGTTTTATTAAGTTTGCACAAACTTCTTTTACGATACCTGCATTTATACCTATCAATTCTTCGCGGGTCATGCCGGGTTTGCGAGGAATACCCGATGTAATAACTGCTACATCGCTGCCTGCAGTTTTACTGTAATCGTTGGTTGTACCCGAAATTTTTGTATCAAATCCGTTTAAAGCCGCACATTGCATCAAATCCATTGCCTTACCCTCGGCAAAGCCTTCTTTAATATCAACCAATACCACTTCGGAAGCAAAATTTTTAATAGCAATATATTCGGCACAACTTGCGCCTACTGCACCTGCACCAACAACAGTAACTTTCATAGCGTAATTTTTTTTAGTTAAACATTTTTGCGCTAAATTATAAAAAGCAGCCTTAATTGATACCGCGCACCTGCAAAAAGTTTTTGAACGATGTTAATTTACCGCAATAACCATTCTTTCGCCTTGTAATAAATGTAATTCTTTTTCAATATTTAACCTGTTTTTTTCGTTGTTTAATGCTTCTTTACTTTGCTGTTTTATATTTTTTCTTTTAATCGCTTCTATAAATCTTCTTATTTCTTCTTTATTTTGAAGTATCAATGGCGGTACTAAGGTAGGTTCGTTTTGTTCATTTTTGGCAACCATTGTAAAATACGAGGTGTTGGTGTGTTTGGCCAATCCTAATTTTACATCCTCCGACACCACTTTTATACCCACTACCATAGATGTTTTACCAACATAGTTTACCGATGCATGCAAAGAAACCAACTCCCCCACATTAACCGGTTGTAAAAAATCTACCCCCTCAACCGATACGGTTACCACATAGCTGCCGGCATGTTTGCTGGCACAAGCATAAGCCACTTTATCCATTAAAGAAAGTAAAATACCTCCGTGTATTTTGCCACCAAAATTGGCATAAGCCGGTATCATCAGTTCTGTAAGCGTAGTTTGCGAAAAAGCAACTGTTTTGGGTTCCATCATAAACAGATTTTTGACTAATGTATAAAATACCTGAAAAAGTTTTTAAAATCGCATTTTTTTGTTTAACTTTGATAAGTTTAAACCCTAAATTGTCATTAGCTCCGAAAAATCAGGAGTCTGACGCAAGTACCTGTGTTGGTATGTAATATGGGGGTTAACCCCGGTTTAGATATTATTAGAATTTCTAATAAAATTTAAAGCCTTTACCTACCACGGAAAAATCTGATGACATATTAAGGTTAAAATTGATTTGGTTCTAAATTATAGACACTGATAATCAATTAATTAAATAATATTATTTATTGTAAAGGCAACCCTGCAATGCAGTACGCGTCTTGTTATTGAATGCAAAATGAGGCTGACACAAGAGCAATTAGAAAAAACCGTTAATGGTTGTATTAAAGGAGACAGAAAATGTCAGCAAATCATTTTTGAAACGTTCTTTGGAAAATTGCTTGCTGTTTGCATGCGCTATACAAAAGACCGCGATACCGCGCAGGATATTTTACAAGATGCTTTTATCAAAGCTTTCGAAAAAATATCCGATTATAATTTTACCGGTTCTTTTGAGGGTTGGCTGCGTAAAATAACTGTAAATACTGCCATAGATTTTGTGAGGAAAAACAAAAATTTAATTTTTATTGAAGATGGCGCCAATCAAACTGATTTAACCGATAATGATGAGCATGCGGCTGAAACGGATGAAACAGGATTTGAAAACATTAACCCGGATATCGTGTTAGAAGCGATTCAAAATTTATCTCCTGCATATCGCACCGTTTTTAACCTGTATGTGTTTGAAAACTATTCGCATAAAGAAATAGCCGAAATGCTCAACATTAACCAGGGAACTTCCAAATCGAACCTGGCAAAAGCAAAGCAAAATTTAAAAAAACAACTTGAAAAACATACGGTAATAAACCGTTAAGTGCTATATGAATAAGTTAGATAAATTTGAACAACTGATTAAAAAATCGCTCGAAGGCTACGAAATGCCTTACGACCCAAGCCAGTGGGCCCGCTTTGAACAAAAGTTGGGTGCTAAACCCACTCCACAAGCCAACAGCGGTAAATGGTATATTGCTGCAGGTGCAGCAGCCCTTGCAACCCTTGCAGCCACCTTGTATTTTGCTCCGATACAAAACAACGATACATCAAACAACTTTAATAATCATAAAATAAACACCTACAAAAACAATACTCAAACTACACTCGAAAATAAATCCGGGCTTAACAATGCGATAAATAATAATTCTGTAACTGAAAATAATGCCACATCAAATTCCGTTAAGCACAACAACCATGCTACTGCAAACACTACTACCAATAATGACACCTATACACAAACTGCCGTTAACCCGCAAATAAAAGAATCAAACAATCATAATACGCCTGCTGAAGAAAAGAATACACCTGCCGGTAAACATACCTCTACCTTAAACAATACTAATCCTCCTGTTATTACACCTGTTACAAATACACAAAACCCAAAGCATACTGAACCGGTTTTAATAGATATAGATAAAAAACCTCTTATTTCAATTGATAAAACAACAGCCTGTGCCGGTGAGAAAATTACAATCAGAGTTGAAAACACTTCAGTTAACCTTGACTTAGGTAATGGCGAAACGATTACCTTACTGGCAAACGATAAAAAACAAATCAGCTTTAACGAAGCCGGAGTTTACAACATCCATGCTACAGAATCACCCGAAATAACCCAAACCGTTACCATCCTGGCAAAACCTGAAGCAAACATCATTTACAATACTACCATCGAAGACGCCAGACAAATAACAAAATTCAGCACTGATATCTACCAATACAGCAACCTTACATGGGTATTTCATGACGGAAAAACCAGCCAGGAAAAAAATACATGGAGATACTATAATCAAAAAGGAACATATCCTATAAAACTAATATTAGAAGGTAATAACGGTTGCAAAAACGAAATTAATAAGCAAATAATCATAGAAAACGACTATAACCTTTTAGCCCCCAATATTTTTTCGCCTAATGGTGACGGTATAAACGAAACATTTATACCCGAAGCATTAAAAGTATTGAACGTAAATTTTGTGATGACAGTTTACGACCGTTCGGGTAAACTTGTTTATACCACCAATACCGTTGATAAACCTTGGGACGGAAGATATACCTCAGATAATAAACTTGCTCCTGCAGGTGTATATATATGGGTTGTAAAAATGGTAGATGACAAAGGAAATACAGAAACATTTAAAGGTGATATAAGATTAGATTAAAATTATTAATGCCATAATTTTTTAAAAAGCTGTAAATTTGATTTTACAGCTTTTTTATTTTAAAATTATATGGAGTATCGCAGAATGCCTATAGAACAAGAATCGCCCGAGGAATTAGGTTACCATACCATTAAATACAACCTGGCCGAAAGTTCTGTAAATGACCTATTGTTTAAAGACCTGAAAATAGACGTACAAAAAACCGTGCTGTGCTACGGTAGCCACCAAGGCAATAAAAAACTCAGAAAATTAATCTGTAAAGAATATAACTCCCAAAAACCCGATGATGTATTAATAACTGCCGGTGCTGCCAATGCCTTATTTATTATACATACGGCCCTGCTAAAAAAAAATGACGAAATCATTGTACTGCATCCTAACTATGCCACTAACCTGGAAACACCTTATGCGATAGGTTGTAAAATAAAAACATACAAACTAAACATACACAACAACTATTTATTAAAAGCCGAAGAATTAATAAAGTTAATCAGCAAAAAAACTAAACTCGTTAGCTTAACTAACCCGCACAACCCCAGTGGAAAAGTATTTGACACAAATGAACTGGAAAAAATTAATTCTTACTGCGAAAAACAAAACATTCCTGTATTAATAGATGAAACTTATTTTCAGATACCACTTAACAACTATAAACATCAGTTATTAAAACACCGAAAAAACATTATCAGAGTTAGTTCTCTATCCAAAGCATACGGAGTGCCCGGGATAAGAATAGGTTGGATATATTGCACTAATAAAACATGGATGAATAGCTTTCTTGCTGCCAAAGAACAAATCATAATATGCAATTCGGTTATAGATGAAGAAATTGCTTACCAAATTTTAAAAAATAAAAAAATGTACTTGAATAAAGTACAATTGCATGTAAATAAAAACTACAGAATATTATTAAAATGGTTAAAAAAACAAGAGGTGATAGATTATGTAATACCCCAAGCGGGGGTAGTAATGATGCCCCGATTAAAAAATCATATCCATACACAAAAATTCTATCAAACTTTGTTTGAAAAATATAAAACTTATGTAGGTCCCGGGCACTGGTTTGGTTTGCCCGAAAATTATTTTAGACTGGGTTTTGGCTGGCCAAAGACAAAAGAACTTAAAAAAGGACTGGAAAATATAACAAAGGCTGCATTAGCTAATATTTAAACCCAAATTAATCAATGGGAAGCGAAGTATGTGCCGAACTATTTGAGTTTGTTGGTTTTAACTCCGATTATATTTATAATAATTATGTAATTCGTATTTAAACTGCGATTTAACACCAAAACTAAAAACTATTAGACTTTTTTGGGGTTTAATACATTTGGGATGATTTTTGCAGATAAAATTTAAAAAAATAAAAATGAATACCAAATTAGCACACATAATTATTATTGTTTTTTTATCAGTTTCCTGTTCGCCTTTGGTACCATACACAAATGCCCTAAAAGAAAAATACCGGATAACAGATGAGGAAGTAAAAAAAATACAGTTTTACACATCCGAAGACATAATTTTATATAAAAAAGAAAACAGTGGTAACAAAGAAACTTCAAAAGGCGAATTGATTGTATCAAGTGGCGTAAATGAAGAGAGGTTATTAATTAAAAAAGGTACTCCTTGTGTAGTAGAAAAAGTGATAGGAACTGACAAACTTGCTTTGTCTTTTGAATCGGGTGAAGGTAAATACCTGATTTTTGGTTCGTCTACCGCTAATGGAGAATATAAACTACAAGCCGAAAACTGGAATAATGGCAGAGGTAAATTAAATTATGACAATCAAACTTATTATGCTTCGCAAGGTAGCGGCAATACTTATATCGTATTTAAGCTTAAAAATATTTCGAAATTTAAATCGAGCACGAAAACCGTTTCAGGTAAAAAAGTTAATTAATTATTTATTTGAAAATCAGGTATATAATTTTTATATTATCAAAATATTACTAAAAAATAGTTAAATATTAATTTATTGTTAACTTTTTGGTAACATTATAATAACAATATCGTAAATTTGCGTATTGTTTAACCAAAAAAACCGGGGATTATGAAAAACCTAATTGTAACTCTCGCCTTGGTTTTTTCTGGACACGTGTTTGCCCAGGAAGCTACCAACCAAACCATTGCCAAAGGCATGGCAAACGCTACCGTTCAAAAAACGGGTAATCTAAGTAAAACCGTTTGGTATTACGAAAGTGGTAAAGTGAAGGAAATAGGCTATTTTAAAAATGGCTTAAAACACGGAACTTGGACCAGCTATGATGAAAACGGCAATAAAATTATGCAGGCAAATTATAATAATGGAATAAAAGACGGAAACTGGTGCGTGTGGCATACAAACGGGTTATTAAAATACCACCTGGTGTACGAAGATGGTAAACGCATACTATCAACCGAGTGGGATATTGACGGAAACGTTGTAGCAGGCAACCAAAGCAAATAACATCATAATAAACCGGGCGCCAACATGCATTGATGCATGTTGGCGCTTTTTTTGATACCTTTGCAAAGCAAATCGTGCTGTCGCTGTGTAGTACACACAGAGGAAAGTCCGGGCAACAAAGGGCAACCCCGCCTCTTGAAAAAGAGGGGTAGTTGCGGGTAACCGCAGCTATACAGCAAGTGCCACAGAAAATATACCGTCTGCCCTGCGGCAGATAAGGGTGAAAACGCGAGGTAAGAGCTCACGATACAAGCAGGCAACTGCTTGTAATGGTAAACCTCGGGGGTTGAAAGGCCATGTAGGTTACGGATTGAAACGGCCCGTTAAATTTGTTGTGTTCCAACAATGCCGTAATGGGTAGGCCGCTTAGATAAATGACAGCTATATGCTGCCGCAAGGTTGCACGAAACAAAACCCGGCTTACAGATTTGCCGCAAAACATGAACCCCTTCCCGAAATATTCAGGAAGGGGTTTACCATTTATGTGGTATGCTTTAAAATTTATCTAATGTCATGCATTAATATGCGTAATACTTGCTTCAAAGTTGTAACCCAAATGCACCCGAAATATTGTCTAATTTCTGATACTAAATTTGGGTTTATATACCTGATTCCATATTTGCGAATATCAGATCAAATACCAAACCGGTTAATACTGCCAAACTGTTTTTACCGGTGGGTTTAAAATTAATTTCAAAAGTTCCTTCAATCAGATTAGCTGAAAATGTTGCATAATTCAGATAATTAAAAGGGTCTTCCATGTTTTTTAAATCTTCTTCGCTCATTAATTTTTTTAAAGGTGCAAAATTTAAGTATCCATAAAACGGGTTGGCCATGGCCTGCGATGTACGTGTACCTTCATTGTATGTACCTAAATAGCCATTGGCTGCAAATTTTTCGGCTAAATCTTTATGGGTGCTAATAAAAAGTTTATTACCGTTTATGCTTAAAAACACATCATCGTTCATACTGTAAATGTTATCTTGTTTATCAAGATTTTTAGTTGTATCAAATACATTTTTTATCAAATCGCTATTTAAACCAACGGTAATAGCTACTTTAGGTAATGTTTTGGTGTAGTCAAAATACTCAGGGTTTTCTATTTTAACACCTTTACTTTTATAATATTCAAGTGCATTAACTTGTTCTATGTCAATAAGCGATATAGTTACTTCACCGGTAAATGCTTTGGCAAAATCAGAAAACGAAAGCTGTGTCATGTATTCAAATTCTTTTACTTCTGTACCTTCATTTAAACCTATCTCTGTAAGAAAATCCATAAATGAACCCAGGTTTATAGCCATCGAGCCAAACGCAATCAGATTTCCGTTGTCGGTAAGGCACTGAGTCATACCCTCAGATATTCCTTTATTAAACATTTGGCTAAACCGTTGAACAGATTTATCAGACAACATATTTTTTAAATTGCCGGTTATTTTATCGGTTTCAAAATTTAATGTATAAATTGCCGAGCCTCCTTCATAATAAGTTTTCATCTTTTTCAGTTGCTCATCATTTTGATTTGTTTGATTTATTTTACCGGCAATATCTAAATTGTAGATAATAGAAATATCTGCCTTTTGATTAAAAAATTCCGTATAATTTTTACCAAGGTTTTCAGCGGTTTTTGTAGCTGTTTCCATCAATGATTTTATTTTTACAAACGCTGAATCTTTGGTGCTTATATTATCCGAAATCAATGTAACACCAAAAGTTTTATACCACCCGGTAATAAAATTTTTTCCTTCAGTATAATAATTTATACCTTCCTTTTTTTCTGCATCTTGCGAGGTTTCTTCTTTTATGAACGATTTAAATCGCTCGGCATCTTTAATATTAAAAATATTTGCAATATAATCAGGCTTTCCGTTGTTACCCATTTTCAAGAGCATATAACTGCTTCCTTCAAAACTAATTCCTGTTTTCTCTTCTTTGCGAACATAATCGAGCATTTCACCAAAGAGCATTTGCATCATCATAGGCACGGCATCCCCTTTTATACCCGATTTGTTTATTACTTCTCCGGTGGCTACCGACATGATAAAATCAGGGTTTTCAACGGCAGTTATATTTTTGGCCGCATCGTATGCCGAAATATTTTTTTTATTTCCGCACGATGCTGCAAAACCGATAAACAGGATAAGAATTAAAGCGCTGTGTAATTGTTTCAATGTGATTTTCATTTTAAATGCATTTATATTTCATACCAAAGGTATAATTTTCTATTAAAATACAGACTACTGATCCAAAAATAGCATACATTTTTTATATGTTTGTAAAATGGTTAAACTATCGGTTGTAATAATAACATTTAACGAAGAGCGGAATATAGGCAGGTGCATAGATTCTGTAAAAGATATAGCTGATGATATATTGATATTAGATTCATATTCGACCGATAAAACTGAAGAAATAGCCAAAGCAAAGGGCGCACGTTTTGTACAGCATGTTTTTGACGGGCACATTGAGCAAAAAAACCGCGCCATCAGTTTGGCACTCTATCCGTATATACTCTCCTTAGATGCAGACGAAGCATTGGATGATGTTTTAAAATCTGAAATAATTAAAGTAAAAAAAAATTGGACACATGATGGTTATGAAATGAACCGCCTAACTAACTATTGCGGTAAATGGATTAAGCATAGCGGTTGGTATCCTGATACCAAATTACGTTTATGGGATAGCCGGAAAGGCCGATGGACCGGCATAAACCCACACGATAAATACGAAATGGATAGTAATGCCACAATTACTAAATTAAAAGGAAATATTTTACATTACAGTTATTATACCATACACGACCATATTAAACAAGTAAATTATTTTACCGAAATTGCCGCTAATGCTTATTACCAAAAAGGCAAAAAAAGCAGTTTGCCTAAAATTTTGCTTAGTCCGGTTATAAAATTTATACGGGATTATTTTTTAAAACTGGGTATTTTAGATGGCTACTACGGTTTAATAATTTGTATTATCTCATCGCACGCTACTTTTATCAAATATGTTAAATTAAAACAACTTTGGGACAAACAGTCATAGCCAACAGCAACATTAAACATATTATTGTTTCGCGTACCGACAGCATTGGCGATGTGGTATTGACTTTGCCGGTTTGTACGGTTTTAAAAAAAAAATTTCCCCAAGCCAAAGTATCTTTTTTATGCAGAGATTACACCCGGGCAGTTGTTGATTTAAGTGCTTCGGTTGACGCGATTATCAGTTGGGATGAGCTAATGAAGATGCCTGCGGAGCAAAGTATTCAATTATTAGAGAGTGTAGCTGCCGATGCCATAGTTTTTATTTTTCCCGATAAGCCGGTGGTAAGAATGGCTAAAAAAGCAGGCATTCCGCTAAGAATAGCTACTTCCAGAAGATGGCATACCTTTTTTAACTGTAATGTTAAAGTAAACATTAAACGCAGAAGTTCTGATTTACACGAAGCCCAATTAAATATCAAACTTTTAGAACCATTCAATATAAATACAGATTATAGCTTAAATGAGATTAAAAATTTGTACAATTTAAAAAATATTCAAGTAAACGACTCCATAAAATGTTTAATAAAGCCACATAAATTTAATCTTATTTTACATCCACGTTCAAAGGGCAGCGCACGCGAGTGGGGCGAAGAAAATTATCTGCAACTGATAGAAAGCCTGAACCCCGAAATATTTGATATATATATATGCGGAACAAGCCGTGAAGCAGAAACATTAAATTGCGTAACTAAACTTAATTTACCTAACGTACACAACTTTACCGGCAAATTTACCCTTAGCCAATACATAGAATTTATTGCTGCCTGCGATGGATTAGTTGCTGCCAGTACCGGACCTTTGCATATTGCAGCAGCCTTAGGAAAATATGCTATAGGAATTTATGCACCCATGCGGCCTATACATCCGGGCAGGTGGATGCCTGTTGGCGAAAAGGCAAAATATTTTGTGCTTAATAAATCCTGTAATAATTGCCGTAAATCAGAAAACTGTGCTTGTATAAAACAAATAAGCCACTTAGAAATAGCGGCTTATTTGCAAAAAATATTATAATTATGAAACTTATTTTTTATTTTCAATAAGTTTAAACAGTTCGTTTAAATCAGGTATCAAAACTATTTCAATTCTTCTGTTTTTTGCCTTATCGCTTACGTCAACGGGTAAATATTCGCTTCTTCCTGCCGCAGTAATTCTCTTTTTATCCATGCGGCTGTTATCTAATAAAATTTTAACTACCGAAGTTGCTCTTAATACACTAAGCTCCCAGTTATCACGGGGGACATTAGCCGAATTTAAGCGGTCGGTATCAGTGTGTCCTTCTACGAGCACTTCTAAATCTTTTTGTTCTTCGAGTACCTTGGCAAGTTTAATCAGTATCTCCTGCCCGCTTTTATCAACCGCATAACTGCCCGATTGAAACAAAAGCTTAGCCTCCATATTTACGTAAACTCTTCCGTTTTTCTGTTCAACCGTTAAACCTTTTCCCTGAAATCCCAGCAAAGCGTTATTTACTTTATCAAACAAAGCTTTTTGCGCTTGTTCTTGTTTAGCCAATAGTTCTTCGAGTTCTTGTATTCGTTTTTCTTTTGCTTTTAGCATTTCGGCTTTGGCATTCAACTCAGATTCGAGTTTTTTTAACGACTCTTCTTTTCGTTGTAATTCAAGTTTGGTAAGTTCTAATTGCGTTGACAATTTACCTGCTTCGGCTTCGCTTCCGCGCTGCAATATTTCTAACTTACGCATAATGTCTTCGTTGAGTTTGTTTATTTTATCGTATTGCTCGCGCATTTGTCGGTACGATGCTCCTAATATTGAAGTATCGCGGCTAAGGGCTTCGTTTGCTTTTTTGGTTTGTAAAATCTGTGTTTCAAGTTCTTTTTGGTTGGAACAGCAGCTACGCTCGTTTTCTTTAGCTGTTTTTAATTCCTCTTCAAGTTTTTTGTATTTACTTTCAAGGTCGGTGTATTTTCTGTGTGGTACGCAAGCATAGAGCAATAGTAATGTTGATAAGATAAGGAGGTAATTATTTATTTTCATAATTTTTTAAATTTATCTTGTTAACAAAAGTTCACAAATTTAGCAAACACCCTGCCAATTGAAACAATTTTTATAAACAATTCGTTATTAATTAGTAAAAAAACCTTGCTATGTTAAGTAAATCATGGTACATGGAGCCGGCTATTGACTTTGAATTAAAAAAATATACCCTGCTGGCATTTTTACAAAAAACACAAGCTGCCTTCAACAAAAAACAAATTGAGCCTTTTTATTTAAAACTTAAGGAATTACATAAAGAGTTAATTGCCTTTCATGAACAAAAACAACAGTTTGAAGAAAATTTACCCAAACACATCCATTCCATTGATTGGGAAAAGCAGCTTGTAAATTATGAAATTAATCTGCAGGAACAAAACAGTTTTTTTATTGAAATAGATAAGATAGTGGATTATTCGGGTAAACAAATAAAAAAACAAATTGATATAGCCGAAAATATCATTGAAGAAATAAATCAGGGATTAACTATTTTTCCGTTGGGGATACAACCTCTGTATAAAGATGAAGGCTTTCTGTTTTTGATGAATAAAAAAATTTATGTGTTTCAATATTCCTTAAACCGTATCTATAAAAACAACGATGACGACATGTATTATTTGAATACATCATACATTGACGAATACCGCTACAGCATAAGCAATACCTTAGAGCATATTAAACTCAAATTACACAAACAAGAAAGCAAATTTGGTATTCCGGCAACTTATGTGGTAGAAAATACCGGTGCTGATATTCCTTTGTGGGAAACCCTATTGCCACTGGCTAAAAACATATTCATTAATTATATTTATAACAAATAAGTTCAACTGTGTAAAAATATTTAAATTAGCAGCGCAAATATGGCTGCTAAAAAAACAATCATTCTGGAAGGCAAACAGGTTGAGCAAAAAATTAACCGCATTGCATATGAATTATTCGAAAATAATTTTACTGAAAAAACTCTTGTTTTGGTAGGAGTATTGCCACAAGGCTACATATTGGCCGAAAAATTAGCTAAAATATTAAATAAAATTTCTGATTGTAAAATACACCTGGCATCCCTTCAACTGGATAAAAAAAATCCCCTGGATACCCCTATAAAAATTTCTGAGGATTTAAGTTTTTTAAAGAATAAAAATGTTATTTTGGTTGATGATGTTTTAAATTCAGGTAGAACATTAATGCATGCCGCAGCATATCTTCTTCAATCAAACGTCAAAAAACTCAGCACCGTATGTTTAGTAGATCGTATGCACCGTTCATTTCCCATCAGGGCAGATATAGTTGGCTTAACACTTTCCACAACGCTGCAAGAACATATCCTGGTTGAATTTAATAAACATAAAAGTATTGTTTATTTGAAATAATTTTTTATGAGTATAATACTTGCTCCATCTTTGCTGGCTGCCGATTTTGCCAATTTACAAAAAGACATTCAATTAGTAAATGAAAGTCATGCAGATTGGTTTCATATAGACATCATGGACGGTGTATTTGTTCCCAATATTTCATTTGGGTTCCCTGTGTTAGAGTCTATTCAAAAATATGCTCAAAAACCTTTAGATGTTCATTTAATGATTATACAACCTGAGCGGTATTTTGAAACATTTAAAAAATATGGCGCTCATATTTTAACTATACATTATGAAGCATGTACCCACCTGCACAGAAACATACAGCAAATTAAACAATTGGGGATGAAAGCAGGTGTAGCAATTAATCCGCACACTCCTGTAAACCTTATTGAAGACATTGCCCATGAAATTGATTTATTGTTAATTATGTCGGTAAATCCCGGCTATGGTGGCCAAAGTTTTATTAAACATTCGTACAAAAAAATAGAACAAGCACACCAGTTAAAAACAAAATACAATTATAATTTTATTATTGAGGTAGATGGTGGTGTAAATGCTACAAATGCTTCCCAACTGGTGCAAGCTGGCGCTAATGCTTTGGTTGCCGGAAGCTTTGTGTTTCATTCAGATAATCCGGCAGATACAATCAATAAATTAAAAGAAGTATAATATCTGCTATAAACAAATTTGCTAACTTTCACCATGTTATTTGACCCTTACAATACCCCCAGTATTGCTTTTTTACTCTCAAGTTCATTAGGATTCTATTGGAAAAACTATTTTATTCATACTCTAATTTTGCACTGCCATTTTTAAGGTATGCATATTATTTTCTGTTTCTATATTTACAAAATACATCCCTCCTGATAGTTCTTCTATATTTAAATTAACAAGTTCGCCTGAACTAACACCATTGAGTTGTTTGTTATACACACATTGCCCAAAATTATTAAACACCCTTATAACAACAGCTTTGTTATACGCTGAACTAAAAACAACATTAAAATTACCATTATTAGGATTGGGGTAAATATTTATTTCTTGTTGTGGGGGTTTAAGTTCAGATACATTTAAAGCAGAACCGCAAGTGTCAAAGTAATTTGTTCCGTCCCATTTTGCTAACTTATTTAGTGTATTATTATCAATACTAAAAGCATTAACGTAAAGTGTATCATTAAAAAATAATGCTATATCTAATGGGTGATTAATATTTGTATTATAGCTATTTCCACACCATTTAATACCATCCCATAAGGCTATGCTTTTATTAAATAAATTGCCCGCATAACAAAATCCTCCTAACGCAATGAGTTTGTTTTCATGCAATAATAATTTTCTTACGTCAAGCAAAGCATTCGTAGAAAAATTATTATCTTTTAAGCCCAAGCCCACTTCGCTCCAATTTTGCCCATTCCATTTTTGTAATAAGTACCCCACATTGCCCTGATTTTTTAGTATCATTCCTCCAACATACAACTCGTTATCATAAACCTCCATACTATTAACCGCATTAAACCCTCCCCTTAGATAATCTGTTGCACCTACTTTTTGCCAAGCACCGTTTTTATATACAGCTAAATCTGTAATTGTATCGGTAGGTCTTTCAAAATTTCCGCCAATATATATTTCTCCATTATAAAAGGTTATATCAGAAACTGCTGTTATTTCATTAATATCCTCATTTCCGGGAAAGTTAAAAATAGTACTCCAATTAGTACCGTCAAATTTTGCAATTCCCTTACAATTTGATATGTTTCCAATTTGATTAAATTTACCCATTACATATAATTCATTATTTATTACTTTCATGTTCATCACATATTCATCAATATTTCCTCCTGCATGTACCCATTCATTTCCACTCCATTTAACTAAATAAGGCATATTTTGGCTATTAACTCCACTAAACATACCGCCAACATATAACTCATGATTAAAAATTATTATGGAGAGTATTAATCCGTTTACTGTGTCAATATATGACCAATTATTACCATCGTATATCCATACCGCATTTAAACTTATATCATTACTCCCATTTATAATGATGCTTCCCCCAACGTACAATTTATTATTTAACGTGTCTGCATAGAGTGTTCTTACTTGTCCTGCCGCCAAAGGTATTCCCGCATCTTGCCACTGCTGCGAAAAGCTTACATTCCCTCCCCATAAGAGAGGGAATATAAGACCGATTACATGTGCTGTCCTCATAAATTAATTTTTAATCAATTTATATGTATAAACACTATCGTAAATATAGCAATTTATTATATACATCCCCTTGCTTAAAGCGGCTATATTGATTTTATGCGTATGTCCGTTAAAGCGTTGTTCGTAAACAGATTGTCCCAATGCGTTGCTTATTTGCAAAAACACAAGAGAGCAGAAACACCGCTATAATAATTATTCTATTCATTATATTACTTCTGTAAGGCCATTTTTAAGGTATGCATATTATTTTCTGTTTCTATATTTACAAAATACATCCCTCCTGATAGTTCTTCTATGTTCAGATTAACAAGTTCGCCTGCACCAACACTATTGAGTTTTTTGCTATACACGCATTGCCCAAGGTTATTATAAACACTAATAGCAACAGGCTTGTTATACGCTGAACTAAAAACAATATTAAAGTTACCATTATTAGGATTGGGGTAAATATTTATTTCTGTTTGTGTGGGTTTAAATTCAGATACATTTAAAGCAGAACCGCAAGTGTCAAAGTAATTTGTTTCACTCCACCTTACTACTCCATAACTGATACTATTAACTTGATTAATATAACTTGCAGCATACAAGGTATCTTGCATAAATACAATATTAGTTATTGGTTGTGTTACATTCGTATAAGAATTTCCACACCATTTGTAACCATCCCAAAAACCAATGTTTTGAGTTAAAATATTACCGGCATAATAAAATAATCCGCATACTACAAGCAAATTGTTTTTAATAACAATTCTATTAACGTAGCCATTTGAATTAGTATTGTAATTATTATCCTTTAAGCCAAGGCCCACTTGGCTCCAATTTTGCCCATTCCATTTTTGTAATAAGTACCCCACGTTGCCCTGATTTTTTAGTATCATTCCTCCCGCATACAATTCATTATTAAATATAGCTAAACTGCGTACATCTCCAATAGATCCTCTTATGTAATCTGTTGTTCCTACTTTTTGCCAAGCACCGTTTTTATAAACAGCAATGTCGTGTATTGTATCAGAATGTATGGCAAAATTACCGGCTATATATAGATTACCTTGGTAAAAAGCAATGTCACATATAGTAGCAAAGTCAGGCTGAAAATTATATACGTCTTCCCAACCATTAATTGACCATCGGGCTATTCCGTTTATGGGAATGGAATTCACTTCGGTAAAACTCCCCATTACATACAATTCATTATTTATTTCTTTAATATTACCTACTACCCCATTAAAGTTGCCTATATTAATCCAGTTATTTCCATCAAATTTTGCCAAATGCATAGCAGGCATACCGTTTACTTCAGTAAAAAAACCGCCTACATACAATTCTCCGTTATGTATGTGTATACTTAATATTTGGTCGCTAAAGTATGCTATAGTATCCCATAGACCAAGATCGTATTTACACAAATAATTTCTATCCCATTGTATAGGAGGAATGTTATTCGGATAAATCATGCCTCCGGCATATAAATGATTATTTAAACTATCAGCATACAAAATTCTTACATTAGGTGCATAGCCAATAATTCCCGCATCTTGCCACTGCTGCGAAAAGCTTACATTTCCTCCCCATAAGAGAGGGAATATAAGACCGATTACATGTGCTGTCCTCATAAACTAATTTTTAATCAATTTATATGTATAAACACTATCGTAATACATATTTCGCACAGCATAATCAAGACCATTGCCAACACGATCCTAAAGAGGCTTTGCCCTCTTGCAAAAACACCGCTATGAGATTATATTTTTTCATGGTTTATTTACTTATTATAAACTTCGTTGTTTGCATTTGTTTTTCGCTGTCAAGCCTCAACACATATAAACCCCTTGCTAAATCTTCTGCACTTATATGTATAATGCTGCCTGCATCAACTTGATTTAAACTTTTCTGATACACACACTGCCCCAAATTATTAAACACACTAATGGCAACAGCTTTGTTATACGCTGAACTAAAAACAACATTAAAATTACCATTATTGGGGTTGGGGTAAATATTTATTTCTTGTTGTGGGGTTTGCGTTTCGTTTATACTCATGGCTACGCTGCATGTATCGGGTCCCGTACCCAGAAATTTTGCCATTTTATTCATAAATACTCCATCAATGCTATCAACAGGGACATACAAAGTATCATTAAAAAAATTCAAAGCGGTGTTCGGCATACGAAGATTTCCGCCTAAGCCACACCAATAATTGCCGTCCCATCGGGCTACATATTTTGCAGGTACATTACCAGCATAAAAAAAGCTTCCCAATACGTAAATGGTATCTTTATAAATAATCATATCATGAATTTGTGTCATGCCGTTGTATGTGTTATTCCAATCTTTTACACCTGTTCCAAGACAACTCCAATTATTTCCATCCCACTTTTGTATATTATGGCATACATTGCCTTCGTTCTTTAAAAATGGCCCTGAGGCAATTAATTCTCCCTTATACTCCTTTAAACGTGTAACACCATTGAAGGAGCCTCTCAAATAATTATTTTGACCAACCCTTTGCCATTGATTGTTTTTATATACAGCTAAACAAAAAAGGCTGTCTGCATAACGGTAAAAATTCCCCCCCACATATAAATCGCCATTATAAAATGCCATGTCATTTACGTAGCAATAATCGCTATTTTCATTACCCGGAAAATTATATACATCATACCAGTTAGTACCATCGTAGCGGGCAATGCTATTGGCACTTATATTGCCTATCTGCTTGGCATGCGCTCCGATGTGGAGAT
>JBBIOU010000028.1:0-39103 GCA_037443205.1 Flavobacteriales bacterium | reverse complement strand
AGCGCGCTCTAAAAACTTCTTAACGCAAATGCATTACATCTGCATTTGCTAAAGTTTTTATTCACGCCATGCACACGCCCGCATTTGCGTCAGGCTTACGCGCTTAGAAAAATAAATTAACTAATACCAAAATCAAAAATTTTCTTATTTTTGGGTAATTACTACACATGTTATACAAACAAAAACACATATACGGCAGTTCGCGCGTGGGTATGGATGTGGCAGAAAAGGATATGATAACCCCAACTATAACGGAACAGTCGTTTTACCGCGAGTCGGGCAAAAAGCAATACGAATTATCTAATCATTTAGGAAATGTGCTTACAGTGATAACCGACAAAAAACAAGCTGTAGAAAGCACCACCACCACCGGCACAGTAGATTATTTTGTGGTAGAGATTTTAAGCGCAAGTGATTATTCTCCGTTTGGAGTGCTGCTGCAGAACAGAGAGTTTACTTCTGCAAAGTATCGTTTTTCATTTAACGGAAAAGAAGACGATAAAGAGGTTGAAGGGCAGCAAGATTACGGCTTTAGGATATATGATAAGCGTTTAGCTCGCTTCAAATCTGTTGACCCTTTAGCAAGTAAATTCCCTTGGAATAGTCCTTATTCTTTTGCAGAAGGCAATCCAATTGAGAACATTGATTTAGACGGAGCAGAGAAGTATAATTACAGATTATCTATGTCAAATCAAGGCGAGATAAATATGGAGTTACAATCTACTGAAGATATAGTTGAAAGAGTAATTGTAGGTTATAGAACCATTTCTTACGGTTCAGGGGTTGAAGTTCCTATTTACGAAACAAGGATTAACCAAAGACAAGAATATAACATAAATGGCAGAAACGCATCTTTGGGAACGGTTCAAGAACTACAAGGGACAAAAACGCCTGCACCAATCGTTAAAGCTGGTATGGATAAAATTAAAACTGATTACGCTTTAAATCGTGGGCAATTTTCGGAAAACTATAATGTTGCTTTTGGCAGATTTTTATTTGAACAAGGCTTTAAAGGTGTCAAGCAAAGTGATTTTGTAAAAAGTGCTTCTTCAACTTGGAACTTATTAGATAATGCTAACTTTAGTAAAAACGGAGCTACATTATATCATTTGTACGAAAACTTTGTAAGGCAAAATGATAATACCGGGTATGATAAGCTATTGCATTTTTCCGCTTCCGCATATTATACAATGAAGTACGGACCTAACACATCAGGATTTTTGGGTTGGTCTAAAGAAACATTTAAAGATTGGCTTCCTGGTGTTTTTGGATTTGGCGAAGGTTGGGATGATAATGATATGAGAGCAAATCGGGACGGAATAAATTATGGGAAAACTGTAAACAATGCTGTAAATAATAACACAGGGGAATTTGAGTTTTGTGATGATACTTGCGATTGATGAAAAAGACAAATTTTATAGTCAAAGTATTTATACTTTTAAAATCCGTTTTAGCTGTTTTGCTTTTGATAAGTATTTTGGCTTTAGCTTCGGAACTTTGGACTACAAGAAATCAAATTGAAGGTAGAGAACTGGTTAATGCTGAACCAAAAGGTTTAGCATCCCTGTTATTAATCTTTCTTACAGTAATAATCACTATGCTATTTGATTTTAAAGCATTGAAGTTGAAAAAAATAGTGGTTTACAAGCATTGGGCAGGGTTGATATTGTTTACAGTTGGATTTATTGCCGTTGGTGCGTGGCTAAAAATACAATGGCTAATTATATGCCTTATGTTATCGCTTAATTTTTATACAATTTATCTACTGCTCAAGTTCTCCCCAAATAAGGATAGAAATTAATTTTATCGTTGGATGAGTTTAAAACGGTAACATCACAAGCCCCGCAAGTCGGGGTTTGTCTTTTTCATTCTCTCGCTGCTCCGCAGCGAAGAAAAAGGGGGCAAAAAAATGGTGTGGCTCTGCCACAGCTTTAAAAAATATTGCTCTTTTCCGTCCGTATTTCCTGTTCCTGCCCCTTTAATCCAAAAAAGTTTTCCATAATTAGGATTTTGCTCTTAAACCCTCCACCTTTCACCCTACATATCAGAGCATCCGATTTTTTGCCCCGATAGCTATCGGGCTTATTTGTCAAATTAGTAATTTGTTTTATCCCCGGCCTATTTTCATGTAATGTAATTTACGAAGCGGAATGCGGGGCACCCAAAGAGAAGTTCCGCAGCGTGCAGCAAGGAAATCACTCTTTGGGTCGCAATGCTGCGAGTAAATTATATGGAATGAAAATCAGCCTTGACTTCTTTTGTTACTTTTCTTTGTCAAGAAAGAAAAGTAATAGATACGTTATTACAGTACATTGATTGTTTTTATTTTACTTTCTTTTGTCTTCGAAACAAAAGAAAGTAACAAAGAAAAGTTCAAGACGCAAATAAGCTTCAGCGCGCTCTAAAAACTTCTTAACGCAAATGCATTACATCTGCATTTGCTAAAGTTTTTATTCACGCTATGCGCACGCCCGCATTTGCGTCAGGCTTACGCGCTTTAAAAACCTCTGTGTTACTCTGTGCTCTCTGTGGTTAAAAAATTTTTCCTTAAATTTGGCTACGCCTGCACTGAGCGAAACGCAGTGAAGTCGAAGTGACGCTATGGGACACCGAATAGCCAAACATATATACACAAGTGCAAACGTATGGGAGAAATCTACTTACTACGTGCGCGATGCGCAGGGTAATGTGATGAGTGTGTATGAGCATAAAGTAGATAATACGGCACAAACGCTTACATACACACAACAAGAAAAACACATATACGGCAGTTCGCGAGTGGGTATGGATGTGGCAGAAAAGGATATGATAACCCCAACTATAACGGAACAGTCGTTTTACCGCGAGTCGGGCAAAAAGCAATACGAATTATCCAACCATTTAGGAAATGTATTAACCGTAATTACCGACAAAAAACAAGCTGTAGAAAGCACCACCACCACCGGCACAGTTGATTATTTTGTGGTAGAGATTTTAAGCGCAAGTGATTACTCTCCGTTTGGCGTCCTCCTAAAAAACCGCAATTTTACGGGTGAGAAGTATAGGTACGGGTTTAATGGGCAGGAGAAGGATGATGAGATAAAAGGCTCTGGCAATAGCTATTCTTATGAATATAGATTCCATGACCCGAGATTAGGTAGATTCCTTTCAATTGACCCGTTAGCAGCTAAGTATGCCTATAATTCGCCCTATGCATTTTGTGAAAACAGAGTAATAGACGGAATAGAACTCGAAGGTTTAGAATATGTTAACGCAACTGCTCCAGTTACAAAGGATGTTCAAAATGAGGATGGATCAACTACCACAACACAATCTACATTTGGAGCAGAATTTGGTGACTTGTATGAAATGGTACAAATTGACGGTGTAGATTATTATAATGTTGGTCGTGACTTTTACCAAGACGATGCAGGATACGTTCATTTGCAAAACCAAGATGGAGCATATAATCTGCTCTCGGAGTTTCCTGCTGCATCCGAAGTATGGGACAGACCGGTAGATCCAAAGTATATGTCGGCATTTGTACCCTATGACGGCAGTTTACCGCAATGCTTTGATTATGCATGCGCATCAGCCGGTAAATTAGGAAATCCAACCGGTCCAGGTTATTGGTTATGGAGTATTCAAATGTCAAATCCTGAGTCAACAAAAGGCTTACCAATTACAAGCGAAGGACAACAGAAAGGGTCGTATTTTATAAATAAGGCACTTGAAAAAAATACCACTGTAGTAGTAGGATTATATTATTGTGCCGGAGATGGTGGAGGTAACCCTGATGGAACTACAGATCATTTTGTATATGTGGGTGGATCGGGTTGGGATACTCAAAATTCACGACCTTACATTATAGTTGTTGAAAATGCTTATATTCACGGTCAAGTATATAATATGTATTGGGATGGAAATACCTTTGTTCATCCTAATGGTACTACTAAAGTAACACAGGTGTTTATGACTCCAACTCTGATGAAACCAAGTAATCAACAAACAAACGGTGACAGAAAAGTATTTAATGTTCCACCAAAAAGATAATTATATGAGAAATACATGTTTCATACTTTTTATAAGTTTATTAATTTTCTCTTGCGGGAATAACAAAGAAAATAATTGTTCCGAAAAAAGAACTTCGGTTAAAGAAAGAAGTGAAATTTCTAATTTAAACACGCCAGCGGAAACTATACTTTTTGACTCTGTTAAGATTAATTCATTTGAAAGAGATTTTGATTTAGAGTCAGATATCAAACTTCATAGTTTTATCGGATACAAGAATGATTCAATGTATCAGGGTATATTAACTTCTCGGAATGGCGTTCATTTGGACTCTGTTTATTTTTTACATTTAAAAAATAATGAAAAAGGTAGCTTGCCATGTTTTTATGGAAAATACAGGTTTTTAGAACTTGGAAAACAAACAATATTTTCGTTCCAAGTATTTGATATTAAAAATTCATGTGAGGGGGGATTGGGAAATAAAATCGTAGTTGACGACTTTTATTACAAAATTGAAACGAACGGTAGAATAATAAAACTGGATACCGTACTTTATAAACATCCATGCCCGCATGTAGGTATGGATTGCTAAAGTTAAACCATTTCATTAATTAAAACTGACATCAATAGACCAAATTGCGTTAATCAAATTTCTTAATACATTCTGTCTGAGGGTTATTTCGTTCTTATCCCATTTTTCAAACGATCTAAGATTTTCTGCAATAAATCGGTTATACAGCAGGATTTGTTTTCACCTACTGAACTGGAGCTTTTAATGAACCGCGAGGAGCGGTATCCTGATCTGAAAATGAAAAATCAGGCGGTGATTTCACTTTTAATTTATCAAGGGCTTTCATCCGGTGAAATTGCCAATATGAAAGTTCAGCATATTCATCTTGACGAAGGAAAAATATTTGTGAAGGAAAGCAGGGACTTAATGCGTAGGCATTTGGAAATGTACCCGAAACAATACCGGATTTTTGATCGCTACATAAACGAGTCCAGGAATTCGCTGCTGAAAACCGAAACCGACAAATTAATCATAGGTGTTAGGGGAAATCCGATCACAACCGGAGAAGTCGGTTATTTGGTGGACCAATTCAAAATTTTGTTTCCCGGTTGCCACCTGAACCCAAGTACGATCCGGCATAGCGTGATTTCAAATTGGCTCAACAAAAAAAGTATCCGTTGGAAATGGTGCAGCTGATGGCTGGCCACCGATGGATTTCAACCACGCAAAAATATCGGCACACTTCCAATGACGAAAAGCGAATTTTGATAAATCGGTTCCATCCTTTAGGTTAAAAAGGCCATCTTTTTCAAAATCTTTACTGCAATCCTGATAATCAGGAGTATTCTGAGTAGTCTTTGACTCCTTTTTTTCTTTATATTTGGTACAATTCACGAGTCAAAACTGAATGTTTCGCCAAAACCATACGAGTCAATTTTCTACTTTACTCCCACAGTACACGGAGTCGTATCGCTACGGGTTCGGCTCTCACGAAAAGAATGATGAAGTAAAAGGTTCAGGAAATTGGTACACCTTAGGGGATTTTGGATATGACCCCAGAACAGGAAAAAGATGGCGACCCGACCCTCTCGAATCGCAATATCCTTGGATTTCTCCCTATGCAGCTTTTGCAAACAATCCGTTATATTATGTTGATGTGGACGGAAGGAAAATTAAACCTGCAAACAAGGAAACAAGGAAAATGTTGAAAGAGTTATACAAAAACGGAACGGAAGAAGTCCGGGCAAAATTAGATGTACTCAAAAAGAGTGATGTAATTTACAACGTAAATTTTTACGCAACACAAGAACAGATTAACGCGAATACAACAGCATTGGAAACTAATCAAACACCACTCGGAGTTACAAATTATGATTTTGCAACTAGTGAAAAAAAAGGTAAGGATGTAGTAAATGTACTTGTTGCTGATGGAGATTTACAAGGTTATGATAGAAGATTAGTTGCAGTAAATGAAGTCGGTGGGGCATACGATTTTGAAGTCGGTAATGTAGGTTATGCTCAACAAGGAAATAAATCATCCGTTTTTGCTTATGATGTTGTAGATGAGTATGACCAAGCAATGGATGTAATTGGTTATGCAGAAAAGAATAATATTGCTTTTCCTGAAAAAAGTGGTTATAAGGGATTAAAAAATATAAGGGATAACACGTATATGCCTACAAGAGGAGAAAAACTTGATGCAGCCCGATTGGTATTTAACAATAGCTTAGGTTATGATTTTCCCGATACTCAATCACAAAATACTGCAAGTGAAGTTGAAAAGGTAAAAAATTCATCAGGGGCAAAAGGAACTGATTATGTTTATCGAAAAGACGGTAAAAGGAAAAATTGAATAATATGATTAGGATTAAAATCATATCATCTGTGTTGTGGTTGCTCTCATTAAATTGCGTTTTTTCTCAATCATTCCAAGTAAGCAAAAAATTATATCCTTTTAGCAACAACATTGTATATCAAATTCACTTACTAAAAGATGGGCAGTTAGCCGATAGTATAAAGATTACAAGTCCAGTATATTATACTTTTTGGGATACTTTGCAGTATTTTGAAGTTAATAAAAATGAATTTATCGTTTTTCATCAGCTAATAAAGCATAACACGCTGACGTTTGATACTTTGCTTATAATTGAGCGATACATAGTACATAATGGTAACACATTAGTAAAACAATCAGGGATTCGGTTTAAAAAGATTGATAATCTAACCCGATATGATTTCTTGCTTAGAAATAACAATTTGATTGTATATAACAAAGAAGGGGAAACGGTTAAAAGCTATGAGCTTTCAGATTATGCAAACTTGGAAGATTTAGCAAGTGATATAACGAGCAACTTATAATTGTTGGGTTAATCCTTCCGTTTTTCTGCTGTGCAATCCAAAAAAGTTTTTCACAATTTTATTTTTCTCTTAAACCCCTTCACCTTTCACCCCGCATAGCAGTGCATACGATTTTTTGCCCTGATAGCTATCCGGGGTAGTGCTAAATTTGTTTTTTTATTATAACCCGGCCTATTTTCATGGAATGTAATTTACGAAGCGGAATGCGGGGCACCCAAAGAGAAGTTCCGCAGCGTGCAGCAAGGAAATCACTCTTTGGGTCGCAATGCTGCGAGTAAATTATATGGAATGAAAATCAGCCTTGACTTCTTTTGTTACTTTTCTTTGTCAAGAAAGAAAAGTAATAGATACGTTATTACAGTACATTGATTGTTTTTATTTTACTTTCTTTTGTCTTGGAAACAAAAGAAAGTAACAAAGAAAAGTTCAAGACGCAAATAAGCTTCAGCGCACTCTAAAAACTTCTTAACGCAAATGCATTACATCTGCATTTGCTAAAGTTTTTATTCACGCTATGCGCACGCCCGCATTTGCGTCAGGCTTACGCGCTTTTAACCCAAATTCAGCATTAGGTATTTTATTTCAAATTTTCCGCCAGAGGCGGACTGAGTGCTTTGGCAAAGGGGAGGGATTTGGGTTATCCGCCATCAGGCGAGCATTACGCATGCTAATGCGTAATGTGGGGTAAAGAATTTCTTGGAATATTTTCTCTTTTTGTGTAAGAAATTCCAACAAAATCTAAAACAGGGTTCCCTATGCCGCCCACATACATAGGCCTGCGCCATGCGTGGCTGATGACAATTTTGGGTTAGAGTATTATTTTGTGAGTAAGGCATCCAACGAATATGCATCGGGATAAACGGATAATACCATAAGCGCAATTAAGCATAAAAAGCGCATGGTAAAATATTTGTTATCCCACATGGGGTTAGCAATACCAAAAGCAACGGCTACCAATACTAAATGTAAACCTAAAACAGGATAAAGGTAGCAGCTAAACAAACCCAAAGCCAGCAATATTGAACCTGATAATTCAACGATACTCGAAACAATTACCGAAAAGTATATAAAAGATAAGGGAATGCCTTTTTTAGTATAATGCACCGAAAGGGTTTGGGCAACTTGTTTCGGTTTTAATACAAATAACTTATCGTATGCTTGAAAAAAAAATAATACAGCCAATACCCATCTTAAAAATAATTGGGCAAAAGCAATGTTACCCGGTGTATGATTAAGTTCATCAAAAATGCTCATGTGATTATGATTTAAATTCGTTCGCTGTTTTTTCAATAATGGCAATACATTCCATCAGTTGTGTTTGGGTTATTACCAAAGGTGGCGCTAAACGTATAATATTGCCATGGGTAGGTTTAGCCAGCAAGCCGTTTTCAGCAAGTTTAATACAAAAATTCCAGGCCGTATCGCTTTCGGGGCCATCGTTTATAACGATGGCATTTAATAAACCTTTTCCGCGAACCAGCTTCAGGATATTATATTTTGAGCAAAGTTGTTGTATATGGCTTCTGAAAATTTCGCCTAATCGCTGAGCATTTTCTGCCAGTTGTTCGTTAATTACTACTTCGAGCGCTGCAATGGCAACTTTGGCAGCAATCGGATTACCGCCATAGGTTGAACCATGTTGCCCGGGTTTTATTGTAAGCATTATTTCATCATCAGCTAAAACGGCACTTACCGGATACACACCTCCCGATAAGGCTTTACCCAATATCAATATATCGGGTTTAACATTTTCGTGGTCGCAACAAAGCATTTTACCGGTACGCGCAATACCGGTTTGTATTTCGTCAGCAATAAATAACACCCGGTATTGTTTACATATTTCTGCAGCTTTTTTTAAATAACCTTCGTCCGGTACTATAACCCCGGCTTCGCCTTGTATAGGCTCTACTAAAAAACCGGCTATGTTTTTGTTTGTGTCAAGTACCTTTTGCAGCGCTTCAGGGTTGTTGTATGGAATGCTGATAAAGGCATCAGCAAAAGGACCAAAGTTGTCTTTAGAACCCTTATCATCAGAAAACGATACAATGGTGGTGGTGCGTCCATGAAAATTTGAGTTGCAAACAACTATTTTTGCTTCATTTTGTGCAATACCTTTTACTTCGTATGCCCATTTGCGACAAAGTTTTATGGCTGTTTCTACAGCTTCGGCACCCGTATTCATGGGCAAAAGTTTATTATATCCAAATAAACGGGTTACGTATTGTTCAAATAAACCCAAAGCATCGTTATAAAAAGCACGTGAGGTTAACGTGAGCTTTTCTGCCTGTTGTTTTAATGCCTGTATAATGTATGGATGACAATGTCCCTGATTAACGGCTGAATAGGCAGATAGAAAATCATAATATTGTTTACCCGATACATCCCAAACAAATATGCCTTCTCCGCGTTCGAGTACTACAGGCAGCGGATGGTAATTATGTGCACCGTATTTGTTTTCTAAATTAATTAATTGTTGGGCTTTTTCGGTTCCTTTCATTTCACTGATCATAAATACTTTATTTACTGATATGCTATTGCAAATATAACTATTTTTGCCCTGATGGCAAGGAAAAGAATTGAATCATTTATTTTAGAAAATGTTGAAATAATTGATGCAGCATCCGATGGTAAAGCTGTTGCCAAACATGACGGAAAAGTTTTTTTTGTAAAACAAGGCGTGCCTGGCGATGTGGTTGATATTAAGGTATATAAAAAAAACAAACGGTTTTTCGAAGCCGAAATTGTTAAACAAATTAAACCATCGCCCTACAGACAATCACATCCTTGTATGCATTTTGGCTATTGTGGCGGTTGTAAATGGCAACACATGAGCTATAGCGCACAGTTACAGTATAAACAAAAACAGGTAATAGATGCCTTTGAACGTATCGGTAAGCTGAGTGTTGAAAATATAGAGCAAATTTTGCCCGCACCGGATGAATATTATTATCGTAATAAATTAGAGTTTACATTTTCGCATGCGGCATGGCTTAAACCTGAAGAATTAAATAATCCGCAAATTATTCCTGCACCGGCATTAGGTTTTCATATACCCGGCATGTTTGATAAGATTTTGCCCATTCATCAATGTCTGTTGATGGATGATATTCAAAACAAAATCAGAAACAGTCTGTACACATTTGCCTTAAACAACAATATTTCTTTTTTCAATCTAAAAGTGCAATCGGGTTTATTGCGTAATCTGGTTGTCAGAATTTCCAATACCAATCAGTTAATGGTAATCGTAATATTTAATAGTCATAGCAAAGAGGATGAAATCAATCAGATAAAAATACTTGAATTTTTAAATAATAACTTCCCGCAAATTACTTCACTGCAATACATTGTAAATAATAAACGCAACGACTCGTATGCCGATTTACCGGTCAATTTGTATTATGGCTTACCATATTTGGAAGAAAAAATGGAATCATTGACTTTTAGAATCAGTGCTAATTCTTTTTTTCAAACCAATTCCAAACAGGCATTACAACTCTATAAGCTGACACGTGATTTTGCTGCATTATCAGGCAACGAAATGGTTTATGATCTTTACACGGGAACAGGTACTATTGCCAATTTTATTGCCCTAAAATGTAAAAAAGTAATCGGATTAGAATATGTATCGGCCGCAGTTAAAGACGCAGAAATTAATTCGCAGATTAATGGCATCGTTAATACTTTGTTTTTTGCCGGAGATATGAAAGACATACTTACCGATGATTTTATTCATACTCATGGCAAACCGGATGTTGTTATTACTGACCCGCCACGCAGTGGAATGCATCAGGATGTTGTGAAGGTTATTTTAAATGCTGCTCCCGATAAAATTGTGTATGTGAGTTGTAATCCGCAAACTCAGGCGCGCGATTTAGCGCTGATGAAAGATGTTTACTTTATTTCTAAAATACAGCCTGTAGATATGTTTCCGCATACACATCATGTAGAAAATATCGTATTATTGGAAAAGAAATAGTTTATGGAAAATAAAAACATTGTTGCACTGGTAATTATTTTTTTGGCAGGTTCGCTCTTAATCATTGCTTCTGTTATTAACTGGAAAGTATTATTTGAAAACAGAACAGATAATTTTATTACCCGTAAATTCGGTAAATCTGCCTATAGATGGATATATGCACTGGTTGGAATATTAATGATATGCACCGGTATATATGGTATTTTAACAAAAGAATTATAAATATGCAAAAAAAAGGTTACGTAGAATTATCGCTAATACCCTGCAGAAAAGAACCTGCGCATCGCAGTGAAATGGTAAACCAGCTGTTATTTGGCGAAAGCTTTACGGTTTTAGACGAAAACGAACATTGGTATTATGTATGTGCCGATTTTGACGGATACCAATCCTGGGTAGAAAAAAAACAAATCGTATTAACCGATATTTCCGAAACAAACGGAATCAGGCAAAGCACATTATTGCAAACTTTAACTCATCAAAATACAACGATTAAAACCCTTAGAGGCAGTGTACTTTATAACTTCAGTAAATCCAGAACACTTAGTAATTTCGGGAAAGTATGGAAAATACACGAACAAACCGAATACATGGCCGGAGAAAGAAATATTATAACTACTGCTTTAAGTTATCTGAATACACCTTATTTATGGGGTGGAAAAACACCCTGGGGAATAGATTGTTCGGGATTTACACAAATGGTATTTGCTCTTAATAATTATAAACTGAAAAGAGATGCTTACCAACAGGCAGTGCAGGGTAGGGAAGTAGAACTCAAAGATATTTTACCTTGCGATTTGGCATTTTTTAAAAACGAACAGGGAGCCATCACTCATGTTGGAATAATTTTACATGACAATAATATCATTCATGCTTCGGGAAAAGTTAGAATAGATAAAATTGATGAAAATGGTATTTTTAATGTTGAAATTAATGCTTATACACACCAACTTGCTTTTATCAGAAGAGTAATTTGATAATTAAAGTATTGTTAATAAAATTTAATTATACCGCTTGCTTGTTCATAGCGTCCATATCTTAATAAACTTAGTCTTTTTTGGCACATAATTCGTTATAAGATTATAAAATACTAAGTTATGAGCCGAAAAGAAAAAATAAATTACATTAAAAGCACGCGTTATTACGGCTTTGCTTACGAAAATCTGGAGCAATATACCGATGAGGAACTTGATGTATTAATCAGGCTTATTGCAGAACAAATACAAAGAGAAGAAGCCTCGGTTAGCCAGAATTTTTTAAAACAATTTTATATTTATCTGAATTAATTATTACACAAATAGTTTTATCAATATAAACTATTAATTACTGATTCTGTTTTTACTTATCCCAAAATTGTCATTAGACAAAACTTCTAATGGCGGTCATTAGAAAAAATTAAGCTGAATATGTTGAAAACACTACAAAATTTACTATCAATTTCAGGTGTATTTTGTTAAAATTGAGGTAAGAAAATCTTACCGTGAAAACTGATTATCAAATTGCATTTACCGACAAAGAAATTACCCCTGGTCAGGCATCTTTTTGCTCATTAAAATGTTGGATAAAATGGAGTTTGATAAGTGTCTTTCAGAGCTATCATTACCCAAACAAGGCATTAAAGGCAGTAATCGAGGCTATAAACCTGAGCAATTAGTCAAACAGTTTATTACCAGCGTTTGGTGCGGAGCAAATAAATTTGAACATACCGAAGTAACCAGACAAGATGTAGTAATTCGTCAGTTTTGGGGTTTTAAGCAAATGGCAGGTCATAAATCATTTCAGCGATTTTTCAATAAATTTGGTTTAGCTATCAACCAAGAAGTATTTACAGAACTCTATCAATGGTTTTTTAAGAATTTACAGTTCGACAATTTTACGCTGGATGTAGACAGTAGCATCTGCCCTCGTTATGGGATGCAACAAGGAGCTAAAAAAGGCTATAATCCGAAGAAACCTTCACGAGCATCGCATCATCCGTTGATGGCATTTGTTTCAGAATGTAAAATGGTGGCTAACTTTTGGCTGCGAAGCGGGGATGCTTACACCTCTAACAACATCGAAGCATTTTTAGATGACACCTTTGAAAAATTATCGGGAAAACGTATAGGCTTATTGCGAGCCGACAGTGGTTTTTACGATAGAAAAGTTTTTCAATATTTAGAAAGCAAAAACATTCCTTATATCATAGCAGCACGCTTATATGCCCCGGTGCAGCAACTCATTGCACACCATACAACAGGGATGCGTTTAAGTGATGGCATAGAGCAAGCACTATCGTTACAGCTGCTTTATCACCAATTTAGAGCTGCCGCCTGAGTTTATTTGGCAATCGTACCGTTTGCGTGCTGATGCAGAAAATAGAATCAAGGAACTCAAATATGATTTTGGAGCCGACAGTTTTAACTTACAAAACTTTTATGCTACCGAAGCTGCTCTCAACTTTGTGATGATGGCTTATAATATTATCAGCCTCTTTAGGCAAGTAGTACTAAATACTAAGATGCACCAACAAATGAAATCTCTTCGATACAAAGTTTTTGCTATTGGAGGATATCTCATCAAAAATGGAAATCAAAGGATACTCAAATTATCCCTTGCCATGAAAAGAGGAGAATGGTTTACCGGACTTTGGATGAACACAAACAATATCAAATCTCCACCTCTTTTTGTTTTCTAATGACAATTTTGGGATAAATTCAAATTTCTAATGTTGAATGGGTTTAAAAATCTCTGTGATACACCGTTCGCTTAGTGATAAAAAAATAAACCTCCTGAAAAATAATCAGGAGGTTTATTAAAAAATTAGGATAAATAAGGATTGGACTATTTAGATTGTCCTTTAATTTCTACGGGTTTTGGAGTTTGGTTTTTAATTAACTCCGATAGGTTATAGGATTGTCCGTGTTGTATGCTTTTAATGGTAAACCATTGTGCACCTTTGGCATTGTTTGTCCAGTAATATAAGGTGGTTCCTTCATTGTAACTAAACCCTACGCTTTGACCGGCAGGAATGGTAATTTTTGTGGTACCATTGGCTGTATAATGAAATTCTTTACCGGTATCATTAATTACTTTAAACTGAACCAGGGTTGTTTGCAGTACATTAAAGAAATTAAAAAAAGGTTTGTTGCCTGCATAGGTTTTGTTTGTTGCAGCAAAAGCAGATATTACCATTACTGCCAAAAATGTTTTCATTGTTTTCATAAAATAGATTTTATTTTGGTTTTTACTAATACCAATTTATCAAATTTCATGCTAAAATTTTTTTTAAGATAATTTTGACTTATAGTCTTCATAACCAAATACTTTGATTAGCTTAAACTGGTTGTTTAGTGTCCATATACCTATCGAAGGATGTTTTACACCGTTGAAAAAAGTTGTTTTTACCATGGTATAATGTATCATGTCGTCAAATACCAGGATATCGCCTATGTTAATTTCTTTATCAAACGAGTACTCAAACATATAATCGCCCGAGAGGCAACTGTTGCCACCTATGCGATAAGTGGGTTTGCCGCTTTGGGGTTCGGATGCGCCCCATATTTTAGGCCGGTAGGGCATTTCTAAACAATCGGGCATGTGTGCGCTAAACGATACATCGAGCATCAGTGTTTTTACGCCATTATTTTCAACAATATCCAGCACGCGCGAAAATAAATATCCGGTTTGCCAGGCAAATGCACTTCCGGGTTCAAGAATTATTTTTAGGTGGGGGTATTTTTGTTTAAAATTTTTTAGCAGGGATATAAGGTGCGAAACGTTGTAATCTTTTCGGGTGATAAGGTGACCTCCTCCCATATTGAGCCATTTTATATGGGGTAATAAATGTGCAAATTTAGATTCAAATGCGGCTAATGTTTTTTCTAAGGTATAAGAATCGTTTTCGCATAAGGCGTGAAAATGTAAACCTTCAATGCCTTCGGGCAGCCCCTGTTTAAAATGTTCGTAGGTAAGACCCAGCCTCGAATTAGGCGAGCAGGGATTATACATTTCGGTGCTTACTTCGGAGTATTCGGGGTTTACTCTTATGCCGCATGAAATACCATAGCTTTGGGCTTTATTTTTATAAAGATTATATTGGTTGATGGAATTAAAAGTAACATGCGAGGCGTAGGAAAAGAGTTCGTCTGCTTCTTCGGGCAAAATAGCAACGCAATACACATGGGCTTTAGTTTTCATTTCTTCGAAGCACAGGCGAGCTTCGTTTAACGAGCTTGCAGTTGCTCCGTTAAGGTATTCTTTGATAATAGGAAACACGCTCCACATGGCAAAACCTTTAAAGGCTAGGATGATTTCTACACCGGCCTGGTCTGCCACTTGTTTCAGGGTATTGAGGTTATTACGCAGCAGTGCTTCTTCAATTACATAGCAGGGCGCACTGATTTTATTTATTTCAACGGGCATTAGTTTACTTCGAGGTCAACATTGTGTAATTCATGCCAAGGTAAGCCGTGTTTATTGAGCATATCCATAAAGGGGTCGGGGTTAAATTGTTCTACATTAAATACGCCTGGACCTTTCCATTGTCCGGTTAAAAACATCATGGCACCAATCATGGCCGGTACGCCTGTAGTGTAAGATACTCCCTGTGTTCCGGTTTCTTTGTAAGCATCTTCGTGTTTACAATTGTTGTAGATGTAATAGGTTTTTTCTTTACCGTTTTTAATACCTCTGATGCGGCAACCGATAGAAGTTTCGCCTTTGTAGTTTTCGCCAAGGTCTCCGGGATTAGGCAATACTGCTTTTAAAAATTGTATGGGTACTATTTCTTTTCCTTCGTATATAATAGGGTCTATGCGGGCCATGCCTATATTTTGAATAACCCGTAAATGGGTTAAATATTCCTGCCCGAATGTCATCCAAAAACGAGCTCTTTTAAGAGTCGGAAAGTTTTTTACCAGCGATTCCAATTCTTCGTGATAGATAACATAAGATTCTTTGGGTCCAATATTGGGATAATTTAAGGGCATGTGTATTTCGTGGGGTTCTGTTTCTATCCATTGACCGTTTTCGTAATACTTGCCTTTTTGGGTAACCTCGCGGATATTGATTTCGGGGTTAAAGTTGGTAGCAAAGGCTTTGCCGTGGTCTCCGGCATTGCAATCTACAATATCCAGATAATGAATTTCGTCAAAATGGTGTTTGGCAGCGTAGGCAGTCATTACCTGGGTTACTCCGGGGTCGAAACCGCAGCCTAAAATAGCTGTTAATCCGGCTTGTTTAAATTTATCTTGATATGCCCATTGCCATTTATACTCAAACTTTGCTTCGTCTTTGGGTTCGTAGTTGGCTGTATCTAAATAATTAACACCTGTAGCCAGGCAGGCATCCATAATTACCAAATCCTGATAGGGTAGGGCCAGGTTTAAAACCATATCGGGTTTATGTTTTTTAAAGAGTTCTATAACTTGTCCTACTTCATCGGCATCTACCTGGTCTGTTTTTATTTCTACACCTAATTTTGTTTTTATATCGGCTGCTATTTTGTCGCATTTACTTTTTGTTCGGCTAGCCAAAACAATTTCAGAAAATACATCGGTGTTCATAGCGCATTTATAAACAGCTACCTGACCAACGCCTCCTGCACCTATTATAACTACTTTTCCCATTTTTTAAGAGTTTTATTTATTAGCGGGTGCAATATTAGAAAATTTTAGCCTAACATGATTAAATTGTTGTTATGATTAGTTATTAGTAAGGTTATGGCTTATGTGTTTTCAATTACAGTAAATAGGCTTATTACACAAACTCCAAAAAGTCATTCGATTTTTTTCCCGGTAAGCCCGGTGTTTAAGATTTTATAAGAAAATAAAACAGGGTTACCCCCACTGTTACACACATACCTACGCACATGCATCAGCCTACGAAAAATTTGGTGGCTGATGATAATCTTGGGTTAAATAAGGAAATTGGGTATAAATATTTTTTTTATTTTTTTTAAAAGTTTATAAGATGCCGGGCTGTTGTATTGCTCAATAAACAGATACTCGCCATTTATGGCTCCCCATTTATGGTTAAAATCAGCAATACCTTTTATTCGGGAGCCGTTAAAATCAAGCAATTGGTATTTGTGGCAATGTGTTTTAATCAAATAATCAAACAAATAATACATGGCCCCGCTCTGACGTCCCTTTGCCGTACTTGCACCTTTTAAATAGAGTATTTTATCGCTCAAAAACAGAAAACATGCCGAGGCGTATATTTCGTTTTGGTTGAGTACCGAAATTATTTTTGCCGCATTATTTTTTTGAGCATTTTCAATAATTTTAAGCAGGGTAAGGTAGTCTTTGCTTATTAAATCTTTTATTTCGGAGCCTTTGTTTTTTTTAAAGAAATTTACAAAATCTGCTACGGGAATATCGTTATCAATACTAAAGTTATGTTTCGCAGCTTTTTTAATTTGCCTGACTGCATTTGTTGAATAATTTTTATGGAGTGATTCGTAATTGTTATTTAAGGACAGATACTGAAAAATATATTTTTTGTGTTTTATATTACATGAATCTGATAATTCGTTGTCTAAACCTAAAATTACTTCGTGAAAGTTACCGGTAATAAAATGAAAATAATCAGTTATTAATTGTTGATTGGGTTTTCCATAAAATCCAAATTGGCGTGTAAATTTGGGTTGGTAAATTATTTTTATACCGGCATTTTTTTTATAACAAACAGGTATGGCAGTTTGCATCTCATTGTCAGAAAATATGCCCCAATTATTGCATACAGCATCCAGATACCAAGAGCAGGCATAGGGTAAACCATTAGGAGATGAGCTTACTAAATTGTCCCAACGAGTTTTATCAATTTTATTATTTGTTATAAAGTTTGCCAAGGTTTATGCAATTTCTTCGTAATAGTCGAGTTCTTTGGCAAAAGTTTCTTTTAACCGGATGATGGCAAACAGCGCCAGCGAAATACAGATTATTCCCACAATCAGAGCGCTGCTGATGTTATCCATATTAAAGCTAACCAGCAAAGTAAACAAACCGGTAATAAGGTTTACCGAACCTCTCACAAAATTGGGAACTGTATTGGCTACCGTAGAGCGAATGTTGGTGCCAAACTGTTCGGCTGCTATAGTAACAAATATAGCCCAGTATCCGCTTGCGGTACCCAATAAAAAACATAAAAAATAGTATTGTGCGGCATTGATGCCGTTTGAAAAATATAAAAACCATACCGTAACAGCAAATGAAAATATTAAATAGAGTATGACCACTTTTTTACGACTTTTTAGAAGCTGACTAAGCAGCCCGCTGATTAAATCGCCTGCTGATAAACCGATATAAGCATACATTACTGCTTTACCATTTATAATGGGTTCTGTTATATTCAGTTCAATCGAAAATACATCCTGCGACAGATTTACCAACAGGCCAATGATATACCAAATAGGCACACCCACTAAAATACAATAAATATATTTTTCGAAGTTTTTACGATTTTTAAAAAGTATACTTATATCGCCTTTTTTTACATCAGATTTTTTCATATTTTTATACATACCCGATTCGATGGTTCCGATTCTTAGCAGTAATAAACTTATGCCCAGTAATCCTCCGATAATATATACTACCTGCCAGTTGGCAAATTCGTATCCGGTAATATCATGTAATATGCGGCCTATGTAATGTCCTTCAGCGCCCACCAAGGCAGCTACCACCGCTCCTAAAGCACCAAAGGTTACAATTATCATGGTTCCGTAGCCTCGCTTTTCTTTGCTCATTGTTTCAGATACCAGGGTTATTCCTGCACCCAATTCACCTGCCAAACCAATACCGGCAATTATCCTTACAATGGCATAAAGCGGTATGTTAAATGTGAATGCATTAGCAATGTTTGCAAGCGAGTATAATATGATGGAGCCAAATAATACGGATAAACGTCCTTTTTTATCGCCCCAAACACCCCACAATATGCCGCCTATCAACATACCCAGCATTTGCATATTAAATAAGAAGATGCCGGTTTGCTTTATCTCTTCGCTGCCCGAACCTATCATGATTTGTGTCAGGCTTTCTTTTTTCACTACATTAAACAACACTAAATCATATATATCAACAAAGTAACCCAGTGCGGCAACTATAATAATTATTATATGTGCATTTTTTTTGGACATAACTTTTTTGGGGGTGTGAATATAGTTATTTGCTCTTAAACCACTATTAACATTACTATTGTATTACACAAAGGTATTATATTTATTATTTGCTATTAACCTATTGACAACTCTTATCTGATGAAATTTATAATGGTTTATTTTTTTAAATCTCATTTAAACCCAAAATTGTCATTAGCCACGCTATGCGTGGCCGATGCAAGTGTGCAGATATGCGTGGGACATTGGGGTTAACACACACACCCCCCTCCATCTCCCCCAAAAAGGGGGAGAGCATTATAAATTTAGAATTTCTTACACAAAAAGAGAAAATATTCCAGGAAATTCTTTACCCCACATTACGCACTAGCATGCGTAATGTTCGCCTGAGGGCGGATAACCCAAATCCCGCACGACACTCAACACACTCAGTCCGCCTCTGGCGGAAAATTTGGATTTATTTCAAATTTATAATGCTGAATTTGGGTTTACAAAATGTTAGACATCCGGTTTAAGGGGAAAAAAGTCTAATGACTTTTTGGGGTTAAACAAAAGTTGGGTTTTACTAAAAAAGAATATCAATAAGATGTAAGTATTTGTAATTTGGTCTGTTATAAACACCAAGGTGTAAAAAAGTGTTGTTATATTTGTCTGAATTTAATAATAGGCAACTTGATTGGTTTTAAAAATTCATTTTCTTACAAAGATTACGCAAGCACAGGTAAGTATTTTGTTTATGAAGATAAACTATGGGTAGAATATGGTTCTGGTGCATATATAAAATATCCGTTATTTGATTTTGATGTGCCGCTAAAACAGGAACTAAATACTGTATTTAGAAATACAAAAGCTATATTGCTGAGTTATTCAATAACTTCGAGTGATAAGGATAATAATGCCTGGTTATATTTATGTAAAGATTTTAATTTGGCATTGCTTAAAGATAATTTCAAGAGAAATGTTAAAAAAGCCGAAAAATTATTTTTACTTAGAATAGTAAATAAGGATGAGGTTGAAAAAACAGCTTATAATGCATACAGAGATACAAGAATAAGGTTAGGTTTAAGCGACTACGACAAACACAGCTTTTTAAAACGCTTTTCTGCTCAGAATTTAAGACCCAATAGCTATATAGTAGGGGCTTTCATGAATAATAAACTTGCAGCTTATGCATCTGTTTTGGCATATCATGATTTTTTGGAAGTTGAAGGATTGTTTTCTTGCAATGATTATTTAATGTATAGACCTAATGATTTAATAATTTATAATATTCTGGATACAGCTTTAAACGTAGATAAGCTAAAACTGGTTAGTTATGGTTTTTCCACTATACAGGATAATACAAATGAAGAAGGCTTACATTACTTTAAGTTGAAATGTGGTTTTGAAGCAGTTCCGGTAAAAAGAGTTTTTATCATTAATCCTAAACACAAATGGTTTATTAATATATTCACAAAAAAATTAATTAAAATAGGTGTTATATTATTTCCTAAAAATATAAAAATCAGAAAAATTAATGGGATAATAAATAATTTATAAAAATTACAATATGAAATGTTTAGTGTGTAATAATGAAACTAATTATAATTTTTTAATTGATCAACGTTTACGTGGAAAAGTAAAATGGTATAAATGTATGAATTGCAAAAGCTATTTTACACCTAAAGAAACAGCAAATACAGAGGTAGAGTTTTTAAAAAAAAATCCTTGGGGAAAACGAGATGAAGGAATTGAACTTTCGTATCAAAAGAGGTATATGTTTTCAAATATATATAATTTACTTGATAACGAAATTAAAAATAGTAAAGCAAAAGTTTTAGATATAGGTTCGTCATTTGGAGGTTTTGCAAAATATTTAAATGAGAAAAACAATGAAGTATATGCCTATGATATATTTGATGAACCCGTTCAATATTTAAAGTCTCTAAATATAGAAGCAGTTATAGCTAATAGTATTACTCAATACAGTATAATAAGCAATCAAAAGAATTTTGATTTAATAGCAGCAATAGATTGCATCTGTTATTGGGAAAATATTGATTCGGAGTTTTTAAAAATAAAAGAATTACTCAGGCCCGGGGGATACTTTGTAATACGTAATCCTGATAAAACTTGGATGTTAAATTTAGGAAAACTATTAGGTAATAAAAAAATTCAATCTATATGTGTACATGATCATACTAATTTAATTCCTTTAAGAACAGTAATAAAAAAGTTAAAAGAATGTAATTTTATTATAAGTCACCTTAGTTTTAAATCTTCTATGCCAAACCTAAAAACAAAATTTATAACCCGAATAATGTATTACTTAGGAGGAATTTTATATAGTTTTACCGGTTTTCATTTTTCTCCGGGTTATGTTCTATTGGTAAAAAAAGCATCGGATGATCGTAGTTATTAAGCATACAAATAAAAAACCAAATATATACGATACCTGCCTGTAGCTCGAACATAGACTCAAACATAAAATTCAGCGCAAAAATTATTGTAAAATTAAGCAATAGCAGATTATTGCTTTTAACTGCATTATGTAACAAATAAATTATAATTACTATCAATATTAATAATCCTTGTATGCCTACCGACAAGAGCGTTTGTAAATACTGATTATGAGCGTTAATATACATTTCCTGACCCACCTTCCAGTTTAGTTTTATATATTCATCAGTAAGTATTTTTTTTACGCTGCCGCTGCCATAACCCCAAGGGTTATCAAATGCTTTGTTTATTGCTACATACCATGCGATTTTTCTGGCTGCCGACCCGTCTTTGGTTTTATTCGAATCATCTATTAACTCTGCAATGGGTTTGTTTAAAACGCTGAAACTATTACTAAATCTATCTCTTAAATTACTCGAAAATAAAAAAGGTATAATTACAGATATTATGATTAGTACAAATAAATTTTTTTTATATCTTATTTCTGATTTTTTAAAAACAACAAACATATTTATACCCAGGATAGCCAATAAGCTAATAAATGCTCCTTTTGATTGTAGTTGAACTATAAAAACAAGAAAGTATATAATAAGCAATACATATACATATTTGGGTATATGTATATTTGATAATTTTAATTCAATATTTTTTAATATTAAATGCATTAATATTGCAATACAAAAAATATAATAAACAGCAATATAGGTGGTATGGAAGTTCGGAGAAATATAGCTACCCGAAAAACACTCAATCCATCCATGCTCCCAATAACAGGCAATGCCGTTGTAAATTAATATAAATGTGCTAAAAATGCATCCTGCAATATAACTTAATAATACGTTATGGTATTTTATAAAGTTTAAAGGTTTTACAAATAAAAATATAATAGGCCATACTAATATACTGAGTTTAACTTCTGAATCAAACAAAGCCTCCTTTTTACTAATAGAATATATAAATGAAACTGCATGAAGAATATAGAAAAAGAGACTTAAATAAAATAAAGGTATATGTATTTTATTGACATGCAGATTTTTAAAATTTAAAATAACTGATAATGCAATTAAGATGATGCATACCGGAATAATTGCCGGAAATAACGGTAGCAGCATACAAAATATACACAGCAATAAGTAAGTAATATTTTCAATTTTTAAATTATTCATCTGGAAATATTGCTGTATGACTGATGTATATTTTTTTTATTTAATATATAAAAATCTATTAATCCATGTATATAACCATAACCGTATGAAAAATGTAAAATCCAAAACGAAAATATAATGCCTGCCAGATGTGTTATATTTATACCCGCTTTTAATGCAGCGAATATTATACTCATAGTTATATAAAGCACTATAGGTATTGTAAAAATAAATAGCATAGATGGGAAAATAAAGGTAAAAATACTACCTGATAAAATGTATGCAACAAATAATGCAGGAAATAATTGACGTATAGTGGTAATGGTTTTGTGTTTTTTGTTTACATATACTTTCCAATAGCCATATTGGCGGTATTGACGAAAAAGTTTTTTGTATGATGCCCTTACGTGGTAATCAGATTTTATAGCAGGATTTAAGTAAATATTATACCCGTTTTTTAACAGGCGAAAATTAAATTCGTCATCCTGATTTCTCGTAAGTTCTTCATCAAAATAACCAATTTTTTGAAACACTTCTTTTTTATAGGCACCAAAAGCAACTGTATCAACATACCCGCTTTTTAAACCTGTTCTGAAATGAGCATTACCCACGCCAAAGAGCGATGACATGGCCGCTGAAATATGCCTGGCAATATGGTTTTCGTTTATGTTTAGTATAACACCGCCTACACAAGCTATTTCTTCAGATATTTCAAAAGTTTTTATACATTCAATGATATAATTTTTGTGCATTACTGCATGCGCTCCAAAAATGATGATAATATCTCCGGTAGATTTTTTGATGCCTAAGTTTAATGCGTAAGGGGTTGTTTTATGCGGATTGTTTATAAGGATAATTTTATTTTCGTACGTATTTAATATATCCAATGTGCCGTCATTGCTGCCTCCATCGCATACAATAATTTCGGTGTAAGGATAATTTTGCAGTAAAATAGAATTTATACATTTTTCAATGTAGTTTTTTTCATTATAGCAGGGTATTATTACGGATACTTTTTTAGTCAATTTAGTAATGATAATTTTTTGTAGGTTTCTATAAATTTAATTGATTCTGCCTCCCAATTATATTTTTGTAAAACAGCATTAAGTGCATTTTGCGACATTTTACGGGTTTTTTCTAAATTACCGGAAATAAAAGCAATAGCATCAGCAATTTCTTTCGGGTTTTCGGGATTAACGCAATAGCCGCAATTATTTTTTTCTATAATATCTTTCCACAGCGGAAAGTCTGAACCAATTACACACAATCCTGCACTCATATATTCAAACATTTTGTTGGGCTGTGCGTCTGTATGATTGGGTGTTGGTAAAAAAGTAACTATACCTGCAATACATTTATACATAATTTCATTACATTTTTCTCTGCTTACTTGCCCGTAATCAATTACTTGTTTCCAACCGGGCATTTGGTGTAGTTCGTTTTTTAATGATTCGGGTGATATGTTACCTGCTAAATGCAAGGTGGTGTTTGGTATTAATTCTAATGCCTTAATTACTTGCTTAATTCCTCTTATTTCGGTTATGCCGCCAATATAACAAACCTGATGTAAATTGTATGCCTTGTTTGTTAAGGGTTTAAATTCATTTAGTAAAGGATAGTTGTTTATATCAATGCTGTTTTTATTAATTTTTAAAAATTTATCTCTGATTGCCGGTGTGGCAGTAATAATCTGATCGAATTTTTTAGCAGCGCGGGATTCGTATGTGTTAAAAATTTTAGATATTATTTTTCTTAAGTATTTATTTATCCAATATTTCCCTAATATTTGTTTGCCTACATCTTCGTGCGAATCATATATTACGATTTTACCTTTTTTCTTTAATTTTAATCCATAAGGTATTAATTCAGGATCGTGAAAGTGATAAATATCTGCATTTACCTCGAGGGCTTTGCGATAAATTTTGCGGGTTGTTTTAAAAAAACGATAAAATCTGTTTTTTTCAATTGATTTAACTCCTAATACTTGCACCTGATTAATATTCTGGCTAACGCAATTCGGAGCTATTAAAGTTACGTCAAAGCCATTTGCAGCCAATGTACAACATTCTTTAATAAATATCCGTATGTCGTTCCATTGATGAACTGAGGTTATATGACAAACTTTTTTCAATGCTCAAAGAGGTTCTTTAATTCGTTTTGACTTGGGTAATTTATAAGCACAGCACGATGTTTACCATGAAATACAAACATACTTCCGGCAGCAACAGCCGAACATTTACTGTATTCTATGGCATGTTTAAAATCTTCTAACTTACCGGCTCCGCCACAGGCAATTACAGGTATATTTACATTTTCGGTTATGGTTTTCAGGATATTAAAATCATATCCCGTCATTGTGCCGTCTTTGTCAACATTATTTATTAATATTTCACCGGCTCCGTATGCTTCTATTTTTTTGCAGTAATCTATAAGATTGTCTTTGATTTTTATTTTATTGGCATTGTATATTTCGTATTTGCCAAACAGATTTTTTTTTATATCCACAGATACAATGATAGTTGAAGAACCAAATTGAAGGGATGCATTTTTAATTATTTCCAGATTATTTAATGCAGCACTGTTTATAGATACTTTTTCTACACCAATTGAAATTATTTTTTTGATTTCTTCAATGCTGGTAATGCCACCTCCGTAGCTCATAGGCATAAAGCATTCTCCGGCAAGGTCTTCGATTAATTTATAATTTATTTGCTTATTTGCGGTTGCATCAATATCTAAAATAATAATTTCATCAACTTCTTTTTCATTAAATATTTTAACGGCATTTATGGGGTCGCCTATGTATTTGGGATTTTTAAATTTTTCGGTTTTGTATACACCGTTTCCTTTCAGTAATAATACCGGTATTACTCTTGGCAGCATCATTATATTGCTAAAAAGTTTTTCAGTAATTGCATGCCAAATTTATGGCTTTTTTCAGGGTGAAACTGAACCCCGTAAATATTATCTTTATTGAATGCACTGGTGTAATCAATGTGATGATATTTAGATCGGGCAGTGATAATAGTCTCATCTTGCGATTCTACGAAATAGGAGTGTACAAAATAAAATCTTGGATTTTCCTGATAATTATTAAATAATGGGTTATCTTTTTGTATGGTAATATAATCCCATCCTATTTTGGGCACTTTTATATCGGCTCCGGCCGGAAATTTTTTTACCTCAGCATTTATCCAACTTAAACCGTTTAGTTTACCCTCTTCGCTTTTAAGAGTCATTAATTGCATACCTAAACATATTCCCAGAATGGGTTTTTTCTTTACTAATATATTTTCGTTTAATGATTCCAGCAGATTAAAATCTTTAATATTAGTCATACCGGTATCAAAAGCACCTACACCGGGCAATATAATTTTTTCTGCTTTATTTATATCTTCTAAATGGTTTGTAATGATTGCTTTGCCGCCTGATTTTTCTATCATTTTTTTTACCGAACCTATATTTCCGCAATTATAATCTACTATAGCAATCATTGTTTGTATTTTATTTTATTATAAATTTTATATACCCAATTTCTGATTTTTTCATTATTTGGGTATTGGTTGTATTTTTTGGGTTTTTGTTGCATAATCTGATCAAATTCTTCCAGGGTTAAATCTAATTTTTTGGTAACATAGATTTTATCTTCATTAATTTGTTCTTTGGTAAGAGGTGGTTTTTGTATTTCTTGCAGTGCTTGTTCGCGCGTTATTTGACCGGACATTATCAGGGTAGATAAGTGTGCTTTTCTTTTATCAATATTAAATTTTACGGGTAGTATGTATCCTTGAAAAAAACGTGTAAAAACCGATTCGTAGTGTTTGCCGCCATAGTATTTCCAGTCTAATTCGGTTTGTATGGTTTTCATGGCTTCAGATTTCACGTAGGGCAGATAGTTAAGTAGCCTTATCATTTTTATTTTTTTAAAATAAGTATAATATAATTCTTTATATAAACCTAACGTTGGATAGGTCTTTAAAGGTATTTTTCCAAACCTTTTATGAATGGCTCTAAGGTGTGTTAAGTCTTTGGCGTTATATCCCCAACTGGTTGGTAATATTCCTTCGGTAACAAAGTTACTGCCGCTTAAAATATATTTTATATGGTATTTATCGGCTATTCTATACAATGCGGCTAAAAATGCGTGGTCGGTGGGTGTTTCAATATTCGCTACGGATGCTTTTATAAATGCAAGTTGTAAATCTTTAAATTCTTCCCAGTTTACTACCCAGGTTTGGTAATCAAAATTTAATTTTTTTACGATGTTTTCAATATTTTTTACGGCTAATTCCGAATTCCATCCATTATCAAAATGTACGGTTAAGGCTCTTAATCCTAATTTTTTGGCGTTATATGCTACGTAGCTGCTGTCTACCCCTCCGCTTAATCCTATCAGACAGTCGTAGTCTTTGCCTTTACCGGATTTTTTAATTTGTTCAACAATTTTTTCTAGTTCTAAATCTGTTTCTTTTCCTTTATAGGTGTAATAAGGTTCTAATCTTTTGTATTTGTAATAATGGTTACATATGCCGTTATCGTCAAACATAATATCTTCATCGGTAGTGTCCATAATTGTTTTGACACACATTTGATAGCCATCAGCTTTTTTCATTTTTACTGGTTCGTCCATAGTGTTGTTCAAGTACTTGTTTGTAAGTATTTTCTATCAATTTAGAAACGGCTAATTTAGAAAAATTTTCTATTGCAAATTGTCTGATTTTATTGGAATCAAAATGTTTATAGTTAATGTATAATTCAAATATTTTTTCTGATAATTGTTCAGCATCATGTTCGCATAGCATACCCAAATAATTGTGTTTAATTATACTTTTAGGACCGGAAGATATGGTTGAAATAACAGGTAATCCGCAAGACATGGCTTCTACTAATGCAACTCCAAACGTTTCTGTTTTACTGCTTAATACAAAACAATGAGATGTTTGCAGGTGCTTTAATATTTCTGCTCTGTTTAAATAGCCTAATAGACTGATGCTGTTGTTCAGGTTTAACTTTTGGATATAGGTATTTAGTTCGTTTTTCAAATACCCGTCACCTATAATAATTAACTTTAGCTCATTTATTTTTTCTTGTGCAAGTTTAAAGGCATCAATTAACAATCGGTGGTTTTTAATATCAATTAAGCCGGCTACGTTTATTAAAGTAAATTCTGCTGCTTTATAGGGTGATGGTATAAAATAATCAGTGTCAATAATATTTGGAATGTAAATAAAATGTTTTTGATATTTTTTTGACATTTTATTTGCCAGTTCTTCGCTGACAGTAACGTTACAAGCTGATTCAGCAAATGCTATTTCGGCATATTTACTAATGCTTGCGGGTAATGTATCGTTATTAAACCTTGATGAATGTTCGGTTACTACAAAGGGTATGTTGTATTTATCTTTTATATACCCGGCAAGTAAAACTGCTTCAAAACATTGCAGATGTATAATATCGGGCAAACCGTTTTCTTGCATATATTTTTTAAATATTTTTTGCCCGGCTGTTTTTGATTTGTATATACTGTAAGGTAAATATAAAGGTATGTTAATATATGTATAATGGTAAGTTTTTACTTTATTTTTTATATATTTTTTAAAACCAAAATTGTATTTTTTTGCTTTTAGTATGTGTTTAATTGAAATTGCATTTATAGCAATTACCGAAACATCATGGTTTTCGGCAAGTGCTTCGGCCTGGTCTTTATGAAAGATGCCGTCTAATGGATTATAGGCATTTGGATAGCCGGCTGTAACTATGAGTATTTTCATGATTTATCCCTCATAAAACTTAATGAAATAATATATACGCTGATATAGTACAGAATTTGTGCTATCGAAAAACTGAGCAAGGATATTTTAAAATCATTATAAATTTTATAAGAAACGGATATTGTAAATATAACAATTAATAAATGTAGTGTTTCCAGTAAAAACATTGTCTTTTGTTTATTTAAACGGATGTAGATAAACGAGAGCGATGAAGTTATAAAAGATACAGATAACCATAAACACATAATTTGCATTACAGGCAATAAATCATTCCATTTATCGCCCAAAACATAAGTTATCCAATTTACTGGCGTAAATATTATTATTGTTAATATTAAGAGCGAAAACAGGGCAAGTATTTTTGAGTAATGAATATACATTTTTTTTATTTTTTTTAAATCGCTTGTTTCGGATATTTTTTGGTAAAAAATCTGCGCAAACGATGCTGATACCAATGCAAATGCGGCTGCTATATAAGAAGTACTTATGCCTATTATACCTACTTTTTCCGGACCGAAATAATCATAAAATAGTTTTATGTAAATATAGTTTACAGCACCGGTAATTATTACTCCGGGTGCTGTGTATAGTGGAAATTTTTTATGTTTCTTAAATTGATGAACGATAATTTTACGATTATAAAATTTAATGTATTTTTTATAGTTTTTATAAAACAGATATATGCCAATAAACATACTTATTATTTGACCGGTTAATTTTCCTATAATTAACCCGTTTGCAGTTAACTGAAAATATCCTAAACTTAACTTGCTGCTTTCTGTGGCTGCTGAGTTACTTAGTTTTAGCATACCTATTTTTAAATATTCTTTGTTTTTGTTCAGCCAATAATTAATGCTTTCATATATAGCCATACTCACAACAGATACTGGTACTAATAATATATATTCATTTAATTTATTTGCTTCAGAATATTGATAAATGATAAATACTACAACAAATACTATAATTGAAATAACAATAGCTATAAATATTGACAAAAAGCAGGTATTAACAGCATATTTTATTCTTTTATCAGCCAGTATGGCATATTCGTATTTCAAGGTAGATATGCCAATAAGCAATTCTGATATGGTGATGTATAATGTATATAAACCAAATTCTTCGGGAGTGAAAAAATATTTTTGTAAGATGGGTAATGTAACAAATGGTATGGCTTGCGATAGTATGGACGAGCCAAATAAATAGCTGAAGTTTTTAATAAAATCAGAATGAATATATTTATTTATCATCAATCGGTTTTAAATAATCTGATATAAGATAAGGTATAAATAAACTTACCCATGTTAAGTCTGATTTTAAATAACCGCTGCTTACATTTGACAACAAAGCTAATACAAATAAACAATATGATGTTTTTACAAATGTATGAAATCTAAAATGTTTATAAGTATAGTAAAGCAGGTAACTAAAATTAATAATTAGTAATACTAATATTATTAAACCATATTGAGAAGCTATTTCTATCAGTGCACAATGCGGATTAACTATATTTTCCGTATGATGATATCCTTTACCGGTTTCTAAATATTCTTGAAATTGTCCGGGACCTATACCTAACATCATGTTTTCAGAAAAAAACATCAAACCATTCGATATTAAATTTTTTCTGATACTAACAGATGTAGATTCAGCATTGTCTATAGTTACGGCTGTATAAATTGTTTTATTAAAAGTAAAAATATAAACAGCAAATATCAAACTAAATAAAATTACGATTTTATGTTTGCTGATAAACTCTATTAAAGCGTTTATACTAGCTATTGACATCAATGGTAATAAAAGATTGATAAATGCCAGAAAAATATTTATCCTTGAATTTGTCATAAATATTAAAAAAACTGCGGGTATTATTAAAACATAATACTTGTATACATTTTTTGGCGCTATATATATGTAAAAAATAAACATACATAGTACCAAATACATGGCAAAATTGTTTGGATTACCCCAAACAGATGCAGGCGATAAATGTATCAGGTGGTTTGCATCTTTGGTAAGCGCATACAAAGAAAATTCACTGATAAATTGTGTAGAGGTAAAAAATTGAAAATAACCAATTAGTATGTTTATAACATATCCTGCCAACCATGCCTTTAAAAATATTGCATGGAAGTCGGTGTATATTTTTTTTAAAGTAAATAATATTATAAGTATCATAAAACCCATCATTAAATAGCCAATTTCTTTTATGGCATATAGTTTATTGGAAACATGATTATAATTTACCAGAGCAAAGATTATCCATATAGCAATACAGATTAAAAACATATATTCCGGTTTAGTAAAATATGATATTTTCCGGTAAAATATTAGTAAGCCTATTAAGAGTGTAACTCCGATAATTATAAATATTCTAAATGCATACAAAGAAAAGTTTAATGTGCTTATGTTTATAGAAAACAAAAGAGATGCAAAGGCAAAGCTTAATATAAATAATAAGGTATAATATTTTAAAAAGGTGTTTAAATTGATCATGCGATAAATCTATTACTTATTTCGGGTAACATTATTTGGCAAGAATCTGTCTTGCCAAACCACTTTAATCTGTTTTTGGCAATGTAATTATAAACGCTATCACGCATAAATTTTGGAAATATTTTAAAACCATATAAAACAGGCCAAAAGCCCGATAAATATCTGCAAATATTTAATGCGGCATCTGATTTAAAATATATTTTTTGGTCAACAATCAGCACAATAGATTCATTATAGCTCTCATTAATATTTTTTTTCTTAAAAATTTTCTTTGCATATTCACAATGTAATGAAGCAAATTTAATTTTTGCCTTTTTATCGCGTTTGATGATAAATTGCACGGTTTGATTGCATAAGTTACATTCTCCATCAAATAACAACACGATATTACTTTGCATAATTTATTTTACCTTATAGTTTAATTTAAACAAAGTAACAAAAATTATAGGTACAATCATTTCAGTAACAGCTAATGCCCATGCAACACCATGATTTACCTGCTGATGAATAAGCAGATACGACAGTAAAATGAAACTGAATGAACCTGTGAAATATATTACCGGAATTTTTTTGCTCCAGCCTATGTTGTTGTAAAGTAAATATGCATAAGCCTGCCCGGTAACACCAAATAAGGGTATTACCGATAGTATTTTGATTATTTCGATACTGTTTTCAAAGTCAGGACCGAAAATTTGGGTACCCACCCAACCGCCCAGAAAAAATATTCCCAAACTGCCACACAGGGTTAAGGCTGTAAGTCTGATAAAGTATTTTCTGAAGGTACGTATTCCTTCTGCTACCGATTGTTTCATTTTATGGGCTATGTAAGGAAAAAAACCTTGTATGATAGGGTTATACATAGAGGTAATGCCTCTAACCAGTTTGTCGGCTGCTGCAAAGTATCCTACCAATATATCATTATGTGTCAGTAAACTTAACATAGGCCCTGCCCCCGTAGTATATATACTGCTTCCCATGATGGATAAAAAGATAATCCAACCGTCTTTAAATTCGCGTTTTAATTCTTTTACGGCAGGTAGTATAATCTTTATCTTAAACTTATATATTGAAAAAATAAAAGAAATAATTCCTCCGGCCAAATAACCTACCGACATTAATACAGCAGCCATTAATGTATCGTTACCATCTTTTACCAGTATAAACATGGTTATGGTTGTAATTATTCTTGGGATTACACTGATGATAGTGATAAATTGCATCTTTTCAAAACCCTGGAATAACCATACAGGAAAAAGTATCTGACCTAATACCATGGCAAACATAGCCACATAAACAGCATAGTTGTTTCCATAATTGGGGTTAGCCAGCAAAAGTGCCGTAAGGCTTATTACAGAAAATATACATAAGCAGCATTTGATAATAATTACCGACCAGAATATGCGGCTTACTTTGGTGCGGTTGTCTTTGTTCAGGGTAATGTTTTTGGTAGCGGTATAGGCAAATCCGTAGTCGCATACAAAAATGAATAACTGTATAAAATATTGGGCGGTCATGATTATGCCAAAATCTTTTTCGCCCAGTACTCTGAATATGTAGGGGGTGGTGAGTAGGGGCAGGGCATAATTAGATGCCTGTAAAACTCCAAGCCATATAAAATTGCCTGCTAATTTTTTTTTGTCGTTATTTAAATTTAATATTGCCACGTTTTGTAAATAAAAAAGACCTCACTGCAAGCGAGGTCTTTTTTTTATATCAGGTCATTGTTATTCTTCAACTACTTCAAAAGTAATTTGGGTAGAAACTTCTTTATGAAGTTTAACGATTGCTTCGTATTTACCGAGCGTCTTGATGGGCTCATTTTTAAGGGTGATATTTTTTCTGTCAATATCAAAGCCCAGTTTTTTAAGCGAGTCGGATAGCTGAATGGTATTTACCGAACCAAAAATTTTCCCGCTTTCACCGGCTTTGGCACCTACTTTAACTGCTACTTCTTTTAGTTTAGAAACGATTTTTTCAGCTTCGGCTTTTAATTTAGCTTCTTTGTGTGCACGTTGTTTAAGGTTTTCTGCATGTATTTTTTTTGCCGATTCGGTAGCCGGTATAGCCAAACCTCTTGGCATAAGATAGTTTCTTCCGTAACCGTCTTTAACTTTTACAATATCATCTTTATAACCCAGATGAGCAACGTCTTTTTTTAATATAACTTCCATGGTACTTGCAATTTTATATTATTTCAACATATCCGCTACGTAGGGCATCAAAGCCAAATGACGGGCTCTTTTAACAGCCTGTCCTACTTTGCGTTGGTATTTTAAAGAGGTACCGGTAACTCTGCGAGGCAATAGTTTACCTTGTTCATTTACAAACTTGAGCAAAAAGTTTGGGTCTTTATAATCTATGTATTTGATTCCTGATTTTTTAAAACGGCAATATTTTTCTTTTACCGTTTCAAGGCTTATCGGGGTTAAATATCTTACATCATTATCAACAGACATGGTTATAAAATTTTTATAGGTTAAACATTTTATGCTTCTGCAGCTTTTTCTTTTGATTTCTCTTTTTTATTGCCCGTAGAGGCTGCCCCTCTTTTCTTTTCGTTGTATGCAATGGCATGTTTATCGAGTTTAACGGTCAGATAGCGCAATATGCGTTCATCGCGTTTGTACTCGGTTTCCAGTTTGGCTATAGCCTGACCATCGGCTTCAAATTCAAACAAATGATAAAATCCGGTGGTTTTTTTCTGAATGGGATACGCAAGTTTTTTTAAGCCCCAGTTTTCTTCGTGTAAAATTTTCGCTTTACAACTTTTTAAAACCGACTTAAACTTGGCTACTGCTTCCTTTGCCTGTTCTTCAGACAAAACGGGAGTTAAAATGAAAACAGTTTCGTAACGGTTAGACATTTTTTAGTTAATTTATTGATTATTAATATGTTAATTTTTCCTCTTTGTTTTAGAGGACGGCAAAGGTAATACTCTTTTGTTTAATATCCAAGTAGTTTATCGGCTTTTATTAAATGTTTGTAATTGCCGGTAGGTTAATTTTCCGTTAATCCATTCGGGGTCTAATATTGCATTGTATTTTTTATAAAAATTAATGGCCGGTTCATTCCAATGTAATACCTGCCATTCAAGTCTTCGTACCTGCATTTTTTGTGCTACTTCTATCACCGATTCAAACAGTTTAGAGCCTATTCCTTTGCCGCGATAGGCTTGTGTAACAATAATATCTTCCAAAAACAGGCATCGTCCTTTCCAGGTTGAATATTTATAGTAATAGATAGCCGTACCTACAAGTTTATTTGTATGCTCTGCAACAAACAGATGATAAATTGGGTTTGCACCAAAACCATCCCGCATCATTTCTTCCAGGGTATTTTCTACCTCATCGGGAGCTTTTTCATATTCGGCAAGTTCTTTAATAAGTTTTAAAACTTCGGGTAAATCACTTACCAGTCCGGCTCTGATGTTGATGGTTTCATTCATTTATGTAGCGCTAAAGTAAAATGATAAAATGTATATCACAGCAAAGCTAAACAGCAGAATGAAAACAATAAAAAAATAGCGGTTTTCAATGCGGGGATCAAAATTACCAAAGAGTTTAAATTGAAACAGGCGTTTAGGATTTTCGGGTTTATTACTGTTCATAGCTTATTTCCCGATGATGTTTTGCAGAGTTTCTAAAAAGGGTAATTTTTCCATATATCCTTTTATAATTTTTAAACGAGCTATTTTTTCGTCTAAGATAACGTAACTGGGATAGCTCATCTGGCCGTCCAGCAGCGAAATAGCCAGGTCGTGCGATTTGTATTCAGGTCTGTATCTAAACGTTGTATTATTCCAGATAATATCTTTTTTTTGTTCGGCATTTAATTTTACGGGGTAAAAATTTTTATTGATGTAGGCTGTTACTCCCGAATCACTAAAGGTATTTCTGTCCATCACTTTACACCATCCGCACCAGTCGGTATATACATCTACAAATATTTTTTTAGGTGCTTTTTGATTAGCTTCCATGGCTTGTTCCCAACTCATCCATTTTATTTCTTGCGCCTGAGTGGCAAAATATGACAGCAAGGGAAAAAGTGTTATTAAAACCATATTTTTCATAAGTATTTTTAATAATTGTTTAGCAATAATCGTTCCTAATCACACTGCTATAAAGAAGTATATCCTAAAATCAAGCCGGATTAAAAAATATCATAACTACTCCTTCGCTGTCATTATCGGCTTTTACGAGTCCTTCGTCATGATTTATTTCCATTTGATATGCGCCAATGGTTAATTCATGATGATTTGCAAATTGAAGTGTCAGTTCAACCGGTATATCGTGCCGGTTTTCGGTTAAATCTTCAAACCAGTTCCATTTTATTTCTATGTTTGATATGGGTGTATGGACGTAGTTTTGCCATTCCAAATCGTTGGTAACCCTGTCTTCCAGAAATTGTGCATCGGAGTTTTGCGATTGTAATTTAATATTTTCGAATGAGAGGGGTTTGCTGTCAATTAATTCATAATCAAAATCCCATCCGAAAAAGAAGAAATGATTGTCGCTAAGCAACAATTCCATGCCCACTTCGCATAAATGAAATCGTTCCTGGTTGTAATGAAACCGGCTGTTTGCTGACTGATAGTATTTTACCTCAATAATTTCTTTACCTATCAGGGCATTTTCTATTTCTTGTTTTTTTTGCTCCAGTTTCATGCTTTAATTATTAATTATTTTATCTCCTAAAGCGTTTTCGTATCGTTTTTTTATGTCTTGTATAAAACCCCAGTGCATATCGTCAATTACAATTTTTCCTTTAGTTACATGTCCTAACAGAGTAAAAGGTGTTTTTTGTTTGCTCATAAAATCTACAAAAGCATCATTTTGTTCTTCAGTTACCGTTACCACCACCCTGCTTTGTGCTTCGCCAAATAAAAAAGCATCGGTTCTTATATCCGAGTCGGTTTCTATATGAAAGCCCAGTTCTTTTTGCATACCCATTTCCAGCAGGGTAATCCATAAGCCGCCTTCCGAGCAGTCGTGTGCAGCATTTATTAGTCTTTGTTTAATAATTGCTTTGATGGTTTGCTGTAGTTGGTATTCTTTTTCTAAATCAAAATAAGGAGCAGGTGAGAGTTTGATGCCTAAAATATGGTAAAGGTATTCGGATGAATTGAGGTCGTTGTGCGATTCTCCGATTAAATAAATAATGTCTCCTTTTTGTTTAAATCCTATAGAAGTAATGTGTTTTTTGTTTTTTACAATACCAATCATCCCGATGGTAGGGGTGGGGTAAACGGCATTCATTACATCACCTCCATATTTTCCAACACCGGCAGCCTGATTATAAAAGCTTACATTGCCCCCGGTAACCGGTGTACCGAATTTTTTACAGGCATTGCCCATACCTTTAATAGCGCCTACAAATTGCCAATAAACTTCGGGGTTGTATGGGTTTCCAAAATTCAGGCAGTTGGTTATGGCCGAAGGTTCACCGCCCGAGCAAACAATATTTCTGGCGGCTTCTGCAACGGCTATTTCGGTTCCCTTTTCAGGGTCGGCAAATACGTAGCGCGAATTGCAGTCAACACTCATAGCAAGGGCAGTATCGGTACCTTTAAGATTTACAATAGCCGCATCGCAAACATGGTTTGTTCCCATGTTGGCAGTTCCTACCATAGAGTCATACTGCTCGTATATCCATCGTTTAGAGGCTATATTAGGTAATTCAACCAGCTTAAATGCAATAGCTTTTAAATTTTCTTCATTGGGTAACGGAACAGAATCAATTTTAAACTTTTTAGTTTCTGCAAAGTAGGCAGGTTCTTTATATGCTCTGTTATAAACCGGTGCGCCTCCACCCAGCACAAGAGATTCGGCCGGGATGCAGGCAACAAGTTCATCATTAAAAAAATATTCCAATATTCCTGTATCGGTAACTTCTCCTATTTGTTCGCAATTCAAATCCCATTTATCAAAAATTTGCTTTACGATATTCTCTTTTCCTTTTTTTACCACTATCAACATTCTTTCCTGCGATTCAGAAAGCAGAATTTCAAACGGTAGCATGCCGCTTTGTCTTGTAGGTACTTTATCCAGCCAGATTTTCATACCTACTCCCCCTTTGGCACTCATTTCACTGGTAGAACATGTGATGCCGGCAGCCCCCATATCTTGCATACCCACAATAGCATCGGTCTTTGCGAGTTCCATGGTAGCTTCCAATAATAATTTTTCCATAAAGGGATCCCCTACCTGTACGGCCGGTAAATCTTTGGCAGAATCTTCAGTAATATCTTTCGAGGCAAAGGCTGCTCCGTGAATTCCGTCTTTGCCGGTTGCCGAGCCTACTATAAACACCGGATTTCCCTTGCCCTTGGCAGTAGCCGATATCATTTCGCCTGCTTTCATGATTCCGGCCGAAAATGCATTTACCAAAGGGTTGGTGTTATAACATTCATCAAAATAAACTTCGCCCCCAACAATGGGAATACCAAAAGCATTGCCATAATCGCCAATACCCTTCGATACACCCTTAACCAACCACTTGGTTTTAGGTAAATCTATATTACCAAAACGCAAGGAGTTTAGTTGAGCCAGAGGTCTGGCCCCCATGGTAAATATATCGCGGTTAATTCCTCCCACTCCTGTTGCAGCTCCCTGATAAGGTTCTATGGCCGATGGGTGATTGTGCGATTCTATTTTAAATGCACAGGCATAGCCATTGCCAATATCCACTAATCCGGCATTTTCTTCTCCGGCTTTTGCCAACATGTGCGGCCCGTCCTTGGGCAAGGTTTTAAGCCAAACTATAGAGTTCTTATAGGAGCAATGCTCGCTCCACATTACTGAGTAGACAGATAGCTCAGTGAAATTTGGCACACGACCTAATATTTCCTTAATCTTTTCAAATTCTTCCGGCAATAGCCCTAATTGTTGGGCCTGCTCTAAGGTGGCTGCTTCACCTACAGGTTTGTTTTTCATTTATTAGTTTATTAGCAATTTAGCAGGGCAAAACTAACTATTATCAAGCCAGTAGTTAGCATCTGTTTAAATCTTTTGAAATTATGTAAATGTATTAACATTCTACAGGTTAACTGTGAAATAAATTCATGTCAAAAATTAACAAATTAACAGGCAACTTATCTTTAATCATTACGTCATAAGGAAAAAGCACACATACTAATATGAAAAAAATATTTATCAGTTTTATTTTTTTGGCCGTTTTTCATCACTCTCAGGCACAACTTATGGTAACTCCCAATCCGGGCATAGCTAATTTTATGACTGCTTTGCTTGGAAATGGATTGACTTACAGTAATGTTACGGTAAACTGTAATAATCAGGCTTATGCTACTTTTAACAATGGAAATACAACCAACATTGGTTTAACTAATGGTGTTATGTTATGTACCGGTAATGCTACCAATGCAATTGGACCTAATAATTCAGGCTCTGCCGGAAATCATTTCGGCACTTCCTGTTCTGATCCTCAATTAATAAATGTTACCGGACAGTCTAACTTATATGATTGTTGTATTATAGAATTTGATGTCCAATCGCAATGTAACCAATTGCAAATACGCTTTGTTTTTGGTTCAGAGGAATACCCGGAATATGTTAATAGCGCTGTTAACGATGGCTTTGGTTTTTTTATTACCGGACCGGGTGGTTACAACAACTATAATTTAGCACAATTACCCAACGGAACACAAGTTAGTATAGATAATGTGAATGCCGGTTCTAACAGTGCTTATTACGTTACAAACACCGGAAGTACTATTCAATATGATGCTTTTACTACTGTAATTACCCATACAATTCCAATTACGCCATGCGCTACCTATCATATTAAACTGGCTATTGCTGATGCCGGAGATGGAATATATGATTCCGGTGTTTTTATAGACTTTATTTCCTGTTCTTCAGCAGCAACAGTTACAGCCAGTTCCACTCCTTCAAGTTGTGCTACACCGGGCACGGCTACGGCAAATGTAGTTGGAGGAATAGGTCCTTTCAGTTATTCATGGAATACAACCCCTGTGCAAAATACACAAACAGCTACCGGTTTATCACCAGGTACCTATACAGTTACGGTACAAGATTTAGGGATACCTTGTGCCCAACCCATACAAGCTACTACTACCGTTACGGGTAGTGGGGGAAGTGTTGTGGTTACCCCCGGTAGCAACAGCCCGATATGTGTTGGGCAGACATTGAATTTAACGGTAAATACCACAGCAGGCGCAACCTATAGCTGGACAGGCCCCAACGGTTTTAGTTCTACTGCCCAGAATCCTTCTATCCCTGCGGCTACTGCTGCAGCCAGCGGAACCTATACCGTTACGGTAACGGATGGTTCGGGCTGCACCGG
>JBBIOU010000027.1:0-43318 GCA_037443205.1 Flavobacteriales bacterium | reverse complement strand
CGCGCGCCCTGCTTTGCAGGGCGCGCGCTGAACAAACAACAAACCAAACACAACCTCCATCTACACAACCACCATGAAAGATTTTTATATCTTAAACTTTTTTCAGAAATATTACCGTTCCGGGTTCCAGTTCTTCCTGACCGCAGCATTTTAAACCATTGTATTTAAACAATTTTTTTAGTTTTATTCCATACAACTGCGAAATACTGTGCATGGTTTCGCCCTGTTTTACCCGATGGCTTTCGGCATTTTTTGCTTTGTTTCTTTTGGGTTGCAGGTAAACAATGTCCCCCTTTTTGAGAGCATCTTTTTTACCCAGGTCGTTATATTTATATAGCTGCCATAAACCCATCTCAAATTCTTTGGCTATTGATAAAAATGTATCGCCCTCTTTTGCAATGATATACTTTATATTATTGTCGTGTACGGCAACATCATGCACAATCACTTTAGTATTTATAAATTCTTTTTGTTCAGATTTTATTTCTTTTTTAGCAATATTTACAACCCGATCGTATTTATATAATTCATTTTCTTCAATAATCTGTATCAACATTTCTGCATACTTTGGGTTGGTGGCGTAACCGGCTTTTTTTAACCCATGAGCCCATCCTTTGTAATCGGTAGAACTTAAATCGAATAAAAATGCATAGCGGCTGCGTGATTTTAGAAACTCAGCATGATCCCTGAACGATTCTTCGGCTTCTTCATATTTTCTGAAACATTCATCTTTTTTGTCATCATCCTGTATAAACGTTTCACCAGTCCAGCCCTGATGGCATTTTATACCGAAATGATTATTGGCGTATCTTGCCAGTGTACTATTGCCGTTGGCACTTTCCAGTATGCCCTGGGCTAAGGTTATACTGGCAGGTATTCCGGTTTCGAGCATTTGTTTTACGGCTTCCTCTTTCCACATCTCAATGTATTCTTTGCGGCTTATTCTCTTATCGGCCGGTTGAGCCGTAAGTATTTGCGGCACCAACAACATCCAGATATAAAATAATAATTTTTTTTCAGTTTTCATCGTTTGTTAGTTTTTGTTGCTTGTTTTTTTCATCTATGGCCAAAAATGAAAACATGCCCTGTAACGGCAGGTAATTAACATTAGTTACAAAATTGTTGAAAAATATTTAATAATCAGTTTAATAAATCAATATAATTATTTAAAAATCAATATAATAAATAATTTTTTAATCGTTTTTTACATACATTGATTTATGGTAATTATTTTCAAAACTTACGATTCTTTGCTGTCTGCTACAAAAGGTGGAAAAGCTAAGTTTTCTTAATTTACAAACCAATCCGATGCAAATATTTTCATCATAGTATGTATTTACCCAAAAATTCATTGAACTTTTTCCAGGTATGCGGGATGTCTAATATTTTGGAATGAATTTATTGTAATTTTTTTGCATAAGAAATGCTAACAAAATCTAAAACAGGGATAACCCCAATTCCGCTCACACAATACGTGGCTATTGACAATTTTGGTTTAAGCAAAGATTATGTTTAATGTTTAAATTTAAAGGATGAATACAATACTGCATTCTCAATATTTATGCGTATTTTAGTGTAAAAATTATCAGATAATGTTTTGATAGAATATGGTAAAAAAATTATTGAATATATCATTACTGTTTTTAAGTATTATTCAGCTAAACGCTCAGCATAAGCAAAACGTCAATATCGCTTTGAATAAATATATCCAAAATCCAAACAATGCCGAAACCTTCATTAATCTGTATGTGCGCGGCAATAAACAAGAAATAATAAATTATATAGAACCGCTGGGAGGTAAATATAAATATAGTATAGGCTCGTATCATGCAGTTTATTTGCAAAGCAAACATGTTATTAAATTATTGTCGCAAGGATTTGTAAACGGAAGTTATTTTGAAAATTACAGCGCATATCCATTAAATGATACCATGCGCTACCGCAATAATATAGACTCGGTGCATTTTGGTTATTTTCCGCTGAGTAAAACATATACAGGTAAAAATGTATTGACTGCTTTTATTGACACCGGAATAGATTTTCAGCATCCTGATTTTTTAGATACAAATGGTAACACCCGGGTGATAGCTATTTGGGACCACAGCCAACCATTTGATGCGCAGCGCACACCCCACTATGGCTATGGGCAAGTATGGACTGCCGCAGACATTGATCAGGGAATATGTACACATATTGATAATACCTCGCACGGCACTACGGTAGCAGGTTGTACTGCCGGCAATGGATTAGCTTCGGGAACTCATAAAGGCGTTGCACCGGATTCTAAAATACTCATTGTAGAAACTAATTTTAGTTTACCTAATTGGACCAGCACGATTGCTGATGCCGTAGACTGGATTTATAAAATTGCCGATTCGTTAAACATGCCCTGTGTTATAAATGCCAGTGTAGGAACATACTTAGGCTCGCATGATGGCAGAGATCCGGCCGCAAAATATATTGACAGTTTAGTTACTGCCAAACGCGGACGACTTATGGTGTGTGCGGCAGGCAATTCAGGTAACATAGGTAATTATCATTTAGGATATACCGTAACCGCAGATACCTCCTTTACGTGGTTTAAATATCGCCCTTTAACAGGCTCGTCAGCCTTCCCTTATGGGGTAGTATATTTTGAGGTTTGGGCCGATACTGCTGATTTTAACAATGTGTCATACGCAATGGGAGCAGATGCTGTTTTTCCCGATTACAATTACAGAGGCAGAACTAATTTTTATACAATTAGTCAAAACCTAAACACTTTAATTACCGATACCATTAAAAATAACGGGAACATCATTGGCATAGTAGATTATTATGCTGAATTGATAGGTGATACATACTTATTACAGGTACACATGCAGGAACCCGATTCCAATACTTATAATTTCAGATTTATGACAACCGGTACCGGTCGGTTTGACACATGGTCGGCTGCATGGCTTGGTATTTCTGATATGGTGTATGGAGCAAATTTACCCAATGCAATAGTTTTTCCGGAAATAGTGAAATATAAAGCCCCTGATTCATTAAAAATAATTGTCAGTTCTTTTAGTTGCGCACCTCACATAGTTACCACTGCCAATTATTACAATAAACAAACTTATATAGACTATGCCGGTAATACACAAAATTTTCCGGGAACAGAAAATGATATTGCCATTACATCCAGTCGAGGTCCTACGCGCGATAACAGACCTAAACCCGAAATTGCTGCAACAGGCGATATTACATTTAGCGCAGGTACACTTGCTGCATTAGCATACCAAACCATTAACGAACCTTACAAAGTATCGCCCGATGGTTGGCATACACGCAATGGCGGAACTTCTATGGCTGCACCGGTTGTTGCAGGAGTAGGAGCATTATTATTAGAAAAATGTCCCCGTTTAAACGCACAAGAATTTATAGACATAATTACTGCCACTGCAAAACATGATATTTACACCGGTAATACTTTCCCTCATGTAAGCTGGGGCTACGGAAAAATAAATGGTTTCAGAGCTTTGGTAGCAACCAATTATCAAATTAATTTATCAGGTAATACCGAATTTTGTTATGGAGATTCGGCAATTATTTATACCACCGGCATTTTTACCGATTATGATTGGTCAACTGCAGACACTACCCCATTTATTGTTGTTGATACTACCTTACAGATTTGGTTACAAACTACCAACGAAAGAGGATGTAAAAGTGATACAGCATACATCAATACTACTGTATATATGTTGCCTGCCCAACCGGTAATTATACAACAGGCTGATACCTTGTTTGTAAATCCCTATAACCCCAATTATACATACTTATGGTATGCAAACGGTATTCCTTACGGAATAGGAGAGTATGTCATATTATCAACTGCAAAATCAATCAAAGTAATAGTAATTGACACCAACGGTTGCGAAAACGAATCCTTAGAACAAAATTACTCACCCAACTCTATACCGGAAAATAACACACCCGAAATATATATTTATCCCAATCCTACTAACGGTATATTATATGTGCAAGCCATTAACCAACAAATTAATCAAACCGATGGCATAATTAAAATTTATGATATGACAGGTAAAGAAATTTATACAACTTATCAAACCAATCATTCAACAACAATTCATATTAATCATTTATCAAACGGAATTTATTTTATTCACCTAACTTTAAATAATTCAACTTACATAAAAAAAATTACGCTGTTAAAATAAATTTTAATGAGCCATACGGAAGATAAATATTTTAAAGGTCGAGGAGCTCAGATAAATACCAACAATCCTTACTCAACGAAAAAGTATGTAAATGATAATAAAGAATCAATAGATGAAGATTTATTATGCGATGAGAAAACAATATTTATAAATGAATATCCTAAAAAAATAATTAACCACATAAAAAGCCCTGATATACCTGCTGAATATTCAATGAATCCTTATCAGGGATGTGAACACGGCTGTATTTATTGTTATGCCCGAAACAGTCATGAATATTGGGGTTATAGTGCAGGCTTAGATTTTGAAAGAAAGATACTTGTTAAACCTGATGCGCCCAAACTATTAGAAAAACAATTAAAAGCACCCAACCATAAAGCCTCCCCCATTTTATTATCAGGAAATACCGATTGCTATCAGCCTGTAGAAAAAAAATTAATGCTTACACGCAAAATGCTCGAAGTACTCTTAAAATATAAGCACCCGGTAAGCATCATCACCAAAAACAAATTAATTTTAAGAGATACCGATATACTTTATGAATTAGCAAAATTACGTTTAGTGCACGTATATATTAGTATTACCACATTAAACGAGGAGCTTCGTTTAAGAATGGAACCCAGAACAGCCACCGGATTTAACAGAATAAAGCTAATACAAGCCCTTAGCGAAAAGCATATACCCACCGGAGTGATGTGTGCACCAATAATACCCGGACTAAATAGTTTTGAAATTCCGGAAATAATTAAAAATGCAGCCGAGGCAGGCGCTCTATCGGCAGGATATACCCTGGTAAGGTTGACGGGTAGTTTAAAAGAAATTTTTACCGATTGGCTGCAAAAAAATTACCCCGATAAATTTTACAAGGTGATACACCAAATACAAGAAATACATCAAGGCAATTTTACGAATAATGAATTTGGTAAACGAATGACGGGAACGGGTAATATGGCATTGATGATTAACAAACTTTTCAAAGCATCAGTAAATAAATATCTTGTCAATAAACAAATGCCGGCATACAATACACAGGTTTTTTATGATAATAAAACAACCGTTAATCCCCAACTTAAAATGTTTACAGATAGTTAACGCCATAATATTATCTTTGCAACTACCAGAATAAACAACATGAAAAAAGACGAAACAATTTTTAGCCTCATAGAACAAGAGCGTATGCGCCAAATACGCGGCCTTGAACTCATAGCCTCAGAAAACTTTGTAAGCGAACAGGTAATGCAGGCAATGGGCAGCGTCCTTACCAATAAATATGCTGAAGGATTGCCCGGAAAAAGATATTATGGTGGCTGCCAAGTGGTAGATAAAGTAGAACAACTGGCAATTGACCGATTAAAACAACTATTTGGGGCAGCCTGGGCCAATGTTCAGCCACACTCCGGAGCACAGGCAAATGCTGCAGTTATGCTGGCTTGTTTAAAACCCGGTGATACAATTCTGGGATTTAATTTATCGCACGGAGGACACTTAACCCATGGTTCACCGGTAAACTTTTCGGGTATATTATATCGCGCTGTATTTTACGGAGTTGAACAAGAAACAGGCACAATAAACTATGATAAAGTAGAAAAAACAGCTTTGCAGGAAAAACCTAAAATGATTATTTGCGGTGCTTCGGCTTATTCAAGAGACTGGGACTACGCCCGTTTAAGAAATATTGCCGATAAAATCGGTGCTTTGTTACTTGCAGATATCTCTCATCCGGCAGGACTTATTGCCGCTGGATTATTAAACAACCCATTACCACATTGCCATATTGTAACTACCACCACACACAAAACACTGAGAGGACCCAGAGGAGGAGTAATAATGATGGGAAATGATTTTGATAATCCTTTTAACCTTAAAACCCCAAAAGGTGAAACAAAAAAAATGTCGGCTGTATTAGACGGAGCAGTTTTTCCGGGTACACAAGGCGGCCCCTTAGAACATGTTATAGCAGCCAAAGCGGTGGCATTTGGAGAAGATCTTTTGCCCGAATACAAAACCTATTGCAAGCAAGTTATAAAAAATGCACAGGTAATGGCAAATGAATTTCTGAATCTGGGTTATAAGGTAATTTCGGGAGGTACCGATAATCACAGTATGCTTATAGATTTACGGCCCAAAAACATAACCGGTAAAGCAGCAGAAGTGGCTTTAGGAAAGGCTGATATTACCGTAAATAAAAACATGGTTCCCTTTGATGATAAATCTCCATTTGTTACTTCGGGCATACGCGTAGGAACACCTGCTATTACCACCCGCGGAATAAAAGAAAATGAAATACCCTTTATCGTTCAATTGATGGATAAAATAATGACTACGCCCGATGATGAGAACATGGCTGCCCATGTAAAAAAACAAGTTAATGAAATGATGCAGCCTAAACCATTATTTGCCTGGTAAAAATTTTTATGTTAACCAAGCGTTAAAATACAAGCTAAATCTGATTAAAGATATACTTTAATTAATATTTAATTTATGTAATGAACCAACGTGTATTTCGTTCATTTATTCTGCTTGCTACCATTTCGTTAATAGGTATTTCTGCCATTCAGATTTACTGGGTTAATAAGGCATTTAGCATTCAGCAAAAACAACAAGAAGCACAGGAAAAACAATTTAACGACCGCGTTACTATTGCCCTGAGTAATGTTGTAGAAGATATATTGACTTACTACAACGACCCGGCCGAAATATATAATGCCGTTGAAGTTTTACAACCGGGATTTTTTGTGGTTAGAATAAACGATACCTTACACCCCTATTTTTTGGAATCACTTTTAAAAAGCGAATTTGAAAGAAGAAATATCAAAGAAGATTTTGAATATGGTATATACGATTGTTTTACCGATAGTATATTATATGGCAAATATGTATCATTTAACAATGTAATTGATTCATCAAAGCTTGCCGAACAAGCCAAACGCCCGCAAATTAAATGGCAAACAGACGGCCATTATTTCAGTGTGTTTTTTCCTGCCAAAAGCGTCAAAGGAAATATGCTCCTCCTTAATCCTACAAACGCATGGTTCTATACAACTATTATCATCCTTATTGTAATTGCATTTTTCGGTTATTCGGTATTTGTTATTTTAAAACAAAAAAGACTTTCAGATATTAAAAATGACTTTATCAACAATATGACACATGAATTTAAAACCCCTATTTCTACCATTGCCATATCCAGCGAAGTATTACTCAGAGAAGATACCATTAACAATAAAGAAAGAATACAGCAATATGCCCGAATAATTCAAAATGAAAACAAACGACTCGAAAGTCAGGTAGAAAGAGTATTACAACTCGCTACACTCGACAAAGAAAAATTAACCTTAAAAAAATCGAAAGTAAATATACACGAGTTGATAAACGACACTGCCGAAAGCTTTAGAGCTACATTAAATAATCTAAGTGGTAAAATCATATTAAAATTAGATGCATTAAATACTATCGTACAGGCCGATAAAGTTCATATTACCAATATAATTTATAACTTATTGGATAATGCTCGTAAATATTGTGCGGTTGAACCAATCATAATAATCAGTACCCACAATTATAAAAATTATTTGGTCATAAGCATAAAAGATAACGGTATAGGCATAAAAAAAGAAAATTTAAAAAATGTATTTGAAAAATTTTATCGGGTACCTACCGGAAACGTACATAATGTAAAAGGATTTGGTTTAGGCCTGTTTTATGTAAAATATATTACCGAACAACACGGAGGCAAAGTAGAAGTTCAAAGCGAATTTGGCGCAGGTTCTGAATTTAAAGTATATTTACCGTTAAAAAATTAAATTATGACTGTAGTAAAAGCTAAAATATTACTGGTAGAAGATGATATGAATCTGGGTTTCGTTGTGCAGGATAACCTTAAAATGAACGGCTATAAAGTAGCCCTGGCTACTGACGGTAAACAAGGTTTGCAACTTTTTGGCGAAAACGAATACGACCTTTGTATATTGGATGTGATGTTGCCTCACAAAGACGGTTTTTCGCTGGCTGAAGATATTCGTAAGCTAAATAAAGAAATACCCATTGTATTTCTAACAGCTAAAAATATGACAGAAGATAAAATTAAAGGATTTAAAACCGGTGGCGATGATTATATAACCAAACCTTTTAGTACCGAAGAGCTTATGCTTCGTATAGAAGCTATTTTAAAAAGAATAAATCCTACCAAGCAAAAACAAGAAAAAGACGTTTTTACCATCGGTAAGTTTACATTTAATTATCCTAATTATCTGCTGGTTTTTGATAATACGCATGAGCAAAAATTAACTAAAAAAGAAGCAGAAGTTTTGAAATTACTATGTGCACATAAAGGAGAGGTATTACCCAGAGAAATAGTATTAAATATGATTTGGGGAAGCGATACTTATTTTAATGGTCGTAGTTTAGATGTGTTTATTACTCGTTTAAGAAAATACCTTAAAGCAGACGAAAATGTAAGCATTACCAATATACATGGTGTAGGTTTTAAACTAAATGATAACAATATAGAGTAAGAATAGTTACTCAATCAAGGTAATTCTACAACATACTCATATCCATTTACATTTACGGAAGCGCTATTAACACAAGTGGCACGGTATGTCATTTTTCTTTTGGTTAGAGCCTGAGGTGCTACTTCTATTACAGCATTTTGTAACCAATAACAACCCGCGCTAAGTGTTCCGGCTTGTGTAATATTAGTAGTAAATGTATTGCCTTTGTGGTTTGTGCCCGAAGAAGAACCTGTTATTACATAGGTGTCATCGCTGAAATTGACAGTAGTAGATTCTCCTGCTGTCCAGACCAATTTAATATCACAATTCCAAAGAAAACTTTTACTCAAATCTGGACTTGTTATTTTAATGTTTGTGGCATTAAGTTTATATTCACTCTGCATCAAAGCATTCAGGCCAAGATTAGTAAAAGTTATATTTCCTTCCAGATGATAATTGTTTATGTAAAAATGTTGCAGCGACATATTAATTACGCTGCCTGCAGCAGTATAATTATTGCTTAAAGTACATATAATTTTTCCTTTTCTGGTTCGGCCGTCTGATGCGGTGCATCCGTTTGTACCATAATCAATCTGTAAGAGCATAGGGTTTTGTAAATCGTCATATACAATACCGGCACAATTGATGGAAGAACTTCTTAAGGCAGATGTACTTTTGCATGCTTCATCAACTATGCGCCATGCATCCAGAACAAAGGTTAAACCAATACCGTTATCCTGACAATCAACAATGCTTCTGTCTAAATCCCTATCAGCTTTACGACACGAAACGATAATTAAAATAATGAACAGAACAATAAATTGTTTTTTCATAATTCTAAATTACAAAAAATTTACATTATTTCTATCTGTTCAGACAATAAAAATACAGCTTCATTTTTATTGGTATGTCTTATCCGCCAGTTTTTAGGATAATAATTGTTAATCCTTAGGCCTATTTTTTTTATCCAGCCTAAGCGGGCATTTTTATAAGTTACGGTATTAAATCCCTGCGGGCAATCAGGCGCTATAGTTGCCCCCATCAGGTAGTTTATGGCTTCGTTGTAACTTAGGTTTACCGGTATTATTTTATGTTGTATGCAGTTGGCAAAAGCTTGTGTAGGCAGATAATCTTTGTTTTTAATTTCGAATAGCGGGGTAGGTATATATCGCAGAGTAAGATTATCGGCAATAATTTGGAGCGTTTTAAGGATATTGTCAGACAGGTTATAAATATGATTATTTATTTCGTATAAATTTAATTCAGCAGAATTTATTGAATATCGTTCGCGTAATTCCGGATTTATATTTCTCAATAGATTAAATTTTTTTTTCGATTTTATGTTGGGCGTATTGTAATTTTCGGTAGTTTTTTGCAGTACACTCACAAAAAAACCTTCACCTTTTATTTTATGGGGAAAAAACCGGTAACAATGTGCCCCTTCTTTGGTTACAGTGTAATGTATGTCTTTAAATGGTTTTATGTTTAATACAATGCTTTTTAGACCGTATTTTTTTAAAAGGTAGTCAATATTGTCTTCGTTTTCTTTTTGATTAAAAGTGCAAGTGCTGTATATATAATATCCGTATGGTTTAAGAGTGGATAAAATATCATCACTTATCTTTCGTTGTGTCATGCTGCACTCAATTACATTTTTCTCGCTCCATTCATTTACAGCGTTCTTATCTTTTCTAAACATTCCTTCTCCCGAGCAAGGTAAATCGGCAAGTATTACATCAAAATAATTTTTCAAAAAGCTGTAATCCCGGGGCGTGTTATTACATACCACAGTATTGATATTTCCCCATTTAGTAATATTTTCCAACAATATATTGCTACGGTGATGGTCTGTTTCGTTACTTATTAAAACGCTCTCGGGGTGTATGAGGGATGAAATGAGTGTGCTTTTTCCTCCGGGAGCAGCACATAAATCTAATATTTTTTTGGGAGAGTTGCAGGCATTAATTTGTCTGAAAATTTCTTCTATAAACATACTTGATGCTTCTTGTACATAATAGGCGCCTGCGTGTAAAAACGGGTCGTAAGTAAATGCCGGTCGAAAATCAAGATAATACCCATGGTTACTCCAAAGCACCTTATCATTTAGCGAGTGTTTATTTATTTTATGTGGATTTAAGCGTATGCTTACAGAGGGGTTACTATAATTTAAGCAATTAATTAATTCAGTGATTTCTGCCTTAGGTAAGATATTCGAAACAGATTTTCTAATTATATTTTCTATTGATTGTTGCATTTTATTTTATTACATAATAGCTAATAATCAACATACCTGTTCCAAATACGGGTACTGATACCCACATTTATAAAGTGGTTTTTGTGATTATATTGAGTGTTACTTAAGGACCTATACACATATTCGGCAAAAATTTGCAGGTTAGTAGCGGGTATTAATAGGTAAGCTAATTTAAAACGGCTGTATTTTAAATTATTTTTTAAACCCTGCCCTATATAATTATGATATTCCCGGGCACGATTACTGTACGATTGATAAATGTTCCCTCCATAGTTTAATACGGCATTTGTATCGGTGCCATAAAAACCCGTAACAAACTGGTATTCCAAATAAAAATTTTTGCGGGAATAACTAATTATACTAACCCATTCTTTAAAATTTGCTCCCCAGGGATGAGCTAAAGAAGCATTGTTGTGGCCGTAGTTTTGTTGAACCGACCCATGCGAATAAATGAAAGGACGGGCAATATTGTATTCGCTTTGTATTATAAAATTTTTTATCCCAAACGGCTCAATTGCTTTGGCACCAATTTGAATACCATATTTGTTGGCCCACCAACCGCTATCGGCACGAATTTGTTTCAGTAAAAATTCGTCCAGCATTAATTGTGAGTAAATTTGATAGTGGTCGTTTATTTTTACTTTTAAATTCATACCCAGTAATACATTATCGCTCGAGCCCAACGAATATTCTACCGGTCTGTAAAAAACAAACGGGTTCAGATAATTAATATCAAACTGCCGGTTTTGTAAGGTATCTTTTGCCTGCCAAATAACCGATTCAAATATTCCCAGCGACACCCGTTTACTTATATTCCAATTTATATAATGAGCTGATACAAATTTTCTCTTATGAAGTGTTTTGTTTGTTTCAATACCATACATATCGTTCATTAATGTAAACAGGTTAATATATTTGATGCGCCAAAACGTAGTGCTTAAACGCAAATAAGGATAAAATGCTGCGTTGTCCGAGAGTAATAAAGAACGATAACCATCTCCAATAAAATGTTTTCCTTTTCCGGCCTGAAAATTAAAATAACGGTGTGGTGTGTAAGAAATATATCCATTGGCAAACCGGCTATTATATCGTTTATTTTGAATATCGGTATACCCAAAGCCCGGACTTATGTGTAGCGTATCACTGTATGTATGTATGTAATCGGCAAAACGTGCATTTTCATAAAATCCTTCGGCATAAATACTTAGTTTTTTGCCGGTATGTAATAACAGATTTAATCCCCCAGCGTAGGCATTAAAATTATTTTTGTCTGAAAAACTTTGTTGAGCATTTAGCAGAGGAAATAATTTAAAAATAATTTTTTTATCAGATGATACATAAAAATCATTTAATGTTTTAGCCCAAAATGAGGAATCATTTTTTATACCTAAAACTGATAGTTCGGGTTTTATATTATTATGACTCAGTTCGCTGCGCAGATAGGGTTTAACACTGGTATGCAGGTTAGATTCTAATTTTTGTGCGGCAGGCTCTAATAGTCTGTTAAGCTCAAATGATAAAGGATAGTTGTCTTGCTGAGCGATACAATTGTACGCTATAAATACCCATACAAAATATAGTGTTTTACATTTCAATTTTTATTGTGTTTTGGTTTTAGTAAAAACAACAGGGCAATACTCAAGCAGGCAAAACTAAGAGATATAAAGAATGATATGGTAGCATTAAAGAAACCAGATAAACAGGCAACAGCAATTACTAAGATATTAAATAAATATAAAGTTAAAACAGTTTTTTTATGATTTAAACCCAATTTAAGTAAACGATGATGAATATGATTTTTATCAGCTGTAAACGGTGATTGACCTTTTGTAGCACGCACCACAAAAATCCTTAAGGTGTCGATTAAAGGATATACCAAAATAGACATAACCAGCACCGGTAATGAAATATTTTGTGCGTATTCTGGAATGTTTTTTACGGGGGTTTCTATCATTTTAATGGCTAATACCGAAATTATGCAACCAATGGTCAGAGAACCTGAGTCGCCCATAAAAATTTTAGCCGGAGAGAAATTAAAAATTAAAAATCCTGCCAGCGCTCCACTTAATACAAATGCCAGAATGGACAAAGAGGGATTATTGCATAAATAAAACCAGGTGCCAAATGCAGTTGAACAAATAGCACCTATACCGGCTGCCAGCCCGTCAACACCATCAATTAAATTAAAGGCATTTACCAGAACAATATAAACAAATACCGATAACATTACACTTGCCCAGTCGGGTATAGCTTCAATTCCAAATAAACCGTGCATACCCGAAATTTTTATTTCGCCCATCATTACCAAAATAAAAGCAACCATAATATGGGCGATTAATTTTTTCATGGGTGCAGTACCAATAATATCATCTTTTATTCCGATAAAGAACAATATTACTAATGAAGCCAACAGGTATTTAAACTCTTTAATGGCATGATGCAGTTCTTTTCCGATGTCGGGAAACCATAAACCTACTGAAAATAAAAACGAACTGAAAATAATTATGCCGCCAATGGTAGGTATTCTCTTTTTATGAAGTTTACGTTCTTCGCCCGGTTCGTCAACCAGATGTTTTAGTTTGGCAACTTTTATCAGTGATGGAGTAGCAATTACAACTACAAAGAGGGCAGTAAAAAATCCGAGTATTAAATGTGTTTCGTTCACTTTAAAAATCGTAAAAAAAGTTAGACAAAGAAGTTCTTAATGATACATAAATGTAACTTGTTTTATCGCTTGCTCCGGGTGCATTGCATAAATCGCGATAAAACCAACCTACAAAGAAAATCATATTGGTTTTATGATTAAATAAATATCCTATTTTAAAATCTCTGTAATTTAAGCGTGCCATTTTACTTTCTAAACCAGCGGGTGCATTTGCCGTAACAAATATATCTTTTCCGTATTGTATGGAGTTATTATAATGACGATATTGTAAATAATTTATTCTAAACTCATAAATCCAGTCGTCAATTCGGTAATGCAGGGTGCTTACAACTTCCCAAAAGCCGCTGCCTGAAGGGTGTGCCAATGGCTGGTTGCTATGGCTGTAGTTTTGTAAATAGTTTTCATGCGTATAGGTATATTTAGTGGCCGAATTAAATTCTAATTGTGCCGACAGATTTCTGAAATTAAACAAATCAAAAATTTTTCCTCCCAGTTGAAAGGCCCAGCGATTTTTGGCAGGATTATCCGCTGCTGCCTGCATATAAAAATATACTTTTTTATAGGGCTGATACTTTGCGTTTACTCCGGCAAGTACATTATTGTTTGCATTAAATCCAAACCGCAAGGCATTAATTCCGATAACCGGGTTATAAAAACTATAATCCACTGGTTGTAATTTTTGAGTTTCGTCTGCTCTTTGCCAAATAGTTGATTCAAATATTCCGATTTGTAGATTTTTTAAAATATTAAAACTTAAATAATGAAATGATGCATTCTTTTTTTCAAAACCCGGCTCGGGGGTTGTATAATAACGTATTCGTTTATAATGTTGCAGATAGGCATATATAACAGTATATTGTGCGCGACCTTTTAAAAAACTTTGTGTAAGGCGCAGAAAAGGGTAGTTAAAACTATTATCAGATAATAACATAGAGCGATACCCATCGCCAATAAAAAATTTTCCGTTACCCAATTGAATATTTGTATTTGGGGTAGGCGAAAATGAACCATAACCTTCTGCCCAGGCATAATCATAAGCGTTGTTTTTAAAAGGCTTTGTGCGTCCCTGACCGGGCATCACAGGGCTTTCTATTCTCCACGAACCATTTATAAATCTTTCAACGCCTATGGAATTGGCATAATCGCGTATGTAGCGTAAATTCTTCGATTGATTTTCGTAAAATGTTGTAGAAAATGAGAATTTTTTTGTTACATGTGCGCTTATTCTTATGCCACGGGAATTAAAATAGAAATGTTCTTTATCGTTATGAGCAATATCTCTGCCATATTCAAAATTAAATGCAGGGTTCACCTCCAGATAATAATCTTCTCCTTTGGCTTCAAACAGGTTTTCGTATTTGAATTTTTTTTTCAGCCAGGCGCTATCTTTCATTAGCCAGGCAAAATGTTTGGTTTGTTGTGTTTTATTTAATTGTTGAAATTGTTTATAACTCAAAGATTTATTTTCAATTATGGGTTTTATGCCTGTGTGATATTCAAATGAATCGCGGGTAGCCATTTCTTGTTCCCGGCCTAAATTGAATAAATAATTAAGCGGCAGGTTTAATTGCTGGGCAATGCTGTTAAAAGGCATTGTAGTAAGTAATACATATATTATTTTCTTTTTTATACCCATTTGCTTTTATCCGCTTCGGTGTACACCATTTGTATACCATGTTCTAATTCAATGGTGTGTTTCCAACCCATGGAATTTATTTTAGATACGTCCATCAGTTTTCTGGGGGTGCCGTCAGGCATTTGCGGATTAAATGTTATATCGCCTGTATAACCCACAATATTTTTAATCAAATAGGCCAGGTCGTAAATTGAAATATCTTTTCCTGTACCTATATTTATAAATCCTGCCTCATTGTAGTGTTGCATTAAAAATATACATGCTCGGGCCAAATCATCAGCATGTAAAAATTCGCGCAGGGGTTTTCCGCTTCCCCAAATTTCAACGGTATTATGCTGTTTAATTTTGGCTGTGTGAAATTTGCGTATCAGAGCCGGCAATACATGCGAGGTGTTTAAATCGTAATTATCGTTTGGACCATATAAATTTGTCGGCATAGCCGAAATAAAATTGCATCCGTATTGTGCGCGATATGCATCACATAATTTAATGCCTGCAATTTTTGCTATGGCATAAGGCTCGTTGGTGGCTTCCAGATATCCCGAAAGTAAATACTCTTCTTTTAAAGGTTGTGGCGCCATTTTAGGGTAAATACAAGACGAACCCAGAAATAATAATTTTTTTACATGGTTTATGTAAGCCGCATGAATAACATTACCCGCTATCATAAGATTCTCGTACAAAAACTGTGCGCGATAGGTGTTGTTGGCATGAATACCTCCCACTTTTGCAGCAGCTAAAAATACATAATCGGGTTTTTCTTGCTCAAAATAATTGTTTACTTTTTGTTGGTTGGTTAAATCAAGTTCGGCATGTGTTTTAAAAATTAAATTATTGTATCCTTGTTTTTTCAGCGCTCTTAATATTGCGCTGCCCACCATGCCTGTGTGACCGGCTATATATATCTTGTCGGATTTATTCATAAAAATTTATGATATCATGTCCGCCTTCCAACAGGTATTTGTCTTTTTTAAAAAGTGCTATATCTGCCTGTACCATTTCTTTAATCAGGTCGGGTAGTTCATATTTATATTTCCAACCTAGTTCTTTTTGAGCTTTGCTTGCATCACCCACAAGCAAATCAACTTCGGTAGGTCTGAAATAAGCAGCGTCAACTTCAACCAATATATCGCCCGACTGTTTATCTATTCCTTTTTCGTTTACACCCGTACCTTTCCATTCTATATCAATACCTGCTTCTTTAAAAGCTAAGGTTGCAAAATGCCTTACCGTATAGGTTTTTCCGGTAGCCAACACATAATCGTCAGGTTTATTTTGTTGCAGCATTAACCACATTCCTTCTACATAATCTTTGGCATGCCCCCAATCGCGCTGAGCCTCTAAGTTGCCTAAATAAAGTTTTTTTTGCATGCCTAATTTTATTTTTGCAACTGCACGTGTAATTTTTCTGGTAACAAAAGTTTCGCCTCGCAATGGGCTTTCGTGATTAAATAATATCCCATTGCAGGCAAAAATATTATATGCTTCACGATAGTTTTTTACAATCCAAAAAGCATAAAGTTTGGCTGCAGCATAAGGGCTACGCGGATAGAAAGGGGTGCTTTCTTTTTGAGGTATTTCTTGTGCTTTGCCATACAGCTCGGAAGTAGAGGCCTGATAAAATTTTGTTTTATTTTCTAGTTTTAATATCCTTATGGCTTCTAACATTCTAAGTGTGCCCAGCGCATCGCAGTTGGCTGTGTATTCAGGTGTTTCGAATGATACCTGTACATGCGATTGTGCGCCTAAATTGTATATTTCATCCGGCTGTACCTCTTGAATTACACGCACTATATTTGTACTATCGGTCAAATCGCCATAATGAAGATAAAAGTTAACATTCTGTTCGTGTTTATCCTGATAAAGATGATCAATGCGATTGGTATTAAAAAGTGAACTTCTTCTTTTGATACCATGTACCTTGTAGCCTTTAGACAAAAGCAGTTCTGCCAGATAAGCACCGTCTTGCCCCGTTATGCCTGTAATTAATGCTGTTTTACTCATACTGCAAAGCTACTAATTTTTCGCATAAATGTCTGTAATAGGATGCCATAGATGTAATTAATATACCACGGTTAATAGATTATTTATCCTATATCATATTTCAATTTATTATTTATTTTACCTTTAAGCCATGAGAGTGTGGAGTTTATTGCTTGAGATAAAAATTCATTGGGTGTGCATTACAATTATAGTTTTTTCCTGTAATGATATCAAAGATACATCTACCAGTGAACACAAAACAGATACAGTGAATGTTTATGTGCCGCGAATAGCTTATGGTTTTTTGCTGGATACATTTACTGTTTTTGAAGACACAATAAAACCGGGGATGACTTTAAGTCATTTATTAGCTCCGCACGGCATTTCACAGCAGGATATAAATAAAGCAGCAATGCTGGCTGCCGATAGCGCATTTTTAAAATTTGTTACAGACGGAAAACCTTATATGATTTTATCATCTATTCGCGATACATCAAAAAAGGCACAATACTGTATATACGATAAGAGTAAAACAGAGTATGTAATATTTGACTTTACACAAGATGTAAAAGTAAGCCGGGTACAACGACCGGTAACAACAAACATAAAAAAAATCAGCGGAATCATTGTAAAAAATTCTAATTTGGTAAATACGCTCAAAAAATCGGTAAATGACGAAAACCTGGCAGGTGAGTTGGCTGAAGCAATTGCTTCAATTTATGCATGGACTATTGACTTTTTTAAACTGTATCCGGATGATTATTTTAAAATAATTTACGAAGAAAAAAGTGTAGAAGGAACGCCATTCGGAATAGGTAAAATATATGCGGTATTTTTTTATAATATCAATCAGGGATACTATGCATTTCGATTTGAACAGGATGGCGAATATGCTTATTATGATGAGCAGGCAAAAGGTATGCGCAGGGCATTTTTAAAAGCGCCATTAAAATTCAGCAGAATATCATCGGGATATAATTTAAAAAGATTTCATCCGGTAGATAAAGTATGGCGTGCCCACCTGGGTACAGATTATGCTGCACCTGCCGGTACACCCATTATGGCAGTTGGCGATGGGGTGATAGAAGCAGCTACATTTTCGCAATACAACGGAAACTATGTAAAAATAAAACACAGTAATACCTATCAAACTGCTTATTTACATATGAGCAAATTTGCTTCGGGCATACGTGCCGGTGTAAAAGTTAAGCAAGGAGAGGTTATCGGTTATGTAGGTTCTACCGGATTAGCTACAGGGCCGCATGTATGTTTTCGTTTTTGGAAAAATGGCCGCCAAATAGATCATTTAAAAGAAAAATTCCTCTCGAGCGATCCGGTAAAAAATCAAAATCTGAACGATTTTTTTAAACTTAGAGATAGTATCAAACCCATGCTGGATTCATTGCAACCGTTGTAAAAATTTTTTATTAATGTTTGATCGAATTAGTTATATGAAACTAAAATTATTTAATCATAAAGTTTTATATCAAATATTTATACATATCTTTTGTGTGCTATGTAACTATACAACCAATCATAATAATTTACTTGCTCAGTCAAACACTTGTTATGGTGATTTAGAAAATTATTACCCCGATGAAAACAGCCCGCTGATACAGGTTAAAGTTAAAATACACGTTATACAGTATAGTAAAAAAGACCCTCGTAATTTAACAGTAAAGGATACAGATTTTATAAAAACACAATTTCAGTGGATAAATTCTTTTTATCGCAGCTTAGAGCCACCTACCCTTAAACCCGATAAAGAAATCCCCTTTATCAAAGATGCTAAAGTTGAATTTGCATTATGCGGTATATATTTTTATGAGGACTCAGTACTTTGGGACAGAAAAGGAATAGCCGAAGTAACCGATAGCCCGTTTCCCATTGCAATAGATAGCATCGATGTGCAGCACAATACATTTATCATTGCCGGACATCATGTATGGAGATTTAAAAATCAGGCTGTAAAACTTTTATATAAAACTATTGATAATGATAACCTGCCTTACAATATAGATTCAGTATATTTTAACAATAAAAAAACTTTTATAAAAGTAAAAGAAAAAATCATCCCAACCGATAAAACTAAACTTACTTACACAGCATTACAAGATAAAAATTGTTTAGATGATTTATGGAAAAAAATTGCAAAAGAAGATAAAAACTACATTCATTTTTTTTATACAGGAGCAAGTTCGGATGTTGCAACTTTTGGTTGTGGCCCATCGCCTTTTTATTTTAATTTATCAAAATACCATTTAAGCGGAGTATGGGCATTGGCGCAGTTGGTAGCTCACGAACTGGGACATTGTTTGGGATTATCTCATACTAATTTTCCGCAATTTGACGATCTGCCCAAAACAGACAAGTTCGGTTTTGACGATTGCGATAGCATAGCTGTTTCGAATAACATTATGGGATACAACAAATGCAGAAGATATTTATCACCCAAACAAATTGCATATATCCATAAAAACTATACAACCCGATCAGAACTGATTAAAACCACCACCTTGTGCGATTATCAACCCAATGAAATAGTAGATATATTTTATAATACCGAATGGAACAGAGCCATGGCAATAAATAAGGATATCGTTATCAGAAAACGTAAAAAACTTACCGTAAATTGTCAACTTGCATTGGCAGCAGGGGTAACCATTTACATCGAAGATAAAGCCAAATTAATAGTAAACAATACCACTATTACAAATTTATGCGGCAAACAATGGAATGGAATTGTATATTGCAAAAAATTTACATCCGGATACAAATCGCTTAAGCCATCCAAAAAAAGAGGAAAAGTTGAATTTGTAAACGGAGGAAAAATGGAATTTGTTGTAAACAATAATTAAGATATGCTTACCATTCAAAAATTAGTCCTGCTTACACAAAACAAACAACTTAACGAGTTTAAAAAATATTTGGATGAAAATGCTTTTAAGTTGCCTCTGCAGTTAATAGAACAAATAGAGCGCTATGGTGTAGAACAACCCGATAGCCAGGTTTTATGTGTAAAAATATATGGTGATACCACAGAGAAAACACGAAAAAAATTTTTTCAATTAGCACATTTTACTTTTGGTTTATCTGCTTTTTTATCGCGCAGATATCCCAATTATTTACAACACAATTTGCTTAAAATAAATGAACTTATTACTGCCGGCAAAACACAAGATGCGCTTTTCTTTACGGAAATACTACTCGACCTGGCCGAAAAAACTGAAGATTACAACACCCTGTTGCCGGTTTTAAAATTATATTCTGCTTACGAAGTAGCTTTGGAAAAGCGTTCGCAGGCCATTAAAAACCTGGAAAAACTAAATGAGTATACACAATATGAATTATCGGTCAACGAAATTCTTTTATATATCCGAAAAAATTTAAATTTTAAAGATAAAAAAACTATTACCCAACCCAATACCCAAAAACACATAAGATACTTTGAACAATACTACAAACACCCCTCTGCCGCAGTAAGAATATTGGCACGCTACGGAGCATGCTTTACAAGCAGTTTTTTAGATGATAAAAATTACTATACCCCCGAAGTAAAACAACAGTTATACGCATTAATCAAAGAACTCGAAAAAAATAGTTTTGTTATTATACCCTATGTAGATGATATTTTTATCAACATTGATTATCTGAATTTAAAACATGTAATACATACATTGAGCCAGGAAGAAGTACAAAAAGAAGCCATGCGCTTCACTAAAAAATGGAATCAACTTCGGTTCTGGGCAACCCATCTAAACACAGCCGAAATAGTTTCATTGGGTATTCAGGCCAGTTATTTTTTAACTAATTATTGCATCACCTACAAAGAAGATTATCGTTACAAAATTCCTGAAGCAGCCCGAATAGGTATAGATGAAGCCATTAAACTTTGCGAAAAAACCCTTAAACAAATTGAAAACACACAAAACCATGTTAAATTTATCAGTATTAATAATATATACTGTGCCTTATTGTTGCTAAGCGGAAAAGAATCAATTCAAAAAGCCGTAAAAATAATAGAAGGATTGCTTATTAATTATCAGCAAATACCGTTTCAAAAACTTTACGATTCGCTTTTTGTTAACTTGTTGATAGGATATTTTTCCCTTGGTAAATATAACGAAGTAATTGAATGTTATCGCAGATATGAAAAACTTACATCAGGTAAAGCAAAAATAGAAGAAAACGATTTAACTATCAAAGGATTTTATTACGTTACACAATGGTTATTAACAGAGCGCGAGCAATACAAAGATAAGTTGCAGGAAATATTATGGCATGCTCAACTAAAACAACAACTTACACCTACCTATAAAATATTAAAAGAATTATGTGCCTACTACTCAGTAAATATTGCATCGGTATAAAACATGAAAGGCGTAGTTTATAAATCAACCGGAAGCAATTATGTGGTAAAAACAGATAATAATGTTTTTTATTACTGCACCATAAAAGGTAATTTGCGAATAAAAAACATCAAAACTACCAACCCTGTTGTAGTAGGTGATGAAGTAAATATTATAGCAGATAACCACAACTTTACAGGCACCATCAGTGAAGTATTACCACGAAAAAACTACATCATCCGCAAATCGGTAAACCTTTCCAGGCAGGCACATATTATCGCTTCAAATATTGATTTAGCCGTATTGTTTTTTACCATAAAAAACCCCGAAACACCTTTGGGATTCATAGACCGATTTTTGGTAACAGCCGAAGCTTATGCCATACCGGTGTTGATATTGTTTCACAAAACCGATATTTATAATGCCGAAGAAAATCAGGTAATACAAGCACTTATAAAACAATACACCAACATAGGTTATCCATGTATGCAAACTTCTGTAAGCCACCCAAAATCTTTGCAAGAGCTTGCACAGGCATTTAGTTTTAAAACAGTTTTGTTAAGCGGAAATTCCGGTGTTGGTAAATCAAGTGTTATAAATGCCTTAAATCCGCAGTTAAATGTGCGCGTAGGAGAAATATCCGATTATCATTTAAAAGGCCAACACACCACCACCTTTGCCGAAATGTTTGATTTGAATAATAATACCCGAATTATTGATACACCGGGTATCAAAGGTTTTGGAGTTATTGATATGGATAAAACAGAACTGTCGCATTTTTTTCCTGAGATGCGTAAGTTGATGCATCAATGCCGTTTTAATAATTGTACACATATAAATGAACCTGCTTGCGCGGTAAAGCAAGCCTTGCAACAAGGCCACATCTGGCAAGCACGATATGAAAATTATTTAAGCATATATTATGATGACGAAGAGGAAACATACAGGGGTAAAGGATATTAATAAGCACACAATTTGTAAAGTATTTAAGTAATAAAAAAAATTATTTTTTATACACCATTAAGTTATTAAGTTTGTACCCTATATATGTTTAAGCATTTTTGGATAAATACTGCCTATCTGATATTGCGCAATCGTGTATGGATGCTCCTGGCAATTCTTTTAATAACTGCCTTTTGGAGTTACATGGCAGCTACACGCATAAAACTTAATCACACATTCGGATCGATGTTGCCCAATAGCGACACCCTGATAAAAATACATCAGGACATGAAAAACCGATTTGGAGAAGACGGCATGGTAATGGTTATTGGTATTGATGATGACAAACTATATACTGTCGAGCATTTTAATGCCTGGCGCGAATTAGGAAAAAAAATAAAAAAAATAAACGGAGTAGATTCGGTATTTTCGGTAGCACACATGTATGTGCTTGCCAAAGATGATTCGCTGAAAAAATTTTACCTCAAACCGCTGATTAATAAAAATCAACTCACGCAAACCGAAGTTGACAGTATAGAACAAGTAATAAAATCCTACCCCTTTTTTAAAGGATTACTATACAACGATAGCAGCCATGTTTCATTAATGACAGTATTTATCAATCCGGCAAAATTTAATTCTGATAAACGCGGCCCCGTTATCAAAGAAATTACTCAAATTGCCGATTCATACACTCCCTTATTGGGTGCCATGCATTATTCGGGTATGCCTTACATTCGCGATACGTTTTATCACACTTTACAGCGCGAACTTAAAATGTCGCTATTGCTTGCAGCTCTCGTTACATCTATCATCATTTTTATTTTTTTCAAATCCATGCGCATCGTGTTGGTTTGTTTAACTGTAGTACTTATTGGTGCATGCTGGTCGTTTGGCACCATGGGTCTATTAGGCTACGAAGTATCGCAATTAATGGCATTGGTACCACCGTTGATGATAGTGATTGCCATACCTAATTGTATTTACATCATTACCAAATATCATCAGGAATATACCAAATCGTTTAATAAATTTAAGTCGCTCACTCTGGTAATTCATAAAATTGGTGCAGCTACATTTATGACCAATGCTACCACAGCTTTAGGATTTGCCACCTTTATAATTACCCGCAGCGATAAATTGGTGGAATTTGGCATTGTAGCTTCTGTCAATGTTATGGCCTTGTTTTTCCTTTCTATAATTATTTTACCTATTGTATTCAGTTATATGAAACCGCCTTCGGTAAAACATACCAAACACCTCAATAAAAAGTGGATAGAATGGATTATAGAAATGCTTGTGCTTTTAGCAACCCGAAAAAGAAAAATCGTTTACATATCAACTACATGCATTATTTTACTTAGCCTATGGGGCATTTCAAAAATGCAGATTACCGGCAAAATTACCGAAGACTTACCTCAACATGCACGAGCCACACAAGATTTAATTTTTATAGAAAATAATTTTGGCGGTATGGTGCCTTTCGAAATTATTATTAATACCAAAAAGAAAGGACAAGCCTTAAAAGAATCCACGCTTAAAAAAGTAAACGATATTCAACAAATATTACAATCCGACAGCATATTTTCAAAATCGCTCTCTCTGGCTGATGCCGTAAAAATGCTTAACCAGGCATTTTATAATGGCGACCCCGAAAAATATCAATTTATCAGCAAGCGTGACCGCAGCTTTTTAAAACCCTATATAGACAACCTTTCTAAAGAAAAAAGCAAAGCAGGTATTAAAGGATTTTTAGACAGTACAGAAACACGCCTGCGAATTACCCTCAACATAAAAGATTTAGGAACCTATCAACTGGAAGCCGTAGAACAAAAATTAATACCCATACTCGACAGTATTTTAAACCCCGAAAGAAAAAGTATAGACTCTTTAATGTTACTCATTGAAAAACATAATTCGACTACTCAAAAAGATTCGTTAATTCATTTATTGCTAGATGAAAACCCACGTGTATTAAATGCCTTGGTTAACATTGTTGCTGCCGGAGACTCATTAAGAGAATTAGAACTTGATGCTAACACTGATTTGCTTATTAATAACAGTAATACTCAACAATTAAAACAAGCAATTGATGAAACAACCTACGATTTTGTTTTTACAGGTATTAGTGTAGTGTATGCAAAAGGTACACATTATCTGGTTGTAAATTTGCTTACCAGTTTGTTTTTTGCTGTTATCTGCATTTCGGTAGTTATGTCAATTTTATTTCGTTCTTTCAGAATGGTTATTATTTCCTTGTTACCTAACATTATCCCCCTTATTATTACGGCAGCATTGATGGGATTTTTTAATATCCCAATTAAACCTTCTACCATACTTGTATTTAGTATCGCATTAGGAATATCCGTAGATGATGCCATACATTATCTGGCCAAATACCGTCAGGAATTAAAAACAGGTATCTCTATCAGACAAGCAGCCGAACTTTCAATCAGAGAAACCGGAGTAAGTATGATATATACTTCGATTGTTTTGTTTTTTGGATTCAGTATGTTTACACTTTCCGAATTTGGGGGCACAAAAGCTTTGGGTTTATTGGTATCAATTACATTAGCTGTGGCAATGCTCTGTAATTTGGTAATTTTACCTGCACTTTTAATGAGTTTAGATAAATGGGTTACTACAAAAGCATTTCAGGAACCGTACATAGAAATTTTTGACGAAGAAATAGATGAAGAGCTCAGCGAGATTATAGTAAGAAAAAACAATGAATACCCAAATGAATAATATTTTTTTGCAACTATGAAAGGAATAATATTAGCAGGAGGCTCGGGTACACGCCTGCATCCGCTAACTTTAGCCGTTAGTAAACAGCTAATGCCCGTATATGATAAACCGATGATTTATTATCCGTTATCTACCCTGATGAGTGCAGGAATACGCGAAATATTAATTATTTCTACCCCGCACGATTTACCTCATTTTAAAAAATTACTGGGCGATGGCTCGCGATTGGGTTGTACATTTTCTTATGCTGAACAACAAGTGCCTAACGGACTGGCACAGGCTTTTGTGATAGGAGAAAAATTTATAGGTAACGACAAAGTTTCGTTGATATTGGGCGATAATATATTTTATGGTGTAGGTATGGGCAGAAACTTACAAAAACTCAATAATCCCGATGGGGGAGTTGTTTTTGCCTATCATGTAAGCGACCCCGAGCGTTATGGGGTAGTTGAGTTTGATAAAGATATGAATGTATTATCTATCGAAGAAAAACCTAAACAACCCAAATCAAATTATGCAGTACCGGGATTGTATTTTTACGACAACTCGGTAATAGAAATTGCCAAAAATTTAAAACCCAGTGCCCGCGGAGAATACGAAATAACCGATGTTAACAAAGTTTATCTTAAACAAAACAAATTAAAAGTATCTGTGTTAGACAGAGGAACAGCTTGGTTAGATACCGGCACCTTTCATTCGCTTATGCAGGCAGCACAATTTGTTCAGGTTATTGAAGACAGACAAGGACTTAAAATAGGATGCATAGAAGAAGTAGCCTATAAAATGGGTTATATTACTGCTGCTCAATTGCAACAAATAGCAGAACCGCTTACCAAAAGCGGATATGGTACATATTTACTTAATCTTTTAAAATAACAATGAATCACTACCTTGAGCTTATCGAAAAGCAAATAAAAAATTATCCTTTCCCCAACGAACCCAAAGCGCTATACCAACCGGCTTCTTACTTAATGGAATTAGGTGGTAAGCGTATGCGCCCACTCTTATTATTACTGAGCGGAAAAATGTTTGGTGCTGAGATACACAAAATATTACCGCAAGCGCTCGCATTCGAATTTTTTCACAACTTTACTTTAGCGCACGATGATATTATGGATAATGCTCCCTTGCGAAGAGGTAAACCAACTTTGCACGAAAAATGGAACTTGAATACAGCCTTACTCTCAGGCGATGTGTTAATTATCGAGGCGTATAAATTGCTTGCACAATGCGAGCACCACATTTTACCTGATTTACTTAATCTTTTTAATCAAACGGCTGTTGAAGTATGCGAGGGTCAACAATTAGATATTGATTTTGAAAATACACAAACTGTTACGGAAGAAGCATATATTAAAATGATTACGCTAAAAACTGCCGTATTACCTGCAGCAGCACTCAAATCAGGAGCTATGCTTGCTAATGCACCCCAACAACAGGCACAACTAATTTATGAATTTGGAATTTATTTAGGCATTGCTTTTCAAATAATGGATGATTATTTAGATGCTTACGGTAATGCGCAAAAATTTGGTAAACAAACCGGTGGAGATATTTTAAGTAATAAAAAAACATGTTTATATATATATGCCTTAAATAATTTACCTGAACCCGATAAACAAACTTTATGTAAATTATACAATAGTAATCACATTGGTAATAAAGTAGAGTTGGTTTTAAGTTTATTTGAAAAAGCACAGGTAAGTAAGTATATTAAAGATATAATAAACAATTACTATCAGTCTTCCTTAAATTGTTTAAAACAAATAAACGTTCCAGAAGAAAATAAAAAAGAACTCTATCAATTAGCCGAGAATTTATTGAATAGAGAAAATTAAGCCCTTAAATGTTGATATGCAGATAAATTTTCTAATAACAAGTTTGTGATAAGCCCAAATTCAGCATTAGAAATTTAACGAAGTTCAAATTTCTAATGCTGAGTGTGTTGGGTGGCGAGTGAGATTTGGGTTATCCGCCATCAGCCGAACATTACGCATGCTAATGCGTAATGTGGGATAAATTCATATCAATCAGGCAAGATAAAGCTAAGGGTAATTTTAAAAGCAAAGTTGTCGAGGGATTTAGGCAGTTGATGATACCCGTAGCGATAAAAAGCACTTAAACCAAAACCACTGAATTTACTTTTGATGATATTATTTATAGCTACCCCGCTTTCTATAAATGGATTTTTAGCAACATTAAAACTAACGTTTTGGTGATTATTAATATCAAGAAAATTTCCGACAAATATATTGTGCATTAGGGCAAATTGCGGGCGAAATACTTTTCCGTAAAATAATGCAGTAGTTTCGAGTTTCAGATGCAAAGCTACATAATTGCTTGCATAAAACTCATTGGTGCGCATGGTTTCGAACGAATTTCCTGCATATACACTAAGGTTTTTTATATGCCGGTAGGTACCTGCCAAATTATAGTGAAATGCTAATGGCACGCTGCCCGATAGCATTCCGGCATTTAGCCGGTACGAAAAATATCCAAATCCTTTTATGCGATTGATTTTATCAATGCGCAAATCAAATTTATCGTAACTAAATGGCGAAAAGTTATTTTCTTTACGGCTAAATGTATAACTAAACCATACAACCGGAAATTTTGAACCCAAAGAAATTAAGCCGTCACTCGTCAACATAAATTTTTCTCTATATTGAAATCTAAAACCCACGGTAGCTTCATAATTTGTAAAATTATCAATGTGCAAACTGGTATAATCATTTACCGGTAAGGTGTAATAATAGTCGTTAAATAATTGCATTCTTTGCCTGTGCAGGCCGCCATAAAAACGAAAATATTTTATTGCACGCATATAAAACAATACCCCGTATTTTTCAATGCGATTAAAACGGTTGATAAACAATGCAGAAAAATCGTTGTTGTTAAGCATCGGTTGTTTGTATAAGGCAAATAAAACATTACCATCAGCTATGATGTCATTTTTATAGAAAATTTGCATACCTGCTTGCCTGCGCTTCGAAAAATTTATATTCATCTCTCCGCCATACTTAAAGGTTTTATCTTTAAAACCATAAGCACCATATAAGCCGGTTACAAAATGTTTGCTTAATTTACGGCTGGTGCCAATGCCTAAACCCAGGCGCAAACCTTCATAGTCGTTGTAGTTTAATAGTTTATCCAAATCAAGAGTAAAATAACCCAACGGAATTTTTCCGTTTAGGATAGAAGATAAACGATCTATTTTTTTTTCCAGTTTTTCAGTTTCCGAAATACTGTCTATAACCCGGTATGTTTGTTCTTCTTTTTTATTCAGACTGTCTTCTCGCCAAGTATTCCAAAAACTTTCGGTTTGCGAAGCAATGTTTTCATCGCTTTCAATTTCTACTTCGTTAAATTCGTTGCGTTTTAAGGGTGGATTTATTTTAATATTTTTTATATAGCTGTTGCAAACACCATAAGGACTAAAATCGGGTGATTGTATGGTTATGCTTTTAAAGTATATACGCGAATTTAACTGCACCGGAAACCATTGCGTTTGATCTATCTTATCGTACAGTTGATTTATTTTGATGTGTAAACCGCTTTTGCTCATATCATCGTATGGTTCGGCAATTACCTGCTCTATGGCATAATCGGTTTTGTTTATCCATACAGAACCCTGCATGCCTTTAAAAGCTTTGTTTTTAAACGGCCTGAAAGTAATTCGGATGGTTGTGTCATTATTGGCTTTAACAAGGGTATCTTGTATCAGAAATAAATATTTTTCGGTAGCGTTCTTAGAAATTATTCCATGATATTCTACCGAGCCTAAGGATATAAAATCATTGTAAAAAGTAAAGGATTGTAATTGTGTTGCCAATAAACTGAATATGGGATTTTTAAAGCCCGATACGCGTGAAGCCAAAACAGTTTCTTTATTTTTTTTTGCGTTTAACAGGTATTTACGTTCGGTAATTGATTCGGTTAAAAAAATGTACTGTTTATCTAAAAACCGGGCAGCTTTTTGAGAGCCGGTATCCAATTTCGCAAATTTTTCAGGATTGTTGGCTATGGAACTATCTAATTGTGCAGTAAAATAAAGTTTGTTGTAATTCATGTATCTGAAAGAAACTGCTTTTTCGGGGTTGTGTTTATTTCTGTTTTCATAAACATTTTTCATAATCACATCTGCCGGATTAATACCGGGCAATACGGTTACTTCTTCGAGCATTTTATCCAACGGTATTAAGTTTACTTTTAAGGAGTTGTTGTTATTCACACTTATAATTGCGCTTTCATATCCCACACAGGTTATTTTTATTTCGCTAAAAGGTTTGTTGCACGTTAAGTTAAATTTACCCTCGATGTTACTTATGCACCCACAGTTTGTGCCCACTCCGATAATTTGTACAAAGGGCAGCGGCTCCTGATTATTTTTGTCGCGTATGATGCCTGTTATATTTGTTATTTGTGCGTAAGCCAATGTAAATTTTATGATGCCTATAATTAATAATATATTTTTCATGTATTTATTATTGCTGTGCAAGTTAATTATTTATTTTGCTATTTTTTAATTTCAATAATTATTCGTTTTAAACCATATTAATATTTAATTAAAGTTGATTAACTTTGAAAAAACAACAAGTTGAGTAATCGTTTAAATATTATCTCTAAATTAACATTAAAAAGAATTAAAAATTTTTATCTTTTAAAAAGCTCTTATAAGCTTTCTAAAATAACTAAAAAAGTAAAAATAAATGCTCTTCCTGCCGCAATTTCTATTGAGCCTACAACAGCCTGCAATTTAGGATGCCCCGAATGTCCGAGTGGTTTAAAAAAATTTACCCGCAATACAGGCAATCTTAAATTAGAAATGAATAAAAAAATAATAGACGAATTACACCAACATTTAATTTATATCAACTATTATTTTCAGGGAGAGCCATACATCAATCCATTATTTTTAGAAATGGTTAGTTATGCGCACAGTAAAAATATTTATACGGCAACGTCTACCAATGCACATTTTTTAGATGAAGTAAATGCCGAAAAAACAGTAATGTCAGGCTTAGACCAATTAATTATTTCGATTGATGGTGTTACGCAAGAAACCTATGAAAAATATCGCATAAACGGCCATTTACAAAAAGTGTTCAATGGTACACAAAATATTATTCAAGCAAAAAAAAAATTTAAAAGTAAAACTCCCTATGTAATTTTTCAATTTCTGGTTGTTGCTCCCAACGAACATGAAATTGAACAAGCAAAAATACTGGCAAAACAAATGGGTGTTGACGAAATACGATTTAAAACCGCTCAACTTTATGATTTCAAAAACGGTAATGCCTTGATGCCTGCAAATGAAAAATATTCGCGCTATATATTACAAAAAGATGGTACGTATCGTCTGAAAAATAAACTTGAAAATGCATGTTGGCGCATGTGGTCATCGTGTGTCATTACCTGGGACGGTAAAATTGTTCCCTGTTGTTTTGATAAAGATGCCCATCATCAACTGGGCGAGCTATCTAAAACTGCATTTAATGAAATATGGTTTTCTGATAAATACAATCAATTCAGGCAACAGATTATTACAAACAGGGGCAGTATAGAAATTTGTAAAAACTGTTCGGAGGGGACTAAAATATGGGCTTAGTTTTTACCGGTGCTGCCAAATCCTCCCTCGCCTCTGGTTGTTTCTGCTAAATTTTCTGTTAAGATCCATTCTGCGCGTTCGTGTTTGGCAATTACCAGCTGGGCAATACGGTCTCCGTTTTCAATCATAAAATCTTCATTCGATAAATTGATCAGTATTACTCCTATTTCGCCTCTGTAATCAGCATCAATTGTTCCGGGCGAGTTTAATACGGTTATTCCCTTTTTTAAGGCTAATCCACTGCGGGGTCTTACTTGTGCTTCGTATCCTGCAGGTAATTCTATATATAAACCGGTGCCTATAAGTTTTCTTTCTAAAGGTTTTAAGATGATTTTTTCAGTAATATTTGCCCGCAGATCCATCCCTGCCGATAAATTTGTTTCGTAGGCGGGTAAGGCATGTGCAGATTTGTTGATGATTTTAATTTTCATTTTTGCGCATTTAAATAAATGGGTATGGCAACAAAAATAAAAATTAAATTCGGAATCCATACAGCATATTCGGCTTGCAGGCCTGCATTGGTTGCTGCAACGGTAGTCATTTTCATACTAAATATATACAACAAAGCAATTAGTATTCCCATAAGCAAATGTAAACCAAGGCCGCCTCTCGATTTTCTTCCGGCAATAGCTACACCAATAAAAGTTAGTATATATACTGCCATAGGAAAAGCTGTGCGCTGGTGTTTTTCTATTTCATAAAATGGCACTTGTGTATCGCCCTTTAAACGTTGTCGTTCAATAAATTCGTTTAACTCTTTATAGTTCATAGAACTGGCTACTTCATGGCGCATGGTAAAATCCTGTGGTTTAAAATTTAAGGTGGTATCCAACTTATCACCCCGGATAACCTTATCCTTGTCATCATACAAATATCTTATCATAAAATAACTTAATGTCCATTTATTCAATAATGAATCATACTCGGCTTTTTGCGCATATATAATTGTTTTAAGATGGTTATCTTCCCATCTTTCCAGATAAAAATCGCTCAGGTAGCCATAATAGTTGTTATGAAAATAAATTATTTCGCCCGGGTTTATTTCGCTGTAAATATTGGATGCACTTCTTTTGCTCAGTAAATATTTGTCTTCAAATTCTAAGCGTATTTTATTAGATTTAGGTAATAGAAAGTGGTTGCTTAATATAGAGGTAAGGGCCAGTAAAGTAGCTACTATAAAATACGGTCTCAGCATACGCGGATATGATACACCGCTCGAGAGGATGGCAACTATTTCGTTTTGCCGGGCTAATTTTGAAGTAAAAAAAATAACCGACAAAAAAATAATTAAAGAACTGAAAAGATTGGCATAGTAAATTATAAAATGCAGGTAGTAATTAAAAAAAATCTGGCTCAGGGTGGCTTCAGATTTAACTATATCATCAGTTTTTTCGGCAGCATCAAAAACAACAGCCAAAAGCATCAATAAGCACAAAATAAAAAAAAATGTGCCTAAAAATTTTTTTGCAATATACCAATCTAAAATTTTCAAATTCTGTTTTTCAGTTTTTTTACCATGGTGTTTTTCCAGGCAGTAAATGTTCCTTGCATGATTTGTTCCCGTGCTTCATTTACCAGCCAAAGATAAAAAGCTAAATTATGCATGGTGGCTATGTGTGCACCTAAAATTTCTTTGCTTATCATCAGATGTCGTAAATAAGCTTTGCTATAATATTCATCTACATAACTTGCACCGTTTTTTTCTATCGGGCTATGGTCGTTTTTCCATTTCTCGTTACGTATATTTATAATGCCTTCTTTGGTAAATAACATTCCATTGCGCGCATTGCGTGTGGGCATCACGCAATCAAACATATCTACTCCTAATCCAATGCACTCTAACAAGTTTACGGGTGTGCCTACACCCATTAAATAACGAGGTTTATCTTGTGGTAGTATTTGGCACACTAATTCGGTATTCAAATATAGTTCCTCTTCAGGCTCACCTACCGAAAGACCGCCAATAGCATTACCTGCACAATTGTGCGATGCGATGGTTTCGGCCGATATTTTTCTTAAATCTTTATAAATGCTTCCCTGAACAATCGGAAATAAATATTGCTCATAACCGTACCCGCAAACTGTTTTATCAAAATGCTCACAACATCTTTTTAACCAACGATGGGTGAGTTGCATGCTCTTTTGGGCATATTTATATTCGCAAGGATATGGCGTACACTCGTCAAAGGCCATAATGATGTCTGCTCCGATAACTCGTTGTATATCTATAGCATATTCGGGAGTAAATAAATGTTTGCTGCCATCTATATGCGAACGAAAAGTTACCCCTGTTTCTTTTATTTTTCTGTTTTCGGCCAATGAATATACCTGATAGCCTCCGCTGTCGGTTAAAATGGGCTTATGCCAATGTATAAATTGATGTAATCCACCGGCTGTTTTTAATACCTCTAATCCGGGACGCAGATATAAGTGATAGGTATTCCCTAAAATTATCTGTGCTTTAACATCATTTTTTAAATCGTGTTGATTAACGGCTTTTACCGTACCCTGCGTACCCACCGGCATAAATATGGGCGTTTGTATGGTTCCATGTGCAGTATGTATAGTTCCTGCACGTGCCTTACTGTGTACATCGTTTTTTTCGAGCCTGAAAAACATGCTGTTGATAAATATACGAAAAGCCAAAAGTAACACATATTAACGAAAGCTACTTTTGCCCAGGCAAAAATCGAATGCAGATAGGCTCTTTATACATTACCTGGGTAGAATATTTACTGGCGTTTACAGCAATTATGGCGCTTTGCCAGTTATTTTACTATGTGTACTTTTTTTCGCGCCTGGCATTCCATAGCGAAAAAAAAGCAATTAACGCCAAGCTGCCACCGGTTTCGGTAGTAATTTGTGCGCGTTCCGAATCCGCTAACCTAACCGAAAATCTACCCCATATTTTTAACCAGGATTACCCCGATTTTGAAGTTGTAGTAGTTAACGACCGTTCATGGGATGATACCAAAGATATATTAAAAGCATTTGCCGTATTACACAAAAATATACATGTAATACACATTGAAGAGAACGAACACAACCGACATAGCGGTAAAAAAATGGCCCTTACGTTAGGTATTAAAGGCGCTAAACACGAGTTATTGGTATTAACCGATGCCGATTGCCGGCCGGCCGGTAACCAATGGCTAAGGCAGATAGTTACAGCTTACCATGAACATACTTCTCTGGTACTTGGCTATAGCCCATTCGAAAAATCGAAAGGTTTTTTAAATAAATTGATTCGTTACGATGCTTTTTTTATCGCGATACAATATCTTTCGTTTGCCAAAGCCGGTATTCCTTATATGGGGGTAGGCAGAAATCTCTCTTATACCAAATCGTTGTTTTTTAATAACAAGGGTTTTAAAAGTCATTACCACATTGCCTCGGGCGATGACGATTTGTTTGTATCCAGAGCAGCCATCCCAAAACAAACTAATATAACCATACATCCTGATGCACATGTATTTACCACGCCCCGAAAAACTTTTCAAGAGTGGTTTATCCAAAAAAAAAGACATTTTACTACTGCTCCCCATTACACATTTAAGCATAAATTTTTACTGGCTTTATATCCCGTCAGCTTGTGCTTAATGGCCTTAGCCTCAATTGTCCTCCTCATTATAAACAAGTATGTATGGATTATTTTGGCAATATGGTTATTTAGATATCTGTTACAAATGTTTACTTTTAGCCGTTCAACCCGTTGGTTAGGACAAAAAGATTTATTACCTTTAATACCGGTATTTGAATGGATGATGTTGTTTTTACAACCTTTCATTTGGTACTCTAACTATGCAGATGCGAAAAGTAAATGGAATTAAATAACGAAAATAATTTAGATAATTTAAGCGATAAAGCACGTTTTGATTACGAACTTGTTTTGAAAGCACGTGGCGGTGACCAAAATGCCTATGCCGAATTGCTAGACCGCTACCGAGATTCTATTTATTTTATGTTGCTTAAAATGGTGCAAAATAAAGATGATGCCGAAGATTTAACCATCGAAGCCTTTGGTAAAGCCTTTAACCGCTTGCATTTATATGAACCTCAGTTTGCATTCAGTACATGGCTGTTTAAAATTGCTACTAATAATTGTATAGATTTTATTCGCAAAAAAAAGAAAAATACATTTTCTATCAATGAATCGTTAAGTGGCAGCGATGATGATGACTTTTATCTGGATTTGAAATCGGAAGGTTTAGACCCCGAGCAAATGGCTATTAAAGAACAAAAAGAAAAAATAATGCGTGCGTTAGTACAAAAACTTAAACCACGTTACCGCCAATTGGTAGAAATGAGGTATTTTCAACAGTTAGCCTACGAAGAAATTGCCGAAGAATTGGATTTACCTTTGGGTACCGTTAAAGCACAGCTTTTTCGCGCACGCGATTTATTGTTTCAGGTGCTCAAAGATTCTAAAGATAAAATCTGATGCAGCAGCCTGGTCAAGGAACATCATTAATTCATTATTATTTCCCGCAACTTACTTCGTTACAAATTCAGCAATATGAAATGTTGTATGATTTGTATTTGTATTGGAATAATCGCATCAATGTAATTAGCCGTAAAGACACCGAAAATTTTTACGAACGCCATGTGCTGCACTCATTGGGAATAGCAGCAGTTATACAATTTAAAAATAATACACATATACTTGATGTTGGTACCGGTGGTGGATTTCCCGGTATCCCATTGGCTATATTTTTTCCTGATGCTGATTTTATTCTGGTTGATTCTATCGGTAAAAAAATTAAGGTGGTTAATGAAGTGATACAAGCACTGCAACTAAAAAATGTAAAAGCATTTCATTTACGGGCCGAAGAAGTAAAAGATAATTTTGATTTTGTGATTAGCCGCGCAGTTACTACTATGAAAAATTTTTTGCCCTGGGTAAAACACAAAATCAATCATCGCTCATTTAATCAATTAGCCAACGGAATACTTTATTTAAAAGGCGGTGATTTGACCGATGAGCTGAAAGATATTAAATTAGCTTATGATATTTATGAATTAAAAAACTATTTTACTCAGGATTTTTTTGAAACCAAAAAATTAGTTCATATCAAAATATAATTCCTAAATCAGCATTAAAAATTTGATAAAATCCGGCCGGCATTTGGGTTAATACACCCCCTCCATCTCCCCCAAAGGGGGTGAGCATTACAAAATCTTAGACAACCGGCTTGCCGGGAAAAAAGTCTAATGACTTTTTTGGGATTACAATTCGGGATAAAGTATTTTTCTTTGAGTACCTTCAAAACATTTTGCTAAGGATGCTGTGGTGCGTTGTACGGCAACTAACAAAGGGCTTTTTTCTTTATCAATACTTACGTCAATGGCAGGAATTTGCAATAAATCTTTTTTTAAATCTGTATTCAGTTCGTTTTGCAATGGATGTTTGTTTAGCATCTCTATAATTATTTTATCTACATACGGACGATAAGGTTCCATAATATCATCGGCCAGGCAATAGGCGTTGTATTTGTTTGCATGGTGTATTCCTAAGGTGGTCAGCAAACCGCTGCCCGCTAAACTTCTTGCAACTACAGCCCGCAATATGGCATAGCCATAGTTTAGCCAGGCATTAGGTGCACTGCCGCTGCGCTCTCGTATAAAACCATTTAACTGCTTAAAAACCCTGGGCCAATACCAGGCTGCCGCACGTGCTTCATGATTTTCTGTATCTCCGCTTTTAACTTCATTTGCCCATATTTTTAACGGGCTGTTATCAACCCCCTGCAATTGGAGTAACGCAGCCTGATTGCGTATTTTTGCCTGTACGGTTTGTTGCCATAAGTTTTTTTTAAGCGGCTCGCTGGCATCTATCTGTGCTCTAAATCGCTCGTTTTGCAACACGTTTCCGTCTAAAGGTAAAAACATCCCCACCGGCATGTATTGCTGATTGCAACTTATAACGGCTGTATTGTTTTCTATCAGTGCCGAGAGCGCTCCCTGTGTTATGCTTATTTGCGGATGGTCTAATATCAATACACCAATATCTTCTATAGGTAAAGTTTTTACAATACGCTCATCTCCTTTTTTTATTTCTGCTACCAGTTGTGCGTTTGCAAGGCTAAGATATGCCGGATTGCCAAAATGTATAGTGCGTTTTATCATAATCAATGTGTTAAGAAATTATACAAAATCATTTACACATATTATGTGCCAATATTTACCTTGATTACCCGGTAATCAAAGTTTTTGTAAATGCTTATTTACAAATACTTCTAGCGAACATATATTAATTTTTTTACTCACATATTCATCGCTTTGCGGAGTAATTAAATAGTTTTTTGTTGTTCCCAAATCGCTTATGCAGTTTAAGAAACCTTTTGGAATTTCGGGATAGTTATTGAGTTTTATTTCGATACATGCAACGGGTTTATTACCTTTTACAAGTACCAAATCGGCTTCGGCTCCATGATGGGTACGATAAAAATATGCCTCAAGGTTTTTAGGCATTAATTGAATGATTTGTTCAATGACAAAACCTTCCCACGATGCTCCGCAAATAATATGGTTGATTAAATCATCGTAACTATCTATACGGTTCATGTAATGCAATAAGCCGCTGTCGCGAAAATATATTTTGGGCGATTTTACGATGCGCTTAGAAATGTTTACAAACCAAGGTTGCAATCGTCTTATTAAATAAGCTGCTTCCATAAAATCTATGTATTTAATAACCGTAGCCCGGCTCATTCCTAAGGAGCGAGATACGTCTTCGTAGTTGAGTATATTGCCGCTAATACCTGATAAAATAGTCCATAATCTGCGCACGGTAGCCGGTGAAAGGCTTTCGTTCATCAGCATGGTTACATCGCGCTCTACAAAGGTTTTTTCGTAATTGCTCATCCATTGGTTCCATTGTGCATTGCTTCTAAACTTTAGCGCTTCCGGATAGCCGCCTCTAAACCAAAGTTTTTTGTAGTCTATTTTATGTTTTTTTGCTTCTACCAGGTTTATGCCGGCCAATTCGGTATGAGCCACCCTGCCGGCAAGGGTTTGCGAAACATGCCGCATTAAAAATGGCGATACCGAACCCAATAACAAAAATCTTCCGGGCTTGCGTTTAGCATCAATAACGGGGCGTAATACCGTAAACAGTTCGGGTAGGGTTTGTGCTTCGTCAATAATAATCAGCTTATCGCTGTTGCTTGTTAAAACCGTTTCTATATCATCCATTTTACGCCTGTCGGAAGGTAATTCCAAATCAAAATACAGGATGTTTTGTTTGCGTTTTTTTGCAATATGCATGGCCAGGGTAGATTTACCTATTTGCCTGGCACCGCCAATTACCACTGCCGGAAACTGTTTCAGTAAATTACCAATGCTTATTTCTGTTAATCGGGTGATCATACTTACCGTGAAAAATAGTAAACAAAGTTATAAAATTTCACGGTAAAAATAAAAACATTTTTATAATATAATGCAGAATCTAAAATAATAAAATAATGAATATCATAATATTACAATTATTTACCGTGAAAATTTATAAATGCACTTATAAATTTTCACGGTTGATATAATCTATTTTAATCATCGTTTTTCTATAACCCCAATTCATTATTGGAAATTTGTATTTGTTAAATTTTGGCTAATTTTTATTTGCATAAAAATTTAATTTCACCGTCTGGCATTATCTCAAAGTCGTAGCCTTCAAATAAACAATTCATTTTATCTATCGTGAACTCAAGTCTTGCTTGATATTTATTCATATCAAATACTTTTTCTCCTTTATCTAGCATATTATCTGGTCGTGCTTCTATTATATTTTGTAAATATAAGTAAGCAGTATTTTCACCAAGTTCATTGAATTTAAAAAGCTTAAACATTCTTGAATTCGCATTTTCTTTCATTATTTCATCCTTGTCTTTTTTATAGAAAATAACTTTATCACCAGCTTTCAATATAACTTTCAATCTTAATTCTTCTTTACCCTTTTTTAAGGTTTGAAATTCCGGTTCTTTTTTAATTTGATGGATGTTTTTGATTTTGAGTAGGGCAATATCGAACAAATTTAAAATGCGATATGCTCTAATTGTTTTACCTTTTTCATTAATCCCTTCGTAAAGCAAGAATAAATAGTTTTCTTCATTTTGTGTAAGTACTTCTCTTTTATGTTCATGTTTAGATTGGTAAGTCTGCGTTTTAACAGGTATAGCTTTTTCTTTTGATAAATAACCAACTCCGGCTTTAACTCGCATTCTAATATGACGAATTGTTTTGTTGTTGAAATCTGTGAGTTCAGTTAAATCTTTCCCATTATTTATTTGACTTTGTAAATGTTGTTTTAAAATCTCATCTACAATTACATCTTTTATTACGCCTTTATCTAGTTTTATTTCAGTTATTGGTTTTCTTGCAACAATCCAAATTTCATTTTCCCCTGTTTTTGGATTAGCGATAGTTTTGAATTTGCCGTTTTCTTTAATAGGATAACCTTGTTCATTTCTTTCTAATGCTTTAATAGCACCAAAAAAAGTTTCTTTATGTAATCTACCTCTTATTGTGTCGCCTTGTGCAATTTTGCCTGTTTTTTTACCTCTTTTCTTTATGTGTTTAAAAGTTTCTGTTAAAGTTTTATCATGAACTATATGATTGATTAAAACTTTATTTTCTATATCTAATAAATGCGAAGATTTAAACGACTCATAAGGTTTGATATGAAATTTGCTCCAATTTTCTTTTGCTTTAAAATATTCTGTTAAAATAGCTTCTCTTCTTGCAGAGCCCGGTATTAAAGTTAATGTAGCGGCATCAATGGCGTGATGGCTGTGTTTGCTGCGGTCTTTTTGTTCATCTCCTTTTATGTTATATATTTCCTTAAAAATACTGGTTACTTCTCCTTTTTGTACATCTACCTTTTCAAATACTGTTTTCAGGTATGCACGGGCATATTTTGAAATAATCTGTGTATCTACTAATTGACTGTTTTTCCATTTGTCTTTCCAATCCTCTTTTTTAACAGTAAAAGTTAAATATTTTTTCTCCCAATATTCAAGTTCAAATTTTAAATAGTGCCTTAGTCTAATATTTGCATTTTTCTTTTCTTCTTCAACAAGAACTTTGTTTATGGATTCTAAGTTTTTAATTCTAGTATAAAGTTCCTTAACTTTGGGTGCAATGTATTTTTCTACATTTTCTATAATGGGAGGACAAAGTATTTCACCTTTAACAGTTAAACACTTAGCACTTTTATAATAGTTTCGACATTCAGTTGGAAATTGGTTGTTTTTTACTTTATCATTATACACAGAATCACATACAGTAAGATTCTTTGTCTCATTATCAAATGATATACTTCTTGGTATAGTATGCTCTATTTGATAATTAGGTGACATTAAATCAGTTAATGAAATTAATTGGCCTGTATAAAAACATTTAAATTTTTGCTGCTTCCAAAGTCTAAATTTCAATAACAACTCATTGAGTTCTTTTCTTTTTTTATCAAAATTTGTTGCTGTTGAAATCAACTGAGTGTGCCATTTTTTAGAATTTGGCATTTTAAAATTAAGCATTTTTCTAAATTCACCCCTATTGAGTATTAAATACATTAGATAGTCGTAATAACTATCACTTAACATTTCATCCTTGGTATTTTCATGAATTTTTATTGTTTTTAAGTACGTATCTATAAAATTCTGATATTTTTTCTGAAAATCACTTTTTTTATTTTCTTTTAGTTCAAATTCTACAATTTGTTCAATAGCAGTCCTAAACTTGTTATAATCATCATAAGAAGGATTGTTTATGTCATAAAGTTCTAATAAATTTTTTTTGAACTCAAGATTTTCAGATTCTCTATCTTTAATCCAGTCTTCGTAAGCTTTTCTGTAGTTTTTTGTATTCAATTCCCTAGCCATTTCAACCACAATCTTTGTTTCCGGGTCTATTTTTCCAACTCTTAGAAGGTAGTTTATCAAATGCCTTAACTCGTGTAGTGTTCTCATAGCCATTGGGTTTTTCCAACCTTTAGAAGGCGGTTGAGGGCTTTCTAGTTGTTTAACTATTTTTTCGTATCCATCTATTCTAACTTTTACATCTGATTTAGATTTTGGATACATATCAATATCAGAAGGGTGGTATAATTTTTTAAGAGCAGCGTCATCTAAGTCAAATTCAGCCTTTAATTTTTCATGAATTGCTTCGTCTAATCTTGGCAACTTATAGTAGTCAATTTCAGGATTCTTATCTAACCGAGACGAGGCTTTTTCATTTTTCTCTTGTTTTCCTTCTAAAAATTTTAAATAGAGAGTTAATATCTCATCTTCATATCTTTTTCTCTCACTTTCAGGTTTTTTATTCCAATCAGTTTCTCCAAAATAACTTTTTAGTTTATTTAAGGTATCATGGTAAGCCATTTCTTTAATATGGTTATCTACTCCTTTGGCTCTGGTATTATTATAATTTTCTGAAAAATAGGTCTGTATCAATCCATTTACAATGTTTAACTTTTCTTTTTGAGTTTCTATTTCTTTTATGGTATTTGCAATTATTAACTTGGCTTTTTCTTTGTTAGCTTCGAATTTGTTTCCCAATACTTTTTTTAGATTAGCAAATGATACAGCTTCTGAATATATATAGCCATCTTGAAGAAAAGGTAATATTTTGTTAATGGCGCAATAGCTTAATGAACCATACCCTTGTGGAATATTAATTGAAGCAAAAGCTTTACTTTTTTCATCATCAAAGCCAAGTACTTCTTTGCAAAATTTTTCCAATGCTTCTTGGTTATCTTTTGTTTGAATGTAATCGAATAACAAATGCCAGATTTCATCAACTCCTAAGGTTCTTTTTTCTCCTTTTTTATTTCCATATTTAACTGTGTATTCAATTTTTAATCCATTCCAATTAATTCCATAAGTGTTTTCCTCTTCAATAAATTTATTTTGCCATTCAATTTCAAAAACATTCATCAACTCTGCGATAACAGGACATGTTGAAACATTGGGCTTGTTCTTATAATTGAATTCATACTTTCCGTTTTCAGAATACTTGTTTATTATTTCATCAAATTTGAAGTAGCTATCAGTATTTACTTTTCCTTTGTTAATACCTTTTTCGAGTTTTCTGAAAAATAATTCATGTAAAATTTTCTTTTTTAAAGAAATAGGGATGGGCTCGTATGTTTGATTTCCTTTTTCGCGCCACTTGATATTGTTTATAAATGCAAGTGCACGAAACTCTTCGAACTTTGGATGGCTGACTGGTATTCTTGCTTTTCCTTTCTCTAGTGTACAATTTCCTACCAAGCCTTTTTGTGAGCGTAACGGTCTGACAAAATATATTGCTTTATGAAGCTTTTCAATTAATACTTTATCTAGGTTTTGTTTTTCACAAATAGCATAAAATTCATCCTCAAAGTATTTTCGCTGTATTACACCACTTGCTCTAAACCTTATTCCCTTATCTATTTTTTCTTTGGCTAGATTAGCAATATGAAAATTTGAGTTTTCAGCTTTTAATTTTTCAATATCTTCATTTTTTGCATAGGCTGAATTTCCGCTTTTTCTACTTGATTTAAAACCCCTTCTTTGCACCAAGTGGTATAAAGCTCTGCCAATTTTCAACTTTCTTATAAACTCGTTATTTTCAGCTTTATTAAATAACTCAAAACGTAAATCATAAGGATTTTTTCTTATTGGTTTTCCTTTTTCAGTAGTGCCTTTTTCTCCAAAATATACAGGATCAAACGCCAACCATTTTTGGAAATCTTCATTTTGAATAGGGTATATTCTACCCAAATTTTTTTTCTTACCATCTACCTCTTTCCAATTACCTATACTCCATAATCTTAATTCATCCATTGTAAGAGGACACATTTTATTCTCAATTAATACCTTTAATAATTCCCATTTTCTATACCTTTTTGCGTTGTATAATCTCCTTTTGCTTCTGTTTTTTCTTCTTTCAGCAGCTAATGAAAACTCTCCTGATTTTCCTTCACCTACGCCTTTTTGAAAAATAACTACACCGTAATCAATAATTTGATTTTTCTCTGTTGTATCGCAATCTCTTATTGCCCAACCAATAGAATTTGTACCTAAGTCTAATCCTAAAATTTTTGTCATAACTTGTTAAATTTAAATATTTATTTATATCTTTGTTATGCAAATCACAACAAGGCTATAAGCCGAAGAGCGATTTGCTCTTAAGCCTCGCAAACTTCTGTGGGGCTTTTTCTTTTTAACAAATATATCTATATTTTTTTTATAATAGTGATATACTTTAAACTTTGCCTTTATACCAGCTACATTTGATTTCATGATATTTGCTACAAGCTGTATACATTCAACGCGAACAATTACTCAGTTGTGATTTGCTTTCATTGCTCATACTAATAATTGATTTTTTAAAGGAATTCGCGCTTTCGCTACGCTCAGGTCTTTGATTTCATGATATTTGCTACAAGGGTGGAGC
>JBBIOU010000026.1:0-48303 GCA_037443205.1 Flavobacteriales bacterium | reverse complement strand
CTGGTCAAGAGCAGACTTTATTGAAATCAATCACCAGAAATATTTTTCCGCAATAGATGGCTTTGCTGATGAATTAGGTAATCCCAATACATCATTACCCCGCAACAAATGGGAAAATAATTTTAGCGGTCAGGGAGAAGAAACAATGGTGAATATCCTTTTGACCTTTGACTCCTTGGAAGACCTTGAAAAAATCATAGCAATGGGCTTCAAGGAAGGCTTTACCGCAGGCCTTGAAAACCTCGACCAATACATTGAAGCACAATTTCAACTTCGCAAACAGAATAAAACAAACAATATGGCACGAGTTTCAACTTACCTTAACTTTCCGGGTAACACCGAAGAAGCCTTTACTTTTTACAAAAAGGTTTTTAAATCAGAATTCATCAATGGCATCAAACGCTTTGGCGACCTGCCGCCCGATCCCAACCACCCACCCATAGCAGAAGAAGTGAAAAAAATGGTTTTGCATATAGAGCTACCTATTTTGGGCGGACATATATTAATGGGCACCGATGCCCCCAAAGAATTTGGCTTTACAGTAACCCCCGGCAACAACATGCACATCCAGGTAGAACCCGACAGCCGCCAGGAAGCCAAACGACTTTTTGACGAACTTTCAGAGGGCGGTAAAATAGAACAACCCATTCAGGATATGTTTTGGGGTGCCTACTACGGCAGCTTTCAGGACAAGTTTGGCATTAATTGGATGATTAATTATCAGGAAAGATAGAAAATCCCAAACATAGCATCAGTATGCTTGATTAGTAATAACAGTTGCGGTAAGAAAAAATTCTATTATTAGCGATATAACACTTAATATATAGATTATCATATACATAATATTTGTAAAAAAATTAATATTCGTCTTTTTTACAAACTGAATTTTCAGAATTTTATATAGCGAATATAGCGAATTTTTAGACAAAAACATTCTTGTTAAATATAAAACAATCCTAATTATAATTTAACCAACGAAGTAACATAAGAATTTAAATAAAATATTTACAAAGGTGTTGTTTTATTAAAGAAAAGCTGTAAATTTGCACCCCCTTAAAAAGGAAATAACTAACAAAAAATACAGTAAACAAAGGAAAAATAAGGAAAATTTATGCCTACTATTCAACAGTTGGTTCGCAAGGGAAGGTCAGTAAAGCCGGTAAAAAGTAAATCGGCAGCATTAAAGTCGTGTCCCCAGCGCAGAGGTGTATGTACCAAAGTATATACCACTACACCCAAAAAGCCTAATTCTGCCCTGCGTAAAGTGGCAAAAGTAAGGTTAACAAATCAAACCGAGGTAATTGCATACATACCCGGTGAAGGACATAATTTACAAGAACACTCTATTGTATTAGTTAGGGGGGGCAGGGTAAAAGATTTACCCGGGGTTCGCTATCACATAGTGCGCGGTACTTTAGATACAGCAGGAGTTGAAGGTCGTAAGCAACGCAGATCTAAATACGGAGCTAAAAAACCAAAAGAGAAAAAAGCATAATACCATTTTATATAGTATAAAATAATATGAGAAGAAGCAAAGCCAAAACACGACAAATACTGCCTGATCCGGTTTATAATGATATACAGGTAACAAAATTTGTAAATAACCTGATGATGGAAGGTAAGAAAAGTATTGCGTTTGATATATTCTACCGTTCGCTTGAAATAGTTGCTAAAAAAACAACCGAAAACGGATTAGACGTTTGGAAAAAAGCCTTAGAAAACGTATCACCTCAGGTTGAAGTTCGCGCACGCAGAGTAGGGGGAGCTACTTTTCAAATACCCATGCCTGTACGCGACAGCCGCAAAGAATCGCAAGGTATGAAATGGCTGATAGGATATGCGCGCCAACGCAATGAGAAATCAATGGCAGAAAAATTAGCAGCCGAAATTATTGCAGCATCAAAACAAGAAGGTGCTGCCTTTAAAAAGAAAGAAGACACACACCGCATGGCCGAAGCCAACAAAGCATTCTCACATTTTAGATTTTAATTTATTTAAGAGATAAGTAAGATGGCAGATTTAAGATTTACACGAAACATTGGAATAGCAGCCCACATTGATGCCGGTAAAACAACAACTACCGAACGTATTTTATATTACACCGGTATTAATCATAAAATTGGCGAAGTACATGATGGTGCCGCAACCATGGACTGGATGGCGCAAGAGCAGGAGAGAGGTATTACCATCACTTCAGCAGCTACTACCTGTCATTGGAATTACAGAGGTCAAAAATATAAAATCAATATCATAGACACGCCCGGTCACGTAGATTTTACAGTTGAGGTAAATCGCTCGCTTAGGGTATTAGACGGGTTGGTGTTTTTGTTTTCTGCAGTTGATGGGGTAGAACCTCAATCCGAAACAAACTGGCGTCTGGCTAATAATTACAATGTATCTCGCATAGGCTTTGTAAATAAAATGGACCGTTCAGGTGCAGATTTCTTGAACGTAGTAAAACAAGTTAGAGAAATGTTAGGCAGCAATGCCGTACCTTTACAATTGCCTATTGGTGCTGAAGATAATTTTAAAGGAGTGGTTGATTTGGTAAACAATCGCGGTATGGTTTGGAATGAGCATGACCTGGGAATGACTTACGAAATAGTGCCCATTCCGGATGATTTGAAAGAAGAAGCCGCCATGTACCGCGAAAAATTATTAGAGGCCATTGCTGAGTTTGATGATAAATTGATGGAAAAATTCTTTGATGATCCCAATTCAATCTCCGAAGATGAAATATTATCAGCTTTGCGTCAGGCAACTATTGCCGGTAAGGTGGTTCCGATGTTATGTGGCTCATCATTCAAGAATAAAGGAGTTCAAACCATGTTAGACTATGTAATGGCATTGTTACCTAGTCCGCTGGATAAAGACAACATCATTGGTACCAATCCTGATACAGGCGAAGAAATACAACGCAAACCCGATGCTAAAGAACCCTTCTGTGCATTAGCATTTAAAATAGCTACCGATCCCTTTGTAGGTCGTTTGTGCTTCTTTCGTGCATATTCCGGAAAATTAGAAGCCGGAAGTTACGTATATAATACACGCAGCGGCCAGAAAGAACGTATTTCGCGTATTTTCCAAATGCATGCCAACAAACAAAATCCTGTAGAATTTATTGAAGCCGGTGATATTGGTGCTGCAGTAGGTTTTAAAGATATTAAAACAGGTGATACCCTCTGCGATGAAAAACACCCCATCGTACTTGAGTCAATGAAATTTCCGGAGCCGGTTATTGGTTTGGCAATTGAACCTAAAACCCAGGGAGACTTGGATAAATTAGGTAATGGTTTGGCTAAATTGGCCGAGGAAGATCCCACCTTCAGGGTTCATACCGATCAGGAAACCGGCCAAACAGTTATATCCGGTATGGGCGAGCTACACTTAGAAATAATTGTAGATCGTTTAAAAAGAGAATTTAAAGTTGAAGTAAACCAAGGCGCACCGCAAGTTGCCTACAAAGAAACTATAACCGGTTCATATACGCACCGAGAAGTTTATAAAAAACAAACCGGTGGTAGAGGTAAATTTGCAGATATTATGTTTACAGTTGGACCGGCTGATGATGATTTTGTGCCCGACAGTAAAAATGGCGGTTTACAATTTGTTAACGAAATAAAAGGAGGTAATATTCCTCGCGAGTTTATACCTTCCGTAGAAAAAGGATTTAGAGCAGCCATGGTTAACGGTGTATTGGCCGGTTACGCCATGGATAAAATGAAGGTAGTTTTGACAGATGGGTCTTATCACGCAGTTGACTCTGACTCGCTTTCGTTTGAAATATGTGCAAAAATTGCCTATCGCGAAGCCTTACCTAAATGTAAGCCTGTACTTTTAGAACCAATTATGAAATTAGAAGTTCTCACCCCTGAAGAAAATATGGGTGATGTAGTAGGCGACTTGAACCGCAGACGCGGACAAGTTGAAGGTATGGATGAAAGAGCCGGATCTAAAGTAATCAAAGCAAAAGTACCTCTTTCTGAAATGTTTGGTTATGTAACACAATTACGCACCCTTACATCAGGTCGTGCAACCTCAACCATGGAGTTTTCACATTATCAGGAAGCACCACGCAACATAGCAGAAGAGGTAATTGCTAAAGCAAAAGGAAAAGTAACAGCTTAATAATATATAGTTATCCAGATGAGCCAGAGAATAAGAATAAAATTACAATCATACGACCACAACCTGGTTGATAAGTCGGCTGAAAAAATCGTAAAAACTGTAAAAGCTACCGGTGCGGTTATCAGCGGGCCTATCCCCCTGCCTACGCACAAGCGCATTTTTACGGTATTGCGTTCACCACACGTAAATAAAAAAGCCCGGGAGCAGTTCCAATTATGCTCATACAAAAGATTGTTGGACATCTATACTTCATCCAACAAAACCGTTGATGCACTTATGAAGTTGGAGCTTCCCAGTGGAGTAGAAGTAGAAATTAAAGTATAATAAACATAAATAAAATTAATTTACATTACAATGCCTGGAATAATAGGAAAAAAACTCGGAATGACCAATGTCTTTAGTACCGCTGGGGTTAGCACTCCATGTACGCTTATAGAGGCAGGTCCTTGTGTGGTTACACAGGTAAGAGTACCCGAAAAAGACGGCTATTCGGCCGTTCAGTTAGCTTTTGGAGAGCGCAGAGAAAAAAACACTCCTGATGCTTTAAAAGGTCACTTTAAAAAAGCAAACACTACCCCAAAACAAAAATTAAAAGAGTTTAAAGGTTTCGAGCAGGAATTTAAAGTGGGTGATGTAATAAATGTAAGCAGCCTTTTTACAGAAGGAGAATATGTAGATGTGGTAGGTACCTCTAAAGGTAAGGGATTTCAAGGCGTTGTAAAACGTCATGGATTTGGTGGCGTTGGAGGGCAAACCCATGGTCAGCACAATCGCTTGCGCGCACCCGGTTCTATCGGAGCTTGCTCTTTCCCTTCGCGCGTATTTAAAGGTATGCGTATGGCAGGCAGAACAGGCGGAGCTAAAGTAAAAGTGCAAAATTTACAAATAGTAAAAATTTTGGCAGATAAAAACATTATAGCTGTTAAAGGCGCAGTTCCGGGTTTTAACGGCTCATTTGTAACAATCGAGAAATAGACAGGTAATATGGAATTAGCAATATATAACATACAGGGTAAAACAACTTCTAAGAAAGCAGTGCTAAATGACGAAGTTTTTGCAATAGAACCTAACGATCATGCTATTTGGTTGGATGTTAAACAATACCTTGCCAACCAGCGTCAGGGAACCAGTAAAGTAAAGCAACGTGCAGAAGTAGCCTATTCAACCCGTAAACTTAAAAAACAAAAAGGAACCGGTGGTGCCCGTGCAGGTAGCATTAAAAGCCCATTGTTTAAACAAGGCGGTAACATTCACGGCCCACAACCACGAGATTATTCATTTAAACTCAATAAAAAACTTAAAAGACTGGCACGAAAATCAGCACTTTCTTACAAAGCAAAAAATAACGAATTGTTAGTTATAGAAAATTTTACTTTTGAAAAACCCAAAACCAAAGAATTTGCAGCCATACTCCAAAACCTTGAGTTAACCGGTAAAAAAACGCTTTTTGTATTACCCGAAAACAATACAAATATTCATTTATCTGCCCGTAATATTCAAAGAAGTAAAGTGGTTACCGCAAGCGATGTTAATACCTATGATATCATGAATGCAGGTAAAATAGTATTGCTTGAATCGAGCATACCAACTATTGAAAACATCTTAAAAAATTAAAGCTATGCAAAACATTATTATAAAACCCCTCATTACCGAAAAAGGCACTTCGCAGGTAGATAAATTAAACCGTTATGGTTTCATTGTTGACCGTTTTGCAAATAAAATTGAAATAAAAAAAGCCATAGAAAAACACTATGGTGTGCGTGTTAATTCTGTTAACACCATTACAACCGGTGGAGGGAAAGAAATTGTAAAATACACCTCTAAAGGAGTGGCAAAAGCTCGTAAACCTATTGTTAAAAAAGCTTTTGTAACCTTGGCTCAAGGAGACGTAATTGATTTATACAGCAACATTTAAGCATAAACAAAATGGCACTAAGAAAACTAAAACCGGTAACACCAGGCACCAGACATAAAGTACTAGTTTCGTTTACGGAATTAACTGCAACCAAACCCGAAAAAAAACTTACCGAACGTAAATTTAAATCGGGTGGACGTAACAATACGGGTAAAATGACCATGCGCTACATTGGTGGTGGACATAAACAGCTTTACCGTATCATAGATTTTAAACGTAACAAACACAATGTTGCTGCCGAGGTTAAAACCCTGGAATACGATCCGAACCGTTCTGCATTCATTGCATTGGTTCAATATACTGATGGAGAAAAAAGATATATCATTGCTCCGCAAGGATTAAAAGTAGGACAAAAAATTATTTCCGGTAATAATGTAGCCCCCGAAGTAGGAAATGCACTGCCCTTAAACGATATACCACTTGGTACGATAATTCACAACATCGAACTATCGCCCGGTAAAGGAGGTGCCATTGCCCGCAGTGCAGGCTCTTATGCTCAGCTCTCTGCACGCGATGGTAAATATGCCGTTATTAAATTACCTTCGGGTGAAACAAGGCAGATACTGGCAACCTGTATGGCAACCATTGGTTCAGTATCAAACCCTGAACATAACCTGATTATCTCAGGAAAAGCAGGTCGCTCACGTTGGTTAGGCCGCAGACCTCGCAACCGCGGGGTTGCCATGAACCCGGTAGATCATCCCATGGGTGGAGGCGAAGGACGCGCATCAGGAGGCCATCCGCGCTCACGCAAAGGATTGCCTGCTAAAGGATACAAAACGCGCACTCCTAAAAAAGCATCAAATAAGTTTATTATTGAAAGAAGAAAAAAATAAAGCAGCATAGATAAAAATTATGGGTCGTTCACTAAAAAAACCGCCATTTGTGCATTACAAACTCGCAAAGAGAATTGAAGATGCTCATCAATCAGGCAAAAAAAATGTAATTAAAACTTGGTCGCGTGCAAGTATGATAGTACCCGATATGGTAGGATTAACCTTTGCAGTTCATAACGGAAATAAATTCATCCCCGTTTATGTTACTGAAAACATGGTTGGTCATAAACTTGGCGAATTTGCACCTACACGTACCTGGAGAGGGCATGCCGGCCAAAGAAAAGATAAAAAACAATAATTTATTAGGCAAACAAGGTTTATATGGGTAAAAGAAAAAGATTAATGGCCGAAAGGCTTAAACAAGAGAAGAAAAACAAAGGAGCAGCCATTTTGCGCAACTGCCCTACTTCTCCCCGTAAAATGCGTTTATTAGCAGACATCATACGCGGAGTGGATGTGCTAAAAGCGTTGCATATTTTGCAATTTAACCCTAAGCATGCATCCAAAAGCATGGAGAAAGTGCTTAAATCAGCTATTGTAAACTGGGAAACCAAAAATCCGGGTAAAAGCACCGAAAATCTTTTTGTAAAAGAAGTAACCGTAGATAGTGCCCGGATGCTTAAAAGACTGCGCCCGGCTCCGCAAGGCAGAGGTTACCGTGTAAGAAAACGCTCAAACCATGTAACCATTGTAGTTGATACAAATAATAACTAAAATAATAAGTAAAAAATAAAATGGGACAAAAAACCAACCCTATAGGTAATCGTTTAGGTTTCATCCGAGGATGGGATTCTAACTGGTATGGCGGAAGCAAGTATGCTGATAAACTTGTAGAAGATGAAAAAATACGCAAGTATTTGATGGCTCGCTTAAGCAAAGCAAGCGTATCAAAAATTATCATCGAACGTACTTTAAAATTTATTACCGTTACAGTAAATACCGCTCGTCCGGGTGTTATTATCGGTAAAGGAGGTCAGGAAGTTGATAAACTGAAAGAAGAGTTGAAAAAACTTACCGGCAAAGAAGTACAGATAAACATATTCGAGATCAAAAGACCCGAAATAGATGCGCGTTTAGTTGCCGATGGAATTGCCCGCCAGTTAGAAGCACGCATAGCTTACCGCAGAGCTATTAAAATGGCTATAGCCAGCGCTATACGCATGGGAGCTGAAGGAATAAAAATTACTATTTCGGGCCGTTTAAACGGAGCGGAGATGGCTCGCACGGAAACCTTTAAAGAAGGCAGGATACCTTTGCATACGCTTCGCGCTGATATAGATTTTGCGATTGGTGAAGCTCTTACCACCTATGGTTTATTAGGGATTAAAGTTTGGATTTGCAAAGGTGAAGTTTATGGTAAACGCGATTTATCTCCTAATATAGGCTCGGGAAAAGCCTTAGGTAGTGCAGCAGAATCTAATGCAAATACCAAAGGCGGAGGCAAACAACGCAGAAAAAGAAAATAATTATTTGGAAATATAGATTAAACAAATTCACAAATGTTACAACCTAAGAGATCAAAATACAGAAAAATGCAAAAAGGGCGCATGAAAGGAAACGCCAAAAGAGGCAGCGAAATTGCTTTTGGCTCATTCGCTCTCAAGTCGCTCGATTCAGTGTGGTTAACCTCACGCCAGATAGAAGCCTCTCGTGTTGCTCTTACACGCTTTATGAAGCGCGAAGGGAAAGTTTGGATTCGTGTATTTCCTGATAAGCCCATCACTAAAAAACCTCTGGAAGTTCGTATGGGAAAAGGTAAAGGAAACGTTGAATACTACGCAGCCGTAGTTAAACCGGGGAGAATATTATTTGAATTAGATGGTGTGCCCGTAGAAGTAGCCCAAGAAGCCTTAAGACTTGCCGCACAAAAATTACCGGTACGCACTAAATTTATTGTTCGTCCTGATTACCAGGCATAATACAAATAATATAAAGATATGAAAGCGATAGAATTAAAAGATTTGAGTTTAGAAGAATTAAAAGATAAGCTTAGCGAAAAGCAAGCTGATCTCAGTAAATTAAAATTAAATCATGCGGTTTCTCCTTTGGAAAACCCTCTTTTGCTACGCACTACACGCAAAGATGTAGCCCGTATCAAAACAGAAATCAGAAAAAGAGAATTAGCCGTAAAAAAATAAGTAATACTTTAAAAAAATGACAGCAGTTAAAAGAGCTTTGCGAAAAGAAAGAATAGGTATCGTAACCAGTAATAAAATGGATAAATCGGTTGTGGTATCTGTAGAACGTAAAGTAAAACACCCCAAATACGGTAAGTTTGTTAAACAAACTAAAAAATTTGTTGCACACGATGAGAAAAACGAATGCAACATTGGTGATACCGTAAGAATTATGGAAACACGACCCCTGAGCAAAACTAAACGCTGGAGGTTAATTGAAATTTTAGAACGTGCAAAATAATAATATTCAGTAGCAATGATACAACAAGAATCAAGGCTTTCAGTAGCAGACAACAGCGGAGCAAGAGAAGTGCTTTGCATACGCGTATTAGGCGGAACCAAAAGAAGATACGCTTCTATTGGCGATAAAATAATTGTTAGCGTTAAAGATGCTCTTCCATCCGGCAACGTTAAAAAAGGACAAGTATCGGCTGCGGTAGTGGTTCGTACAAAAAAAGAAGTGCGCAGAAAAGACGGATCATACATCCGTTTTGATGATAATGCAGTTGTATTATTAAATAATGCGGGTGAACTTCGCGGAACCCGTATTTTCGGCCCTGTTGCCCGAGAATTGAGAGAGAAAGAATATATGAAAATTGTATCACTGGCACCCGAAGTGCTATAACAAATACATTTTATGCAAAAGAAATTACACATAAAAAAAGGCGATACGGTAGTTGTAATCTCCGGTGAATCGAAAAGTAAGCAAGGCAAAGTATTGTCGGTTGACAGAAAAAAAATGAGAGCCATAGTTGAAGGAGTTAATGTAGTTAAAAGACATACCAAGCCCAATGCAAAAAATCCGCAAGGAGGTATTGTAGAAAAGGAGGCCGGAATACACATCTCTAACCTTATGCTTATAGTTGATGGCCAAGCAACTAAAATAAGCCGTAAAAAAGAAAATGGTAAAACAGTTAGAATAGCAAAAAAAACAGGACAGGAAATATAATAAGTTATGAGTTACACTCCAAGATTAAAAGAAAAGTATAAAAAAGAAGTTGTACCTGCTTTGCAAAAGCAATACAATTACTCAAGCCCCATGCAAGTACCCAAGATACAAAAAATTTGTATTAATCAGGGTTTGGGTATTGCAGTGGCAGATAAAAAAGTAATAGAATCTGCAGCTAAGGAATTATCTATAATTACAGGCCAAAAAGCAGTCCCTACCTTTGCCCGTAAAGACATTTCTAATTTTAAAGTTCGCAAAGGGATGCCCATAGGAGTGCGTGTTACACTACGCGGAGACAATATGTATGAGTTCCTAGACAGGCTTATTTCTATTGCCCTGCCGCGTACCCGCGACTTCAGAGGGGTAAGTGCCAAAGGATTTGATGGTAAAGGCAATTATACTTTTGGAGTAAAAGAACATATCATTTTCCCCGAAATTGATATAGATAAAGTAAATAAGATTTTAGGCATGGATATAACTTTTGTTACCAATGCCAAATCAAATGACGAAGCATATACATTATTAAAAGAATTTGGATTTCCGTTTGCAAACAAAAAATAAAGTAAAAAGATGGCAAAAGAATCAATGAAAGCACGCGATCGTAAAAGAGCAAAGCTCATTGCACGATACGCTGAAAAAAGGGCAGCCCTTAAAAAAGAAGGTAAGTGGGAAGAGCTACAAAAGCTTCCTAAAAACTCTTCATATGTGCGCTTACGCAATCGCTGCCAGCTAACCGGCCGTCCGCGCGGATACATGCGTCAGTTTGGAATTAACCGTGTTACATTCCGCGAAATGGCATTAGCCGGAAAAATACCCGGAATAACTAAAGCAAGTTGGTAATAATAAAATATTTAAAACAAAAATAAAATGGTAACCGATCCCGTAGCAGATTATTTAACGCGTGTTAGAAACGCTATACGTGCCAATCATAAAGTGGTAGAAGTACCCGCATCAAACCTTAAAAAAGAAATTACAAAAATTCTTTTTGATAAAGGCTACATACTTAATTATAAAGTTGAAGATGATGGTAAGCAAGGAATAATAAAAATTGCATTGAAATATCATCCGTCAACTAAAGCGCCCGCTATTAAAAAGCTTGAAAGAATAAGCCGCCCGGGTTTACGTCAATATCGCAATTCGCAGAATTTACCCCGTGTTTACAACGGCTTAGGCGTGGCGATTATTTCTACTTCTAAAGGCGTAATGACCGATAAAGAAGCCAGAAAAGAAAACGTAGGTGGCGAATTATTATGTTATGTGTTTTAATATATAGGAGGAATTAAAAATGTCAAGAATTGGTAAATTACCTATTACATTACCCAAAGGCGTAGAAGTAAAAAAAGAAGGCAATCTGGTTTGTGTAAAAGGGCCTAAAGGTGAGTTGAAACAAGAATTTAACCCACTTATCGAAATTAAAGTGGAGGGCACTACCGTTACATTACAACGCCCCAATGACGATAAATTTGTTCGTTCTTTACACGGAACCTATCGAGCTATATTAAACAACATGATAACAGGTGTATCTACCGGATATAAAATTGAACAGGAACTTATAGGTGTGGGTTACAGAGCAAACGTTTCGGGACAAAACCTGGAACTTACACTAGGATATTCGCACAACATATTGTTCGAAATACCCAAAGAAATTAAAGTTAGTACTACAGCCGAAAAAGGTCAGGCGCCCAGAATAATTCTTGAGTCTATAGACAAGCAACTTATCGGCCAGGTAGCGGCAAAAATTCGCTCTATGCGCAAGCCCGAGCCATATAAAGGCAAAGGAATACGTTTTGTAGGCGAAAACATCAGAAGAAAAGCAGGTAAATCTGCATCTAAAAAATAATACAGGTTATGGCAACAACAAGTAAAAAAGCAGTAAGAAGAAATAAACTTAAAATGAAAATACGCAAGCGTATCACAGGTACGGCAGAACGTCCGCGCTTGGCAGTATTTAGAAGCAACAGCCAGATTTACGCACAACTGATAGATGATGTGAAAAGCGTAACCATTGCCTCATCCGCATCACTAAAAAACAGTGCTGCTCAAAAAGTAAATAAAACCGAGCAAGCTAAAATGGTAGGTAAAGAAATTGCTGAAAAAGCCATAAAAGCAGGCATAAATACAGTGGTTTTTGACAGGGGTGGATATCTTTATCACGGACGTGTTAAAGCCCTGGCTGATGCTGCACGCGAAAACGGACTTAAATTTTAAATTATTTACAGCATAAAAAATTAATATGTCAGAAAACGTAAAAAGAGTAAAAGCTACCGACATTGAACTAAAAGATCGCCTGGTGGCAGTTAATCGGGTAACAAAAGTTACTAAAGGCGGGCGTACATTTAGTTTTTCATCAATTGTAGTTGTAGGAAACGAAAATGGTATAGTAGGCCATGGACTTGGCAAAGCCCTTGAAGTTACCGAAGCTATTGCCAAAGGAATTGATGATGCAAAGAAAAATTTGATTAAAGTACCGGTAGTAAACGGCACCGTTCCCCATCCGCAAGAAGGTAAATATGGTGGAGCAAAAGTTTTTTTAAAACCCGCTGCCAGCGGTACCGGAGTTATTGCAGGTGGTGCAATGCGTGCAGTGCTGGAAAGCGTTGGAGTAAAAGATGTATTGGCAAAATGCAAAGGCTCTACTAACCCGCATAACGTAGTTAAAGCCACCATTAATGCCTTGATGAATATGCGCGATGCTTATACAGTATCTCAGCACAGAGGCGTTTCTCTGGATAAAGTTTTTAACGGTTAATAAATGTAGTTATGGCTAAAATCAGAATCAAACAAATAAAAAGTGCCATTCATTATCCCTACGATCAAAAGGATACATTAAAGGCACTCGGAATAAAAAAATTATATCAAACAGTAGAAAAAGAAGCAACCCCCCAAATTAAAGGGATGGTTAACAAGGTTAAACATTTGGTAGAAGTTACCGAAATATAACAATAGGAGATTTTAAAGATGAACTTAACTAATTTAAAACCAGCTAAAGGAGCAACCAGAAAAAACAAACGCCTGGGTCGTGGACAAGGTTCGGGCAGAGGAGGTACCTCAACACGCGGACATAAAGGCGATAAATCTCGTTCGGGCTATAAACAAAAACGCGGTTTTGAAGGTGGACAAATGCCTCTTCAAAGACGTATCCCAAAATTCGGTTTTAAAAATATCAACAGAGTTGAATATAAAGCAGTAAACTTAGATATACTTCAAAAATTGGCAGACAACAATATTTCTGAAATTACCCCCGAAGTATTGCTGCAAAACGGATTAATACCCAAAAATTCGCTCATTAAAATATTAGCCCGAGGCGAAATGAAATCAAGTATTAAAGTTACAGCTCATGCAGTTTCTGCTGCTGCCAAGCAAGCAATAGAAGCCAAAGGAGGGCAGGTATTGATATTAAATAAATAAAACCACGAGCAAAGGCAATAATGAAAGACCTGATTAAAACATTACGTAATATTTGGAGCATCGAAGAGCTACGCTCTCGCATCATACTCACTTTATCACTTATTCTGATATACAGAATCGGATCTTATGTTGTGTTACCCGGAGTAGATACCAAGGGTCTTGCCGCAGGAGAAACGGGTGGCTTTTTAGGTTTGTTAGATTTGTTTTCAGGAGGTGCTTTTTCCCGCGCATCTATTTTTGCCCTGGGTATTATGCCATACATTTCAGCATCAATCATTATGCAATTATTGGGTATTGCCGTACCTGCCATACAAAAAATGCAACGTGAAGGCGAAAGCGGCAGAAAAAGAATTAATAACTGGACCAGAATGTTAACCATCGTAGTTACATTTTTTCAAGCTCCTGGATACATTGCCAGTTCTATACCCGCATCCGCACAAACAGATGCCTTTAGCTATCCGCTGGTATTGATGATATTAATTGCCGGAACCATGTTTGTTATGTGGTTGGGAGAACGTATTACCGACAAAGGCTTAGGCAATGGTATAAGCCTGATTATTATGATAGGTATAATTGCTAAACTACCTACCTCCTTAATACAAGAAGTTGCCGCCCGACATATTAGCGGAGGATATGTTTTATTCTTGGTAGAAATGGTATTTCTGCTTTTGGTTATCGCATTTTCTATATTATTGGTACAAGGTACGCGCAGAATACCGGTACAAGTAGCTAAGCGTATCATTGGCAACAAACAAACCATGGGACAACGCAGCTACATACCCTTAAAAGTAAATTCTGCAGGTGTAATGCCTATCATTTTTGCACAAGCCCTCATGTTTATACCCATGTATATTAACCAATTTACTGACGGACGTTGGTTTTCTTCATTGGTAAACATAGAAGGTTTTTGGTATAATGCATTATTCGCAACATTTATCATATTATTTACCTATTTCTATACCGCCATTACAGTAAATCCAAGACAAATAGCCGAATCATTAAAACGTGACGGAGCATTTATTCCCGGAGTAAAACCCGGTAAACATACTGAGGAATTTATAGATACCGTAGTTTCGAGAATTACACTTCCCGGGTCAATATTTTTGGCAATAGTGGCTATACTACCCGCATTTGCCATGATAGCCGGAGTAAAACAACAGTTTGCCTACTTTTACGGAGGCACATCCCTGCTAATTATGGTAGGAGTAGTTTTAGATACCTTACAACAGATAGAAACCTATTTGTTGAGCAGACATTATGACGGATTGATGAAATCCGGAAAAATTAAAGGACGCGGAATGCAAATGCCAACCATGGCAAGTTAATATAGGATTAAAGGCAGAAAGATAACTATGGCAAAACAGGCAAGCATAGAGCAAGATGGAACAATAGTAGAAGCATTAAGCAATGCTATGTTTAGAGTAGAACTGGAAAACGGGCACGTAATTGTTGCACACATTTCTGGTAAAATGAGGATGCACTACATCAAGATTTTGCCGGGAGACAAAGTGAGAGTAGAAATATCGCCCTATGATTTAACCAAAGGAAGAATTTCGTTTAGATACAAATAAAAATTATAAAAAATGAAAGTAAAAGCATCCATTAAAAAACGCTCTGCCGAATGTAAAATCGTTCGCAGAAAAGGCCGATTATACATTATTAACAAAAAGAACCCTAAATTTAAACAACGTCAAGGATAAAATAATTTAAACTATGGCAAGAATTGCAGGTATAGATTTACCCAAAAACAAAAGAGGCGAAATAGGTTTAACCTATATTTATGGCATTGGCCGCAGTCGTGCCCGTAAAATTTTAACTGAAGCAGGCATTGATTTCGATACCAAAGTTGGCGAATGGAACGATGAGCAGCTCAGTAAGATTCGTTCAATTATTAACGAAAATTTTAAAGTAGAAGGTGCACTTCGCTCTGAAGTTCAGTTAAGTATTAAACGCTTAATGGATATTGGTTCATACAGAGGAATACGTCATCGCAACGGGTTGCCCGTTCGCGGACAGTCAACCAAAAATAATGCCCGTACACGAAAAGGCAAACGTAAAACGGTTGCTAACAAGAAAAAAGTAACTAAATAATAAATAAATAAAGTAAACGGTATATTTAATTAAATTATGGCAAAAACCGAAGAAAAGAAAAAAAAGAAAAAGAAAGTTGTTGTAGAAGGCGTAGGCCAGGCACACATCAACGCATCTTTTAACAATGTTATTATTTCGCTTACCAATGCACAAGGTCAGGTTATTTCCTGGTCTTCGGCAGGTAAAATGGGTTTTAGGGGGTCTAAAAAAAATACCCCTTATGCAGCACAGGTAGCGGCAGAAGATTGTTGCAAAGAAGCCTTTGAAAGCGGATTACGCAGAGTAAAAGTGTATGTTAAAGGTCCTGGTGCCGGACGTGAGTCGGCCATACGCGCAATACACAATGCGGGTATAGAAGTGTTAGAAATTATTGATGTTACTCCTATACCTCACAACGGTTGTCGTCCGCCCAAACGCAGAAGAGTATAAAATTTAATATAAATATCAAAACAATTAAAATTTACAATACAAATGGCTAGGTACAAAGGTCCAAAATCAAAAATATCACGCAGGTACAGAGAGAACCTCTTTGGCCGGGTAGATAGAGCATTGGAAAAGAAAAATTACCCTCCCGGGCAACATGGGCCCAATAAAAAGCGTATGAAGCAATCTGAGTATGCAGTGCAGCTTTACGAAAAACAAAAAGCTAAATTTATCTATGGCATATTAGAAAGACAGTTCGAAAACCTCTTTACCGAAGCTGCCCGCCTAAAAGGTATTACAGGTCATAATTTGCTTGCGCTTTGCGAATCGCGTTTAGACAATACGGTTTATCGTTTAGGTATAGCCCCCACGCGCAGAGCGGCTCGCCAACTGGTATCTCATCGCCATATACTGGTTAACGGAAATATAGTAAATATACCCAGCTATATACTTAAACCCGGTGATGTAGTTGCCGTGCGCGAAAAATCTAAATCGCTTGCAGCCATTGTTAATTCATTGGCATCAAATTCTAAAACCTACGATTGGCTTACCTGGGACAGCGCTGAAATGAAAGGTGTTTTTGTTAATCGCCCGGAACGCGAAATGATTACAGAAAACATTAAAGAACAACTTATTGTCGAATTATACTCTAAATAACATAAAACTATGGCAATTCTTGATTTTCAAAGACCCGATAAAGTAATAATGATTAGCTCGGACGATTTCATCGGCCAGTTCGAGTTTAGACCTCTTGAGCCCGGTTACGGTATAACAATTGGCAATGCATTGCGTAGAATACTACTTTCTTCATTAGAAGGTTACGCAATTACATCAGTAAAAATTCAAGGTGTTGACCATGAGTTTTCTACCATCAAAGGAGTAACTGAAGATGTTACGGAAATAATACTTAACCTGAAACAAGTACGCTTTAAACGTCATGTTTCTTCTGATAACGAACACGTTTCTGTTTCGGTAAAAGGACAAGATAAATTAACAGCCGGAGACTTGGGTAAATTTACTTCAGGATTTCAGGTGTTAAATCCCGACCTCGTTATTTGCCACATGGACAAAAACGTAGAAATAAATATGGAAATAACCATAGCCAAAGGTCGCGGGTATGTCCCAGCCGAAGAAAACAAAACATCCAGTGCTCCGGTGGGTACAATCTTTATTGATTCTATTTTTACTCCTATACGCAATGTAAAATACAGTATAGAAAACTACCGCGTTGAGCAAAAAACCGACTATGAAAAACTCATCATTGAAGTAGCTTCAGATGGTTCTATCCATCCTAAAGAAGCTTTAAAAGAAGCGGCTAAAATTTTAATACAACATTTTATGTTGTTCTCGGACGAGAAAATAACACTGGATATACAAGAGAAACAAGAGGTTGAAGAGTTTGACGAAGAATCATTGCATATGCGTCAATTACTCAAAACCAAACTGGTTGATATGGATCTTTCAGTAAGAGCGCTTAACTGCCTGAAAGCAGCAGATGTTGAAACCCTGGGAGAACTTGTATCATACAATAAAAACGACTTGTTAAAATTCCGTAATTTTGGAAAAAAATCACTTACCGAACTGGAAGACCTTGTTCATGCAAAAGGTTTGCAGTTCGGAATGAATGTGGCAAAATACAAATTAGATAAAGACTAGTAAAAAATTAACGTAAAGGAGGGAATCTGCCCTTCTTAAATTGTAAGAGTTATGAGACACGGTAAAACAGTTAATCATTTAGGACGCACCAGCTCGCATAGAAAAGCAATGCTATCCAACATGGCCAGTTCGCTTATTACACACAAGCGCATCACTACCACAGTGGCTAAAGCAAAAGAATTGCGCAAGTATGTTGAGCCCTTGATTACAAAATCAAAAAATGATACTACACACAACAGAAGAATAGTATTTGGCTATCTGAAAAGTAAAAAAGCCACGGCCGAACTCTTTAGAATAGTATCACCTAAAGTATCAGACAGGCCGGGTGGTTATACCCGTATTATACGTACAGGCTATCGCTTAGGCGATAATGCCGAAATGTGCATGATAGAATTGGTTGACTTTAACGAAATTTATAACGCTAAAGCCGAGAAAAAAACTAAAACTACACGCAGAGGAAGAGGAAGTAAAAAGAAAACGGAAGCCGCTGCTAAAGTAGAAACGCCAAGTGCTGAAAATAATAGCACGGAAGAAACTAAAACAGAATAATAAATATTTGATAAAAGAGCACTACCCGAAAAACGCCCACACAAAGTGTGGGCGTTTTTCATTAAATTTACCGTATAATTTAATTATAATAAATGGAATTGATTTTATTGTTTTCCGGCATACTCATAGGAACCTTAGTAGGTTATCTCTTTGCCCGATTAATTTTTACTAAAAACGCTTCGGATAGCAACCGGCAAGAACTCGTTTTACAAAACACCATCAGTATGCTGGAAACAAATTTAGACGAACAAAAACAATACAATCAGCAACTAAAAGCAGAATATGAGCAACGATTACAACAACAATCACTGAAACTTGAAAACGAAATAAATGAGCTTAGAAAAAATTATTTAGAAGCCACAACACGTTTGGAAAATGCCCGTACACATTTTAGTATTCAGGACCAAAAAATAAAAGAACAAAAAGAGGAAATAGAAAATTTACACAAAAAACTAAGTATTGAGTTCGAAAACATTGCCAATAAAATTCTGGAAGAAAAATCACAAAAATTTACCGAACAAAATAAAACCAATCTGGATATTATTTTAACCCCTTTAAAAGAACGAATAAAAGATTTTGAAAACAAAGTAGAAAAACACTATAACGAAGAAAATAAAGAAAAAGCATCGTTGCGCGAACAGATAAAACAACTGCACGACTTAAACCAGCAAATGAGCAAAGAAGCACAAAACCTTACCAAAGCCTTAAAAGGAGATAATAAAACACAAGGCAACTGGGGTGAAATGATTCTGGAAAGCATACTCGAAAAATCGGGATTGGTTAAAGACAGAGAATATAAAGTGCAGGAATCTTTTACCAACGAACAAGGTAAAAGATTTCAGCCCGATGTTATTATAACCATGCCAGATAACAAATTTATGATTATAGACTCTAAAGTGTCATTGGTGGCATACGAGCAATTTGTTAATACCGAAATTGAAGAAAATAAAACAAAATTTATTAAAGAACATTTAAACTCGCTGAAACAACACATAAAATTATTAAGTGAAAAAAATTACCAAAATCTGCACGGGATAACATCGCTTGATTTTGTGTTGATGTTTATACCCATAGAATCGGCATTTGCACTTGCTATACAAAACGACAACCAGTTGTTTAATGAAGCCTTCGAAAAAAATATTGTTTTGGTTAGTCCTTCTACACTGCTGGCAACTTTAAGAACAGTAGCCAATATCTGGAGATACGATAATCAAAATAAAAACGCATTAGAAATTGCCCGATTAGCAGGTAGTTTATACGATAAACTTTCGGGTTTTGCAGAAGATATGAAAAAAATTAAAGAAGCTTTGCGCAAGGCTGACGAAAGTTATGATGAGGCACTTAAAAAATTAATCGAAGGGAAAGGTAATGTTGTAAGTACTGCAATAAAAATACGCGAATTAGGCGCAAAAGCCGGCAAACAATTACCACAAGAATGGATTGAAAAACAAATAGAATGAAAAGTTTCTATGGATATATAATTTTACTTTTAGCAGTTGCATGTTACCCTAAGTCATTGCCAAAATCAGCATATAAATCTGATACACCTAAAAAATTAACTATAAGCTCATACATACAACCCGATATATTAATCTATCACCATGAGGAAAGCAATTCAAAAGTTTTTTTTCATATTAACACTTCACAATTACTATATGCCAAAAGTGCCGAAACTGATGATTTTTATTGCCGTCTGCACATTCATTGGAAGATATACAAAACCCTCGAAATGAAAGCCGCTCTTGATACGGGTTCGGTTATGATTTCTGAAAAAGGACTACAAGGAGTAAACAAACATTTGTATGCATCTTTTACCATACCCCTGGCATCAGGTAGTAATTATTATATAAAATTTACCGTAATAGATTTAAATAAATATACTCAAGAGTCGAAGGTTTGTTTTACTTCTAAGCTCAATAAATCTATGCAAAATTTTTTTTATGCACGCAATTTTTACGATAGCACAGTGTGTTTTAATCACGCATTAAACGATTATCATATTCATCTGTATTCCGCATTAAATAAAGCATCCAAGCTATATATCAGAGCTTATAAAAAAATATTTCCGCTGCCACCGCCAACGTTCAGTAATGCCCCAATGCCTCAGTTTAAATACCAACACGATACACTCATAGAATTATATACGGATGATAATGGATATGCAAATATTCATTTACCTCCCTACAATTTTTTTCAATTTCAAACCGATACTACCGTGCGAACCGGTATGACTTTATTCAATTTTGCCAAAGGGTTTCCTGCGGTAACATCCGAACAAATGCTTTTAGAGCCATTGCGATATATGTGTTCATCTGCTGAATATGAAAAACTTAAAACTGCTCAAGATATTAAATCGGCAGTAGATAATTTTTGGATTGCCAGATGCGGAAGCAAAGAGCGTGCCCGCGAATTAATTAAAACATATTATACCCGCGTGGAGCAGGCAAACAGAAAATTTACATCCTATACAGAAGGTTGGAAAACTGACAGGGGAATGATTTGGATAATATTTGGTGAGCCGGCCGTAATCGAAACAAAAGAAAATTATATATCGTGGCTTTATAAAGACCGGTCAAATAATTTTTCATTGAGGTATAATTTTATTAAAATCAATAACCCGTTTACTGATAACGATTATTGGCTTGAAAGAAACATCTCATATAAGCTTGTATGGTATGATGCTATTGAAACATGGAGGCAGGGACGAGTATATAGTTACGGCCGTTAAGTTGTTTAAAACGTATAATATTTTTGCATTTCCAGGCTCAATTCTTTTGCTTTTTCAGCGGCTTTTATTTGGTAATCGTTATTTGCAGAAGCATAAATTATTTCGCGGGATGAATTTATAAGTAAACCACCCGAAGCATTTACTCCGCGAGTAATTACATCTTGTAAATTGCCTCCTTGCGTGCCTACACCCGGTACCAGTAAAAAATTATCAGGAGCAATATTTCTAATCAAGCTAAGGTGTTCGCTTTGGGTTGCACCAACCACATACATTAGTCTGTTTGAGTCAGCCCATTGTTGGGATTTTTTGATTACTTCTTCAAACAGAAAGCTTCCGTTTAGTAATTTTTGTTTTTGAAAAGCACCGGCACTATGATTAGAAGTGAGTGCAAGTAATATTACCCATTTGTTTTTATATTCAGTAAAAGGAATAACGCTGTCTTCGCCCATGTATGGCGCAACGGTTACTGCATCAAAATCAAGGTATTCAAAAAATGTTTTAGCATACATTTTAGAGGTATTACCAATATCTCCGCGTTTAGCATCAGCAATTAAAAAAACATCGGGATAATTACTGCGAATATAATTTACCGTTTTTTCCAGTGCCTGCCAGCCTTCTATGCCCAAACATTCGTAAAAAGCAATATTGGGTTTGTATGCGATGGTGTATTTTTCTGTAGCGTCAATAATACTTTTGTTAAACGCAAAAATTGCATCCGGTTGATTTTTGAGAGGTATAGGAAATTTGTTTTTGTCGGGGTCAAGACCAACACACAAAAATGATTTTTTATTTTTTATTTGTGTATGTATTTGAGTAATGTTCATCAGATAATGGCTCCGCTTTTAAGTTTTTCTGCATTTTCTGCTACATGCAGAGCTTCAATTATTTCATCTAATTCACCTTCCATAATTGAAGAGAGGTTATAAAGAGTAAGCCCTATGCGATGGTCGGTAACTCTTCCCTGAGGGTAATTGTAGGTTCTTATTTTGGCAGAACGATCACCGGTAGAAACCATGGTTTTTCTTTGTTTGGCTCGTTCGGTTTGAATTTTATCTATTTCTATTTCATACAGGCGCGTGCGTAGCACTTTTAGAGCTTTCTCGTAATTTTTTATTTGCGATCGTTCATCCTGGCACTCAACAACTATACCTGTAGGTATGTGCGTAAGCCTTACGGCTGATTCTGTTTTGTTAACGTGTTGCCCTCCGGCACCGGATGCTCTGAATACATCTTTTTTAATATCACTCATATTCAGTAGTACATCTACTTCGTCAGCTTCGGGTAATACGGCTACCGTGGCAGCAGAAGTGTGCACCCGCCCTTGTGCTTCTGTTTCCGGTACACGTTGAACACGGTGAACGCCTGATTCAAATTTTAATACCCCAAATACATCTTCGCCTGTTACCGAAAAAGAAATTTCTTTATAGCCTCCTGCTTCGCTTTCGTTAGAGTTTAATATTTCTATTTGCCAGCCTTTCTTTTGGCAAAAACGGGTGTACATTCTATATAAATCTCCGGCAAAAATTCCTGCTTCGTTGCCTCCGGTTCCGGCCCGTATTTCAACAATAGCATTGCGTTCGTCTTCAGGGTCTTTAGGTACTAGCAATACTTTTATTTCTTCTTCCAGCTCAAGTTTTCGTTTTTCTGCTTCTTCCAGTTCGGCTTTGGCCATGGCTTTAAATTCTTCATCGCTTTCGGTTCTTAAAATTTCTTTGCTGCCCGAAATATTATCTATTACGGCCTTATAAGCTTTGTATGTATTAATGAGCGGTTGTAGTTCTTTATATTCTTTGTTTAGTTTTACATATCGTTTCATATCTGCAATAACTGCAGGGTCAACAATGAGTTCACTTACTTCACGAAAACGGTCGTTGATAGCTTCGAGTTTTACCAACAAATTATTCATTTTTGTTTCTTTTATTAATATTCAAATGTGCCGTGTGCAGATTTAATGGTTAGTTTCTTTTTTTCACTTTTTTCAACCCGCCCAATTATTTGAGCTTCCAGATTAAAACTCTCTGACAGGCTAATAATATCGTTTGCGGTTTGCTCGTCTGTATATATTTCCATACGATGCCCCATATTAAATACGGTGTACATTTCTTTCCAATCGGTTTGCGATTGTTTTTGTATAATTTCGAATAGTGGCGGTGTATCAAATAAATGGTCTTTAATAATATGTAAGTTATCTATAAAATGTAAAATTTTGGTTTGTGCTCCTCCGCTGCAATGTATCATGCCATTTATCTTTTCCGGAAAATTTTCAAGTATTTTTTTAATTACAGGGGCATAGGTTCGGGTGGGTGATAATACCAGTTTTCCTGCGGTTATTTTGGTTTTTAATTGTTGCAATTTGCTGTGGTGATTAACTTCTATTTCGTCAGTTAAATTCATTGTACCGCAATACACCACATTTTTTGGAAGGGTTTGATCAAAGGTTTCAGGATATTTTTCGGCTATAGTTTTAGAAAACACATCGTGTCTGGCTGATGTTAAGCCATTGCTGCCTATGCCTGAATTATATTCGCGTTCATAGATTGTTTTACCAAACGAAGCCAAGCCTACAATAACATTACCTGCCTGTATGTTTGCATTGTTTATTACGTTTTGTTTTTTCATTCTTGCCGTAACGGTAGAATCAACTATAATGGTTCTGACTAAGTCGCCTACATCAGCGGTTTCTCCACCGGTCGAATAAATTTCTATACCATACCCTCTTAATTGTTCTAAAATTTCTTCGGTGCCATTGATGATTGCACTGATTACTTCACCGGGAATAAGTTTTTTATTTCGTCCTATGGTAGATGATAATATAATATTATTTATTGCTCCAACACACAACAAATCATCTATATTCATGATGATAGCATCTTGTGCTATACCTTTCCATACGGATAGGTCGCCTGTTTCTTTCCAATAGGCATAGGCAAGTGATGATTTTGTGCCGGCACCATCGGCATGCATTACCAAACAGTACTCCGGATTTCCGGTTAAGTAATCGGGTATAATTTTACAAAATGCTTTAGGATATAATCCTTTATCAATTGATTTGATGGCTGCATGTACATCTTGTTTGGATGCAGATGCGCCTCTTAAATTATATAGGTGCTCGCTCATTTGGATGGTAAAAGTACAAAAAACTACAAAGCCACTCCTTTAAACAGAAGTGGCTTTGCATAATAGGGGTCAATTTTTATTTTTTTCCTCTGTCGCAACCGTTTTCCAGCATGTCTTTTATCCATTGCAAGCCGGTAGGTTTTAAATTTTTCTCACTGTCTTTTAAAACGTAGTCGGTACTTAATATTTTAAAGTCAGTTCTACGGTTTACCTGGTGTGCGGCTTCTTGCTCTTCTTTAGTCTTCATGGCTTTTATTTCGGCATCTTTAATGATGGGTTCGCGTTTACCCATTCCTATAGGAACCATCCGGTCTTTACTAATCCCTTTGCTAGCCAGGAAATTTACAACCGATTCGGCTCTTTTTTGAGATAGTTTTTGGTTATAGGTATCGCTTCCGCGTGTGTCAGTGTGTGCACGTAATTGTATAACAAAGGTTGGATTTTCTACTAATAAGTCATACAAATACAACAATGAATCTTCAGAATTTAAAGGTCGTTTAAAATCATTTCCTTTTAATGTTCCGGTGGGGTCAACCATAAGCTCCCATCGGTCGTAGGCATATACTATGATAGGTAAACACAAGGGGCCTTTTTCAACCGGTTTTATTTTAAATACATAATTCCATTCTTTTGATTTTTCTTCACCAACGGTTGTAAATTGTGCTGTTAAGTCTCCCACTTTTATCATATCTTTGGTAGCAATAGCTTCTACTTTATAGGAAGTATTTTCGTTAATATATCTTTTTTGATCGGGAGTAACTTCAAAAATAACTTTTCCATTAGCATCGGTTTTTAAAGTAACATCGCTGTTATCGTTGCCGGTTAAACGAATATTAATGTCAGGAAATGGTTCGTTGGTTTTAGCATTCAGAACGGTAACATTTAGTTTAAATAATAGCGGTGGCAGCATAAACGAATAGATGTCATCTTGTCCTTTGCTACCGGTGCGGTTGGATGTAAAATATCCGGCATCTTTAGCCGTAAAAATAATACCAAAGTCGTGTTGAGCCGAGTTCATGGGATAACCTAAATTTTTAGGGTTTTCCCATTTTTTTTCATTGCCTACAACTGTAGCTCTGAACATGTCTAATCCACCCAATCCTAAGTGCCCGTCTGATGAAAAATATAAACTTCCGTCCGAATGAATGTAGGGAAACATTTCGTCTCCGGGGGTATTAATAGCAGGGCCTAAGTTTTCGGGGGTGCCCCATGTTTTATTTTTTTTGTCGTATGATACTTTCCATAAATCTTTACCTCCTAAACCACCCGGCATATCAGAGGCGAAAATAAGAGTTAAATCGTCATTGGTCAAAGCCGGATGACCTACAGATATAGAATCGTGATCTTTTAAATTCATTTTTACGGCAGTACCCCAACGACCGGATTTTCTTTCTACATAATATATATCGCAGCCTAGTTTTTTCTTTTTAACAAGCGGACAAGAAGTGTAATACATCATTTCGTATCTGCTGTCAAACACGGCAGCACCTTCATTTACATCCGAGTTTATACCTTGAGGAAGTGAGGTGGGTTCGAGCCATTTGCCTTTTTTATCTTTGTTGGTTACCCACAGGTCGGTATAGGTTTGTCCGGTTCTTTCGTCTGTTTTGGTACCTAAGCCACCGGGGCGCGAAGAACTGAATATCATTTCATCCCCTTTTTTAGAACTTATTACCGGAGAGAAGTCGTAGTATTGAGTGTTTAATATTTGCTCATTTTCTATAATGTGTCGGGTTTTATTTTTTATTAATTCCTGGGCAAGTTTACAGGATTGTTCGCCTTTTTCGCCTCTGGCATCTCCGCCTTTTTCCTTATATGTTCGAAAGTTTTTTTCGGCTTCTTTATAATTTTCCTGTTCTTTTTGCATTTCAGCCAAACGAAGATATACTTCGGGGTTGCTGTATTTTGCTTCAATGGCTGCTTTGTATCTTTCTTCGGCCGATTTTGGATCTAAAATAAATCGGCAACATTCGCCCGACATGAAATAGTAGTAACCTTTTTTATTCATGTTCTTTTTTTCTTCCTGTGCAGCTTTATAAAACAAGTCTTTAGCAGTAAAATATTGCTCGTTTCTGAATGCTGCTTCAGCATCTTTTGCTGCGCTTTTTTGTCCAAATGCTAATGAAGTATGCGCCAACAGGGTAAAAAGCGCTATTTTTCTAAACAATTTCATATAATTGTTAAGGTTTTAACTGGTTTAACTTTTGCGAATGTAAACAATAATTTGTTTTCTTAATGCAGAAATTTTAATTATTTCACAAAAGGTTGATTTGTTAATAATTTATTTTACAGATAAAATACTTATTTGAGCAGGGTTACATGCCCGGTAAATTCTTTTTTCTCGTTGTTGGATTTTTTGCGGGCTTTAATTTTCCATACATACACATCTTCTTTTGCCATTATGCCTTTGTGTGTTCCATCCCAACCTTTGCTACTCATATTGGTTTGGAAAATAAGCTCACCCCAGCGGTTAAATATCATTAATTCGTAATTATTAGGGTCGTGACCGCTGATTATGGGTAAGAAAATATCGTTAATACCGTCTCCGGTTGGAGTAAAAGAGTTGGGTACATAAAGTAAAAATTCATCGTAAATTATAACATTATGGCACACATCATCAATACAGCCGTTAACGGTAGAGGCAGTTAAACAAATCACATGTGTTTGCTCCTGATCGGGGAACGTAAAACTCGGATGCGTTTGCGTAGAATTGCCCAAACCGGCAAAATCCCAAAAATAACTGTCAGCGCCTTGCGATTGGTTGGTAAAATGTATCAAAGGATTAAGTACGGTAGCATTGGTTGGGCTAAATGTAAAATCGGCTACGGGATTGGCAAATACACATATATAGTTGCTTAATGTTTGTGATGATGTGCATCCTTGCGCGGTAACCTGCAAGGAAACATCATAACATCCCGGATTTTGGAATACGTAGCTAAAACCGTTACAATCATTACTGATATTATTGTTTATACCGCTTATTGCCCAGGTGCAGTTTGTGCCTTGTGGAATGGTATTATTCGTAAAATTTACCGTTAATGGTGCACATCCTGAAAGATTATCGCCTGCAAAAGCTATTTGCGGCAATGGATTTACGGTAATGTTAGTTTGCGAGTTGCTGCCGCATGAGCCGGTAATAGTGTATGTAATTTGGTGTACGCCCGGGCCGGCTGCAGCAGGAGAAAAAGTCCCGTTGTTAGGATCGGTAATGCCTTGACCGGACCATGTGCCACCGGGTGTTGCACCTTGCAGTTGAACAGCAGGGTCGTTTTCGCAGAATGGACCGGCAGGTGTAATGGTAGATGGCAGTATGGCAGTAACAGTAATGTTCATTGTTGATGGGTTGGCACATCCGGGAGGGGTGTAAGTTATTGTATGGGTGCCTACCCCGGCATTTGCAGGAGAAAAGGTTCCGTTTATAGCATTGATAATACCGGTGCCGCTCCAAGTGCCACCGGCAATTGAGGCTGTTAAATTAACATTCGGGTCATTGATACAAAACGGACCTGCCGGAGTAAGATTTGCTGTAACCGGACCAACAAAGGGGCCACCGCTAAAGTTATAAGAACAGCCATTACCATCGGTAATGGTAAATGAATACATCTGCCCGTTTTGCAAGCCATTTATGGTGATTGTTTGATTATTTCCACAGGTATTATTAACAAATTGGGCATTAGCCGGCTGTAGATTGCTGGCTGTAAAATTACCGCCCGACAGAGCAGGTAGCCCACCCGAAACAGTTACCGTAACTGCGCCTGTTTGACAAAATTCTACTCCATTAGCTACAATAGCCGGTAAATATTGCACGGCAAATACATGACCGTAATCATAACAGCTACCAATATAATTAGTTACACTATAATAACCCTGTGTAACATCATACATGGTAATTGGTACAAAATATACGGTATTATTTGTAAAAGTTCCGGGAGGAAAAGAATTAAAATACAATGCCGCATCGTTTATATCAGACATATTAGCAGATGGTATTACTGAACCTACAAAACAAGGATCGGTATTTGGCTCTAAAAGCGGGTTTGGCGGGCAACTGAAAATCATATACCACAATCCGGGGTTATATCCTATAACCGGATCGTTTACATCCGGAGGATAAATTTGATCTCCGTTACTGTTTATGGTTATTTGATCGTTAGCGCATAATACATAGTTGTTTTGAGAATTTCCGGTAATATTAGCTGTATATGTACCTGCATTTACCGTACAACCGCAGCTTGCGGGTTGTGTAAAGGTAGGGCTGGTTATGGTACAGGCAGGATTGGCGGTAAAATAGGCTGTTACCGAGCAATTGGGCGCACCGTTGGCTGTATTTCCGCTAATGGTAAAGTTTATTGGGCTAACAAATGGTGGATTGAAAACAGCCTGCTGCCCATTGCAATTTTGAATGATGAGTTGTCCGCTTGCCGGTGGAGAGGTAAATCCAACATTTCCGGTGATGTCGTAAGTGTTATTATTAGGGTTACAGGCGCTGATATTTATGTTGATGGAGTTCATAAAGCAATTACAAACCGGAGCAGTATAGTTTAAACTTTGTGAACAAGCCGGATTGGCAGAAAAGCTAACATTTACAGTGCAGTTGTTGCCATTGGCGGCTAAACCATTTATTGTGAAATTCAATGGACTTACAAAAGGAGCGTTAAATACCTGACTGCCACCGCAAGTGGTCGAAACAGTCATAGTTCCTGATGCGGGAGGACTGGTAAAATCTACTTGACCGCTTACACTGTAGGTGTTATTGTTACAGTCAGGAGCCGAAATATTAGCTACCAGGTTGTTGATTATACATCCGGCACATGCGGGAGGAGCATTGTAATTGGCAGTAAATGTACAAGTAGGATCGGCAGAAAATGTGGCCGTAACACTGCAGGGCGAACCATTGGCAGGGAGATTATTAAAATTATAAGGTATGCTGGTGGCAAAAGGTGGATTCATAACAATGGGTGGCCCGCCACACGAGTTGGCTACCTAAGCAACCATAATTTGGTCCCGCAGGAGCAGTACCGTTATTAACCCCGGCAGGAAATGTAACCCCGGTAGATGTACAAAAAGGTGCTGCTCCGGCACAGGTTGTTTGCCCATGGCTATTTGAGTGTATAAAAATTAAAAAAATAATTGATACAAATGCAAGGTAATTAGTTTTCATTTGCTTAAATTGTTATTAGGATAAATAGAGTTTTTTTCAGTTTTCAAACGGGTTATTTCTGCTTCAGTATTTTTTATCCAACCGCTTTTTTGGCTTTTTTGTATTCAGATTTATTTTTTTTGATGTGATTTAATTTGGTTTCTAACGCTGATATTAAATTGTTATAATCTTGTTCGGTCATTACGTTTTTGTTTTCAGCATATATGTTTCCGGCATTGCTGTGGGGTTTATTTGAACTATCAGGATGAATATCCTGAATTGAAACCGTGTAGCAATTTTGTTTTTCTTGCTGTGAGGCTGAGTATTTTTGCTCAGCTTTATTTACCGAAGTATTGCTTGTTTTTGATTGGGGAGTAATTTTTTGCATGTTTTTTTCTTGTGCTACAGATATATTAAAAATGAAACAGATAGGCAGTAGCGCAAATAGTACTTTCTTAAACATAAGATGGCTTTTATAATTTATTACATAACGAAAAAATAAGTATATTAAGTTGCCTTTAAAATATAATTATTTACTGATTTTTTAATAGATATAAGTTAGTATTTCAAACAACCGTTAAAATATTTAAAAAATGTTATAAAACCAACCTAAATTTTTAATAATTATTTTTTTACGGGATAAAAATATACCGATAGCATAGCTAAAATACTTATGCCCAATGCGGGGACAAAAGATGCAATTTTTAAAGGATAATAATATTCGAATAAGATATATGCACCCATACCCAAAAACATACTTAATATAGCGCCTACTTTATGTGTTGAATTAAAAAATAGTGCAGCAATCATAGGTGTCAACAGCGATACGATACCTAAAATAGAGCTTTGGGCTACCAGGTCAAAAATATTGCCTTGGTTTATTGCAATACATAAGGATACGATAGAAATCAGTATAACAGACAGTCTTAAAATCCAAAGAAACTGTTTGTCCTGTTTACTGTTTTTCATAAGTGGCTTTATTATATTTTCGGATAAAATACTGGCAGGGGCAAGCAAGGCTCCGCTGCAAGTACTCATAATGGCCGATAGTAAAGAACCGAAAAATAAAACCTGAACAAATAGTGGTGTATGGTTTAAAACCAGTATAGGGATAACGCTTTGAGCATCGTCTTCAAATTTAGATTCGGGATAAAGTTTATGGGCTGCCAAGGCAATAAATAAGGGTAATAATGCAAATAACAGATAGAGCAATGCCCCCAGATAGGTAGAATAAACGGCTGCTTTGGCGCTGCGGGCCGAGTTTACCCGCTGAAAAATGTCCTGAGAAGGGATAGAGCCTAAACCCAGTGTAAGCCATGCTGCTATCCAGTTGGTAATGTCTGTAGCGTTGGCCGGGGGTAAAAAATTATAAAATCCTTCGGGAGCGGCAGCTAAGATGGGAGTTATGCCACCGGCTTGTTCAATTAAAAACAGACAGAGCATAATTAGTCCGGCCACAATAAATATACTTTGTATAAAATCGGTTATTGATACCGCCCACATCCCGCCCACAAAGGTGTATGCCGTAACTATAATGGAGCAAATAATTATGCCGTTTGTCATGCCCAATGCCGGTATCAGGGCATTCAGAATGATAGATAGCGCTACCATTTGTGCGGCTACATAACCAAAAAAGGTTATTAACATAAACAGTCCGGCTATCAATTCTACTTTTTGCCCATAAGCGTTCCTAAACAAATCGCCAATGGTAACCAAATTCAGGTTGTAAAGTTTTTTGGCAAAAAATGCTGCAAATAATATCAAACATAACACACCTCCAAAGGGGTCTTCTATCACCCCCGACAAGCCATGTTTTACAAATTCGGATGATGCTCCAAAAATTGTTTCTGAGCCAAACCACAATGCAAACAGTGCAGCAGCATTCATGGCCGGGTGAAGCCTGCGGCCTGCCTGTACAAAATCGGAAGATGTTTTTACATAGCGCGAGGCAAAAAAACCTGCCGCCAATGTTAATAACAAATAGAGAATAACAAATGTTAAAAGCACAGGCAAATGTTGTAAAATTATTTTAATTTGGAACAACGATAAATGACAGAAAGAGAATTTAATAAACTTAAACTTGCCGACAGGTACAATTTACTCAAACAAGAAGGTGAGTTTGTGGCTTCTCGTATTTACGAAGGGTTTCATGTGCATTTATTTACTTTGCAGGGCAGTTATGTTGAAATGTGGATGCGCATAGGATTGGAACAGGTGGTGTGGATAGAATTAATGAAGAACAAACAAACTCTTGACTTTTATACCAAAGATTTTGACCCGAAAAAAGATTTAGGACTCTAAGCAGTTTTACTCTTCTTCTTTGTCCATATCCCGTTCTAATTCTTCCATTTGAATAAATTCTATGGCTTCATTTAGCGTAGGAACGATGGTAAGAACGGTATGCAGTTGCGATATAGTAATCAGTTTGCCTACAGATTCTTGTAAACCGGTAAGTACAAATGTGCCATTAGAACTTTTACACAGTCTGTTGGCTACCAATAATGCACTTAATCCTGAAGAATCGCAATAGCGGGTAGCCGATAAATCCATAATGATGTTTTTATCGCCTTCTTTATTTTGATAAACAAAAATTGATTTTAATTCCGGAGCATAGTTAGTATCCAGTTTTTCTACTTTGCTTTTTACTAAAACATATTTATCGTGCTTGCTTACTTCAAAATTCATGTTATTACTATTTGGTTCAAATATACAATTTTTCTTTATACGTAAGTAAATACAAACCCAAATTCAGCTTTATGCTACTAATACATAAAGCGGGATAAACTTAACCTAAAAAAGTAATCAGACTTTTTCCCGGCAAGCCGGGGGTTTAATATTTTGTAAGAAATTTCTTGACATATTTCTATTTTTATTAGATAAGAAATTCTAACAAAACTTAAAACAGGGTTAAACCTAATGCCGCCCAGATGCGTGTTGGTTTGCATCAACCTACGAAAAATTCGGTGGCTGATGAAAATTTTGGGCTTAATTTCTTTGAATTTTAGCAGCCAACAGGTATATCACAGCCATTCTCACGGCCACACCGTTTTCAACCTGTTGCAGGATGATTGATTGTTTGCTGTCGGCTACATCGCTCGTTATTTCTACACCTCTGTTGACAGGCCCGGGATGCATAATGAGAATTTCTTTATTGAGCGATTGCAACAAATCTTTGTCCAGGCCAAACATCATAGAATATTCTCTGAGAGAGGGAAAATAAGCAGTGTCTTGCCGTTCCATTTGTATGCGCAGCATATTTGCCGCATCGCACCAGTTGAGTGCTTTAACCAGATTATGCTCTACTTTTACTCCGAGCTTTTCAATGTGTTTGGGAATAAGAGTTGTAGGGCCGCAAACCATAACTTGAGCACCGAGTTTTTGCAAACAAAAAATATTTGATAAGGCTACCCGTGAATGTAATATATCGCCCACAATAACAATTTTTTTGCCTTTTACGGTTCCGAGTTTTTCTCTTATCGAATAAGCGTCTAACAAGGCTTGTGTGGGATGTTCGTGGGTGCCGTCTCCGGCATTTATGATACGTGCATTTACATGTTTAGATAAAAACAGGGCTGCCCCGGGTGTAGCATGGCGTATTACTACCATATCTACTTTCATGGCTAAGATGTTGTTTACGGTATCAATTAATGTTTCTCCTTTTTTTACCGATGAGCCTGAAGCAGAAAAATTCAGCACATCTGCCGATAGTCTTTTTTCGGCCAGCTCGAATGACAATTTGGTGCGCGTTGAGTTTTCAAAAAACATATTGGCAATGGTAACATCGCGCAGTGAGGGTACTTTTTTAATCGGACGATTAATAACTTCTTTAAAACTATCGGCTGTTTGAAAGATGATTTCTATATCTTCCGTTTGCAGGTTTTTTATACCTAATAAATGATTAACGCTGAGATGTTTTTTCATTTACTTGTTTATCGGTGTTTTGTGTGGTATATAATATAATCTGGTCTTTTCCTTCGGTTTCTTTCCATTCTACCGATACACGCTGCGATGCAATCGAGTCAACCGATTTGCCAATATAATCAGGGTAGAGGGGTAACTGTCTGCTAAAGCGTCTTTCTATTAAGGTAAGTAGTTCAACCTGTTGCGGCCTGCCAAATGCCAGCAAGGCATCTAATCCCGAACGTACGGTGCGCCCGGTATAAAACACATCGTCAACCAATATTACTTTTTTATTTTCTATGCTAAAATTTATATTGGTTGCGCTGGGTAGCAGGGGCGTGTCTCTTCTTCTGAAATCATCTCTGAAAAAAGTTACATCTAAGGCACCGCATTGTATTTTTTTATTTCCGGTAATTGTAGTAAGTTGACCGGCCAGGCGGTTAGCCAGGTAAATGCCTCTGGGTTGCAACCCGATAATTACTGATGAAGTAAAATCGTTGTGGTTTTCTACGAGCTGAAAACAAAGCCTGTTGATGATAAGCGTAAAAAGTTTTTCGTTTACTATTACTACAGGCTTCATGCTAAAATGCAAAGGTAATGATTTTTATTTAAACCCAAACATCATGATACGCTAACATATAGACCATTGATAAATTTCAAAAAATCCGATTTTCTGATGCTGAATTCGGATTATTTATTTTTTTGATGCTTACCTTCTGTAAACATTTGTTTGCCCATCACAAATGTTGACACGCAAAATAAAATAGCTACCAATCCTAAAACAGAAAAAATAGATTTTATAAATATAATCAGGCAAATTGCGGCAACAACCATCAGTAATAACCCGCAAAGAATTTTTTCATTACCTAATACATTATCACTAATATTTTTGATGTTTTTAACTTCTAATTCATCAACCTTTCTAATTATAAAACTTATATCTTCCCGGTTAAAGCCACTATCCATAAGTTCTTTTCGGATATATGAAAAAGAAGCACCTTGCTGTCGTTTTTTTAAATATAAGTCTATAAGATTAGGTAAGGTTTCTTTCACCGGGGTATAAGTTTCTATTTTCCTTCAATCCATTTAATTATTTCGGGGTCATTAGGCAATGTTCTGGGCGAGATGGTTTTGATGTATTGACCGTTTTCGTCAATCAGAAATTTTTGAAAGTTCCAGCTTATTTCTACATCTTCTTTTCCGTTTAAGGATTTTTGCGTTAACCATTTATAAACCGGATGTTTGTTATCGCCTTTTACGGTTACTTTAGACATCATAGGGAAAGAAACTCCATAGTTTTTTTGACAGAAACCAATAATTTGTTCGTTGGTTCCGGGTTCTTGCGAACCAAAATCGTTGGCCGGAAAACCAATGATGATAAATTTACCATTGGCGCCATATTTTTTATATAGTGCTTCAAGCTCTTTGTATTGCGGAGTTAAACCGCATTCGCTGGCGGTGTTTACTATCATCACTTTTTTGCCTTTGAGTTGCGCAAAAGAAAAGTCTTTGCCTTGTATATCTATGGCTGTCAGGTCGTAAAATGAATGCATATTTTTTTGTATTTTAAAGTTTACAGGTTTATTAAAACGGAAGTTTACATTTAATGTTTGCGTATAAAATTTTAAATAATATCCCGTTAAAGTGGTAACAAACAAGCTGAGCGTAATAATTTTAATTTTCATAAAAACAATTTTTACGGTTTATGTACAAATTATGTTAACAAAAATAATGAAGAAATGTTGTTTAAAAAAAACTTTTTACATTTATTACCTGAAACATAAACCCATTAATTAAGTTACAATATGACTATGCGAAATTTACCCCCGTTTATTTTATTTATTTTTTTAATAAATACAGTTTGTTTTGCCAAACCACGAAAAGAACAAATTGTTGAAATTAAAACTACCTATGGTAATATATATGTTTGGTTGTATAAAGAAACTCCGTTGCATCGGGCTAATTTTTTAAAACTGGTAAAAGAAGGTTTTTATAATAACACGATTTTTCACAGGGTGATAAAAGACTTTATGATACAAGGTGGTGATCCTTATTCGCGTATGGAAGAGAAAAAAGATTCGATAGGGCATGGGGGCCCGGGTTATACCATAGAGGCCGAAATTAAACCCCAATTTTTTCATAAACGCGGAGTGCTTGCAGCAGCGCGTATGCCCGATAATGTTAATCCGCAAAGGCGATCTTCGGGTTCGCAATTTTATATCATGCAAGGAAGAAAATTTAGCGATGATGAATTAAAAAATATTGAGAGAAGCATAGGTTTGAGCATCAAAGACCCAAATTTTAAATTTACTGATGAGCAACTTGCTGTTTACAAAGAAATTGGCGGTGCCCCCTGGCTAGACAGGCAATATACTATTTTTGGAGAAGTTATTAGCGGAATGGATGTAGTTGATAAAATTGCATCGGTAGAAAAAATACCGGTTGACAGACCTAAAGAGGATATTAAAATCAACATGAAAATAATTAATATATCACTTAAAAACCTGAAAAAAAAATACAATTATCAACCTGTTAAATAATAGCTTATGCTTATAGATATACCACATCATTACCGGGCCCGTATAGTTATTGTGGGTGGCGGTTTTGGCGGAATACAAATGGCCAAAAAACTAGCGCGTAAAAATGTTCAGGTTGTACTTATTGATAAAAACAATTATCATACTTTTCAACCGCTGCTTTATCAGGTAGCAACATCGGCTCTCGAGGCAGAGAGTATTGCATATCCCATTCGTAAAATTTTTAATAAATATAAAAATATTTTTTTCAGAATGGGCGAAGTAAAAGAGGTTGTGGCATCCGAAAAAAAACTGCTGGTAGATAATGATGAAATATACTACGATTACCTGGTGATAGCTACCGGTGCCAAAACAAATTATTTAAATAACGAAGGGCTGACGATTAGTTCTATGCCGATGAAAAGCGTGCTCGAAGCGCTTGATTTACGTACCATGATTTTACAAAATTTCGAAAAAATATTAATGATTTCGAACGAGCGTAAAAAACAAAGTTTTATGAACTTTGTGATTGCCGGTGCAGGACCTACAGGAGTTGAGCTTGCCGGTGCATTGGGCGAATTAAAACAAAAAGTTTTTCCGAAAGATTATCCCGAACTTGATTTATCTAAAATGAATATTTACCTGGTGCAGTCGGGCGACAGAGTTTTGCCTATGCTTTCAAAAAAATCTTCAGAACGTGCAAAAAGATATTTAGAAAAACTCGGGGTAAATGTTATACTCAATACCCGCGTGCTAGATTATCATGGCGATTATGTGCAAACCAATACCGGCAACGATTTAATTGCCCGTACGCTGATTTGGACTGCAGGAGTTATTGGCGCGCCCATAGGCGGTTTGCCAAAAGAATGCATCAATAAAGCCGGAAGAATTTTAGTAGATGAATACCATGCGGTAATAGGTTTACAGGATGTTTATGCCATAGGAGATGTGGCCTGTATGCAAACAAGTGATTACCCCAACGGACATCCACAGGTAGCCCCCGCTGCCATGCAGCAAGGCACTAACCTGGCCAGCAATTTACTTGCTAAAATAAATGGTAAAAAGCAAAAACCATTCAAATACCGTGATAAAGGATCGATGGCTACTGTAGGTAAAAACAAAGCAGTTGTTGAAATTGGAAAATTAAAATGGGGAGGTTCTTTTGCCTGGATGGTTTGGATGTTTGTACACCTGATGTCGTTGGTAGGATTTAGAAATAAAGTAGTTACTTTTTTAAACTGGACACGAAATTACTTTAATTCTGATAGAGGATTGAGGTTAATTATTACTCCTTTTGATTTGTACGAAGAAAAACGAAAACGCAAAAAAGAATTGGAAGAGAATAAATTTTGAGTTTTTTGTTTTTATTGTCAAATTGTCTTTATTCCCTTAATTACAAAGACATTTTTTCAGGTAATTTTGTTAGTATATTGTAAAAATTTCCATTTTTTATTTTGGTATTTCATTTGTTGCTTCAATAAACGGAATCGCGATTTCAAAAAAAAAACAATAATTTACATGAACCATAAAAAATAAGGAGGACCAAATTATGAACTTAATAAAAAAAGCAAACAACGATGTTTTTCAACGTTTTTTTGATGATGAATTTACCAGAGATTTTTTTGGATTAACATTTCCTATTTTTCCTAATATGACCGGAATAAAAACACCGGCTGTAAACATAAGCGAAACCAATGATGCTTATGTTATTGAAGCCGCAGCTCCGGGCTATAATAAAGAAGATTTTAAATTAGAATTAGAAGACAATGTGTTAATTTTAAGCTGCGAGAAAAAAACTGAAAACGAAGAGAATAATAAAAATTATTCGCGCAAAGAATACAGCTATACTTCATTTAAAAGAAGCTTTAACTTACCCGAAGGAAAAATTGACCTGGATAAAATAAATGCCAACTATGAAAATGGTATATTAAAAATAGCGCTTCCTAAAAAAGCCGAATTAACTAACAAAACACAGAAATTGATTACAATTAAATAACGCATTGTTATATGAATCCAAAGCCCCTGTTCTGATGAACAGGGGCTTTGGGGCATATATTTAAGGCAAGTATCTACTTCTGTAAGACAACTTTTTTGCCCACATTAAAATTTTCTGCGTTTAGTTGGATAAAATACATGCCATTTGGCAAGTGTTCTATATTAATCTTTGATTACTTATTAGTTGTAAAATTATTGTAAACTTCCTTCGCCTAATGTGTCAAAAATCTTAATTTGGAAATTGTAATTCGTAATTTGAGCACTCAATATTTCTAAATTCACAAATCCAGTTGTAGGATTGGGGTATATGTTTATAAATTCATTTTTACTGCTTTCGGCAACAGAATTATTGTTAAAATAAAAACATTGAGAATTTATAATAGTAACAATATATAAATATGGTGTATGTAAGTTAGTGCATGAAGCGGATTGATAGAAGACAGTGTCGTTTTTTGAAAAACAATATAAATCATCATATTCACTTGGATAAATATTTAATCCTTTTGATGAGCCTAAACCTTCTATCCAATGATAAAGATAGTTTATTCCTAATGAAATGGGGTAAACAGCAATTATTTTAACGTTACCAAAGGTATTCATACCATATTTAACACTAAAAATATCAGAAGCAGAAGGCTTAAATACAGAATATTGAATAATGACATTTACGGTGTCCCCAATATTAACATTGAAGTCATACATCAAGTATTCACTTATACTGTCTTTCGAAACAAAATATATTTTTCTATTTAAAGTGTCTTATCTGTATGTACCATAGTAATTTGTGTCACTAAAATCAGATATGTATATTTTACTATATGACGAAGAGTTTATGGTCGTATCATAGCTAATATCAGGCACAAACAGTTTTCCATAGGTATAACAACCCATGCCATGATGAAATATCATCCAAGAGCAGTTACTCATAGGCATAGGATTGTATTGTGCTTTGCCAATTAATAAAATGAAATGCAAAAATAAAATAATATCCGCTTTTTCATAGCTTAACAATTTTTTTATTTACTAGTTTATTATCATTGCTTATGCTTACTATATTAGTACCTCTTTCTAAATGGCTTAAATTAATAATATATTTAACCGATGAAGCAATTGTTATATATAGAATTTTTCCGGCAACATCTAATATTTCAATTTTGTATGCCGACTCGAAATACGTTTGAAATATATTTAAATTATCAGCTACCGGTTAGGGTATATTTCGAGTAAAGCCTCATTTAAAAATATTTCTTTTTCATCAATCATATAATCATTTTCAATCCAACTGTTTTTAAAACTACTCCCTGGCTTATTTCAGGCAATAAATACTAATACAGCAAGCAAATAAAATATGTTTTTATACATAGTAAATATTGTCATAGTTATATCTAATAAAAAAAGTCTAATTTATAATAAACGCCACTTTGAATGTAGATTGTAGTGTCATATATATATAACGATCCGTTTTTATAAGCTTCCCAAACAAAAGTATTGTTACCAGTAAGAACTAATATATATTTATTTTGAATATAACTTCCATTTGGATGAGTAGTTCCTATGCCTATTTTTGAAACATATGTAAAATAATCATTAGTAATTTTTAAAACTACTGAATCAGATATATTTGGAGTGGGGAAATTGTTATGAAAAACGCCCTCAATGTTATTCCCAATAGCTCTATCAAAATAAGCATAATTATTTTTGCACCTGTTTTGTATTGCAGCAATCCAAAATGTTTTGGCCGGAATGTAATTATTTACATTAATTATTGTTGGCGGGTTGGTAGCATAATCCTTAATAGTTGAAACAAAAGTACCTATCTCTTTTCTATCAACAACTACTGTGTATTCTAAATCTTTTACATTGCTTACTGCCTCAAAAGTAAACGTATAATTTCCGTTTTCATCGGTTAATGTGCTGCCCACATAACCTCTGGGCTTATTGTTTAAATTGGGTAAAAAACCGGTAAATTCGGTTTCATAAATATATACATGAGCATTTGTTATGGGCAAATTGGTGGCAGTATTCCATAACCTGCCACTAACGGTAGTGGGGCAATACCGCTTGGGCTTATTACAGGCAATAAATACTAATACAGCTAGCAAATAAAATATGTTGTTATTCATGGTATATTATTCTTAAGTTTTTACTCCTTTTTTTCAACTTAGTTACCTGTCTTAATTTTGGGGGACATTATACAGTTTGTGAGTATCCCTTTTTATTTATTACAAAATTTATAAGTACTAATAACAAAACTTTTTTCATAATCTAAAAATTATAAATTAATTCAATTTGTATTGGCGAACGACCAAACGTCTTTATATCTCTTTTGTATCTTCTAATATTATAGTCTGTTAGCTTACTGAGGTTGTATTTTTCCTGGAATATAAATAAACCATACATAGTAGCATGCCTAATGATTAAACTACATTTGTATTTATCAATGGAAAAAACACTATAACCTATAGAAGATTTAAGTAAAATCATTTTAATATTCATTCGATTAACTGTACCTACACCATCAAAAACATCAAATGAAAATAATCTGGAAGAGGTAAAGCATACACCCAAATCAAATACCCAATGTTTTTTCTTAAACAGGAAATTTTTTATCCCTATTTGCGATTCGAAAAAATTTCCATGCCATTTTTTTATCTTATTTATAGCAATCAATTCAAAAGAGTTATTGGCAAAAAAATTTTTAAAGTTGTAAATCCCATTGTGATTAGATATTTCAAAAGTTCTTTCAATAAATAAAAATGATTTTAACTTAGGTTTATTATAAACTAAGCGCGAAAAATTAAAAGATACATTCCAGTTGTTTTCTAATGATGTTTTCATTCCGGCAAGGTATAGTGGGGTATTATCACCTGAGCTTTCTACAACAACAGAATCTTTATTTGCCAAAACAAGAGGGCATATTATGAAGTATAAAGCAATTAGTATAATATGTTTTAGTGCCGTCATTTATTATTTATCTCCATCTTCAATCTTTCAGTTTCGTTTTTCAGTTGTTTTATTTCATCTATTAACTGATATAAATATAGTTCGTGTTCTTCTAGATTTTGTGTAATGGCTTTAACGGTTTCGGATACAGGCATTCCTTCTTTGCATATTTCATCGGCAGGTTTTATTCCGGGCAGGTGCTTGTTTTTATTTACTATTGCTTTTCTTTCTTCAAGTGGCAATAAATCATAGTTGTTGGCAAAAACATAATCGGGCCAGTCATTTCTTAGGCGCACAACCAATTCTTCGCAAATAATGTAACCCTCAACTGCCAGTTTATATCCATTCGATATATAGGTAGTTCCAATACCCACCTTACCCGTTGTATTAGCTCCATTAGACCTACCTACAAATAACGTGGGGATATTACTGTTAAAACCAACCATTAAAGAATTTGAAAAAGGATTGGTTAAAAAGGTACTATTATCAACTCCGCTACCTAATACTATGGCGTTTAATCCGTTAAAAGTATATTGCCCCGATGGGGAAATACTAAACCATTCGGTGTTATTGGCTCTAAAGCGTAAAGAAAAATTATTGGTTGTTCCTATAAAACTTGTGCTGCTTCCATTGCTGTTGCCATCAATTTTCCACCAGTTTTGGCTTTGCGAGAATAAGTTACTGCTATATAAGAAGAGAGAAAACATAAGCAGCGGGTGGAAAAGTTTTTTGTAGTTTGTTTTACTTACCGCAATTACTTGGCATAAGGCTTGCGGGGGGGCGTAGAGTTACTTTTCATACTTATAAAGATTAGTAACAGCAAGTATATAACATTTTTTTGATATGTGCAAAATAAATCAAAACAAAATTTCTCAATATTATACATATCCAAACTAAAGGGTTTAAATAGGTATGTTTGATTTTGTGCTATTTGTGTGCTATGATAGATTAACCTAAACTTGTATTATCCAGGCATAGCGTGGCTGATGATAAGTTTAGGTTAATGACATTTTTGGGCTTAGATTAAGGTAAGAAAATGAACAATTTTGATGTTTTATTTTTTACCCAATCCCAGGTTTATTGTATAGCTAATCATGGGGAAGGGGACGATTCCTGAAAATTTTCTTGGGTAGCTATGGCTGGGATATGGTTTAGGCGCGTATATATCGGGGATAATGAATAAATTTAGTGATAGTTTGATTTCTTGGCTACAAGCATTATTAAGTTTAAAAATATTAGAAAAGTTTAGCGTAAACATATAGTTTTTGAGCAACATATTTACATTTTCACTGTAGTTATGAAATTCATACAATAAGGATATACCCGCGCCAAAAGCTCTTAGCTTATATTCATTATCTTTTTTTCTTTTTTTGAGTTTAATGATATTAAATTCAGAAAAATATCCCGTTAGCCACTTGTGTCCGTATGATACTCCATATTTTAATTGAAAAATATCATAGTCTAAAGTTTTAAAATTTCTTGCATACCCTGCCGAAACAAATGATATGCCTCCGATTTGCAAGAAAACACTGTTTTTTTTAAGAAAAATCATTTTGTTTAAGCTATCTTCTTGCGATTTGCTTACCAGACAAAAAATCAATAATGTAAATGTAAATAAATTTTTCAATTTCATTGTATAACTATTTTTATGTAGCATAATTTATCGTATATGGTAAATGACAAAATGTATATGCCCGGAGATAAATATTTTAAATTGATATTAGTACTATTATCTTGAACGGTGAATGTGGCAATTGATTGACCTAATAAGTCAGATAAAGTTATGTATTTTATATCTTCACGCTTATTTAAATAAAAGGTAAAACTACCGTCATTTGGATTTGGAAAAACTTTATAGTCAAGCTCTGTGGTAGGTTCTTGATTATTATAAATTAAGCTAATTTTAGGATTATTTATTTCAGATGTATCAATATATACAGTATCGTAATCAAGAAGATTAAAAGTGGTATCGTCTGATATATTTCTATAATTTAGAGATGAGCAGTCAGTTTGGGCAGGTTCATTGCAATTCATTTTACCAATAGTGGGGTCAATAGAAGCATTAAAAAATGTACCGTAGTGAGCATAAAATCCGGGCAGTAAATCTATCTTCTTTCCTGCAATGCTGTATTCTCTTGGTTTTTCATAGTAATTTACAGCCGATTTTACACACAATATTCTGTCGCCATCTACAGGCGGAACTTTACTTTCATTTAAATAATCCGCATTTAATTTCCCATTAAAATTATTATCAAAAAAATCACCTGGAATATCATCAGTGATTAAAAATCCATTGGGTTGTGTACTTCCATTAAAACTACAACTCCTCCAATATTACTTTCCGCTGCTATATCAACTCTATTAATTGATTCTATAGCGTAATATAAATCTAAAAGTGTTTGTTGTGTAGAATAGCGATTATCGTTTAATAATTTATGTTCCATGGCTATGTGCTTATGCAACAACTCAAGTTCAAAGCAGGGTGTTATATTCTATTTCATTAACAAATCTGTTAGTAGCAATTATTCCGCCACCTTGTGCATTTCTTTGTAAATAATAGTTTTTTAAGCGCTCCCTATATATCCAATATTTTTCTAGATTTAATATGGCTTGAGAATTTGCGATTATTACTAAAAAAGAAACAGCTATTAAAGTAAGTATTTTGTTCATAATTGATAATTTTAAGGGTGGGGTTTAAAAGAAATTTGCATGGTATCATTTCGAAGAACTAAATAATCAATATAGTTAAATGAAGTTCCATTAAAGGATTATGATTATATATAATAATAGTATTTTTATTATCTGATAATTTCCAATTTGTGTATTCGTTTAGCATATCACATTTACTAAATGTGTCGTTAGATTTAAAAAAAACATAAGGACAGTAATTATCATACAATGGACTGCCAGGATCTTTTGGAAATTGCGACCACTTCCTACACAACCTCTGCTTAACGGTGTTTATATGAAACAGAGCTTCATCTTCCGGAAATTTTTACAGGAGAGTGTGAGGGTGGTTATAATAAGTATGGCTAAAAGTTTATGCATTTGTATATTATTTTTTACCTAAACCGAAGTTTATATTATAACTGATGAAGGGGAAAACATACCTTAATGGATTTTTATTTCTGTAAATTGAATCCCCAACTCCACGCTCTTGGTCGTAATATATATTTATTATAAATCTGAATTCATGTTTTAAATGGGGTTTTCCCCCTATAAATCCAAAATAACAACCGGCAATAAAATCTCTAATAAAATAGATGGTTTGGTTGGCAATTTTTTTTGAACTGTAAAAAGGAAAAATTTTTAATCCTAATAATAAATCATATTTTTTCTTGGTTTTAAACTCAGAGTCAATATTAAAGTAATAGCCGTTTAATTTTACAATTGCACTTGATATACCTATTCCGGTTCGTAAAGAATAACGTTTACCAGAAATAAGTTTTCGGGTGTAGCCCACACTTACTGCAGAATGATCCAGCACACCTAAACTAATGAAATTTCTGAATATTTGGTTGCTATCAACGGGTTTAATTTCATTTTGGCAATATATGTTATTATATGCTAAAATAAGAATTAATATAGATAGTGTTTTTTTCATTTTACTCTATTATAATCTTAAATGTTTTAGCTCCAAAATTATTTTGCAAATGTAAGAAATATATTCCGGGAGGATTTCCTATTATATTAATAGTTACTTCGTTTAAACTAACTTTGTTATTGTATATTAATTTCCCTATGGAATTATATATGGTAATAATACAATTATTTGGATGTGTTTTAACCAGCTTAAATTCTCCATTATTAGGATTTGGATAAACATTATAGTTAAAGGAATTAGAATCATTTATCAGTTCATCAAATAAAAGTGTTTTAGGATTATTATTAGTATCTAAATCTACGTATAAGGTATCATATTCTATTAGTGTAGTGTCATCATCTAAGTCATTTCTATATAAATTATTATAATATTCACATTCAAAATTAACACCTGCGCTTATGCAATTAAAACTTTTAATCATTGGGTTAATAGAAGCATTAAAAAATGTACCGTAGTGAGCATAAAATCCGGGCAGTAAATCTATCTTCTTTCCTGCAGTAAATGTTACTCTGCCTTTATCGCCTCCGTATATACTTCCTATGCTTATTTGATAATTATTTTGAGCAGTTATAGTATTAGATGCTTCAAAATTTTTAATATCATATTCAGTATAATTTTGTTTATTAATATTTTCAAGGGCTAGTTCATGTATATTAATTATTTTGTAATTATTGCCTAAATAATTGGAGTTTATTTTATTGTATAAATTAAAATAAAATAAATATGAAACTCCCGAAGCCATCATATCATTATACCCATCCGATTTATCACCATTCAATCTATCCACAGCCCCCCATTCTGTGCTAACCTGTCCTATAATATTTTTTCCATCACATCCTCTGCATGGCGCAGCATCTAACAAACATTCATAATAATCATTTCCAATAGCTATTAGTGTATTATTATCATATTGATTACCATGCAATAGCCTGTGTAGCGCAATTAGATGTTGCCAATCTTCATCTATACTCACTTTTTTTATTCTTCGCGCTACCGACTTGGTGTTTTCTAATGTAAAAGAAGGAGGAAATATATTAGTAAAATTTACCTTACCAATATTTCCAACAGTAACCAGGTTAAATACAAGCAAATCTTTTTCAACAACAGTAAGAGCAGCGTTCCAAATAGTCCTATTTGAACTGTTTAAAAAATTCACTAGATGTGTAGACTGCTGAAAGGTTAAACCTCCGTTTATGTACTCATGAGCTTTAAGAAAACCGATGGCAACGAGGAACGCCAAAGCTCCCCCTTTTTCGCATTTTGATATATAAGATGCATTTCCACATTCGCTGGTAGTATAATCAGTAGTATCTTTGTAGAAACAATGTTCAGATAGTGGTTTTTTGGTGTTGCATACTCCATACACGCATCTATTGGCACATGTATTTGTTAGTATCCAATTGTTTGTTATAAAATGATCTATAATTCTATTTGAAATATTTTGTATTTCTTTTACAAATTTTGTTTCTCCATCCGAAAAGGACGTGTGAGCATTTAGGTTTGCCGGGATATATTTTTTAACTAAAGAAAAACCAATATAAAACGCGGACAGATGATCAATACTCATTTCTCTTGGTATGTCGTTTAAATACAAAGTTTCTTCCGACTCTATGCATTTAGCCCTGAAACCATCGGGTGGAGGAACTAAAGATTCATTTAATCTGTCTTCATTTTTTACACCATTATTTATTAATTCAGGAAATACTGACGGCACATCATCTGCTACCATAAAGCCGTTTAATACACCTGTTGTAGAACAACCCCATGCAATTTCAGCTTTTTTATCCAGCCGGTTAATCGCTTCAATCACATTATATAAATCAATTAGTGTTTGTGTAGTGTTTTCGCCATTACTACTTAACAAATCATATTCCATTGCCAGTGTACCCATCCAATAAGCCATATACCATGCAGGGTCGTTCCATGCCAATACTTTGGCATCGTTTAAATGTATTTCTCTTTTAGGGGCAATTATAGAAGTGCCGGTACCGATATCACTTACCATAAAGTTTTTCAGGCGTTCTCTATAAACCCAGTATTTTTTTAAATTTATATCTGCTTGGCTAAATGAATAGTTTATAAATAAAAACTGGAAGCATATTAATATTAGCTTGTTTTTTAAGATCTTATTATTAACGATATTTCTCATAAGTATAAAATTTTATTTTTGCCGAGTCATTTTCTATCACAAAATCATTAAAATCTAAACGAAGAATTTTATATTTTCTGACAGTACCATTATCGGTATTTTTAAAATAGATATCCTTTTTTTTAACTTCCCAAACATTAAAATTTTTAAAATATGTCGAAATACACGAAAGTTCGTTGTTTTTTAAAAAACAAATATTTGGGTAGTAACTACTTTCTACTATCCAACACTTACTACACAACCTCTGCTTAACAGTATTAATATGAAACAAAGCTTCATCTTCCGGAAATTTTTTACAGGAGAGTGTGAGGGTGGTTATAATAAACACAACTATTGCTCTATTCATTGTTTGTTGAATTAGTTTTTAATTTATTATTTTCGGTTTTTAACGCCTCAATTTCATTTTGCATTACCTGCATTTGCTTTTTTAACTCAAACAGGTATAAAAACAATTCTTCGGTTTTTCCTAAAATAGCAGCATCCATTTGGGCTATATCTATTCCATTCTTATATACTTCTTTTGCACTCGGTATGCCGGGTAAATGAGAGTTTTTCTTTACGTAGCTTTCTACACTATCCAGGGGCATTAAAGTATAATCAGGTGCAAATACTATATCCTGCCATTGCACATCATTTGATAAAGAAACTCTTACTCGTTCGGTTAATATTCCGTTTTTTACATACAAACTATAGTTGCCGGGCATGTTGTTGTTATCTATTCCAATTCCTACCTTGCCATTGCCATAAACCGTAAAATTTGCAGTTACAGTTTGATTAGACATTGCTTTAGTTTCAAATAATACATCATTAAACTGACCAATTACATTAAGTTTTGCCTGCAAAATATTATTAGTAATTCTACTGTGTGAAATATCACCAATAGAAACTTTACCTGATGTGTTTACTCCCGAAGAAGATGAAATGAACAATGTTGGTATATTAGAATTGTATCCCACCATTAAAGAATTTGAAAAAGGATTGGTTAAAAAAGTATTATTATCTACTCCACTACCTATTACCATAGCATTTAATCCATTTATCAACGGAGGAATAAAGGCTGTTTGTACATTATTGCCAATAGCTATAGAATTTACTCCTTTAGCATAGGTGTTGCCATTGCCAATAGCAAACCCCCTGCAAGCACCACCAATAAAAACATTAGGGTCAGAAGTAGGCACAGAGCATGAGTTTGTCCAACTAATTCTATTTTCCAGCGTATGAAAATTCATGGTGCTATCACCTAATCTTATCAAACTATCACCGGGATTAACAATAATTCTATTCACAAAAATTTTATCACTAAACCTGGCGCTGCCATTTACATCTAATGTAGTAATTGGCGTATCAGTACCAATACCTACTTTGCCCTGATTGTTATGGTTTATAATAGTATTGTAATTTCCCGAAGTACTTTGTATATATAAATCGTTGTTTGTTCCGCAAATATGGTTTTTACTGGTTGGGTCTTGCGGGTCATATCCTTTTATGCAAAGTGTATTACTTACTTTAAACTCTCTACCCGTAGTGGTTATATCAACCACATTTAAACTGGTTCCGCTTATGCTGCCATTGGCTAAAATATTACCATTTACGGTAAGTTTTTCGGGAGCTGCAGTTGTGCCTATACCTACATTGTAATTACTAATTAAGCTATTATTATTTAGTTGCCAATATTGTGGTATTAAATTAGAAACGTTTTGCCAGGTTCCTGCTGCGGTTAAAACCTCATTGCCGTTACCGCTAAAATTTAAACGATATACATTTCCTGTGTTGCTTATCAGCATCAAACCATTGCTTGTACCTGTTAATCCGTTAAAAGTATATTGCCCCGATGGGGAAATACTAAACCATTCGGTGTTATTGGCTCTAAAGCGCAAAGAAAAATTATTGGTTGTGCCTATAAAAGTGCTGTTGCTGCCGTTACTGTTGCCATCAATTTTCCACCAGTTTTGGCTTTGCGAGAATAAGTTACTGCTATATAATAAGAGAGGAAACATAAGCAGCGGGTGGAAAAGTTTTTTGTAGTTTGTTTTACTTACCGCAATTACTTGGCATAAGGCTTGCGGGGGGGGGGGGGGG
>JBBIOU010000025.1:0-51324 GCA_037443205.1 Flavobacteriales bacterium | reverse complement strand
GATCGAAGGCGAAACCACCGAAAAGAGCGAAGCCGAAACCACCGAAAGGAGCAAAGCCGAAACCATCATTACGCTGCCAGTGCTTCGTTTAATTCTTCAATAATTTCATACAAGGTATCTCCAAAGGCTTTGTATGCCCTGCCCAACATTCCCTGTTCGTTCAATTCAAAATCATCTGCCTCAAAGTGGAGGGATGTGGCTATTTGCTCTTTTATGAAGTACAAAAATTCCATCTGCTCTTTGGTAAATTTGATGCCGGCTCCCTGTTGTTTTTTCCACACCCAGTCGGCAAAATTTTTATCCACGGTTTTATCATAAGGCGTTAAAACATTATCAATTCCAATCACTCTCCTGATGAGTGAAACCAGTGCCACCAGTTCATTCTTTGGGCTACCAATGGGCACTGTGCTTGCCGAAGCATCTAATTGCTCGTAAGCCCGCCACACATTCATGGGGGCAAGAGTGGGTTTGTCCATTTTAATTTTCTCTACCAAATCTTTTATCATTGCAAAGGTGAGTTCACGCCTGCGGTAGGGTTGCCCGTAAAAAATCTGCAAAGCCACCATTTCATCTTTGTGGCTTTCTATCCATGCTTTAAAGTCAGTTACCAGCGCTGAGCTTGCCGAAGCATGGTCTTTGTCCCAGCCCACGTTTATTAGTTCATCGGGATTGAGCAAGTCAATTTTTTGCTCGTGAGCTTTGCGCACATTTTCAATAAATTCATTGAGCTCGCCTGTAAATACCTTAGCTGCATTGTTTCGCAGTTGTTCCAACTGTTCGTTAATTACAGTCTCAATTACTACGGGAGCTTCACCTCGTTTTTCTTCTTTTACCTTTTGCTCAATGGCTTCAATAGTGTCGGGGTCGTAGGCATTCAATAATTTTTTTACCACCGCAGAAAGTGGAATGCCTCCTGATATTTCTTCAAATTGCTTTTTCTCTTTATCGGTAATTTGCTTGTCTAATCGGGTAAGGCGGTTTGCCAGCGAAGTAAACAAGTCTTCGTCCCGTGCACCCACTGCAATAGCACCCAACAAATCTTTCAAAGGCACACCCGGCTTTTTCTCCAGCGGCCGGCTGTCGGTTTTCAAACTTTTGGTTACACCAATGGCATCTACAATTACAAAGTGGTCTTTGGTTACTTTGGCACAAGGCGATACTTTCTTTAAATCATCAAAACTGATTACCCGTGTGCCGCGTCCTTTCATCTGCTCAAAGTAGTTGCGGCTTTTTACATCGCGCATAAAGAGCAAACATTCCAAGGGTTTCACATCTGTACCGGTGGCAATCATATCTACCGTAACGGCAATGCGTGGATAATAAGCGTTACGGAACTGAGCCAATACCGATTTGGGGTCTTCGTTGGCTTTATAGGTAACCTTTTTGCAAAAGCGGTTTTCCTCGTTAAACTCTTCCCTTACAATTTGAATAATATCATCAGCATGGCTATCGGTTTTGGCAAATATCAGTGTTTTAGGCACTTCAAAATTGCCGTCTTTGTCGTAACGGTCGGGGAACATCTGTGGTAAATGCTCCTTGAATGTGCGAATGACCAAACGAATTTGGTTAGGATTAACAATATCTTTATCCAACTGCTGTGCGGAGTAGGCTTCGTCTTCGTCCTGCAATTCATAGCGTTTTTTTCGTGTGAGCTTATCACGTGATTCAATGTACTGACCTTTCCAGAGCGTAGCTCCCTGCCTGGTTATTTTGGTGTCAATCAGATACACATCGTAACCCACATTTACGCCATCGGCTACGGCCATTTCGTGAGAATACTCTGAAACGATATTTTGCTGGAAATAGGCAAATGTGCGGGCATCGGGTGTGGCAGTTAACCCCACCTGAAAAGCATCAAAGTAATCGAGCACCTGCATCCACAAGTTGTAAATGCTTCGGTGGCATTCGTCAATGAAGATGAAGTCGAAAAATTCAATGGGCAGTTTTTCGTTGTATTCCACCGGTGGTACTTCTTTTGGGAGCCATTTTTCGTGGGGGTTCTCTTCTTCGGCACTTTCGTCAAGGTCTTGTCCTTTCAATGCGGCATACAAGCGTTGAATGGTGCTGATGTAAACGTGGTTGTCGTCAGGTATATGTTTTGATTTTAGCCGGTGAACACCATACAACTCGGTAAACTTTCGGTTGTCGTCATTGGGCAGATAACTCATAAATTCCTGTTCTGCCTGTTCGCCCAGGTTTTTGGTATCCACCAAAAAAAGAATACGTCTTACTACATTGTTGTTGTTATCGTCTTTGAGTTTCAACAATCGGTAAACAGAAGTAATAGCTGTAAACGTCTTGCCCGAACCGGTAGCCATTTGTATTAAGGCTCTGGGTTTATTTTGTTTGAAGGATTTTTCGAGATTGGTAATGGCGTTTATTTGGCACTCGCGCAAACCGTCTTCGGGTAAATTATCTAAATCCTGCAAAGCAGCCCGAAGCGACTTGGTTTTCTTGAGCCAATTTCTTAGCGTTTCAGGTCGGTGAAACGTAAATACATTTCTGCCTCTTGGCTTTGGGTCTCTGAAATCGGTAAATGAGGTTACTTCTCCCGTGCTCACATACACAAAAGGCAGTTTTTCGTTATTCAGGTATTTGAGTTTAGCCGTTGCATAATCCTCTGCCTGGTCTTCGTGAACGGTCAATTTATGGCCTTCTTCTTCTCTTTTGGCTTCAATAATTCCAACAGGTTTTCCGTCAACAAACAGCACATAGTCAGCAGGTCCAACTTCCGTGCTGTATTCACGAACAGCCACACCAATGCCGGCATTCAAATTTATTTTTGATTTGGATTGCACCATCCAACCGCAGTCAATCAATTGTCTGTCGATGTTATCTCTGGCTATTTGTTCCGGGTTTTGATTAGGCATTGTTTATATCTTGTCCAAAAAATAGTTGAAAGTATTTTTTTTATTTTCAATTTTAGAAATATTTCAATTATATCAAAAATATACGTTTTTTATTTTTAAGTAAAAACCAAATGCCGATAATGCCTATAAAAATCATTATTACAGAAATTAATTCAGCTTGTGTGAGCCCAAGCCCATCTATTTTATCATTTATTCTGATTTTTTCTATTATAAAACGTTCAATACCATTGGTAATAAATAATAGCATAAACATAATGCCGGCAGTTTTTATTTTTTTTCTAATTAACCATAAAGCAAAGAAAATAAGTATGCACATTACGGTTTCGTAAAAAGGAGTAGGGAAAACAGGTTCTATTAAATAAGGAGTTTCCTGCCAGTTGCAATCGGGCAAGCCGCAATCTTTATTTACGTTGTTTGGGTAATTATATGCCCATACCCAGTCGGGTAAAAAATTCATCCAATCGGGTTTGGGAGCTTTATTAACTATACCCCAGTCGCCATCTCCGGCAACATGACAACCAATTCTGCCAATGCCATAAGCCAGTATGATGGCAGGCGAGGCTGCATCCATAAAATGTAAGGTAGGTAATTTTTGTTTGTGCATATAATATGCTCCTGCAAGTAAGGCGCATATTAAACCACCCAGCATGGTAAGTCCTCTGAAGGGGTCTGATAAAAATTCGGATAATGGTTGAGGGTCTTCGAGCCATGCAAATATTTTGGCTCCCAATAAACCAAAAACTACGGCTATCATCAGAAGTGGTCCGGCATGTTCGTGTGGATGAAAATCGCGTTCAACCAATTGCGGAGGAGATAAAGCAGATTTTTTCTTTTCGTACCATACCCAAAATGACAGGGCTGATGCAATAATAATTCCACCCGGCCAATGGCCTTGAGTAGAAAACAGAAATTGCGGGAAATTGTCAAATACTTCATTATTTAAAAAGGCATAAAGTAATTTATAACCTAATATAAAACCAATGATAGCATTAGTTATTATTTCTTTGTAGCTTGCCGGTTTACCTTTCCACTCTTTGATTTTTACAGGTAATAATATTTTTTCTTTTTCTTTTCTTTTCAGCTCGTTTGAAAAAATCCACATACCGAAGATAAAAGCCAATGCAACAAAAAATCCAAAACTATTGATGGCTTTTAAAAAGTTAATTTCCAATCCGAATATGTCCTGAAAAAAATAATACAGCGATGGGTACATTACGATAGGGTATTTTCGATTAAAACTTTGGCTTCAATTATACCTTCGGGGTTTATGTTGCATAACTCTACAGGCACAATTTTATTAATTAATTCGTGGTTATATTCAATTTGTACTTTTATGTAATTGTCGGTAAAACCATACATATTTCCGTGGTCTTCTTCGGCTTCAAAAAGTACATTTCGTATGTTTCCTAAATGTTGATTATAAAAGGCTCTTTTCTTCTTATCCGAAAGTATATGCAGCATTTTACTTCTTTTATTGCGCTCTGCCATGGGTACTATTTCTTTCATTCTTACGGCAGTTGTATTATCTCTTTCGGAGTATGAAAATACATGCAAGTAACTAACTTCTAAATGATTTATAAAGTTGTAGGTATCTAAAAACTTTTCATCTGTTTCACCGGGAAAACCAACAATAACATCTACCCCAATACAGGCATGGGGCATTAAAGATTTTATAAAAGCCACTCTGTCTGCGTATAGTTCTCTTTGATATCTTCTTCGCATCGCTTTTAAAATGTCGTTATTTCCTGATTGCAGGGGTATATGAAAATGTGGTACAAATTTTTTTGATTGAGCTACAAATTCAATGATTTCGTTGCTTAGCAGATTTGGTTCAATGGAAGATATTCTAAAACGTTCAACATTTTCAGTTAAATCGAGTTCTCTTATCAGGTCTATAAAACTTTCGTTTAAGGGGTTTTCTTTGCCAAAATCGCCAATATTTACTCCCGTTAATACAATTTCTTTAATGCCGTTTTTGGCAGCTTCTTTGGCTTTTAAGACAGTTTCTTTAACGGTGGCACTTCTGCTTCTGCCGCGTGCCAGCGGGATGGTGCAAAAAGAGCAAAAGTAATCGCAACCGTCTTGTACTTTAAAAAAAGTTCGTGTTCTGTCACCGGCCGAATAGGAAGGAATAAATTCTTTTACATGTTTAATTTCACCGGAGATAATTTTAGTACTTTCGGACAGATTATCTAAATAATTAATTGCATTAAATTTTTCATTGGCTCCCAATACTAAATCAACTCCGTTAATTTGTGCGATTTCTTGCGGTTTTAGTTGTGCATAGCAACCAATGATAATTATTTTAGCATACGGATTAATTTGTTTGGCCTTTTTAACCAGTTGTTTACATTTTTTATCGGCATTATCGGTAACGGAGCAAGTATTAATAACATAAATATCGGGGCGGTCGTTAAAATCAACTTTTGCATAACCTGCTTCGGTAAATGAGCGGGCTATGGTTGATGTTTCGGTAAAATTTAGTTTACATCCTAAGGTATAAAATGCTACTTTTTTGTAAGGTTGCATAAACGTGCAAAGGTAATAAATTAACCCTAAACAGAAATGCTCAATAAGGTAGTATTAATTATAGTTAACAGTTTTTATCAGATTCTTATACCTACTACACACACATCGTCAATTTGTTCCATGTCTCTTTTCCATTCGTTGAAATAATTTTCTAGTTTTTCTTTTTGCTCATTTGTTGTTAAAGATGATATTTGAGCTAAAAAAGTATTTAATATTTTATATTTTAATTTTTTGCCTTTTTCACCGCCAAACTGGTCGGCATATCCATCTGTATAAAGATAGAGCATATCGTTTTTTTGTACCTGAATTTTGTAGGTATTAAATTTTTCGGTTTTTTCACTTTTACCTACAGGCATTTTATCGCAAGGTTGTTCAGAAATTTGATTATTTCTGATAAGTACAGGCCGGTTATTGGCAGCAGCATATTCAATGACAGCGGTATGGTTTAGGTTAATTTTCATCAATATGGCATCCATTCCGTCTCTGCGATTATCCATGTTTTGTATTAATCTATTTCTAACATGGTTTAATACTTCTGCGCAATTGGTAATATTTTTTTCGTTAATGGCTTCGTTTAAAAAGGAGATGTTTAATAAACTCATAAAGGCACCGGGTACGCCATGACCGGTGCTGTCGCAAACTGCAATATAAAAATCATTATTTTTTTTAGTTGCCCAATAAAAATCACCGCTGACAATATCTTTGGGTTTAAATAATACAAAATAATCTTTCAGATTATTATTTAAAAATTCATCGTGGGCGAGCAGGGCATATTGTATTCTTTTGGCGTAATTTATAGAATCAATAATTTCTTCTTGTTTTTGTTTAATAATGTCGCGTTGATAGATTATTTCGGCATTATATTTTTCTAATTGTTGATTGGCTTTATTTTTTAATTTATATCTGCTGTACATCATAAATGCAAATATCAGAAGCATGATAATAACGGCTACGGAAGCGCTAATAATGATTTTTCTGATAAAACGCTGAAGTTTCCTTTCGTTTTGAATTTCGGTTTCTCTTCTTTGTGAGGCGAGTGTTGCCTCAAGTTGTGCCAGTTTTTCAGAGGCTTCTTCGCTAAGTAATTCGGCTTGCACTTTATTGTGCTCGTTTAAATATAAATATGCACTGTCGTATAATTTTAAATAATTGTAAGTGTTGGATAAGCCTAAATAGGTATCTTTTAATTCTTCGCGAATGTAAAGTTGTTGCGCTATTTTTTTTGCTTTATAAAAATAATTTAGTGCTTCGTTGATGTGTTGTGTGTTAAGGTTTAAATTAGCCATTTGTATGCAGCATAATGCCATGCCCTGGTTGTCATCTAATGATTCTTTAATTTTTATGGCGTTTTGAGTATGTTTCATTGCCATATCATATTCACCGTAAAAAGCCTTTATTTTACCGAGTAAATAATAGGTATCTGATAGTATATAATTGTCATTGGTTTTGAGCGCTATTCGCAATGAATTTTCCAGATTTTTTTCTGCTTCAGAATAGTTGTTTTGTGCAACATTGGCTCGGCCAATATATAAGTAAGCATCTCCTGTCCTTATTAAGTCAGCAGTTTTTAAGGCTTGGTTAAAATATTTGATGGCTTCCGGGTAGTTTTTTTGATGATAGTGAATCAACCCTATGTTATTATTTACTTTTGCAAGTCCAATGCTGTCTTTTGTCTCATCAAATAATTTTAAGGCATCAAATAAATTATTAAGCGCAGTTGCATATTCGCCTTCGAGTGTTTTAATTTCAGCAAAGGTGTTTTTTGTGTTAGCGATGCCGATAGGATCATTTATTTGTATAAATATTTTTTTTGCCGAATCAAGATTTTTATATCCAGGCTCAAATTCATCCAGGTAGTAGTTGATATTGCCTAAATTGTAATAGGCATATCCGACTCCTTTTTGATAAGATATTTTTTGGGCCAGCTTAAGTGCCTGCAGTGCATATTGCCTGGACTCATCGGGATTATTGTTTACAGTATATAATGCTAAATCGTTTAGTGCATCAACTTTGTCTTGATCGGTTTTTGCATTTGCTAATGTCAATTTTATTTTTTCATAATCAGATTGGGTATATGCCTGAATAAATAGTATTAAAAAGGATATTAATGATATGTATTTAAAAAGATTCACGAATTTATGCCAATATGGTTTTTTGGGTTTCTTCCAAAATCTTTCTTGCTCCATCTGCATCAGAAGATTCTGCGTATAGTCTTAATACAGGCTCGGTTCCTGAGGCACGTATCATCACCCATTCATCATTGGCAAAATAATATTTATATCCATCTATATTTTCTACTCGTTCTATTTTATATTTACCAAATGCGGTGTATTTATTTTGTGTTGTATATTTTATTATTTCGTTTTTTTGTTCATCTTTCAGGTGCAGGTCGTTTCTTTCAAAAGCAAATTTGCCGGTAATTTCATATACTTCTTTTATTAGTTCATCCAGATTTTTACCGCTTTTTGCTAAAAATTCGGCTATCACCAATCCCATCCATATACCATCACGCTCGGGGATATGTCCTTTGATGGCAATACCTCCTGATTCTTCACCTCCCAGCAGGATATCTTCTTTTACCATGATGCCTGCAATGTATTTAAATCCTATTTTAACTACTTCTAATTCTAAGCCATAATAATCGCACATTTTTTTAACTCGGGGTGTGGTAGAAAATGCGGTTACTACTTTTGCTTTTAGTTTTTTGTATTTACATAAATAATGTATCAGTAGCAGTATGATGTGATGTGAGTCAATAAATTCACCTCTTTTATTGTATAATCCTATTCTATCTGCATCGCCATCAGTTGCTATGGCAATATCAATTTGGCCGTGTTTTTTTATTACCTCAGAAAATTCGAGTAGATTTTTATGGATAGGTTCAGGTGCCTGTCCCATAAAGGATGGGTTGTATTCGCAATGTAACAAGAGCGCTTCCGGAAAAAGTTTTTTCATTACATTCTGACCTGCCCCATACATGGCATCGTAGGCAATTTTAATCTTAGATTGTTTGATGGCATTTAAATCAAAATTTTTTTTGATGTGTTCTATGTATAAAGATTCTAAATCAATGGTTTCGATGAGGTTTTCTTTTATAAGCTCATCAAGACTGAGATTGTCTAAATTTACAGAGTGATGTTGGGGAATAAGATTTTCTATCTCCTGAACTTTTTCGGGTAAGAGAGGTCCTCCATGTTCGCTTTTTAGCTTATAGCCGTTATATTCGGGGGGGTTATGACTGGCAGTTATAATTACCCCCAGCGAGGCGCCTAATTGTTTTGTTGCGAGCGAAACCATGGGTGTAGAAACAAAACTTTGCGCCAGATATACTTTTATTCCTTGCGATGCAAATACTTTAGCAGCTGTTTCGGCAAAAAGTTTACCCGCAAAACGACAGTCGTAACCAACTATGATAGACGGTTTGTTATAATGTTCTTTTACCCAAATTCCGGTAGCAATTGCAACGCGGGTAACGTTTTCTGTGGTAAAATCTTTAGCAATTATTGCTCTCCAGCCATCGGTGCCAAACTTAATTTTTTGCATAATTCAATTTTTTATTAAAGTTACGTAGTTTGTTTTCTAAGATATGTAAATTTTTTTGTTTGGTAATATTGCGTTCGTTTATTTGTGTTTGAGTATAGTATTTGTGTTTTTTTATAAATTTAATTTGCATGATGAGCCATTGTTTGGCATCTATGTTTATATCTTGTAGTTTTAATTCTTCAAACAATTTACGGGCTATTTTAAAATAATCATTCCGCCCTAAGTAATCATAATCGGCATCATTCATAATTTGCTGCAGTTTAGTTTTTGGAATACTTCTGATTTTAGTTGTTCTGATGATGCCTGCTATTATTCTTATTTGAGCTGGGGTATAGCCAAAATCGGGTAATATTTTTTTTGCGATTCTTATGGCCAGTTCTTCATTTTTATGGTAAGTAAACAGGTATCCGGTATCATGCAAAAGCGCAGCGGTGTTTAATAATAATTGTTCTTCTTCGTTTAGTGCTTCTTTTTTGCCGATGCGTTCAACTGCGTTCATAACATCTATGGTGTGGTGCAGGCTATGATAGAGTAAATTATCAGGTAATTCCTTTTCTAAACGGTTCAGAACATATTCTTTTAATCTTTCGTATTGTACTTCTATAAGTCCTGATTCTCTTTTCATTTCTTTGTTAGGAAGTTTACCTTTACCGTTGATGGAGTATGCAGCTTTAATATTTGAAAGGTAATACATGCCGATAGCATTCATGTTTTTTACGGATAATTCACCGCGATATTGGCAGTCAAAAAAATCTTTTATTTTTTCATAAGTATTCACCGAAATATTAATTTTATCAGGTTCGCAGGCAGTGCACACCCGGCTGGCAATATTTACTGAATCGCCCCACACATCATAAGCAAATTTTTTTTTGCCTATTACACCTGCTACCAGTGGTCCGGTATGTAATCCTATTCTTAATTGCCAGGGTGTTTGCCCGTGTTTTTGAAGTTTTTTTTGCTGCCGCAGTATAAAATTATTTATTTCTAATGCTGCCAATGCAGCTAGAACCGGATTTTCTTTTCTTTTTTCGGGAACTCCTGCAACGCACATATAGGCATCTCCGATAGTTTTTATTTTTTCCAGATGGTATTTAGTAATGATTCGGTCAAAATGGGCAAAGTACCAATCTAGTTTATTTACTAATTCTACGGGGCTTGATTCTTTGGTGAGTTGTGTAAATGATACAAAATCGGCAAATAAAATGGTAGCTAATCCGTAGCGCTTGGGTTTTACTTTTCCTTTATATTCTATTTCATCAGCAATTTCGCGAGGTAAAATATTTAATAATAATTCTCTAACCTTTTTGCTTTTATGATACAATTTGCAAAAAGTCATTACCATGGATTTAACTATTTCGGGTTGTATGGGTTGTGTTATATAATCGGCAACACCTTTTTTATAGGCATCAATAATTTCGGCTTGTTTTACTTTCTCCGGCATCAATAATAATACGTGGGTATATTCAGATTGTGCTATATGATTAATGTCGGCTATAAATTTTTCTATATTCAGATTTTTTAACCGACTGCTTAATATTATCACCGAAATATTACTGTATCTTAAAATATCAAGTGCTTTACCAATAGTATCGGTACGCAAAATATTTAATGGTATATTTTGCAGAGATTTTTCCAGCTCTTTTCTTTGCCGCAGGTTATCATCTATTATAAGTATATTGTTTGCCGACATTTGTGGGTTTGAAATAACAAAAAAAAATAATATGCTTTATAAATTCCGGATTACGTTTTTTTAATGTTTGCAAATCTGATTTCATTATTTTTAAAAACTAAACCGGATTTAATTTAAATTATGTTCCGGAAGATTTTATAAATGAATTTATGATTTTGAAATGATATGGTTTGTAGCATTTTTGCATCAAGTGCCTATATAAAATACAAATGCCTCGCTTCACAGCGAGGCATTTTTGCATATTTTAGGCTGATTAGTTTACCTTTCCGGCAAGCTCAGCACCGGCTTTAAATTTCACTACTTTTTTAGCAGCGATTTTAATTTCTTTACCGGTTTGTGGGTTACGGCCTTTGCGAGCAGCACGTTTTGCTACTTTAAATGATCCGAAACCAACAAGGGCTACGCTGTCACCTTTTTTAAGGGCTTTAGTAGTAGCTGTGATGAAACCATCCAGCGCTCTTTTTGCATCAGCTTTTGACAATCCTGCATCAGCTGCAATAGCATCAATTAATTCTGCTTTGTTCATGTTAATTAAATTAAGGGTTAAACTTTGGTTTGTTGTTTGTTGAAGCAAATATATAACGCATTAGTATACAGTCAAGAGTTGTAGGCAGAAAAAATCACGCAATGTTGATAAATCGTGTGTTTTGTTGAAAAGCCTTCGCTGAATCCCTTTGTTTTCGGGTGTTACAGAGCCTTAAAGCGCTGCATTTATTGTTTTTTATATATAATTACATCTTTGCCATCGTCATAGGGCGATTTTACCGACACTACTTTCAGGGGTGTTTCAGAAGTTACTCTTACATCGTGCCAGGTATTTGCCGGTATAAAAATGATGTCACCGGCTTTAATTTCCTGTTGTTTATCGCCCAGCGTCATAATGGCTGTACCTTCAATTACTATTACATTTTCGCTGTGGTATTGGTGTTTATGCATGGGTACATTTTCTTTTATCCATATAATAAAGGTACTTACTAATGAGTCTCCTGCAATTCTTTCTACATATACATTATCATATTCTTTTGTTGGATTAATTTCGGTGGCGCTAATTAATGATTGGGCAGCACAATCACCGGTTATATAAAGTGCTGCTAAAAATGCCAGTAATTTAAGCATACAGTGTTAGTTTAGTTTGTAGGGTATAATCAATATAAATTCAGGAATGGAGACTTTAAATAGGCTGTTGTCGGATAAATTTTTAAATATATATTCACCATGCATTAAGCCCACATCGCTTTGTAAGTAACAGGACGATTCGTATTCGTACCTCTCATCAGGCTGCAGCACCGGTTGTTTGCCAACCACACCTGCTCCGCTTACTTCGCGGGTGTTGGCCAACGAGTCTTTAATAATCCAGTGTCTATGCAGCAATTGTATATCGAAAGGGTTTAGATTGTGAATAGTTATGCTGTATGAAAAAAGATAGTGTTTATTGGCAGGGTTCGAGTAATCATCTTCGTATTGCGTTTGTACGCAAATTTTTACTCCGTGCGAAACTTTTGATATGGTTTTCATCATAAGCGTAAAAGTAAAAAATAATTAAATTACTTGTTAGGCGTTAGTCCTGTTTAATAGGATAGGTTAGTTTTGGCCGTAAACGGTAATTTCCAACCCGCATTGGCTATGTGCTATCAGTAAGAGTTTTGTATGCAAATGCTTATTGGTCAATATTATTGTAATTTTTCCGATTTTCTTTTTATAAAAGCAAGAAGTATAAATCCTGTTATAAAGAAACTAATCAGCGCTAATATCGAATCTCTCATGCTACCGGTAATACCATTAATATATCCAAATGAGAAGGTGCCTACAACATAGGCAATTTTTTCGGTGGCATCATAAAAACTAAAATACGAGGCATGATCTTGTGTTTCGGGGAGTAATTGCGAATAAGTAGAGCGAGATAGGGATTGAATTCCTCCCATTACCAAGCCAACCCCAGCGGCTAAAAAATAAAATGGCAGGGCATTTTCAATTTTATAGGCCGATACACAACAAACAATCCAAATTAAGATAGCGGCATTTAAGGATAAAATGTTATTTGTTTTTTTACCTAACCACGAAAACAAATAAGCTCCGATAATAGCCACAAATTGTATAATGAGTATAACTATTATTAAACCTCCTTCCGGTAGGTTTTTTATTTCCTGTGTTGCAAATAGCGCAGCCATAAATAATACGGTTTGTACACCCATACTGAAAAAGAAAAAGGCAATAAGAAATCTTTTAAGCACCGATTGTGTTTTTAGCTCGTTCCATACTTTGTTTATTTCCCGGTATCCGCTTAGTATGTATCTTTTGCCGGTTGGTTTTTTATTAAACAGGTTACTGGGAATAATTATATAAGTATATTGACTGAAAGTTATCCACCAAAAGCCGGTCAATAAAAAACCAAATTTTGCCGGCATTTCAAATTTCATTATAGCTACTAAAATGAGTATTAGCAATATACTGCTGCCTAAATATCCCATGGCAAATCCCCGTGCACTTACATTGTTTTGTTCATCGGGTTCGGCTATTTCGGGCAGGTATGCATTGTAAAATACCAAACTGCTCCAATAACCTATTGAAGCTAATAAAAATATGAATAAGCTGAAAGTTAAATACTCGGCATTAAACCAATATAGCCCCATACAGGCTATGGAGCCTAAATAACAAAAAAATTGCAAAAATCTTTTTTTACTGCCGCTGTAATCTGCTATACCCGAAAGCAAAGGCGAAAATATGGCCACCAGCAAAAAGCTGAGTGCTCCCACATAGCTGTATAATTCAGTATTTACAAATGTTCGTCCTAATATTTCTACTTCAAGGGGTGTTACTTTTTCGTAGTATATAGGAAAAAGCGTGCTTGTAATTACCAACGGATAAACTGAATTTGCCCAATCGTAAAATACCCATGCGTTGATAATTTTTTTATCGCCCTTTTTTATTTTACTGCTCACCTGGCTAAAATTAAATTATGAAAAGTGTTGCACATTTATAGCTTAATTATTTTTCGGGTAACGCTTTTGTGCTGATGAAATAAATTTACATAATACATTCCTTGTGCTAAATTATGAAGGGATATTTTTTGTTTTTCGCCCGGATGAGGTGAATTATAATTGCCGCTCCAAATTACTTTGCCGTTTATATCGGTAATGATAACGGCTAAAATACCACTGTAGGCAGTATTTAGTTCAAAAAATATTTCGTCTGTAAAAGGATTAGGAGACAGGGTAATGCTTTCATTAAACTCATTCCATTCATCTAAATAAGTAGCATTGCCGAAATTAATATCATCCAGGTAAAAATTATTGCCGCCACCTGCTTCAAAGATAAATTTTATTCTAAATTTATCCGATAGCAAGGAGCCATTAATACCTGTGATAGTTGTCGATTTCCATTGCGATTGGTTTTGGGGTACAAAGGGTTGATTGGTGTAGTTAGCAGTTTTTAAAACATTACCCGTCATGTTTTTTTTAAGTACCCAGGTTTGTCCGCAATCACCGCTGATAAATACTCTTAATCTGTCGGTTGTATTGATTGTATCTTTAAAGGTAAAAGCGTATTTAAAATCTATAGTTGTGCTTGCAGGTTGATTACTGTAATCATAGGTGGCACTTATGAGCTCGTCTGTAGCGGCAGTGGTTGTACAATTATAATTATCAATGCTAATACATTTATTACCGGTATATGATGTTGTGCCTGTAACAGTAAATGTTTGATCATTATGAAAATTATTTATCATCCAGTAAGCATTGGGTAAACTTGTTGTGTTTTCAAAACTCTCGATGATTGGTAAAATAGTTTGTGCATCAGCAAGTACGGTGATGTAGTTATTTTCAATAACAGTGAGGGTATCAATACCGTTAGTTACTTCAAGCTGAACAGCATATATGCCTGGTGTGTTGTAGGTTACGGTTACATTTGGAGTGTTAGCGTTTGCAGGATTTCCACCGATAAAAGTCCAGTTACGCGCAGTTATGCCATGATAGGAAACATCGGTAAATGTAATGCTTTGCCCTGCACAGATAACATTTCGGTTGGCTGTTATGGCTGCAGCGCATAAAGAATTGTTTCCGTCAGTTCCGGTTGCTGCTAAATTAGCGGGTTGCCACAGATTGTTTCTGTTGCCCACAGGTGCATTTAATGCAGCGTGCATTCTTATTTTTTGTCCTTCGGTGAACATTCTGGGGCAATAAGCATAGTCCATAAAATTTTGCACATTATCTACAATATTACCACAACTGGCACCATTTAAGTTACAGGTTTGCCATCCAATGGTGTTGGGTGTATCAGCCACTCCGTCATCATAGTAGCAATTGCCGCTTTGAGCTACAGGTAAATAATAATATCCGGGAACATTATTACCTCCCCAGATGTGTTGCAAATTAAGATAATGCCCTAATTCATGCGTCAGAACGATTGATTTGAAAGGAGTGGAAGTTCCGATGCTTCCGAGATAGTCATGCCTGATAACTATTCCGTCCCATTGCGGAATAGTATCAGCATCGCTTGGAAAAATGGCGTGCCCGGCAATACCGGCAGCATCTGCACATACATAAACATTTAGATATTTTGAAGGGTCCCACTGAATGAGTTGTTTTACCGAATGGTCGCCTATATATGTTAAAGGAGAGGCTATACGATTAATGCCGCTGGTACAATTGCCGTTTGGGTCTTTTTGCGCCAAACGTAATTCTATTTGACAATCGGCAGCAATAGATTTAAAGGCAGGTATAATATCCACAGTATCGGGATTTAGCTTGCGCATGTTGCGGTTGGTAACTTCGATGGCATCCAAAACCTGGGCATCGCTTATGTTTTCTATACCATAGTTGTGTATGATGTGAAATACAACGGGTATGATGTACAAAGTTCCGCGATGGCTTTGATAATTTTGTGTAAATGTATTTGTAAATTCTTCTAACCTGTGATGTGAATTTTTAGCTCCGTTTAGATATTGCGGATTTTCTTGTAATGTTTTTATTCTAAGTTCGTCAGTACCACAAAATGGTGTTAGATTGGTTGTTTGTGCATTAGCTTGGTAAGCTACAAGCAACAAACACGTACGAAAAAAAAAATTCATATTGTTTTTTGCTGCAATTTAATACATTTTTGTGAATATCGCTGCAGGTAATTAAATTACCATTTGCGGAACTGCAATAGATGCTTTTATAAATGCAGTGAATAAGGGATGTGGATTGGCAACCGTACTTTTATATTCGGGATGAAACTGCACTCCAACAAACCAGGGATGGTTTTTTAATTCTATAATTTCAACCAGATTACTTTCAGGATTTATCCCCGAAAGGTTCATACCTGCCTGTTTAAATTTTTCTAAATAATCATTATTAAATTCATATCGGTGACGGTGTCTTTCAGAGATGTTTTCTCTTTTATATATTTCAAACACCAGCGAATCTTTATCTAATTTGCAAGGATAAGCGCCTAAACGCATGGTTCCCCCTTTATCGGTTATATGGTTTTGTGAAGGCATGAGGTGTATTACGGGATGTTTGGTATGAGGGTCAATTTCCATGGTATGAGCATCTTTCAGTCCCAAAACATTTCTGGCAAATTCTATTACGGCACATTGCATACCTAAGCATATTCCAAAAAAAGGAATGGCATTTTCGCGGGCATATTTTATGGCAAGTATTTTACCTTCTATACCACGCGAGCCAAAGCCCGGAGCTACCAATATACCTCTTAATCCTTCTAGTTTTTCGGATATATTGTCTTCGGTAAGCGATTCGGAGTGTACCCAGATTAAATCTACCTTGCAATCATTGGCCACTCCTGCATGTATAAATGATTCTACAATTGATTTATAAGAATCTTTAAGCTCTATGTATTTACCGATTAAACCGATTTTTACTTTTCGTGTGGGGTTTTTTAGTTTGTATAAAAAATCATTCCATTGGGTTAAATCAGGTTCGTTGCGCAAGGGCATATTTAGTTTTTCTAAAACTACTTTATCCAATTCTTCGTGTTTCATCAGTAGCGGAACATCGTATATGGTCAGTGCATCTATAGACTCTATAACAGCATTTTTGGCAACATTGCAAAAGCGGGCAATTTTTTCGCGCAAATCTCTGTTTAAATGATGTTCGGTGCGGCACACCAATATATCCGGTTGTACACCCAGTTCTAACAACTGCTTTACCGAATGTTGTGTGGGTTTGGTTTTTAATTCTCCGGATGCGGATAGATAGGGTACGAGTGTTAGGTGTATAACCAGGCAATCATCACCCATCTCCCATTTTAACTGACGAACTGCTTCTACATAGGGAAGTGATTCAATATCGCCCACTGTTCCTCCTATTTCGGTAATTACAAATTCAAAAGTTCCTTTATTGCCCAATAATTTTATTCTGTTTTTTATTTCGTCTGTAATATGTGGAATAATTTGAACGGTTTTTCCTAAATATTCTCCTCTGCGTTCTTTCTCTATTACTGATTGGTAAATTCTGCCGGTTGTTACATTATTGGCTTGCGATGTAGGTACATTTAAAAAGCGTTCGTAATGTCCCAAATCAAGATCTGTTTCTGCACCATCTTCGGTTACAAAACATTCTCCGTGTTCATACGGATTAAGAGTACCGGGATCTACGTTGATGTAAGGATCTAATTTTTGTATAGTAACAGAGTAACCTCTTGCCTGAAGTAACTTTGCCAATGAAGCTGAGATAATTCCTTTTCCGAGCGATGAAGTTACTCCCCCGGTTACAAAAATATATTTGGCAGGTGCAGACATAAATTTACGTTTTATTGTAACACGGGGTACAAAGTTACAAAAAAAGGGTGTAAGCCAAAAATTAATGTGATTGATAGTGTCCTTATAATTTATACAAAAAAATCATTTTACTTATTTCCCGGCAAACCGCGTGTCAAAGATTTTGTAATGCTCTCCCCAAAAGAGGGAGATGGAGGGGGTGTATTGACTCAAATGTCGCACACATACATACACACTTGCATAAGCAGCTTAAAATTTGGCGGCTGATGACAATTTTGGGATTATTTCTAATAATTCTATAAAGTATGCAGATTTTTTTAAGAGTTAATCTTCATGGCTCAACCGTTAAGGCTATGCGCAATTATGGATATTACCTAAATGGGTAAGCGGAATTAAATAAATTTGCGACAAATAATTTATCCCATGAAAGCAATCATTTTATTAGTTATATCTAATATATTTATGACAGTAGCCTGGTATGGACATCTTAAATTTAAAGAAACCCTGCTTTGGAAAGTTATCCTTATAAGTTGGTTAATTGCCTTTGTTGAATATTGTTTTCAGGTACCTGCCAACCGCATTGGTCATGCCCGCTTTAATGTTTACGAACTTAAAACCATACAGGAGGTGATTAGTTTAACTGTATTTATTGCATTTGCAGTTTTTTATCTGAAAGAAGGTTTGAAATGGAATTATGTATTGGGTTTTGCCTTGATAGTGCTGGCAGTGTTTGTAATATTTAAAAAATGGTAGTTAAAATAAAATGAGTTTACGCTTATTGCTGCATTTGGCTTTGGCTAAATATGCAAAATCGAAATTCATTTCCATAATAAGTACTGCGGTAAGCGGATGGGATTGTTTGTATGCTTCCCATGGTTGATTACCGGGATAATGCGTTGTTCTTCCTTGTTTACTGATGATATCATTTAATCCGTAAGTAAAGCGCGCACCAATGGTAAGCCCGAAATTTTCAGTACCCATAAAGTAAGAACCAAAACCGAATAGAATAGAAGTGTAACCCGATATAAAATTTTCTTTGATATTGGTTTCGTTAGGGTTTGTAATATCATTAATTCCGCCAGCCGAATGAATAATTGAGTATTGCGGCCCAATTTCCATATACCTGCCATCGCTGTTATGTCTGTAAAGAAGCGCAAAATCTAAAGAGTTGTAATAAAAACTTTTTTTATACTCGGGTTCGGCATTGGTAATGGTATCTTTAACATTATACCTGAAATTTTGCGTAAACCGGCTGTACATAAAATCAAAGGTAATTTCATGAAAATCATTAAAATTCCAACCTAATTTAGCGCCAAATCCATATCCGAAAGAGAAGACATTATTAAATCTCTTGTCGTTAAATACATTTTGGTTTATCAGTATATTAGGCCCCCATGCAGCTTTTAGTCCAATATCTATCCAGCTTTGGCATTTAGTAAAATAAGCTGAAAAAACTAAGATAAGAGTAAGTGTTTTTCTCATTATATTTGACGAATTAAAACGCGAAATTATAAAAAAACGATAAAAAATGAAATTACTTGAAAATAAGGTGAGTATTGTTACCGGTGCCACGCGCGGAATAGGTAAAGCCATCGCTCTTAAATTTGCCCAACAGGGTTCAAACGTTGTGTTTACATACGTTTCCAGCGAAGATAAAGCTAAAGCACTCGAAAATGAATTAGTGTCTTTAGGCGTTAAAGCCAAAGCATACAAGTCGGATGCAGCAGATTTTGCTTCAGCAGAAGCGCTGGTTAATAACACCCTGAGTGATTTTGGCAAAATTGATGTATTGGTAAATAATGCAGGAATTACGCGCGATACATTGTTAATGAGAATGACCGAACAACAATGGGATGAGGTTATTAACGCCAACCTGAAATCGGTTTTTAATCTTACCAAAGCTGTGCAAAAACCCATGTTAAAACAACGCTCGGGCTCCATCATCAATATGAGTTCGGTGGTGGGCGTAAAAGGAAATGCAGGTCAGGCAAATTACGCTGCCTCAAAAGCGGGCATAATAGGCTTTACAAAATCAGTAGCACTTGAGTTGGGCTCGCGCAATATTCGCTGTAATGCTATTGCTCCCGGATTTATTGAAACAGAAATGACTGCAGTGTTGGACGAAAAAGTAGTGCAATCCTGGCGCGATTCCATTCCCTTAAAAAGAGGCGGCACTCCTGATGATGTAGCAAATCTTAGCTTGTTTCTTGCCTCCGAGATGTCGGCATACATTACCGGTCAGTGTATCAATGTTTGTGGAGGTATGCTTACATAACACTTGGTATTGAACATTGTTTTAACATATCCTTACTGGTATATTTTATGCTGTATATTATTTAGTGCAGCAGCTACCTATTTGTTGTATTACAGAAACAAATACCTGAGCTCATTCAGCAAAAAAACGTTATACTTATTGATGGCACTGCGCTTTACCGCTCTCTTTATTTTGTGTTTTCTGTTGCTTGAACCGCTCATTAAATTTGAAAAACAAAATATAGAAAAACCTGTCGTGATTATTGCCCAGGACAATTCTGCTTCATTGTTGCTTTCTAAAGACAGTAATTTTTACAAAACCGAGTATTTAGAAAAATTAAAAGTCTTGCAAGCGGATTTACAAAATAATTTTGATGTAAAAACCTATGCTTATGGCAGTCGCATAAAAGAAGGTTTAGAAATAGATTATAAGGATAAATATACTGATATGTCCGAACTTTTTGATGAGATAGAAACACGATACATGAATAGAAATATCGGAGCAATTGTATTGGCGGGAGATGGAATTTACAACAAGGGCACTTCGCCTGTATATAAAGCTAAAAAAATAAAACATACCCCCATATATACCATTGCTTTGGGCGATACCAATATTCGAAAAGATATATTTATTAACGATGTTATGCATAATAAACTGGCCTACCTGGATAATGATTTTCCGATTGAGATAACAGTGGGAGCCAATTATTGCCGCGATATTAAAACATCAATTAAAATATTACAAAACGACCTTATTATTGCATCAAAGCCAATTGTAATAAACCGAGAGCGTTATTCAGAAACACACTCATTTAATATACAGGCAAAAAAAACCGGAATTCAAAAATTTACAGTATTATTTGAAGGAACAGAAGGAGAATTAACATACGAAAACAATAGAAAAGATATATTTATTGAAATATTAGAGAGCAAACAAAAAGTACTCTTACTGGCTAATGCCCCGCATCCTGACATTAATGCCATTAAATTATCGCTTGAGGCTAATAAAAATTACGAGCTGACAACTAAAATTATTAACGGGTTTGAGGGTAACATCGAAAAATATAATCTGGTTATACTTTATCAAATACCTTCGGTTGTCAGTACCAACGAGTCTATTCTTGCTAAGTTGAAAGCAAGTAAAACACCGCTTTGGTTTATCCTTGGAACACAAACCAACATCCCCTCTTTTAATGCTTTTAACACAGGCTTACAAATTAATAACTACCGAAATAATGTAAATGTAGCTGCGGCTGTGTTTAATAAAAATTTTTTACTGTTTACCCTTAATGAAAATACACAACGCATCACCCATAAATTTACTCCGCTACAAATACCCTTCGGAGAGTATAAAACCAGCCCTGCTGTAATTAGTCTGTTTAATCAAAAAATAGGTTCGGTAGAAACAGAATTCCCTTTATTTTTCTTTAATAAAGAACAAGACAATAAAATAGCGGTAACCTGCGGAGAAGGCATTTGGCAGTGGCGAATGAATGAGTATGCCCTTTATGAAAACAATGATTGTGTGAATGAAATTATTCAGAAAACGGTTCAGTATTTATCTAACCGTGAAAATAAAAATCCCTTTAGGGTGTATTGCAATAATTTATTTATGGAAAATGAAAAAATTATTTTCTACGCAGAATTATATAATGAAAATTATGAGCAAGTAAATGAACCGGATGTAAAATTAAGTTTAACGGATGCAGCAAATAAAGAATATGTGTTTTCATTCAGTAAATCGGGTAAGGCTTACCGATTAGATGCAGGTATGTTGCCTGTAGGTGAATATACCTATAAAGCAAGCACTACATTTAATGCAAAAAAATATTTTTCTTCCGGTGTAATAACTATCAGCCCTATCACGATAGAAAGTATCAATGCGCAGGCTAATCATTCACTGTTATATAATATATCCGCGCAAAGCGGTGGTAAAATGTTTTACCCCAACCAATTAGAGATATTAGAAGATGAAATAGTTAAAAACGAAGAAATTAAACCGATAATCTATACCCAACAAAAACTTGATGACATAATCAATATCAAGTGGATTTTCTTTTTTGCATTGTTGCTGCTGGGTACAGAGTGGTTTATAAGAAAGATAAAAGGGGCTTATTAAAAATTCAGGCAAGGTTTGTAAAAACCTGCTGTACATCATCATCTTCTTCAAACTTTTCTACCATCGCCAGTATTTGTTTTTTTTGTTCTTCGTTAAGTTCTTTTGTTGTAGTGGGGGTTCTTACTTTTTCTGCAGAAATTATTTCTAAACCCATTTCTTCAAGCTTTTTTTGCATGGTGCCAAAATTAGCAAACGCAGTAACGATAAATATTTCTTCATTGTCAGCTTCAAGCTCTTCCAGGCCTGCGTCTATTAATTCGAGTTCTAATTCTTCTAAATTTTGCCCATTGTTTTTAAGGGTAAAATTTCCTTTGCGTTCAAAAATAAAATCCAACGAACCACTGGTGCCAAGTGTACCGTTATATTTATTAAATATATGACGAATATTTGCAACGGTTCGGGTGGGGTTATCGGTAGTTGTTTCAATTAATATAGCCACTCCGTTAGGGCCATAACCTTCATATACTACTTCTTCATAATTTTCGGCATCTTTAGAGGACGCTCGTTTGATGGCAGCCTCAACATTTGCCTTGGGCATATTTACCTGCTTGGCATTTTGTATGGCAGCCCGTAAACGCGGATTGTTATCCGGATCAGGACCGCCTTGTTTAACCGACATGGCTATTTCGCGGCCAATTTTGGTAAAGGCCTTAGACATGGCAGACCAGCGTTTAAGCTTTCTTTCTTTGCGATATTCAAATGCACGACCCATAGATTGTGTTTGTTTCTGCAAAAATATAAATCTGGTGTAATAAGTCAACAGAAATATTTACAACCCGCCTAATTTGCAAATAATTTTAAATTCTGTTTCGGTAAGAGGCATAACCGATAAACGCGATTGTTTGATAAGTTTTATCTGAGCTAAACCAGGTTCTTTTTTAATTTGTTCTAGCGAAACAGCTTGCTTAAAGGCCTTGTATGCTTTTACTTCAACGGCTACCCATCGCTCATCTACGGTTGTAGGATCGGGAAAATATTCTTTCGTAATTTCTGCAATTCCTACCACTTCCTTCCCGATATTAGAATGATAAAACAAAGCTTTATCCCCAATTTTCATTGCCTTTAAATGATTTCGGGCTGCATAATTTCTAACACCGTCCCATACGGCAGGCTTATTTTGTAAATCGCTCCATGAAAACACATCAGGTTCTGATTTTATAAGCCAATAATTCATATATTAAAATTATATTTGCTCAAATATAGCAAATTTTTGGCTAAAACATAAATATTTAATTACATGAACAAAAACGTATTTTTTTTATCATTGTTTTTAACGTTTGCACTTTTAGGTCATTTCTCTTGTAAAAATATGGCCAAAGCTGCTGCTAAGCATTGGACTAAAAAACAGATAAAGAAATTTAAAAATTATTGTACCGAAAAAACAAGCAACAAATTTGGAAATGAAAGAGCCATATCATTTTGTAACTGCGCTACAAATCTGATTATGGAAAAATATCCTAACGCTGATGATGCTTTGAATTTGCAGTTAATGGATATTATCAGTTCGGCAAAAGAATGTGTAAGTGCTAATTAAAACCTAATAGAAAACGATGTGGTTATACACTGATTTATATTCGTAGGGTTAGCTGATGCATTAAGAAACGTATTATTTATATCGTGTAAAATTCTGTATTCTATTCTAAGCATGATGTTAATGGATGGACAAAAATCCAGGTTAACCGATAGTGCTTGCATATCAACAGGTTTACTTAGTTCTTTAATGATTACTTTTTGTTCATCTTTATATATTTCGCATCTTATTGCTCCGTATAATACCTGATGAAATTTTTGCCTGATTATTAAACTTCCTCCATACCAAACATCATATTTTGATCTTTTGATTGGATTTTGTTGCATTCCTAAATCAAATCCTAATATAAAGTTGGTGTTTTTATTTTTAGCTCCATGGATGTAAAAATTATTAAATATTCGGGTACAGTTTATGCTATCAAGATATTCGTCACCTGCATAAGAACTTAAATTCCATATTTGATTGTTGTTTTTATATTGTATCTGGGTGCCGTATGCGGGTGTAAGGCGATTAGTAGGTTTTAAAATGTTTTGCCAACCGTTTAGCAGTAAAAAAGCAATATTTAGTTTTTCATTTTTAATGTAGTTAAGTTTAGCTCCGCTAACATAGTAGGGCGAATTATCGGCAATGAGCGAGCGGGTAAGGTTGTAATTATCAAACGAAACCGCACTTTCAAAACCAATGTAAGAATCCATTACACCCATGTCAATCCACCATCGGTTGTTCTTTGACAATCTGAAAGAGCAGTATGCTCTGTTGATATGTTTTATAAAATAAGGTTTTTTAATATAGTTATCGTATGAATAGGTGCCTGCTTGTACACCAATAAATATTTTGTAATTCGGATTGTCCCAGTTTAGTCGTAAGCATGCCAGATTTATATTAAAATCATTATGCCTGTTATAATTATAAAAAAAGACTTGTCTTTGATTTTTTTGAGGTTTTGAAAAATCGTACGCATAAAATGCTTCGGCAAAAATATCAGCATTAAATTGGGTGTGTTTAAAAAAAGAAAGGTTTAAAGAGTCGTTATTAGCAAAGAGCAGAGCAGGAGAGATTAAAAATAAAATAGTATAGCGTAAATAATACAAAACTAAAATTTGATACGGGCTTTGGTATATTTACTTTTACGACCGCCTAACCAGGAGTAATGTTGTGTATAAAAACTGTTTTTGCCTCTAAATACATAGCTGTAAGTAAAGAGCATGTAAAAATAATTGTCGTTATCTTTAGGGTCACCTCTTCGGTTGCCCGGGGTATAATGTGCCTCAATGGGCACCGAAGGATCGTTGCCCAATTCAGGTCTTCTGTTAGCTAAGGCAATAGCTGTGGGATTTGCTAATGTAGAAGGATCGGCATAAAAAGTACTGACATCATCTAAATAGTCGGTAAATGTCATGCGCCAGCCAAGTTCCCACCCAAAACGATATTTGCGCTTGTAGGTAAAATAAAATCCTGTTCCTATAGGCATCGTTGCAGTTGCCAGCCCGTATTTTACTCCTTCGGTTTGCAGTGGTCTTAATTTAACATATTCACCGTTATATAGGGTTTTAGGCCCGTGTATCAGAACGCCCACACCGGCAAAGATGTACGATTTAAAATCTAAGCGATAGGAGCCTCTGCCCCCCACATCATTGTCATTATAAAGTATTATTTCTGCCCGGGCAGTCAGTTCCAGCATATCGTTTATAAAACTTAGGTTACGACCTTTTCTGCCGCGGTTTGTAGAAAGTCTGTCAGCACCTTGTATTCTGCCATAGGTTAAATCGGCTCGTAAAGACCAATATGGGCTCATTTTGTATCTGGCAAAGCCGCCTAAGGCCCAGCGGGTTTGGCTCAGTTTCATATCCATAATAAAATCCCGGCCAATTTTTTCTTTACCGCCCATTTCGCCCAGATAGTTAGACAAACCAAGTCCTCCGCCCACATCCAATTTATAATATGAACTTCTGCCTCGTTGAGAAAAAGCTGTTAAAGCACTAAAAACAAATATAAACAGAATTATTTTTTTCATCCTTGGGTACAAATATACAAGTTTTTTTAAAGATTTTAATACCATTTAAACCCATATTTTTGACAGAAATACTGTAGATTAGCAGCAAAACCTATTTATAATGGATAAAAACAGAATAACCGATTTATTTGGCATACAATACCCGTTAATTCAAGCAGGGATGATATGGTGCAGCGGTTGGAGATTAGCAGCAGCGGTGAGCAATGCCGGAGGTCTGGGAATTATTGGTTCGGGTTCTATGTATCCGGACGTGTTGAAAGAACACATCCGAAAATGTAAACAGGCTACTAATAGACCTTTTGCGGTTAATTTACCCATGTTGTATCCCGACATTGATAAACACATTGCTACGATTATTGAAGAAAATGTGCCAATTGTTTTTACTTCGGCCGGGAACCCCAAAACGCACACTGCCTATTTAAAACAACATGGTAAAATTGTGGTTCACGTGGTATCGAGTGCCAGATTTGCAAAAAAAGCCGAAGATGCCGGAGTTGATGCCGTAGTTGCCGAAGGTTTTGAAGCTGGAGGACACAACGGCAGAGAAGAAACTACTACTTTGTGTTTAATTCCCTTGGTGAAGAAACAAGTTAAAATTCCCGTAATAGCAGCCGGAGGCATTGGCACGGGTTGCCAAATGGCAGCAGCTATGGCTTTAGGGGCCGATGCCGTACAAATAGGCAGTCGTTTTGTAGCATCCGAAGAATCATCTGCCCACGAATTGTTTAAAAAAACCGTGGTAGCCATACAGGAAGGCGAAACACAACTTACGCTTAAAGAATTAACTCCCGTTAGATTGATAAAAAATAAATTTTATTATGATGTTGAACAAGCATATAAAAATTGTGCGGGCAAAGATGAATTAGCAAAATTATTAGGAAGAGGCCGCGCCAAAAAAGGTATGTTTGAAGGAGACCTGGATGAAGGTGAATTAGAAATAGGGCAGGTTTCGGGTTTGATAGATAAAATTTTGCCGGCTGCAGAGATTGTAAAAGAAATTATTGATGAATACAACTTAACAATCAAAAATTTGAAAATGGTTTAGTTATTTTTTTTCAAAGGTATGAAATACCCATCTAAGCCCTAAACTAAACCAAAACGGCATAGGGTGCGCTCCTTTTAAACCTTCGCCTAAAGTAGCATCAATTTGCAGGTCATCGCTAAAAAAATGTCTGATTCCTGCCTGATAAGCTGCACCGCTGCCGGGAACATAAGGGTCGCCCGAAAAATATTCCATCACCAGATGCATACCACCCAGGGTACGTACTTGCGCACCTACTCCCCAGATAGGTACAAATACATTTCTGGCGTTATTATACAGATAATTAAAGCCGATATTTGCGTGTATCAATAAATTTTCTTTTTTACCTATACATTGCGTAACTGTTGCAAAAGCAAATGCTCCGTAATCATTTTGTACAAACGCTCCTTTGCCTCCGGGCAAAAAACTTCCGCAAACTATACCTACACCCGGTGGCTTTTTATAACCATATTCAGTGAATAAAAATTTTCCTTGTATCAACGGAAGCGCATAGGTAAAATTAATTTTTTCGGGCTCGGAATTAAAGTATCCAAAAACACCACCTGCCGTAAGTTCTATTTTTTTATGAACGCCATAGGCAAACATGTGCCAGTATTGACCCGCCTCGCGGTCAAACCGAAACCAACTCTCCCATTGAAACAACCTGAAACCAACTACCCGTGCATCATCCGTTATAAAGGGACGTACACCATAAACAAAATAAACCTGATAGATAAAAAATAATAATACAACTGTTTTTTTCACAATTCAAAAATATATGTATAAATCTACATGTATGTCTATTTAAATTTTATTAACAATAAAATAAAGAAATATATACCTTAGCAAAAAAATGAAAATTAAAGACGCGCATATCTATTTTTTTTTAGCCTTAGCAGTATATGTGTATGTTATTATAAGAGCAGCAATTTTACCTGTAAATATTGATGAGGCAGGAACTTTTTTTTATTATATAAACACCGATAGTTTTATACCATTTACAAATGATTACCATTGGACGGCAAATAATCATATACTTAATACCGCATTAGCCTGGTTAGGCGTAAAAATTTTTGGTGTCAGCGCTTTTTCGCTTAGAATAGGTTCGGTGCTTTTTTTTGCAATTTATCTGATTTATACTTATTTGTTTTCGCTAAACTTAAATAACCGGCATCTTAAATGGTTGTTTAGAATTTTTTTTGTTACTACAACCGGCTTCATAGAATTTTTTAGTTTATCAAGAGGATATGCTATTTCGCTTGCTTGTGTAATGGCCGGTTTTTATCACTTGCAAAAATTTATTGAATATATTAAGCTGAAACAATACATTATCAGCATTCTTTATTTTGTCATGGCAAGTGTAGCAAATCTAAACAGTATCATTCTGTTGGCAATAATAATTTTTACCGTAATTATACTTTTTATTATAAATTTTAAAAATGTCGGTTACAAAATACGTATAATATATTTGTTTACTTTTTTAATGTCGGGCATAATACTATTAAGTTTAAAAAGCATACTCGATAAATTAAAAAACCTAAAAGAATTAATGCACGGAAGTGATATTGATAATATTAATGATGTACTTCATTCATTAGCTTCAAGTTTATTTTTAATTGCTAATCACACAGTCGTTTATTATAGCATTATAATCACCGTATTAAGTTGCTTTATCGGTTGGATGTATTTGTTCTTTAAACGAAAAAAGTATTACGAACCGTACCATATTTTTATTTTTTTTATCGCATGTGTTTCGGCTCATTTGTTTTTAAAAATTTTTTTAAATGTAAATCTTCCGAAAGATCGCACTACCATACAACTGTTTTTTGTACTCATGATTTCCTTCTTTTTAATTGCAGATTATATCATTCCTTACATTAAAATTAAAAAAGCATATCTACTTGTACTTTTTTTACCTTGCATATTGGTGGGCTACTCTTTAATGAATGTAAATTTTAAGTATCCTAATTTTATTTATTATACATTTATACCTGCACCAATCTATCAATATATTGCACACCATGCTGTTGAAAACACAACAATTTCTTCCTTTCAAAACTGCGATATGATTTGGGGTATTCAAAATATAATAAATAACAAATCTATTCCAATACAACAAACTAACTTTCCCAATAAAGATTGCCATTACATTATTTCACGCAAAAACGAAGAGAAGCATTTTTTACTAAATACCGATATATACAAAAAACATTATACCTTAATTTGGCAAGACGAAAGTTTGCACGGGTACGCTTTATACAAAAAAAATAAACCGCCAGAATTAACTCAGCTTTTCAAAAAAAGTCTTGTGCATAATAATTTTATTAACGCTGAATTTATTAATATATGCGATACAATTTTAAATCTCAATGCTAATTTTAATATCAATACCCGTTTGCAAATAGCATGTGCTAACAGAAACATTTTTTCCTGGTTTGTAGTAGATGTGTCTGACATTAATAACAATAATTTAATTTATGAATATTCGGCATTAGACCGATTGAATTACAATTATAAAAATACAGTAACTTTAAATGCTTCATATAATTTTATCAAACCTATAACCGATACCTTACGGATTAAAGCATACATTTGGAACATCAAACACCAAAATATTTTAGTTAATGAAGCAAATATGTTATTTTCAACTTTTAATTAGCAAACTATGATATTGGTTACCGGAGGCAGCGGATTATTGGGAGCACATCTTTTAGTGAAACTATCTGAGCACGAATCAGAAATATTTGCTTTAAAAACAAAGCATACAAATCTTGTATCAGTTAAAAAAATTTTTAAATGGTATAACAAAGAAGCAAATTTTACAAAAATAAAATGGATAGAAGGTGATGTAACAGATATTTTTTCATTGCTGGATGCCTTAAATAATATTGAATATGTATATCACTGTGCAGCATTGGTATCATTTAATCCGCGCGACCGCAAAATGATGAAAAAAATAAACAGCGAGGGTACGGCAAATCTGGTAAATGCCTGTCTGGAAAAAAATATAAAAAAGTTATGTTATGTTAGCTCTACAGCCGCAATTGGGCGCGGTTCACATCAGGAACTTATTACCGAAGATACCCCATGGAAAATATCAAAGCAGAATAGCTATTATTCAATTACCAAATACAATGCAGAAAGAGAAGTATGGCGCGGAATAGAAGAAGGATTAAATGCTGTAATTATTAACCCGTGTGTTATAATTGGTCCGGGCAACTGGAATAAAAGCAGCAATGCAATGTTTAAAACTGCTTATAAAGGGATGCCCTTTTATACCGAAGGTTCTAATGCGTTTGTTGATGCACGTGATGTAGCAAATATTATGGTAGCTTTAATGAACAGTAATATTTCTTCAGAGCGTTTTTTAGCTGTTTCAGAAAATGTAAAATTTAAAGACCTGTTTTCGTTGATTGCACAAGAATACGGCAACAAACCTCCGTATATAAAAGTAAAATCATGGCTAAGCAACATTGCCTGGCGGGTAGAAAAACTCAAATGTTTATTCACCGGAAAAGAACCGCGCATCACACGGGAAACCGCATTGGCAGCATCTAGAAATTATAATTACAGCAATAAAAAAATTACTGAAGCGTTGGGTTATCAATTTATTTCGGTAAAAGAGGCAATAAAAAACGCCTGCGATTATTACAAAAACAATGAATCGCTTTAAGTTGATAAATTTCGTATTTATCAAACGCTGAGCTATCTGTTATATAAATTTTGACGGGTATAATTTGATTGGTAAATCAACATATTTTTTTACTTTAGCCCCATGTATAAAGCAAGAAGATATTATATAAAATTTCTTAAATGGCGCAATGAATATATCAGTAACAATACCTTTATTATTTTGCTCTCAATACAAGTAGGAATTATAGCTGCATTTGCAGCATTATTTTTAAAGAGCCTTATTCATTTTATCGAAAATTCAGCTCAAACAGTTTTTCCTGCATACATGTTTTTTGTTTTACCGTCAGTAGGAATTTTTTTAACGGTTTGGTTATATAATAAAGTTTTTAAACGTGCAAAAGGATTTCATGGCATACCCGGGGTGTTAGATGCAATCAGAAAACGCTTTTCATTTATACATTATAGTTTAATGTACGCACAAATGATTACAGGTGCATTAACAATAGGGCTGGGTGGCAGCTCGGGTTTAGAGTCGCCAACAGTGGTTACCGGTTCGGCAATAGGAGCAGGAGCTTCCCGTTTTTTCAGACTTGATTATAAATACAGAACCCTTTTTATAGGTTGTGGTACTGCCGCAGCAATTGCAGCCATTTTTAATGCGCCTATTGCCGGAGTTATATTTGCCACAGAAGTTATTTTACCTCAATTTTCAACAACTATTTTTATACCTATATTAATATCTTCTGCTACGGGGGCGTTTTTTTCAAATCTATTTCTTGGCAATGAAGTGTTATTTAAAGTATCGGGTGTATCAAGATTTACACTACAGGAAATTCCTTTGTTATTGGTAATGGGTCTTTTTTGTGGCTTTGTATCCTTATATTTTACCAAGGTGTTTTATTTAACCAAAGTTTTTTTTGGTGCATTGCGCAATTGGAGAATCAGATTAATTGCAGGAGGCGTATTATTGGGTACACTGGTATATTTTTTTCCGGTACTTTTTGGCGAAGGATATATAGGTATAAACACTATTATTAAACACAAAGCTCATGTCCTTGCCGAGCAAAGTGTAATTGGTTATAACCGTGAATCAGTAATAAATTTACCATTTGTATTGGGTATATTAATGCTTGTAAAACCATTGGCAGCAAGTATTACCATTAGCGCAGGCGGTGAGGGAGGACAATTTGCTCCGTCATTTGTTACCGGTGGGTTTGCGGGTTATTTTTTTTACCTGATCGCATATTTATTATTGCCGCATGCTGAAGTTTTAAATCCGGTGAACTATATTTTATTAGGTATGGGAGCCGTATTGGCGGGTGTAATGCATGCCCCTCTCACTGCTATATTTCTTGTGGCCGAAGTAACAGAAAGCTACGATTTATTTATAGGTTTGATGCTGGTTACTGCCATGTCTTTTTTTGTAAAAAATTATTTTGATAAAGTTCCCGTTTACTTTCAGTCTTTAAGAACCGAACTTAATAAATCGTCTAAACAAGAATTTATAACCATTAATAACATACGCACCCGCGATTTGATTAATAAAGAATTTTTACCCTTATATACTCATCATACACTAAATACCTTGTTCGATTTATTTTCCAAAAGCAGCAAAACTATTTTTCCGGTATTAAATCATCAAAACGAATTTGTGGGTATTATTTCTGTAAATGAAATCAGAGCCATTATTAATAAATCTCTTAATACAGATCACAAAACCGTAAATGATATAGTTTCAATGCCCGAAACGGTTATAGACCCTACTGAACACATGGATTTGGTGTTAAATAAATTTGATTCGTATCCTGAGTTGGATTATATTCCTGTTGTTAAACGCAATAAATTTATAGGATTTATTTCCAGAACCGATGTATTAAATGCATATCGCAATTCTATAAAAAACAGCGGAGAAATATTATCGAAAGATTCTTAAAGAATATTTATAATAATATTATTTGAGTGAAAATTTTTCTTCGGCCATTTCTGCTACATAATTACCAATAGCTAAACTTGCTGTTGCAGCGGGTGAAGGAGCATTTAATACATGGATGCTGTTACCTTGATGTTCTATCCTAAAATCATCACGGGTATCACCATCCCTGTTAAGTAATAAGGCTCTTACTCCCGATCGTCCGGGTTTAATATCGTGCATGGTTAATGAGGGTATGATGCGTTGCAATGTTTTTAAAAATAATTTTTTTGAAAAAGCTCTGCGATATTCATTTATACCAAAGCTCATGTTGTTTAAAAATAACTTCCAGGTGCCGGAGTATGTTAATGCATTTATGGTGTCACGCAAATTAAAATCTGTTTTACCGTAGCCTTCACGCTTAAAAGTAAAAACAGCATTAGGTCCGCATTCAATTTCACCGTTTACCATACGTGTAAAATGTACGCCCAAAAACGGGAAATCAGGATTGGGCACCGGATAAATTAAATTTTTTACTTTGTGTTTTGCATTTTCGGTTAATTCATAATAATCACCTCTAAAACCAACCACACGCTCTTTAATTTTTACTTTATCTGCATGAGCTAATCTGTCTGCCTGCAATCCACCGCAAAAAATTAATTTTTTGGCTTTATATTTATTTTTTGAAGTTATTATTACAGAAGATTCGCTTTGCTTGTCTATCTGTTTTAATTCCTCGCCCAATACCAACTTGCTTTGATTATTTTTAGCCAAAGCTAATTCAACCATTTTTTGGGTGGCGCCCACAAAATCTATGATACCGGTAACAGGCACCCAAATACCCGCAATAGCCTCGCAGTAGGGTTCTATTTCTTTTATTTTTTTAGCGTCAATTTTTTCGATGCCTTCAATTTTATTTTCTAACCCTGTCTTAAAAATTTTATCTAAATGCACTAATTCGTTATTATTTACGGCAACTACTATTTTACCGCATACATCGTGTTTAATATGATATGTTTTAGCAAAGTTTACCAGTTCTTTTCTTCCTTCAACACAGTTGCGGGCTTTTAATGAACCCGGTTTATAATATAACCCCGAATGAATTACGCCTGAGTTATTGCCGGTTTGGTGTGCTGCCAGCTTTTCTTCTTTTTCTATTAAAACTATTTTTAAATCAGGGTTACGGTTTTGTAGTTTGTAAAAAGTAGCCGCTCCCACTATGCCACCCCCAACAATGGCTACATCAAATGCTGAATTATTATCCATACGTATGCAGTTTCTGTTACAAATTTATGTTTTAAATATATTTAATGATACAAATATTTACTTTTGACAGATATATTCGCCCAATATGAAAAAAGTGCTTTTTATTGACAGAGACGGAACAATTATTACTGAACCTCCCGTTACATTTCAAATTGACACACTTGAAAAGTTAAGTTTTTTACCCGGAGTAATCAGGTATTTATCTAAAATTGCCGAAGAAACCGATTATGAACTGGTTATGGTCAGCAATCAGGATGGCTTAGGCACCGAACAATACCCGCTAAAAGCTTTTGAATTAGTACAAGGAAAAATACTCGAAATATTGAAAAACGAAGGTATAGAATTTAGTGCCATACATATTGATGACAGCTTTGAACATGAACATAAACCCACCCGCAAACCCGGCACAGCCATGCTTAAAAAGTATCTCAATGGCAATTACGATTTAAAAAATTCTTACGTAATCGGAGATAGAATTACCGATGTATTGCTTGCTCAAAATCTGGGTTGTAAAGCAATTTTGATAAAAAATTATGATAATCCGCAAGGTTATGAAAGTAAAATAGCGTTGATAGCAAACAATTGGCGTGAAATTTATGACCATCTGAAATTACCCGACAGAAAAATTTCACATACCCGAAAAACCAATGAAACTACTATAGAGGTACATTTAAATTTAGATGGCAAAGGGCTACATCAAATTGATACAGGTTTGTCGTTTTTTAATCATATGCTTGAGCAATTAGCTAAACATGCGCATATAGATTTAGTTATAAATGCGCAGGGCGATTTGCATATTGATGAACATCATACCATAGAAGATACAGCTATAACTTTGGGCGAAGCATTTAATTTGGCCTTAGGCGATAAAATAGGCATTGAAAGGTATGGATTTTTATTGCCTATGGATGATTGCCTGGCACAAGTAGCTTTGGATTTTGGAGGCAGAAGCTGGCTGGTATGGCAAACCGAATTTAAACGCGAAAAAATTGGCGATGTGCCAACCGAAATGTTTTACCATTTTTTTAAATCGTTTGCAGATGCAGCAAAATGTAATTTACATATAAAGGCAGACGGTGAAAATGAACACCATAAAATAGAGTCTATCTTTAAAGCGTGGGCAAAAACCATTAAATCGGCTGTAAAACGTGATATCAATAACCTTACTTTACCCACTACCAAAGGAACCTTATCATGAAGGTGGTTATTATTAAATATAACGCAGGCAATATACGTTCGGTGTATTTTGCCATGCAGCGCTTAGGTATCGAAGCGTTTATCAGCGATGATATTGAAACGATACTTTCTGCAGATAAAATTATTTTTCCGGGTGTAGGAGAAGCATCGGGGGCGATGGATTATCTGAAACAAAAAAAACTGGATACTCTTATCAAAGATGTTAAACAGCCGCTATTAGGTATTTGTTTGGGAATGCAATTACTTTGTAATTACAGCGAAGAAGGAAACACTCCTTGTTTGGGTATATTTAACGTTACGGTAAAAAAGTTTATGCACACTAATTTAAAAGTACCGCAAGTAGGCTGGAATACTATACAACATGGCAACCACCCTTTATTTAATAAAGTAAAACAAAATGAATATATGTATTTTGTACATAGTTATTATATCGAGCAATCAGCAAATGCCATAGCCACCACCTGTTATGGTATTGAATATACCTCTGCTTTATGTAAAGATAATTTTTATGCAGTGCAGTTTCACCCCGAAAAAAGTGCAGACGCAGGCGAGCAAATACTCAGAAATTTTATAAGTATCAGATGAAAGATAGAATATCAGTTGCCAGCAATTTCATGTCTATTTTTTCCAGAGGATGTTCGGTATGCTTATAAACATAAAACGCTGAATTTTTGATTTGCTTGTGTGTTTTTTCGGTTTCTTCAATACTTACCATTTTGTCGTTTTCGCCAACGCATAATTTACAGCGGGCAGTTATTTTATTGAATGTATCAGCATTTAAAACGGGTTTATTTCCCAGATTTAAGATTAACTCGGCAGTTTTATTTAAAAGAAGCTTCCAATTGTGTTCGCCATGAAGGGAGATTAAATTTTTTGCAAAACCGGGTATTTTTTGTTCTATTAATTCTGGCTTTAGCATTGCTGCTTCTTGCCGGGCTGAGCGTTCATTCCAGTCAAATTTTGTAGCTAAAGTATATATTTTATTTACCTTGTCCGGAAATTTAGCTGCATAATTCAAGGCTACATATCCGCCCATGCTATAGCCGAAAATATTAGCGTTAAAAATATTGTGCTGGATGCAATAGTCTGCCAAATCATAAGTAAATAGTTCTATGGTAAATGATTTATCGGGTATAGATTGTTTGCCATGACCTGTAAAATCAAAACTATGCACATTAAAATTTGGTTCTAATATTTGTTGCAATTCTTCAAATTGTTTTTTTGAACCTAACGCACCGTGCAATAATATTATATCATGCTTATTCATTGGTTATTTTTTTTATAAAATGTAATCCTTTGGCTTCAAAACCTTCTCTTTCGTAAAATTTATGAGCCGCAGTATTTTCTTTATATGCATCGAGCATCATCACTAAACAGTTATTTTTTTTTGCTTCGTTTTCGGCCCGTGCAAGTAATAATTTGCCCAGTCCTGATGAACGATATTTTTCATCTACCACAAAATTATCAATTTCTAAATATTTTCCGCAATATAGCTTGGCATTAATCCAGATACCTGTAAGTGCAATACATTTTTCACCTTCAAAAACACCAATCATTCTATAGCCGTTGTTTAGCATAATGTTTAGGTTATTTTCAAACCGGCTATATGTCAGCATTGGTTGTAATTGTTGAATTAACGGCAGTTGTTCAAGCATTTGCTGTTTGCCGGTGATTTCTTTTATGAGGTAATTTTTGGCCATTAACTGAATTGAAGTTCAAATAGTTTTTTATAGCTTCCGTTAATTTTTAATAACTCTTCGTGTGACCCCGATTCTTTAATATTGCCTTTATCTATCACAATAATTTTATCTGCTTTTTGAATGGTAGATAATCTGTGCGCAATGATGATGGATGTTCGGTTTTCGGTAAGTTTTTCAATCGCATGTTGTATCAGGTATTCCGATTCTGTGTCAACCGAAGAGGTGGCTTCATCTAATACCAGTATTTTAGGATTATATACGTATGCCCGGATAAAGGATATTAATTGTCTTTGCCCTACCGAAAGTGTATTGCCCCGCTCTCTTACCTGATAATGGTAGTTGCCGGGCATTTGCATAATAAAATCGTGTGCCCCGACTAATTTGGCAGCATCTACAACTTGTTCATACGTAATATCGGGATTGTTTAGTGTAATGTTGTTTAGAATGGTGTCTGAAAACAAAAATACATCCTGGGTTACCACGCCTATATTTTTTCGGATGCTTTCCAGTGTGTAATCTTCAATTTTTCTTCCATCAATAAAGATATCGCCATGCCCGTATTCATAAAATCTGGCTAATAAATTGATGATAGAGGTTTTTCCGGAACCTGTAGCGCCAACAAACGCAATTTTTTCGCCCTGCTTTACATGAAACGATATGTTTTTAATAACATAATTTTCATTTTGATAGGCAAACGAAACATTTCTGAACTCTATATCACCTTTAATTGTTTGTGCATTGATGGTACCTGTATCTTTTATTTCTTCGTGGGTATCAAGAATTTTAAAAACTCTTTCGGCACCTACCATACCCATTTGCAGGGTGTTAAATCTGTCGGCCAACATTCTGATAGGTCTGTAGAGCATGTTAACCAGCAGAATGTATGAAACTAATTCGCCAAACGAAATGGTAGCTGTTAAAGATAGATGTACTCCGCGCCAAACCAAAAATGCAATAGAAAGAGCTGATAGTATTTCTACCACAGGAAAAAAAATAGAGTATGCCATTACTGAGGCTATATGGGCTTTGCTGTGTTCGCGATTAATTTCTTTAAACTTTTGCATTTCTATTTCTTCACGATTAAATACTTGTACAATACTCATTCCGGTAACGTGTTCTTGCACAAATGAATTAAGTTTTGCAACCTGATTTCTGACTTGCCTGAAAGATTTGTTTACTGATTTTTGAAAAATTCTGGTGGCAATTATTAATAAGGGTATGGGAATGAGTGTAAACAAAGCCAAATCGTAATTGATGTAAAACATCATGATAATTACGGCTATCAGTTTTAATATATCGCCAGATATGGTAATGATTCCTTCCGAAAAAATATCGGCAATGGTTTCTATATCCGAAATTACCCGTGTTACAAGTTGACCGATGGGTGTTTTATCAAAATAACTCAACTTAAAATGACTTATTTTTTTAAAGGTATCTTTACGTAAATCAATAGTTACAGATTGTGCTACTTTGTTTGATATAAATGTTTGGTAGTATTGTAATATACCTTCTATGATGATAAGGGCAATAATTATTACAGTAAATTTTAATAACATTTCTGCCGCTTTGTCTGCTATGATATAGTTATCAATCATAAAACTGATAAGCCAGGGTCTTACTATTGATAAGGCGCCTAACACCAAGGTTAGTAACGCGGCCATATAAAATAACTTGCTGTATGGACGCACATACTTAATTACTCTTTTGAGAATACTAAAATCGAAAGCTTTATTTTTATTTTCAGCAGCGCTCATTTATATTTAAGTATTTTTTATAAAATCATATTCTACCTTCGATAAGTACAGTCCGCAAGCGGGTGCTGATTCTCCGGCAAACTTACGGTTTTTTGATTGTATGATTTGTTCAAATTCGGCTATTGTTATTTCATTTTTTCCCAATGCTACCATCGTACCTACTATGGCTCTTACCATGTTTCTTAAAAAACGATTGGCAGATATTTTAAACTCAAGTCCGGTTTCGTTTTTTTTCCAGAAGGCCTCATACACCATACACAGGGTGGTTTTGTTATTGGAATTACTTTTGCAAAATGCAGCAAAATCTTTATTATTTAACAATAGATTGCAAGCTTTATTCATGATGGTTATGTCGGGCAACTTGTATAACAACCATGAACGATTATGCAAAAAAGGATTTTTTCTTGTGTGTATTAAATAGGTGTAAGTTCTTTTCAGGGCATCAAAACGGGCATGTTTATTTGCTTCAACCGGATATAAATTATTTACCGAAATATCGGGTGGCAGTATGCCGTTTAGTTTAAATAATAATTCTTCAGGTGGATAATTTAATTCGTCAATATCTGCATGAAAAAAGAATTGTGTGGCATGCACACCGGTATCGGTTCTTCCGCAACCGGTAGTTTCTATATTTTTGCGAAGGATAACAGATAGTTTATCGTTTATAAGCGATTGAACAGATTGGGCATTTTTTTGAATTTGCCAGCCGTGATAGGCGCTTCCTAAAAATGATATTTCAAAAAAATATCGCGCCATATTTATTTAACAATGATGTATTCGGTTCTTCTGTTGCGTTGATGTTCTGCTTCGGTTTGTGCGTTTGGTATTTTGGGATGACTATCGCCAAAGCCTTTCCAGCTAAGTCTTTTAGCATCTATACCTTTTTCAATCAGATAGTCGGCAACAGCTTTGGCCCTGTTTTCCGATAGCAGTTGATTATCTTTTTTATTGCCCCGGCTATCGGTGTGTCCCATAATTTGTATTTTAATATTTGCATTGCGTTGCAACAAATCATATAATTTATTTAATTCAATTTTTGATTCAGGTCTTAGGCTAAATTTATTTAAATCAAAAAATACATTATCAAGTAATACCGTATCTGCTACATCAATTGGTATGAGCGGTATTTCTATAAAATAGGGCTTGTCGCTTTCCTGTTTTTCAAGTAATGAGAAATTTTTTGAATAAAAATGATAACCGCCTTTTGATACGTTAAGCAAATAATTTCTGTTAGTTGCCAGGCTCATTAAAAATTCGCCATTACCAGGATGGGAATAACTTTCGTAAATGGTTACGGCATTGTCCAGGTCTATTAATTCAAATTTTGCTTCGAGCGGATATTGGGTTTTAGAATCATACACAATTCCTTTTAAGTAGGTGGTTTTTTGCGGTTGCAGATGTTCGGGTAATTCAAACGAATATAAATCCAGGTCTCCGTATCCTCCGGTTCTGTCGCTGGCAAAATAGGCAATATCGCCTTTTGAAGAAACCAGCAGCGAATTTTCGTCATTCCAGGTATTTATCGGATAACCTAAGTTAACGGGTTTTTCCCATTTTCCGTCAGGTCCTTTGCGCGACATGAATATGTCCAGTCCGCCCATTCCTGTATGCCCGTCTGAAGAGAAATACAATGTTTGCCCGTCAGGATGTATATATACAGAGGCTTCGTTATTGGGAGTGTTGATTATGTCCGGGAGTTTTTCGGGTGTTCCCCAGCGATTGTTTTTATCGTCAAATACACTGAACCATATATCACCGGTTCTGTTTCCTCCTTTACCAATAATTCCACGTATAAAAAACAATGTTTTTCCATCGGCCGAAAAACAAGGTTGTGTTTCCCAGTGTACCGAATTAATTGGTTTACCAAGGTTTTGCCCTGCTGTCCAATCATCTCCGTATTTTCTGCTGAAAAACAAATCACAACTGCCGTAACCGTCTCTGAAATCTCCATACGAGTGTCCAAGTTCGCAAGCAGTAAAGATTAATATTTGTCCGTCAGTTGATAAAGACGGAGCTCCTTCGTTATATAAAGTATTGATGCGGGGGCTGATGCTTTTGGCTTTGCCCCAGGTTCCGTCAGCTTGTTTTTGACTGATAAAAAAATCTTCATGCATACCTCCTAAGGGCGCTTTATCATCTTTTACTATTCTTGTAAACAGTAGGGTATTATCATCGGCTGTAGTGGTAGGAAAATATTCAGGTTCTGAAGTGTTTACACCAGGTCCTAAATTTTTAGGATTAAACGGAACAGGGTTTTGCATAGCCTTGATGGCAAACTCAGCGCTTTCTTTAACACGTAGAGCATTTTTTTTGGCCTCTTCGGGTAAACGATTGGAGGATAAGTAAATATTAATATGCTCTAAAGCATCCGGATATTTACCCATACTATGTTCAATGAATGCTAAATTGTAAAAGGTGGCCGGATAGTATGACGGATTGATTTCTATTGATTTTTTGTAGAGATTAATAGCATTTTCTTTTTGTCCCATTTCAGCATATATCTGTCCCAGAAAAATGTATGCTTCAATAAATTGCGGATCAATTTTAATGGCTTGTTTAAAGTTTTTTTCTGCTCCGGCATAATCGGGTTTTCCGGTGCGCGGATTAAAGTCGTTGTAGCACTTTTCTCCTTCCTGATAAGCTTTTATGGCTTTTTTCTTACTGCTGGTATATTGTTGCTGAGCAAGGGTACAGGAAGGTATAAATAACCAAAGTAGTAATAGTAGGTGCGTTATTTTCATCATACGGTATAATTATGGTACATTTATGTATTTGTGTGTTTGTAAAGAAATACGCCAACGAGGATTTTGCTTTACATATTCAACCAATAAGGGCAAAATTTGTTCCTTTTTGTCCCACTCGGGTTGCAGGTATAGTTTGCACGTAGATTCTGTTTTTTGGGCTTGTTTTTCGGCCCAGGCAAAATCGCTTTTATGATAGATAATTACTTTTAATTCGTTAGCAAGTTTAAAAACATTATCATTGGCCGGTTTAAATTTTTTGGGAGATAAACACACCCAGTCAAATTTTCCTTTTAGTGGATATACACCTGATGTTTCTATAGCTGTATATATACCGGATTGTTTGAGTTTATCTGTCAAATTGCTTAAATCGTATTGTGCAGGTTCGCCACCGGTAATTACGCAAAACTTTGCTCCCGATTTTTTTACATAATTAACCATTTCGGTAATGCTTACTTTTTCATACAATGTTTCATCCCAGCTTTCTTTTACATCACACCATACACAACCTACATCGCAACCTGCCAGTCTTAAAAAGTATGCTGCTTTGCCGGTATGGTATCCTTCGCCTTGTATAGTAAAAAAATGTTCCATCAAAGGCAGGAGTGTATTTAAGTTTTGTGTGGCAATTTTTTTAGTCATTATTACGCCAAAGGTAATGATAATGTATTAATCTGCCGTTAAGCTGAACTTCGTTGTGGTATTGAATGTCAACACTTTTTATTTAAGCAATAAAAAAAATTATAAGTCAGGCTTCTTCGGCTACTACCTCGGTAACTTCGGGTATAAGTTGTTTTAAAAGTTGTTCTATACCATTTTTTAAAGTTATGGAAGAGGACGGACAACCACTGCACGAACCGCGCATAACTACATTTACTTTGCCATCTTTAAATGATTTAAAGTGAATAGCTCCACCGTCATTTTCTACGGCCGGTTTTACATATTCGTCTAAGGCTTGTATAATTTTAAATTCTAAGTCGTTTTTAGGCTCGGCATGTGTAACACCAATACCCGAATTATTTTCATGGTTTGATAGTTTATTGATTTTTGAAGGGATTGCTGTTACAGCCCATTCGTTTTTGCGTAAAAAATCTTGTATAAATTCTCTTAACTCCATAGTAATAAAATCCCAACTTATATTGTCGTTTTTGGTTACCGTAACATAATTTACACCAAACATGAGGCCTTTTACAAACGGAAAGGTATAAAGTTGCTCTCCTAAAGGGCTGGAATTTTTGGTATCGTCTGCGCTATGGTATTCAATGATAGTTCCTTCTTTTATTATTACCCTGTCTGCCACAAATTTCATAGTAGCCGGATTAGGGGTCATTTCTGCATAAACATTGGTTATTTTAATGTTTTCCATGGATAATATTTTTTAGAATTACAATATTAATACAATAAATGTTTTATATTTTAGTTTTTTATTTATATTTTTGTATCATAATGTTATCTTCATTTAAACATATATTTATTACATATATCTTTTTAGGGCTTTTTGTGTTTGCCAATATGGGTTTTACTGTTTACAAACATTCATGTTGCGGTAAAACAAGTTATTCAGTATGGCAAAAATCAGATTGTTGCCATAAAACAGGCACACAATTAAATAAACGTTGTTGTTCAGTAAAAATTAATACATCTGCAAAAAAAAATAAGAATTGTTGTACAAATGAAGTGTTTATTAAACAATTAGTAAACGACTTTAATATAAATAACGGCCAACTAAAATCATATTTTAATGTTATAGCATTACACACGCCATACGCAGTAAAATACCAGTTTGATATATATAACATAAAATATATTATACAATCCCCGTATTTAACGCCTTTAAATCATCAGCTAAACAGGCAATCCTTGTATTGTATTTACATCATTTGATTTCTGCATATCTTTTCGGATAAGATTATTTATTTTTTTAAAAATTTTATTATGCAGAAATTTACATTCATTATATTGTTTATGCTTTGTAAGTTGTTTGTTGGGGCACAACAAGCAGTTATTGGTGGTACGGTTTATTGTATTGAAAACGAAAAAAAACAGCCGCTTCCATCAGCATTGGTTAAAAGCTCTACAACCTATACCCTTACTAATGAACAAGGAAAATTTATTTTGAATGTAGATAGTTTTCCGGTCGTATTAATTGTGAGTTTTGCCGGTTTTTTGTCTGATACATTCACATTAAATAAGCCAACTACCGAACTCGAAGTGATCTTAGAACAATATCGTGAATTAAAAGAAGCAGAAATAACAGCCGATGAATTAACTGCCTTGCATAGTATAAGAAAACCCATTAATACCGAAATACTAAATCAAGGCGAACTTAAAAAAGCTGCTTGCTGCAATCTGGCCGAAAGTTTTGAGTCGAATGCCAGTGTAGATGTTTCATACACAGACGCGGTAACAGGTGCCAGAACCATACAAATGCTCGGGTTAAGTGGTATATATACACAAATGCTTACCGAAAATACCCCGGTTACACGGGTATTATCAGCAAATTACGGATTAAGTTTTATACCCGGTACCTGGATAGAATCTATACAAATAAGTAAAGGCGTAGGCTCGGTAGTAAACGGATATGAATCAATGGCAGGTCAAATAAATATTGAATTTTTAAAACCCGAAAACTACAAAGCTGATAAGATATTTTTAAATCTTTATACAAATGCCATGGGGCGAAGCGAAGCTAATTTGCACCTGGGAAAAAAATTAAACGATAAAGTGAGTAGTTATTTATTTATGCATGGCAGCGGTTTTTATCAAAAAAACGATCATAACCACGATAATTTTTTAGACAATCCTTTAGGTAAGCAAATAAATATAACAAACCGTTGGAAAATTCAAAATAAAAAAACCGAACAAGTAATTATTATACGAGCCTTGCATGACGAAAAACACGGAGGCGAATTGAATTTTAACCCGACAACAGATAAATTTACCACAAATGCTTACGGCACGCTGGTAAAAACCCGATTAGCAGAAGCAATTGTAAAAAATGGTTTTTTATTTCCTTCTTCAGCTACAAAATCGGCCGGAATTATAGCAGCAGCAAAATACCATCAACAAAATTCTTTTTTCGGATTGCGTACTTTCGATGCATTGCAAAAAAGCGTTTATGTTAATGCTATATTTCAAGATATAATAGGAAATAGTTTTCATCAATATAAAACCGGTGTTAGTTACCAGTTTGATGAAGTTACGGAAAATGTAAATTTTACGAATCAAAGTTTATACACTCGCACAGAAAGTGTACCGGGAGTATTTTTTGAATATAACTATAGCCCTAAAGATAAATTTACCATGCTTGCCGGCATACGTGCAGATTATCATAATTTATATGGTTTAAAATATACTCCCCGCCTGCACTTTAGATATCAGGTGTTTAAAAATACAACCCTGCGGGCTTCGGCAGGCACCGGATTTAGAACAGCCAATATTTTTGCCGAAAACAGTGCTGTTTTTGTATCTTCAAGAAATGTTTACAGAGAGCCCGGTTTAAAACCTGAAGAGAGCATCAATGCCGGTATGAGCATCTTACAAAAATTAAAATTATTTTCCAGAGAAGCTACTTTAAACATAGATTTTTATAAAACCGATTTTTTGAATCAGATGGTGGTTGATTTAGATAAAAACCCGCAGGAAATATGGTTTTATAACCTTAACGGAAAATCATATTCTAACAGTTTTCAAATTGATTTTGAATTTGAACCCGTAAAAAATCTGCTTATTAAAACAGCTTATAAAAATTATCGCGTATTTACCAATTATCATGGCAATTTATGGCAAAGACCATTTATACCTCAAGACAGAATAATGTTTAACTTCAGTTGGCAAACAGTTAATAAAATCTGGAAATTTGATTTTATAAGTAATTGGTTCGGAAAATCAAGAATACCCCATACCGGCTCTAATCCGGATGATTTTAGATTTGCTGCCTATTCAAAAACTTATACGCTTGTACATATACAAATCACAAAATTGTTTAAGTGGTTTGAATTATATGCAGGTGTAGAAAATATATTAAATTTCACACAACATGATGCAATACTTGCCTACAACGACCCCTTTGGCAGTTATTTTGATGCATCCTTAATCTGGGGTCCATTAAACGGAAGAAATTTTTATGCAGGATTGAGATGGAGTTTAAAATAATTTACATTAAAAATTAAAATTTAATTATTATGAAAACAATTCAATGCTTATTCATTAGTTTATTTGTTTTTTGCGGCAAAATTACCGCACAAGACAAGATAAAGGAACTTACACTAAAAACATCTACCATTTGCGAAATGTGTAAAGAAACAATAGAAAAAAAACTTATTTTTGAAAAAGGAGTAAAACAAGTAAATGTAGATTACCAGCAAAAACTTATCTTTGTAAAATACAGGGATGATAAAACGAACCCCGATAAAATAAAATTGGCGGTATCTAAGCTGGGTTATAGAGCAGATGATATCCCTGCTGATAAAAAAGCATTTAAAAAATTACCCGAATGTTGTAAAAAAGAAGGATGTGGCACTGATTAAACCGGTTAGAGGAATTTATCCAATATTTGGCAAAGATTGTTATCTGGCCGAAAATGCTACGATTGTTGGTGAAGTAACCAGCGGAGATCAATGCAGTTTTTGGTTTAATGCCGTTGTACGAGCAGATGTGCATTATATTAAAATAGGTAACAAAGTAAATATACAGGATGGTGCAATTATTCATTGTACTTATCAAAAGTCGCCTACCCATATTGGCAACAATGTATCTATCGGCCATAATGCCATTGTGCACGGATGTACCATACACGATAATGTATTAATTGGTATGGGAGCTATAGTTATGGACAATTGTGTGATTGAATCTAATTCTATTATTGCTGCAGGGGCCGTATTGTTAGAGGGTACGCTGGTAAAATCAGGAAGCATATATGCAGGTGTACCTGCCAAAAAAGTAAAAGATGTCAGTAAAGAATTATTTGAAGGCGAAATACAACGCATAGCCAATAATTACATTATGTATGCCGGCTGGTTTAAACAAAAAGAACAGGAGTAGATTTATAGTTCTATTTTTTTAAATACAAAGCCTTTTTTACTAAAGTAATCGAGCACACGAGGCAAGGCAAATAATACTTTCTCTTTTGCTTTTACGCTGTCATGAAATACAATTATTGAGCCTTGGGTTGCTTTTTGTATTACGTTTTGATAGCATTGTTCTGCCGATACATTGGAATCAAAATCTGCACTTAATACATCCCACATAACAATCGCAAAGCGTTTTTTTAAAACTTTACTTTGTTGCCGGGTTATTTTGCCATAGGGAGGCCTGAATAATTTTGTATTAAAAAGCGAATGGCATTGAAGTATATTTTTATAATATGTAAAATTAGGAACTGCCCAACCATTTAAATGGTTGTGGGTATGATTGCCGATAGCATGCTTTTTAGTTAACAACAAACGAAATATATCAGGATGTTTTTGTATGTTATTACCGATGCAAAAAAATGTAGCCTGTGCATTGTATTTATCTAAAATTTCTAATACCGGAATGGTTACTTCAGGCACAGGGCCGTCATCAAATGTTAAGTAAATTTCTTTTTTATCGGTATCTACACTCCAAACCAAATCGCTGTATAATGCTTTAACTATTGCCGGAGTGCGTGTAAAGTACATCGGTATAATTCCTGTTCTTATAACTAATCAACATCCATCTCGCTTACATCAGACTCGGGTTGGTTAAATAAGAAAGGCAGGTTTTTCATTATTTGTATGGCATTAGATCTGTCTTTATTGATAACCGATTGTGCCCAGGTGCTGATAGCAGCGATTTGTTTATTAAATACATCTTGTGCTTTCTTAGCTACATCTTCTTTTTTGTTTTCTTCGGCTACCTGATTAATCATCATAAGAATCCTGAGCGATACCCCCATTTCATCAGAAATTTTTAAGGTAAAGGGATGTCCTAAGGATAAATAGTAATCAATATTCTTGTCGTGTATATCTATCAACCTGTTGCAAAGCGCAACACCCATTGTATCATATTTAGCCATAAATGCTGTTGCAGCAATAGATGGTACAATTCTGTCGAATGGCACATTTTGTTCGGGCATAACCTCAAAGCATTTATCTATAGCGTTTTTTGCTTTGGTACGTTTTTCTTCAATCAGTTGTTTTTGTTTGTTAATTTCGCTCGTATAAAAATTTATTCTATCGTTTGTTGCTGAGTTATTACCTCTGGCGGCAATAGAATCTACCAGTATTTTTTTCTGATATTCAAAATACTTCATTTTGTTTTCGGCAGTATTTGCTTCGTTTACCAGTGCTTCGGCAAGATTTAAAAATTGTAATCTATAGTTGTTGGTTAATCTTCTGGAGTAATAATCTACATGTATTCCGGGTATATCCATGTTCCCCCAATGAAATTTTTCAACCAGGTTTTCGTACATCACATCTGTATTAACCTTTCCAAAATAATTAGGAGATTTGCTGTCGTATTTGATCGGTACAAATTTGTAGTTTAAACCTTCCAGCCATAAATAATCTTTCAGTCCGCAGTATGTTTCTGCATCAGGGGTATTACCAAAATAAATGGGTCTTTTCCAGTCGTTATGAGCAATCATATCCAGTATCATTAAACTGTTGCGAATGATGTAACCCCCGGGAAAGGTAAATTTAATTGTATCAACAATTTCGTTTTGCAATTCTTTCGGAACAATACCATTGGCAATGACAGCTTCTTTATCAACTTTGATAAAAAATTTATTGGTATTTAATAGAGCTAATTTTCTGCCGCTGTATACTATATGATTTTTTTCGTTTTTAATAGAATCAAGAGCAAATTTTAAATCAACATAGCCAACCTTAGGATCTTGCTGTATAAACACCTGGTCGCAAACACCTCCTTGCCTGTATAAATATTCGGGGAATGAGATAGGGCAGGGGTCGCTTTCATAAGCTCTGCGTTTCATTTGGTCAACGTACCAGTCGGCAGTTAATAAGCTTAAGTTACAAACACGTACATCTGTTCTGATATTTTCTACTTCTTGTGCATACCAAAGCGGAAAAGTGTCGTTATCGCCATGGGTAAACAGGATGGCATTTTTTTGACAAGGTTCCAAATAGTTTTTGGCTAATGCTAAAGCAAAATAGCGATTAGAGCGGTCGTGATCGTCCCAGCCTTCAACGGCCATTAAATATGGAACAGGTATGCAAATAACAAATATGGCTATGGCAAGATTTTTTTGTGATATATATTTGGCCAGATAGTGCAATGCTGACAACAAAATTAAAGTTACCATAGCGATATACCCTAGTGATAAAGATAACGGATGGGTTTCGCTGCCTTTGATAAATTCAGCAATCAGAGCTACAAAAATTAATACTCCCAAAGGCATTGCTATTTTTGAAATATGCTTGGCTTTTAAATTTATAGCCATGTCAAATAATGCATATACACCCAAGCCAATCCACATGGCAAATGCATAAAAAGAGGCTGCATAAGCATAATCGCGTTCGCGGGGTTCGTAGGGTTTTTGATTTAAGTAGATTACTATTGCTATGCCGGTAAAAAAGAATAATAAAAATACCACGTATGCGTCTTTTGGGTTTTTCCAAAAGTGCCAGAATAAACCAATTAACCCCAATATGAGCGGCAGCATAAAAAATTTGTTGCGCGAATAGGTATTCATGTGTTCCGGTAATTTTTTTTGATCACCAATCAATTGACTGTCTATAAGATTTATACCTGTGATAAAATTACCATTGTCGGGGCTTCCGCTAACTCCTTGTTCGTCATTTTGCCTGCCTGAAAAATTCCACATAAAATATCTGAAATACATCCAGCCCAGTTGATAATTAAAAAAGTAGCTCAGATTATCACTAAAAGTGGGTAGCGCTTCTGCTTTGCCTGTGCGGGGATTTATAACGCTGATATCTCCGGTACCATCATAACCGCTCCAGCTTTTATATCCAATAATGTGCCTGCCTTCTTGCGAATACATTCTGGGAAAAACTGTGCAGTGTTCATCTTTAAATTTATATTCACTGTTTTTTTTGTCGTTGGCAATAAAATATTTTTTCTTGATTGCCGCACCGGTAATATTATTTTTAGCAATGTATTCCAGGGCTTCGTTTTCGTATTTAAAACCTTTTATTTCATTGTCTCCGCGGTGTACCACATAGCCGCCCTGGTATACCGGATTGGCATCTTCGTAGCCTGTTATTTCAGAATTAAAATACGGACCATATAACAGTGGCCACGAACCATATTGTTCGCGGTTTAGGTAGGATAATAAATTTACTAAATTTTCGGGGTCGTTTTCATCAATAGGTGTGTTTGCCTGCGAGCGAATCAAAATCATTGAAAAACTTGAATAACCAATAAATACTACCAGCAATGACATTGAAATTATGTGTAGTAATTTTTTGGTTTTTTTATGGCTGTAATACAGGCCCAAAATAATTAATCCTAAAAACAAAATAAAAAACACATAAGTACCCGTATTTAAAGGCATGCCAAAACTGTTGGTAAATGTTTTTTCGAAAGAAGCAGGTGTACTTACCAGCCCGGGAATTAAAATATTTTGAATTAATACAAGCAGAAATACTCCGGCTATATTGGCAATGATAAAACTTTTGGTGTTTGTGTGTTTATATTTTCTGAAATAGTATATCAATGCCATGGCGGGTATGGTAAGTAAGTTTAATAAATGCACACCAATAGATAAACCGATAATAAACATGATAAATATTATCCATCTGTCAGCACCCGGCTGATCAGCTACCTCTTCCCATCTGAAAATTGCCCAAACAACGATAGCTGTACACAAGGATGACATGGCATAAACCTCAGCTTCTACAGCCGAAAACCAAAATGAATCCGAAAAGGTATAAGCCAAAGAACCAATAACACCACTAAATAATACGGCTAATTTTTTTGCATTAGTAAATTCTTCGGTATTCGCAGTTGCTAACTTTTTGGCTAAGTGTGTTATAACCCAAAACAGAAATAATATGGTAAATGAACTGCTGAGAGCAGAGGTAAAATTAACCATAAAAGCTCTGCTTTCGGGTGCTGACCAGGCAGAAAATACACGACCGATTAAATTAAATGTAGGTGCTCCCGGTGGGTGGCCAACTTGCAAAGTGCTGGAGGTAGCAATATATTCACCGCAATCCCATAAACTTACGGTTGGTTCAATGGTTTTGTAATAAACAATGGTTGCAATTAACCAAATTAACCAACCGGTGTAGTTATTCCATTTGTTATAGTTCATTTTGCATTTTAATTTAGAGTTGCGAAAATAGGAATTAAAAACGATTATAAGCTATTTTATTAATTTCTCAAATACAATTACTATTAATTCAATTTCAGAAATTCAGATATATATGGGTGTCTTTAGGGACTTAAAAAAAATTTTTTAAGATAAAAGAGAATTTATTAATTTCGCGCTCCCAATTGCCCGATCGTCTAACGGCAGGACATCAGATTTTGGTTCTGAGTGTGTTGGTTCGAATCCAGCTCGGGCAACAAATACTAACCTCCGGCAATGCCAGGAGGTTTTTTATTTATAAAAATGGTGTATTACCTCAGTAAAGTTACGTGTCCTTTAAAGTCGCGCTTTTTGCCGCTAACAGCATCTTTTACAATAATCTTCCAAACATATACGTCTTGTTGAGAATTTAAGCCTTTATGTGTTCCATCCCATCCTTTTTGCGGATTATTGGTTTCAAAAATAAGTTCTCCCCAGCGATTAAAAATCATAAATTGATAAGATTCCGGTATTATACCATTAATTATCGGGATAAATACATCGTTAATACCGTCACCGGTTGGCGTAAATGCATTAGGTACGTATATTAAAAACACATCATCTATAATAACCGTTTCGCAGTGGATATTACTACAGCCATTAGAATCGTAGGCGGTTAAGCATACCTGATAAGCACCGGGTATATCAGGAAAAGTATAACTGGTGTTGGTTTGATTAGAGGTACTTAATCCGGCAATGTCCCATAAATAGGAAACAGCGTTTTGTGAAGTATTAATAAAATTAATGTTTGGATTAAAGATATTGGTAGAAGCGGGGGTAAAATCAAAATCAGCTATGACTGCTATGGGTTGCGATACAGTTGCTGTTGAAGTAGTTTGGCAGTTATTTATGCCTTGCACAACAATGTTGTAGTTGCCTGCACAAAGATTATTAAACTGGTTGGAGGGCTGATAACTTTGCCCGCCATTAATGCTGAAATTTAATGCATTAGTTGCATTAATGGTAATGGTTCCCAGACAATCACCGGGGCATAATTCAGGAGTTGAGGCAACATTATTTATGATTATTTGTGCAGGTTCAGAAACAGTAGTATTACCTGTAATCAGGCATCCGTTAGCATCAGTAACCGTAACGGTATAATTACCTGCACAGGCATTATTTACAACCGGGTTGTTGCTGCCTACAGGGTTACCGTTAAGTGTCCAGCTATAATTGTATGGTTGAGTACCGCCTTGTGGTGCAGAGATGGCTTGTCCATTGCATTGACCAAAGCAGGTTACATCCTGGAAGGCAGTATTTACGGTTAATTGAGCCGGTTCGTTGATAGTTATGTTTTGGTTTATTACACAATTATTGGCATCGGTAATGGTTACGGTATAATTTCCTGCAGAAAGATTGGTTGCAGTTTGGGTGTTTTGCACAGGAGTAGTATTCCATGAATAGCTATAAGGAGGAAAGGAGGAGTGCCACCGTTAGGATTGGCAGTAGCCGAACCGGTGCTGGCACCAAAACAATTAATATGTGTAGGTGTGATATTAGCGTTTAATTGCGTAGGTTCAGTAATGGTAACGTTTACGGTT